>JBAVVD010000049.1:0-2500 GCA_049697115.1 Candidatus Aminicenantales bacterium
CATCACCCCTGGCGGAGATATAATCCTGCGCTCCATCACAACAGCTATCTGGAGAGGATCTAAAAGAATGAGAAAACCGGACATTTTCACGTTGCTAAGAATAGGACATATTCATGTTGCCTTGACACAGGCAATTCAAAAAGAGGTTCAAAAAAAAGCAGCATTTCCTGCGGCTTCGGGGGAGTGTGTTTCAAGCGGCGAAGCTTTTTTAATTCAGCCGTGTGATTTTTATCCTTCCCGAGATGGCGAGGGAGATTTTGTAACGTCCCCAGGCGTTGGAGACCATAATTGAAGCCATATTCGAGACCGTCCCTTCCGGATGAAAAATGGGGCAGTTATTGGCTTCGATTCTGACTCCCTCCAGAAGATGCCACTCGTCCCGTTTCCATTCTTTTTGGGCGTCATCGTACTTTTCGAATTCATAGCCCGCAGAGGAAAACTTCGTTCGAACAGAAACGCCGTTGAATATCGATTTGTATCGAGCATGATTCAGTGCCGTGTTGACCTTCCAAACAGCGCTCTCAAGCCTGTATTTGGGGGCCAAATCAAGCAGGGAGACGGAGGCGATATAAATGAGCCCGGCGAGAATGAACAAAGAGACAACAGCTTCGATAAGAGAGAATCCTTTGCTCACGATATGTCCCTCCATTCCAGAGGAGTGAGAGAGAGTATATGGAGAAGTGGAGTGGCCGCTGGGAGAGAATTTTCCGGATAAAAGTTTTCATCAAAAAGCCTGGTGTCAAAAGCGATCTGAAGAACATTTCCCCCGGATTTGAAATCAACGGTTTGAAGGCTTCCCATGAGATTCACGGTTTTTCCCTCGCCCGCGATGGTAAAGCCCTCTCCTCCGGCGGTTAAATGCGCCTGAATTTTCATGTCCGGGGGAGCATTTCCACTAACGACAATTCCTCCCTCCTTTTCTTCATTTTCGAGCAAGTCCTTGCCCATCGAACAAATGATGAGATGGGACTTTCCGTCTTTCATATAAGGCAGGCCTCCCTGCCATCTGAGCCCTTGGTGAATAAGGTGGGCAGTGAGAATGATTTTTTCCGCGCAAATGATGGTGAGACTCACGCCTTGGAGAACAGACTCGACGTCTTCGTCTCCGGCCCGCACCGCTTCGCCTGATGCGTCGATGATTCCTCCGCCGAGAGAGCGGATTTTTCCGTTGACGGCGATAACGCCCTGTGGAATGTGGTCATAGGAATACGTCTCTTCCGGTGTAAGGAAGATGGTCCGGTTTTTTGTAAGGCTGAATTTGAGCACCCACAAGCCCTCTTCCATGCGGAAAAAAACGACCTGAAAATCTTCTTCGATAGCCAGAATCATCTCTTCCACATCCCCCTGGACATAGATACCGCCGAGCCCAGGGCCGTTATTGATGAGATAGACTCCCTCCGGAACAGGCGCATTGATTTGTTCCAGGCCGAGGGCGCCGCGGAGTTCCATCCGGGACAGGTCCCAGGGGTGAAAAATCTTGATGTTGAGCGCTTTGCCCAGGAGCGTGCTGGCCTCATCCGGGATGATTTTTTCTGCAACGATGCTGGTGGACGGTTGAACCTGATTTTCCGGGGAGGAGAGGAAGGCGATATTGTTGATTTCTTTAAACTGCTCCTTTTGTTCATTGCCCAGCTTTTTATTGATGAGAAGCGGAAAATAGGAAAGCGGGATGCGGCCACTGAGCACCTTCAAGGAGGCTTCAAGAATGGCCTTTCTCTTGGGAATGAAGTTTTTCAGTCGACCCTCAGAAACAAACGCCGCCTTGTATTTTCCGAGAAAGTAATATTCTCTTTCCGTTATCCCTTCCCAAAATAACTCGGTTGAACAGGCCCAGGCCTGTTCGTTCCGCTCTTCCCTGACTTCTGAGGGAAAAATTTTTCCCAGAGCTTCTTCAACAACGGCCTTCCCCCCGCTCCGGCAGCTTTTTCTGAGTTCCTCATAGTGCTCCGGAGTGAGAAAGGAAGGAGCGTCCCGGGAAGAGACGAGGATTGCGAGGTCATTGAATCCGCGTTTGATTCCATTCTCAGCCGTGTATTCCAGAATCAGGCGATTTTTCTTATAGGCGCTGATTTTCAAACTGATCCGTGAAAGAAAAATCAGACTCAGGCCGACCGTGCTGAAAAGGAAATACATAAAAACAGCGATCAATGTAACAGCGCCCTTTTTTGTTTTTTTGAGGCGCTTATCGAACAGAGGCAAAGGCCAGATTCTTGGGAAATACCGACATTTCATAGAAATTCTCCTTGCTTTTTTGAAGGTCAAATCTTATATGCGCCAGATTGGCCGTCCCCACATAGTCGACATGGAAAGTATCCACTTCCTCAAGCAGAGGCTGAGGGGAACTGGAATTCACCTTCCGGCGGAGGATATTTCTCCCGGCATCCAGATAGAGCGAGATTCTTTCCAGGAGGAGAAGCTGGCTTTCTTCTTTTAAATAAGAAAAATTTAGGGGGGAGGAGAGGGTGAGGCTTTCTTTATCCACTGCGTGGATTGTCTGGAT
>JBAVVD010000050.1:0-2478 GCA_049697115.1 Candidatus Aminicenantales bacterium
CTCTTGCTCGACGAGCGAGAGTCGTCATATCCTGATGGCGTGCAGGCCGCGGACGGCGCGATCTACGTCATCTACGATCACCAGCGCTACACGCTGAACCGGGAAGGCAAAGAAGGCGCGGGCACGGTGCTGATGGCCGTTTTCCGCGAGGAAGACGTCCGCGCTGCCCGCCCCGTCGGCCGCCAGATGCGCCTCCGCGTGGACGTCACCCGGTTGCGCGAGGAGAACCGTTGACCGCCGCGCCTGACGAGAGCCTTTCGCTAGCCTGGATTCCCACGTATGGGTTTGGAGCTAACGAAAACCCGTCCTGCGGGGGCGGATGTTAGTTTTCGCCTGGACTCCACGCTCGCTCTATCCAAACACCAACTGCAACCGCTTACGGCCCAGCCAAGGCACCACCACATCGGTGTTGTCGAAGCCGGCCGCCAGCAACAACGGGTTGTGCGCCCGCTTTTGAAAATGCACCTCGATCGCTCGTTCTGTCAGCACCACGGTGGCCGTGGCATCCACAAAATCCCGGAAGATGTGCTGCGACTTGGCCGTCTCATAGCCGTGCCCGATCCGACTGCCCAACAAACGGTACAAGCTGCTGGCCATCAGCGTCAGTTGCAGGTCGCAGTTGACCTTCAGGGCCACGGCCGACGAGAGCGCGTCCATGTGGAAAAAGTCGATGCCGTCCTCAATGCCGTTCTCGATCAGCATCCGCTGGGCGTAACGCTCGATCAGCTTGGCCGGCGAACGGCCCAGTTGGTTGGTCAACAGCAGCGTCGGGTCTTCGTGTCCCAGGTCGGTCACGACCAACTGCCGCAGCGGGCCTTCGTAATCGGGCAACGCGATCCGCTGGTCGAGAATCCGCGGCGTGCGATACGCCCGGGACACCCCATCCAACTCGATGCGTCGCCAGGCCGACGCCGGATGGCCGGCGATCTCCCGGAGCATCTGCGCCGACCGACGGCGCAGCGTGATGAAGTCGATGCCCTGTCGGTTCAAACGGCTGAGGTTGGCATAGGTCGTCAACCGGGAGTCGAAGATCAACTCCCCGGGAAGTTGACCGGTCCGCTGCTTCCAGAACGACACGAATCGCAGGATCTCGTCGTTCTGGTGTTCCTTGCGCAGATCGGCGTTGGCGTAGCAGAACACGCGGCGATCGCCATCCTGGGCCAGAAACGCCAAGACTCCCTTTTGCCGGCGACTTCGCTTGGAAACGTAGTGCTTCTCGACCAACGCGTCCTCGCCGTGGAAGGGAATCGTGTGAAAATCCAGATCGAACGAGGTTCCCCACTCAAGTCCCAACTGCCCGGCGGCGTCGAACCACGCCCGCATCAACTTGGGATAGCAGTGCGGCGCGATCCGGCAACTGTATTCCGTGAGGAAGGACCGCTTGGGAACCACGTTCAATCCGGCAAACAACGCCAGCCCCTCGTCCAGCACGTGGCTCATCACATGGCTGTGCCGGGCGTTGCCGAACAACTTCAACCCCAAGAGCGAACGCAGTGCGCAACCGGCGGGCACCATCTTCGACCCGGGAAGACCGGCGCGGCGGGCCATGGCATCCAACTGGCTGGAAACCAACCACGGCACGAAGAGGAACAAACCGCCGAACTTGGTGCGGAACTGCCGCGGCGAGAAGTCCAATTCCCGCACGTCCGCCACCTCCGCGATCGTCGGCCGGGGCCCCTCCGGACGCTCCTCATCGAGCCTTCGCGGCAACCGGGCAAACCCCTCCGCCTGAAGCATCTCCGCCACCTTGGCCGGACTGATCGCTTCCTCTTCCCGCGAAAGCACCCGGCTGATATCGTAGATGGACAGGTTCTGCTTGCGCAGGGCGACGACCGCGTTCCGCAAACGCTTCTGCTTGGCGCGAGGCCTGACTTCTCGCGCCGGGGGAAGGAAGAAGGGACGGTCGGGATTCTGCCGAAATTGATGAACCAGAATGCGGAAGCTGCCCGCCGTGTAGCCGAAGCGTGCGGCCGCCTCGGCCGAGGGGAGGCCGTCGACGAAGTAAGCGCGGAGGGCCTCGTAGTGCCGCTGCGTGGTGTTGACGGGTTGGAGGAACCGGCGGGTGAGAGTTAGTCGATTCCTGGACTGATAGGCCATGCTTCCACCATGCCAAGTGCCTCCGTGCTCCAAACGGCCGCGCAGGGTGACCGGAGAAAATCCCGTGCTTTTCCGAGCAAACCGCCACTCGACGACTGGCGTGCTTGGGTCGCCTTGGTCGGCTAGGACCGTGGGAGCATAGGTTATACGTCTTGGCGACATATAACAATACCAATTTGGCGCATCCGCGAATTCCCGCACTTCTCGCCCCCGCAGGACGGGTTTTCGTTAGCTCCAAACCCCTACGTGGGAATCCAGGCTAGACGTGCAGATCCAGGATGAAGAACGCGAAGAGCAAAGGTCGGGTCTGGACGAAGTACAATCTCTTGAGCGTCTGCATGCGTTCGTGATGTCTGCGTTCGATCAGACGATGTATCTGCT
>JBAVVD010000051.1:0-1614 GCA_049697115.1 Candidatus Aminicenantales bacterium
GCCGCATTTCTTGAGAAATTCCGGATTGGCGGCATCGCCATAGTAGACCGGAAACCCGGCGCGGCGCTCGCGGGTGACAAGGGCAGCGTCGGCATCCATGGCAATGTAGGGAATCTTGTGTTCCTCCAGCATGGAGCCGATCAAGTGGCCGACGCGGCCGAAGCCTGCAACGATGATCCATGGCTGGTGGTCGGCGGGCGGCGCCTCCAGCGTCTCAGGCGTGTCCCCCTGAATTTTCCTTGACTGCTTGATGAATTGCTTTCCCAGGATTGCCAGGAATGGAATGGCCGCCATGGTGAGCGATACGATCAGCAGGAGCTGGCTGAACATGGTCCGGTTGAGAATGCCCAAGGCTGCGGCTGAACTGAGGATGACGAAGGCTAACTCGCCACAGGGGCCGAGCAGCAGGGAACTTTCCAGGGCTACGGCGTGACTGACTTTCATCATGCGAGCCAAGAAGTAGGTCAATGCAGATTTGGCAATGACAAGTGCTGTCGCGATGGCAAGGATTTGAACGGGAGCTTCAATGAAGCCGTTGAGGTCGATGCCAAGACCCACGAGCAGGAAGAAGGCGCCAAGCAGCAGGCCCTTGAAGGGCTCGATAATGGCTTCGATGGCGCGGCGGTATTCGGTTTCCGCCAGGGTGAGGCCCGCGATAAAGGCGCCGAGCGCCATGGAAAGCCCGGCAAGGTTTGCCAGAACCCCGGTGCCTACGGCAATCAGCAGCACCGCCGCCATGAACAGGTCGGAACTGTTGGTCCCGGCCACCAGCCGCAGCAGGGGTCTGATGGCAAGACGGCCAACCCCGATGATGAGGGCTATGGCGACGGCGGCCTGGGCAAGGGCGATGGCGATGCCATGCAGAACCGGCCCTGAGGCTTCCTTTCCCAATACGCTGACCATCAGAAGGATGGGGATCACCGCGAGGTCCTGGAACAGCAGGATGGCGAAGCTGGTCCGGCCCGATTGCGATCCCAGGCGTCTTTCGTCGGAAAACAACTGGATCACGATGGCGGTGGAGGAGAGTGAAAGAGCCGTGCCGATGACGATGGCCTGGGCCGGTGTGAAGGAGAGAGCATAGGCGGCCAGGAAGATGATAGCCATCGTGCCGATCACCTGCAGGCTGCCGAGGCCGAACACCAGGCGTTTCATGGTGATGAGCCGTTCGAAGGACAGCTCGAGGCCAATCAGGAAAAGCAGGAAAACGACGCCCAATTCAGCCAGCGAGGAAATGGCTTCCTGGTCGGCGATGACGAAGGCTTTGAGAAGCGGAACCGCCGTGGTGAGCGAACCCAGCACATCGGGGCTGAGCAGAAAGCCGACCAGCAGGAATCCCAGTATGGAATTGATGCCAAGGCGCACGAAGAGCGGGACGACCAGTCCGGCTGCGGCAAGGATGATCAGGAATTCGCGATAATGGCCGATGCCTGCTGATTCCATGGACCTCTTCCGTTGTTTTCGACATAGTGTTGCAAGATGGCGGATTTGCAAAGCATAAAGTGCATGGGAGGAGGCTGTTCATGACGGATCTGAAGCGGGCGCGGGAATGGGGACTGCCTCTTGCGGGAAAGCCCGGACCGTTCAATGCGATCACGGATGTGGCAGGTGTCGAGG
>JBAVVD010000052.1:0-92429 GCA_049697115.1 Candidatus Aminicenantales bacterium
GTTATCATAGATGCGTCCTCCTGGTTAAGGTCTCACCCAACGGGTGATGTTGTTTTTTCATCAAAAATAACCTTATACCAGGAGTCTTTATCCTTCAATAGATTTTTCTATCGGCATTCCTGGGTTACTAATATGAGCGCAATAAATGACGTGACAGAATATATGCGGCGCTGGGGCCACCCTCAGCCCCCGAATCCCGGGGAACCAGTCCCGTCGGTTCCCCCCATCGGTAAAGCCGACGGGCCCCCCCCGCTACGGGAGCTTGAGGGCGGCCTCAGCGCCGATCAAACATTGTAACTTTATTTATTACGTCCGTAATAATTTTGTTGGTTCTCTTCCATTCTGTGGAAGTGAAAAAGAAGATATCCGGGAGGACTGAAGCGACTATTGAAGGTTTAGCCTTCCCGAGCCGCCCTTGAAGGGAACCCGGCTCATCCGGGCGGTGAGGATGTCTGAGCCTTCTCCTAGAAATGGGAAATGCAATGGAAAAAATAGGGGTTTTCCCATTTTTTGATCTTCTTTTTTATGAAAAAATCAATGATGCAAGTTCCGCAGCCGCCGAGAAGGGCGGTGAGGGAACGGCGTGAAAAACCTGAAGGGGAGAGAAGTCCTTCCGGATATCTTCCTTAAATGAATTCACCTCAAATGGAAGAGAACCATTTTGTTTATTTACTTCTTGTATTTGGAAATAAGAAATGATAGTTTAGTTTTTAATCCTCTGAAGGAGGATTCAATGATTACGCTAATACAAGAAGGATTCATTTATTCTCCCCAACCTCTCGGGAAAAAAGACCTGCTCATCGTCGGGGAAAAAATTGTTGCTGTCACAGAGCCCGGCCGCATCCAGATCAAAGGGATTGACGTCCGGGTAATCGATGGACGAGGGAAAACGGTCATTCCCGGCCTCATCGACAGCCATGTCCATATTCTGGGCGGCGGGGGCGAAGGAGGCCCGGTTTCCCGAACGCCTGAGATTTCCATTGAAGAAATCATCCCCAATGGAGTGACAACCGTCATCGGCTGTTTGGGCACGGACGGTGTCACCCGCCATCTGGAATCCCTCCTGGTCAAGGCCAGGGCTCTGGATACTGAAGGAATCACCGCTTACATCTTCTCGGGCTCCTATGAGATTCCAGTCAAAACATTAACCGGAAGTGTCTGCTCCGACTTGACTCTCATTGATAAAGTCATCGGTTTTGGGGAAGTGGCCGTCTCAGACCACCGGTCCTCCCAGCCGACCTTCGAGGAAATCGCCCGCTTGGCCGCTCACTGCCGGATCGGAGGAATGCTCGGCGGAAAAGCCGGCGTTCTTCACATTCACCTCGGAAACGGCGCCCGCCGGCTCGAAATGATTTTCCGGTTAATCAAAGAGACGGAAATCCCGCCGACTCAGGTGATACCGACGCATGTCAACCGCAACCGCGCACTCCTTGAGGAAGCCATCGATTTTGTCCTTGCCGGGGGATACGTCGATTTAACTGCCGGAATCAGTTCGGAGGAGGAAAAGGACACCGACGTCAGTGTGGAAACGGCCGTCCGCCGGTGTCTGGAAAGAAAGGCCCCTCTCAGCCATATCTCAGTGAGCTCTGACAGCAACGGCAGCCTTCCGGTCTTTGATCCGGACGGAAGACTCACTGCCCTGACAATCGCCACCCAAAAAAACCTGTTCAAGAAATTCAAATCTCTCATCCAGAAGAAGATCCTCAAGCCCGATGAGGCCGTCCGGCTTTTTTGCTCCAATCCGGCTTCATTTTACAGGCTTTTCCAAAAAGGAGAAATCCAGACGGGCAGAGATGCCGACCTGGTTTTTCTGGATAAAGACTACACTATCACGGACGTTATGGCCAAGGGAAAAATGTTGATGTCCGGGAGCAAGCTCCTGACCAAAGGAACATTTAGCAAAGCTTAAGACCATGAAAGGGGGGCACCGATGAAAGCGACGACAAAAGCTCCTCTTCCGGCAAAAACTCCTTCTCTGGGTGTTGCTCTGACTCCGCTCATTCTCATGGGCCTTTTGCTTGGAGTGGGCTACGGCGTTTATCAGATCCGGCCGCAGGTCCTGCTTGTGGCAGCGGCTTTTCTCACCGGCTGCCTTGGTTTTATTCTACGGTTCTCCTGGAAAGACATGCAGCAGGGAATCGTGGACAGTATCCATAAAGCCATGCCGGCCATTTTGATCATGCTCTGTGTGGGGATACTCATCGGGGCCTGGATCGTCTCCGGCACGATCCCGATGGTCATTTATTACGGCTTGAAGCTCATCTCCCCCAAGTTCTTTCTGGTGACCGCCTGTGTCGTCTGCAGCATCACTGCCATCGCTACCGGGACTTCCTGGGGGACGATCGGAACCATCGGCGTCGCTTTTATCGGCATTGCCATGGGGCTGGGACTTCCCCTCGGGGCGGCCGCTGGAGCCGTTGTGGCCGGCGCCTACTTTGGGGATAAGATGTCCCCCTTCTCGGACATTCCCAACCTGGCCGTGGTCACCGCCGGCGCCAATCTCTTCGACCACATCAAGCATACGATGCGGTCCGCTGTGCCGGGCTGGCTTCTCAGCCTGGCCGTTTATTTTCTGATCGGGCTCAGATATAAGACCGAGACCGTCCATTCCGAGACCATGACTCTCATTCTGGAAACGCTCAAGAAAAACTTCAATTTCAATATCCTCCTCCTTCTGCCGATGCTGATCGTTTTCTACCTGGCGTTCACCAAGAGACCGACCATTCCAGGGATGCTGCTCTCCTCTTTGGTCGCGGCCGCCCTGGCCGTAATCTTCCAGAAGGCATCGATCACCGAGATCGCCCAGGCCATGAATACCGGCTATCAAGCGGATACCGGTGTCGCGGCCGTGGACAGGCTTATCTCCCGCGGCGGGATGATGAGCATGATGGAGACGCAGCTCGTCGCCTTCACGGCCTTCAGCTTCGGCGGCATCATGCAGCGCACCGGTATGCTCTCGGTCATTCTGGACAGAGTGATGAGGTTCGCCAGCAAGATCTGGAGCATCGTGATGGTGACTATAGGAACATCCGTCGTGACCGCGCTTGTCACCGGGAGCTCCTACTTGGCGATGATCATCCCCGGCGATCTGCTCTCGCCGATCTACAAGAAGAAAGGGCTGGCCGCAAAAAACCTGTCGCGGATTATCGCGGAGTGCGGCGGGATTATTGTCCCCCTGATTCCCTGGAGCATGGCCGGCGTCTATATTACCGGTACTCTCGGCGTTCCCACATTTAGCTATCTTCCCTGGGCCGTAGGAAATTACGCCGCCATCTTTATTCTGGGCCTGTACGGGCTGACAAAATTCACCATGGCCCCCAAGGTCAGGGATGATGAAACCCAGGCCGGAAGCTGAACAATCACACTCAATCCGGTTCCTCTGTTTCATCCAAACCTGAAAACGCCTTTTGAAATTTCTTTTCCGCTTCTTCCCGCTTCTTTTTCTCGAGTTCGGCCGTCGCCTCGAATCGGCTCTCATATTCGGCCGCTTTTTTTCTCTCTCTCAAAAGGAGATCGTCCAGCGACTCTTTTTTCTTGGCTCCTTTCTCCGATTTCAACAGCTCCTGTGTCCTGGCGTCCACCCAAAGCACCGTCTGACAAGAGGGACAGGTCACCTGAAAGACTTTTTCTTTCTTTGTTGTCTCCATGGCATAAAAAACCTAACAGAAAATCCACCCTTTAGCAAATCCCTGGAATTGTTTACTTATCGGCGACCTTACTTGGCGCATCAATCTTGTGTTTTTTCATCAGCTTGAACAGACCCTGCCTGGATAGGCCGATCTCTTCCGCTGTTTTGGCCCTGTTGTGGTCGTAGCGGAGAAGGGCCTGATTTAAAAATCTTCTGACAAATTCGGCCTTTGCCTCGAAGAAATTATGAGTCGCATCCGAAGCGGCTTCGCTCCGGGAATATATTTTCGAGGACAGATGTTCCGGCCGGATGATCGCATTCTCGCCGCAAATGATGACGCATCTCTGTACTTCATTCTGCAGCTCACGGATATTCCCCGGCCAGGAGTATTCAAAGAGAAGGTCCAGAGACCGGGGAGAAAAATACATCTTTTCTCTCTTCATCTGCTGGCAGTATTTCTCTAAAAAACAATTGAGCAAAAGCAGGAAATCTTCTTTTCTTTCCCTCAGGGGCGGAACCTCGATCGTAATAATCCTGAGGCGGTAATACAAATCTTCCCGGAAGTTCCCGCGCTCGATCTCTTTTTCAATATCTTTATTCGTGGCACTTATAAATCGGGCATTGATCCGACGCGTCCGGTTCTCTCCGATTCTCCGGATTTCTTTTTCCTGGAGAAGGCGGAGGAGTTTGGCCTGCAGGGAAAGGGACAGGTCGCCGATTTCATCCAGGAAAAATGTCCCGGCGTCCGCCTCTTCGATAAGCCCGGGCTTATCCCTCAATGCTCCGGTAAACGCGCCCCGGGCAAAACCAAAGAGTTCGCTCTCCAGGAGAGGGTCGGGGATGGCTCCGCAGTTGACGGCGATAAACTGGCCGCCGGCCCGGGTGCCTGTGAAATGAATCGCCCGGGCGATGAGCTCCTTCCCTGTGCCGCTCTCCCCGCAGATAAAAACCGGCGCATCGGTGTCCTTGACGCGTTCGACCAGAGTCTGAATATAGTCGACGGCCTTGCTTCGGCCAATCAGAAAACGTTTCTGGGCCGGGACGCTCACACTTTTTTCTTTCACTGTCTTATGTCTTTTCTTAAAATTGTAAACGCTTCCCCCTTTCATTTTTTCTCAATGATTTCATTTCTTAACATTTTTTCAGTAATGAAGATATACTTAAGTGTGAAATGGACGCAAAGGAGAAAGCCCTGGTGGAGCAAGTCTTGAACGGAAATCTTGAAGCTTTCGAGCCCCTTGTCAATCCTTACCGGAAACGGCTGTTAAGTCTGGCCTACCGGATATCCCGGAACTGGGAAGACGCAAAAGAAATTTCCCAGGAAACGTTGCTCAGAGTGTTTAAATATCTGAAAAAATACGATTCCCAAAAGAGCTTCAGAAACTGGCTTTTTCAAATTCTGGTCAATGCCGCCCGGAACTTTAATCAAAAGAAAAAAAGGGGGGATCGGCCGGAAAACATCAGGCCGGACACCCAAATGTTCAATCCCGAACGTATGCATCAAGAGCGCGAATTCCGGTCTCGGCTTATGGAATACCTGGAGGAATTGAGCCCAAGGGAAAGAGAGGTCTTCGTCCTGCGGGACATTGAGGACTGCAGCGTGATTGAGAGTGCCCGAATTCTGGAGTGTTCTTCCCTGGCGGTCAGGGTTCACCTCTCTTCAGCCAGAAAGAAAATCAGGGATAAATTCAAGGAAAAATGTCCATCGCTCAAAGAGAGCCTTCCATGAACTGTCAAAAAGTCAGAAAGGCCATTCCTTTGGCGGTCGGAGGGGAACTCCCAGAAAAAAAATGCCGCACAATGAACGCCCACGTGGCCTCATGCGCCAGATGCCAGCAGGAATGGAAAGATTATACAGCCGCTCTGAATGAAATCAAAACGCTCTCACGGACCGAAGAAATCAGGGATTGGGATGAGGCGGAATGGAAACGCCTGATGAAAACCATCGTCTCCGAGAGGGCAGAAAAAAGGAGGACGCCTTTCGGACTCTCTCCAAAGCCGGCCCTGGTTTATGGAATAGTTTCTCTGTTACTGCTGGGAGGGGCAGGACTCCTCATGAAAATCTTTGTCCTCCAGCCCAGACACTTTGCCTTCCATGATCCCAATTCGACCCAAACTCCTGTCAGACAGACAGGACCTGCTGAACAACAAGAAGAAGTGAAAAAAGTTAAGCCTCTGTCCGCCCCTGGTCCACAGCCGGAAAAGACTTCAGGACATCGATCTTTCTTGGCCAGTGCCCAAAAGCCCTCGGCTTCTCCCGTCGGTCCCGCCCCCGCCTTTCCCCAGAGTCGTGATGAAAGCGGCCAGGACATTCTGTCCGTAACTTTTGTCTCGAAGGAGACCGGTCTTCGCATTGTCTGGCTTCTCAATAAAAATTTTGAATGGGAGGAAGATAAAAAATGAAACGATTCATCTCGATCAGCCTTTTAACCGCCGTGACTCTTTTTGGCCTGACGCTTATGACCGCGGCCCAGGAGAAAAAACAACAAATGCAAAAGGAGGTCGTCCAGCTGAAATATATCACATACCAGGACATCAATCTCCTGATCGAATCCTACCGCAGTCCGGAAGGCCGCGTGGCCTGTGGGATTAAGAGCCAGATCCTTACGATCAATGACTATCCGGAAGTCATCGAAAAAATAAAGAGCCTGATTAAGAAGATAGACGTCAAACCGGCAGACATTCAGTTCATCGTCCAGCTCGTGCTCGGCTCTGAATCGGAGGGAGAACAGACGGACACGGCGTTGAAGGACGAACCGGTGATCAAGGAACTGAAAAGCCTCCTCAAATACAAGAATTTCACTCTCCTTGACACATCCATCATCCGCGCTCTTGAAAACGAGCGTTCAGACATCACTATGGGTAAAAATGCGGAATTTTCTTTAAGCTTTCATCCGAAATACATCAAAGAAGAAAATGAAGATATCCTTCAGGTGCGGGTGGAGCTGGACCAGTACAGTAAATTCGAAAAGCCTGAAAAAGTCGGAGACAGTCTGCGGGTCCATTCCGTCAAAAATCTCATAAGAAGTAATTTCACCATGAAATCGGGCGAGAAAACCGTCGTCGGCGTTTCAAAGCTCGACGGCGGGGACAAAGGACTCATCCTCATCATCACAGGTAAGGTCATTCAATAAAAGCGCCGTCCACATTTGCCGAGTCCATCATAAAGCCCTCCCGTAGGGGGGCTTTATGGTCTCCCGCAGCCTGTATGTCTCTCTCCATACCTCGCCTGACAAATGGATCCGGAAAAATCCCAAAGGGGGTGTCTTTCTTCGGGATAAAATATCTGGATCAGGTGATTTTTTCCAGAATTTTCATGCGCTTGCTGACATCTCGATACTGCGCATTCCAGGCTTTCACTTCCTGATAGAGCACCAGGGCTTCCTCGTTTCTGTCCTCTTCTTCATAAAGAGCCGCCAGCTCATACTTGACGGCGAATTGCTGGTCGGATTTCTCTTCCACATGCCCGAGGGAATCCTCCAGCCATCGGATGGCTTCTTTATAATTTCTTTTCTGCTTGAAACACTGGCTGATCAAAGAAAAGCAATCGGCGGTTCGCTCTTCGTCTTTCGCCGCCAGCTTGAACTCCTCGACGGCTTCGTCGATAAGCCCCTGCTCCATAAACGCCATCCCCAGGTTGTACCGGGTATCATAGTTACGCTTGTCAATTTTATGCTCGACCTGCCTGCGAAATTCAAGGACAATGTCCGTGAGGTCTTTCTCGATGGCCCCCTCTTTCTCCTTGAGCTGTTTATAAAAAACGGCCTCAATGGCGTCGAGCTCTTCCTGAATTTTCTTTCCCAGGTCCAGATACTTTTTCTCCTTAATTTCCGTGGGCGTCAGGGGAATGATCTCTGTTTCGGCAAAGATTTCCTGGGCGGATATTTTCTCGCCCTCTTCTTCCTCTTCAAAAAAGGGTTCGGGAGGATGGATTTCGCCGTCCGCTCTCTCTTTCCGAGCCTCTTGAATGGCGATCTTTTCCACAATCATGGGGATCTCCGCCTCACCCACTTCGGCCGGCGCTTCTCCGAGGAGACTGATTTTCTGCTGGATGACCGGCTCATCGGGATAGAGGAGCTGCAGATTCTCCAGAATCCGGCGCGCATTGCGGGGCAATCCCTGTTGAATGAACAGGTCCGCTTTGGCCAGGTTTGTCTTAATGATTTCCTTGTCCTTACTGGTGAGGAATACGACTTTTTCCTTTCCTTCCTCCGGGAGCTTGAACTCCTTTCGGAGGTGTCTGTATTCCTGTCCGTATTCCTGATTTTCGGGAGAGAGCGCAACCAGTTCCTTCAAGACAAGGATCATTTTGTCCTTGAGTTTCCTCTGGCGATACTCCTCCAGGAGGACTCTGTCGGCAATCTCAAGGTTCTCTTTCTGATCTCTGAGCTTATAAATGGAAGCCAACCGTTCAAGGCTGCGGAGATGGACTTTCTTCGCCGTGAGAATGAGGCCCAGAAGGCCGATGGCTTTTTCTTCTTTGTTTTTATTGATGAGAGCGGTCACCAGGGGATCATAGAGTTCGAACGCTTTATCCAGATTGTCCTCGCGGATCTTGATGTATCCCAGCTTGGCCCGGGCGTCCGCATTCCGTTCATCCTCGGATAGAATCCTCACCAGGATATCTTCCGCTTTTTTAAAATTCTGATCTCCGAAGTAAAGATTGCCCAGGAGGCTTAGAACCATCGGGTGCTCTCTCTTCTTGGCGAGGGTCTGCTCGAGAAGGGCGATGGCTTCTTTCTGTCTTTTTTGTTTCTTGAAGATTTTAATCAGATTCGATAAGGTCCGGACATTCTCTTCGTTGAGCTTTCGCGATTCGCCGAGAATTTTCTCGGCTTCTTTCAGCTCGTTCTTTTCAATTTTCAACTCCGCAATTTCATTCAGTTCCTCGACCGCTTTGTCGATCTGTCCGTTCTTGGTATACAGTTCGGCCAGATGCCGCCGGCACTCCGCATCGCTGCGGTCGAGCTTGATGATTCTTTCATATACGGAAATCAGTGACTTGAGCTGTTTTTCCCTCTCCAGCCGTTCGGCGGCCTTCGCGTATTCCTCCTTGGCTTCCGAGATAAATCCCAGGTGGCTGTAGAGATCGCCGAGTTTAACGAGAAACCCCAGTTCCTTCGGGTCCAGCTTATGAACCTTCTTGTAAATCGCTATGGCCTGGGAATATAGGCCCTTTTTTTCATAATGGTCGGCGCTCGCCTGGAATCTCTTGATCGCTCTTTGAATCTGCCCGAGCTGGACATAGAGATCCCCGATGATATTGTTGATGGGGACATCTTCCGGACTCCCCTCCAATAATTTTTCATATTCATCAATCGCTTCTTCGAACTTGCCCGCTTTGACATACTTTTCCGCGGCTTCCGTGATTTTTAACTTTTCGCTTTTTGGACTCATGGACGGCCCGTTTATAATTTTAAATTAAAACTCAAGCGATGGAAAGATGTCCGCCCCAATTCCTTAAGGGCCTGGTAATGCTTTTTGGTCCCGTACCCTTTGTTCTTCTTGAGTGCATATCCCCCGTAGATCTCATCCAGGAGAACCATCATGTCATCCCGCAGGACTTTGGCCACAATGGAGGCGGCGGCAATGGAAATGCTCTTTTGATCTCCTTGAGGAATCCCCTCTTGAAAACAGGGGACGTCTCTGAGGAGAAAACCATCCACAAGAAGGACATCCGGTTTCAAATGCAGATTCTGGACCGCCCGCTCCATGGCCGCCAGAGAAGCCCAGTACACATTCTTTTCATCCACTTCAATATTGGAGGAGAGGCCGATTCCCAGAGACTCGACCTGGGAGGCAATCTGTCGGGCCAGTTTCTGCCGCTTGCCGGGAGTGAGAAGTTTGGAATCCTTCGTCTCTCTCACCCAGTCCGGAACTTTTCCTTTGAAGAACGCAGCGGGAAGGATCACAGCCGCCGCGACGACCGGCCCAAAGAGAGCGCCTCTCCCGACTTCATCCACTCCCGCGATCAGGCGAAATCCCTTGTGAAGAAATTGCCTTTCAATTGCGAAATTGACCACTTTTACATCTATTTGTCTTCTCTCAATTTGGCCGCTTTTCCCTTGAGTTTTCGAAGGTAGTACAGTTTGGCCCGTCGGACTTTCCCTCTTCGGACAACGTCAATTTTCTTAATGGAGGGAGAATGAACGGGAAAAATTCTTTCCACTCCAATGCCGAAAGAGATCTTCCGGACACAGAAGGAAGAACTCATACCGGTCCCTTTTTTGGCGATGACGTCGCCTTGAAAAACCTGAATTCTCTCCTTGTCTCCCTCTTTGATAATGACATGGACTTTCACTGTGTTTCCAATCCGCAAGGGTTCCATTTCCTTCTTCAGTTGTTTTTCCTCAACCTGTTGAACCAGGTTCATCGTCCTTTCCTTTCTTGTTGAATTTGATCCAGCATTTCCTTTTCTTCCGGAGATAGCTTTCTTTTTTCTAAAAGATCCGGCCGGCGCAGCCACGTCTTTTCCAATGATTTTTTCTTGCGCCAGGACTTTATATTCTTATGATTTCCCGAAAAAAGAACCGGAGGAACTGTCATGCCGCGGAAGTCCCGGGGACGGGTATATTGGGGAAAATCCAGAATTCCCTCGTTGAAAGAGTCGTGTCTGACCGACTCCTCTTTTCCCACAACGCCGGGGACAAATCTCGAAACCGCATCGACGATGACCATGGCCGCCAGCTCCCCGCCCGTCAACACATAATCACCGATGGAGATTTCCTCCGTGACCAGGTGCTGAATGACCCGTTCGTCCACACCCTCATAACGGCCGCAGATGAGGACCATCTGGGGAAACTGAGACAGCTCTCCGGCCAAACGGAAGTCCAACGGCTTTCCTTGTGGGGAGAGCAGATAAACCGGAGTTTTCTCGCTCTGACGCACATTTTCGACCGCGGAAAAAATCGGGCCGGCCATAAGAACCATTCCTTCATCTCCGCCAAAAGGGCGGTCGTCCACCTGGCGGTGTTTATCGGCCGTAAAATCCCGCAAGTTATGCACTTTGACCTCAATCAAGCCGTTCTCGAACGCCTTTTTTATGACTCCCCCTGAAAAGACACTGGCGAACATTTCAGGGAAGAGTGTAATTATATCAAATCTCATTCAAGTCTAAAAGGCCGTCGGGCGGATCAATCACGATCTCCTTCTTCTCCCTGTCCACTTTCCGGCAAATGGCCCGGCTGAAAGGGATGAGAACCTCTTTCGCGCCTTTTTCCTTCTCCACAACCAGAAGATGGCTGTCACCGGCGGACAGGATGTCCCTCACGCTGCCTATCCTTTCCCCGGCTCTGGAAAAAACAGCACAGTCGACCAACTCAAATTGATAGAATTGCTCCTCTTCCAGAGGCTTGAAATTCTCCTCCGGGATGAAGATTTCCGCGCCCGTCAGCTCTTGGGCCTCAGGCAGGGAATTGATTGTTTTAAGCTTGAGGATGTGAAAATTTTTATACGGTCTTAGAGATTCGACCTCAAAATCCTCAATTCCCCCTTTTCTCTTAAGAAAAACCTTAAAAAAAAAGGACTAAAGGAAATCCCGGCAAAAAGTTTGACTTTAAGCTCCCCTCTCCTCCCTTGGGTCCTTAAAACTTTCCCGATGCTCTGCAAATTAGCCTTTTTCAATAATTTCGAGGTTAAATCTCCTTTTCATTTTCATCCCTGCGGCACCCAGAATAATGCGAATGGCCCGTGCTGTTCTTCCCTGTTTCCCGATCACTTTGCCCAAATCCTCAGGCGCAACTTTGAGCTCCAGAATCGTGGTCTGTTCCCCTTCGAGCTGGGAAACTTGCACTTTTTCCGGACTGTCCACTAATGATTTGGCAATCAATTCCACGAGTTCCTTCACTGTAACCTCCTTTATGTTTTAGAATCTTGTAAATTGGAAAGTTCATTTGATTTGGATACTTTATGGATCAGAGACTGAACCGTCCTCGATGTCTGCGCACCTCTTTTCAGCCAGAATCTGGCCTTTTCTAAATTGATATTTATCTCCGGCGGCTCTTTTAAAGGGTTATAAAAGCCGATATAGTCCGTGGTCTTGCTCTCCCTGGGTTTTCTCGAATCAATAACCACAATCCGATAGAAAGGCCTATTTTTTGCCCCGACTCTCATCAATCGCATGGTAATCATTTTTAATCCATTCTTTTCAAATAAGTTAAGATAAAGAACAATTGGAGATAATAGCGAAATTTTCCTTTTAAGTCAACTGAATTTGTCGGATTTAAACAGCGGAATTTTTAAATGGGTTTAAATAGGGGGTTTAAATAGGGACAGCGACCATTTTTGCATTATTCTTTGAAAAATGGTCGCTGTCCCTATTTAAAAGAGAGAATTTTTTTGAACTGAGATTTCTTCATCATCTTCTGCATCTCTGCAAACTGCCTGAGGAGCTGGTTCACCTCATGGACCGGCCGGCCGCTTCCCCGGGCGATCCTCTGCCTTCGGCTCCCGCTGATGACCTTCGGGTTCAGCCTTTCCCCGGGAGTCATGGAATTGATTATGGCCTCGAAATGAAGAATCTTCCGGTCGTCGATTTTCATCTGGGAAACGTTCTTCAAAGGCCCTATTCCGGGCAGATATTCCAGGAGCTGAGAAAACGATCCCATCTTTTTGAGCTGGCCGATCTGCTTCTTAAAATCGTCCAGCGTGAACTCCTGCCTGCGCAGCTTGCGGGCCAGCTCCTCGGTCTCTTTGAGGTCCGCCTCCTCCTCGGCCTTCTCGATCAAAGTGATAATATCCCCCATGCCCATAATTCGGGAAGCCATCCGCTCGGGATGAAAAACCTCGAGCCTGTCCAATTTTTCACCCACCCCGATGAATTTAATGGATTTCTCCGTCACCGAGACAATGGACAGAGCCGCGCCGCCACGGGCATCTCCGTCAAGTTTGGTCAGAACCACGGACGTCAGCCCTATTCTCTCAGCAAAGGCCTGGGCGCTTTTAACGGCATCCTGGCCGGTCATGGCATCGCCCACATAGACCACCTCTGTGGGACTCAAGATGTCCCGCACCAATCGGAGCTCTTCCATCAACTCCTCCTCGATATGGAGCCTTCCCGCCGTGTCGACAATGAGCGGGTCAAAGCCCCTGTTTTTGGCAAATTTTACCAATTCCTTGAGGGCTCCCTCGGGTCCGGCCATTTGCTCTCCGGTCATCTCGTAAAAGGTAATCTGAAGAGTTCCGGCAATGATCTTCAACTGCTCCTGGGCGGCCGGCCTTTTGAGGTCAAAGGAGACCAGGAGGGGATTTTTCTGGCGGCCGGCAGTCCATTTGGCCAGTTTCCCGCAGGTCGTCGTCTTTCCGCTCCCCTGAAGCCCGACGAGCATATAAATCGAAGGAGGGGTGGAGGAAAAGAGCAGGGGCTGCTCGTCTCCGCCCAGAACAGCCGTTAATTCATCCCTGACAATCTTGATCACCTGCTGGGCGGAGGTGAGGCTGTCCAGGACTTTCTGATCGAGCGCCTTGATTCTGATCCGCTCGATGAAATCTTTGACCACCCGGTAATTGACATCGGCCTCAAGAAAGGCCATCCGGATCTGGCGCAGGACCTCGGCCATATTTTTCTCGGTGACTTTCCCCTCGCCGCGGAGATACTTCATCGCCTTCTGCAGACGGCCGGACAGTTGTTCAAACATTTTATTAGTAGAAATTAAGAAAATTCAGTCTTATCTTAAGGTAAATGACTCCCCCCGTCAACTTGGAGGGGAGCTTGAGACGCCGTCAGATTAATGAGTCAGATTCAAATGGTCAAATGGGGACAGCGCCTCTTTTTGCCTGGAAACATTTCATCCGGGAACTCACGCTCTATTCATTCGGTTCAGGTGCACGTCCTCGAAACGCTCTCACCCTCTGGGAAAATAAGCGCTGTCCCCAATTCACCAATTCAATAAAGGAAGGCTCTCGCTTAAGTGATGGACAACTTTTTTCTCGTGGAAATCCGCCGGATCAGAAGAAGAAGGAACATCAGAAGTAAGAGCCCCTTCAGCATTAAATGGATGGTTTCTGGCTTGGTCAGCCAATTTAAAAGGTTTGTCATTTTAGCCCCGCTTCCCTTTCTCCTCTTAAATTTAGTCGCACAGGGAATGACAAATTCGGAATTTCTCCCGAAAAAAACTTGCGCATTCCCTTATTGAATTCCTTCCCGCGCCGTGCTAAATTAATGGCCATGTTCAGAAAAATAATTTCTTCTGCTTTCTTTCTTTTCTGCCTCTCTCCTCTTTTCGCCATTGAGCCGCCGACACAGGCAGAGCTTGAACAGTATCAAAAGGATGGCTCTCTCGCCTGGCGCATCCAGAATGCCAAGGCACTGGGCAACCACCTGGTGTCCCCTGACCTGATTGAAAACCTGAAATACAGGCTCAACCGATATTCCCTGGAGATGGAGGGAAAATCCCAGGAAGAAATCAGCCGACTCCTGACACTCCCCTCCGGAAGGGTCGGAATGCCCACGAAAGGAACGGTTAAAGTCCTGACTCTGCTCATCGCCTTCAGCGACTACCCCCCGAGTCAATCCTCATCCTCCATTACGGACAAGCTATTCGATGATGGAACGGCGGATATCGCCTATCCTTATGAAAGCCTCCGCAATTTCTACCGCCGCTCCTCTTATAACCAACTGGAAATCCAGGGCAGTGTTCTCGGGTGGTACACGACTTCCTACGCGAGAAGCAGTGTGAACCAGACGACAACCGGGCGCGAAGCCCTCATCATGGAAGCCCTCGGCTACTACGATCTCCTCGGCCACGACTTCACCCAGTACGACAACGACGGGAACGGCACGATTGATTATCTCATCGTCATCTGGACCGGGCCGGACAACGGCTGGGGAAATTTCTGGTGGGGCTACCAGACCTCCTTCTCGGATATATCTTACTCCCTGGACGGGAAGCGCCTTTCCAAGTATTCCTGGCAGTGGGAGTCCCGGCCGTATCCGGGCACTTTCAACCCGAGGACTGTGATCCATGAAACCGGCCATGCTCTGGGGCTGCCCGACTACTATGACTACGATTCCACTGTCGGTCCCAATGGGGGCGTGGGAAGTATCGATATGATGGATGCCAGCCGCCACGACCACAACTGCTTCAGCAAATATCTTCTTGACTGGATCTCGCCCCTTGTTTTCAATAATGTGAGCCGCTCTCTCACTCTGGGAGCTTCAGAAATCACTAAGGACGCGGCCCTGGTTATGCCCGAATTTTCATCGAGCGATCCATTATCTGAGTTCTTCATGATTCAGAACCGCAACCGGCTGGCCAACGACAGCGACGGGTCTTTTCCCAACGACGGCCTGCTTATCTGGCATGTGGACGCCACGCTCAATAGCTATGGAAACAACTTTCTGTACGACAACTCTTACACAAGCCATAAGCTGCTGCGGCTGATGGAGGCCGACGGCCTGGAGGAGATCGAGAAAGGTTACTCCGCCGACGCGGACGATTTTTATGTCGCCGGAACCCGATTCGGCCCAGCCACTTTACCCAACAGCCAGCGCTACGACGGGTCCTCCACAGGGATTTCTGTCTACGACATCGGTCCTTCCGGGCTGCTCATGACGTTCTGGCTCAACATCAATTATCTTCTCTACCCGCCGGCGGACTTCAGTCTTCAGCGGCTTGAGAACGACTACATCTTCTTTAAGGAATACATCAACAAGCTGACCTGGAAACCGAATCCTAACAATCACAACAAAATTACCAAATACTTGCTTTTCGTAAAACCCAAGGGTTCTCCGGATTATTCCTACCAACTTCTGGCTGAGCTGTCGATCAGCACCCTTCTCTATGAACACCGGGGCCTGAAAAAGGACGAATTCTTCACCTACCAGATCGTCACCGTCGATGAAAACGGCGTGGAAAGTCCGCCCGCCGAAGCCAGCAATTGAACCGGGAAAAAATGGGCTTGACTTTTTTCCCGTCTTGTTGATAAGGTAATACTACCCTTCAAACACCATTTCATTTGTAACATGAAGAAAACAAAGAGTTTATTTGATTCTGCCGGGGAGAGTGCCATGCGCTCAAAAATCGATTATGAAGAAATCAACAGGATCCTTCAGCTCCTGGAAGAGAAAAAATTATCCCACTTTGAGCTGGAAGTCGAGGGGTTTAAAATAAAAATCAGCCGGAATAGTCCGCCCTCTCCAGCGATCCATGCCCCTTCCCAGGGAGCGGCTTCGACTCCTTCCTCCCAGGGAGGAGAAGGAGAAAATCCGGGAGCTGCACACACGCGGATCCTGGAGAGCCAAAACAACCTGTACTTCATCACCGCCCCGATGGTCGGGATTTTCTACCGGGCGCCGGACCCGAACTCACCGTCCTTTGTCGAAATTGGAGAGTCGGTGAAGAAAAAGCAAACCCTGTGCATCATCGAAGCCATGAAACTGATGAATGAACTTGAGTCGGACATGGATGGCATCATCAAGGAAATTTATGTCGAAAACGGAAAACCCATAGAGTACGGACAGAAATTATTCGCCATCCTCCCCACTTCATAATCTCCCATGTTTTCCAAAATCCTCATCGCCAACCGCGGAGAAATTGCACTTCGCATCATCAAAGCCGCCAGGGAACTGGGAGTCAAGACCGTGGCGGTTTATTCCGAGAGCGACCGCAATTCGCTGCATGCCATGCTCGCGGATGAAAAATTCTGCATCGGTCCAAACAAAGCTTCTGAAAGCTACCTGAACATTCCCAACCTCCTGAGCGTGGCCGAAATTACAAAAGCCGACGCCATTCATCCGGGATACGGTTTTCTGGCTGAAAATCCGCGTTTTGCGGAGATCTGCGAGACATCGGGGATCACTTTTATCGGCCCCCCCCCTTCCATCATCCGGCTGATGGGGGATAAAAACCGTGCCCGCCAGGAAATGAAAAAGGCCAAGCTACCCATTATCCCCGGAAGCGAAAAAGTCATTGAAGACATGGCTGAAGCCAAGAAGGTGGCCCAGAAAATCGGCTACCCTGTGATTTTGAAGGCAACGGCCGGCGGCGGCGGCAAGGGCATGAGGATCGCCCGCAATCCCGCCCAACTGGAAGAGCAGTTTCCCATCGCCCAGGGCGAGGCCAAGGCGGCATTTGGCGACCCTTCTTTGTACATCGAAAAATACATGTCGAACGCCCGCCATATCGAAATCCAGGTGATCGGAGACAAGAAGGGAAACATCATCGCCTTCGGTGAAAGGGAATGCTCTCTGCAGAGAAAGTACCAGAAGTTGGTCGAAGAAACCCCGTCGCCGTTTGTGGACGAAAGGCTGCGCAAGAAGATGGTCAAGGCCGTTGAAGAGGCCGCCCATCACATCGGCTATGAGAGCCTGGGAACTTTTGAATTCCTGGTCGACGAAAAAAAGCAGTTCTATTTCATGGAGGCCAACACCAGGGTCCAGGTGGAGCATCCGATTACGGAAATGGTCTACGGCATCAACCTGGTCAAAACCCAGATCCGAGTCGCTGCCGGGTACAAGCTAGGATTTCCCTTCGAGCTGCAAATGAGGGGACACAGTATCGAATGCCGGATCAACGCCGAAGATCCCGAAACTTATGTTCCATCGCCGGGCAAAATCGATTTTCTCGTGCTTCCCGGAGGCGAAGGCATCCGCGTGGATTCCGCCGCCTACTGCGGCTGGCAGATCCCTTCCGATTATGATTCCCTTCTGGCCAAGGTCGTTGCGTTCGCTCCTTCACGGTTCCTGGCCATAAAAAAGATGCAGGCGGCCCTGGAAATGACCACCATCGTCGGCATAAAGACGAATATCCCGCTTCATTTAAAAATTCTCGCCAACACGGATTTCATCGAAGGAAATTACAACACGCAGTCCATGGAGAAGTTTTTTCAGAAGGAATAACCGGGATTATTTATCCGCTGTCCTTGATAATAATCACGGTGAATTCGCCGTCGTTATCGCCGACGACATTCTCATTGATGCCGAGCCATAAAGATCCGCTCGCCGGCATCACTACCATCCTCTCGGACCCGATAAAAAACATCTCGCTGACTTCGCGGCTGGTTTTTTCACCGGTTTCGCTATCCCGGGTGGTAATGACTTCGATAAGGACTTTTCCAATAAGAGCCCCCATATTATTCTCCAGAAGAGGCTGCTGCATGGACTTCAGGCTGAGCCCTTCAGGTCCGCAGCTGGCGACAGGATTTCCTTTCTGCAGGGAAATATTCCCTGAAGCTTGAAAATAGACTTCCTGTCCTTTTTCCACATGGATCTTTGTATTTATCCAGACGGCATTTCCAGGCACAACAATCCGCTGCAGGGACTCATCCGGCGAGGCCCTCTCTCCCTTCTTATCCTCTTTTTTTACGGTAACCTCAGCTTGAGTCACCTTCTCTTCGGTCTGCGAAAGAACGGCCGTAATATCTTCCTCCGGAGGCTCCTCTCTGACGGAGACGGGCTTCCGGATGGAAACACAAGAGGATAAAAATATTAAAAAATTTAACGCCAGGAATAGAAAAACATACGACTTTGGATTATCCTTCATTGTTCTCTCTCTCGTTCCCGTTCAGGACTTCGATCATTGGCTCATGGATCAGGCCGTTTGAAGCCAGCACATCGGAACCATAAATACTGAACGCCTCTCCTTTGAAATCCGAAGTCCGGCCGCCGGCTTCCTCGACAATTAAAATCCCGGCCGCCACATCCCAGGGATTCAGCTTCAATTCCCAGAATCCGTCAAACCGGCCGCAGGCCACACAGCAAAGGTCGAGAGCCGCCGAGCCGCAGCGGCGGATCGCCTGGGCCCGGAGCAAAAAATGGGCAAAATGATCGATATTGTTGACGCGGCTCTCGCGAATGTCATAAGGAAAGCCCGTGGCCAGGAGGCTCCGGCCCAGGTCATGTGTGGAAGAGACCTTGATTTTTTCGCGATTCAGATAGGCCCCCTCTCCCCTGGCCGCCCAGAACATTTCCTCGCGCATCGGGTCAAAAACAACGCCAAGAACGACCTCTCCCCTTTGTTCCAGTGCAATCGAGACGCAGAAGACAGGAAACTTGTGGGCGAAGTTCGTGGTTCCGTCGAGAGGGTCAAAAATCCATCGAAATTCGGCGCCTTGATTTTTATTGAGCCCTTCCTCGGCGAGAAAATCATGATGTGGAAAAAGGGAGGAAAGGCGGCTGAAGATCAGTCTCTGGGATTGGTTGTCGCAATCGGTCACCAGGTCCACTTCCCCTTTGTAATAAATCTCCCCCTTTTTATGGAAATTCTTCTTGAGCAGCTCGCCCGCTTCTCTGGCGGCGTCTCTGGCGGCTTGTAAATATTCTTCTGCCCGGAATGTCATATTTTTTATCATATCAACTCTTCGCCCCAATAACAATTCCCTTTAACCAAACTTTTTGCCTTTTTGGACGTAATATACTATGATAAAATTTTTGAAAGGCACATAACATGAAGAAAAAGAAAATTATCATCATTTCCGCATTTGCTGCTGTTATTATTCTCATTATTTTCTTCAACCTCCGCGCCCAGCGGGAGAAATCTGTCAAGGTGACTGTGGAAAAAGTCAAACGCGGCGACCTGACTTCGATCATATCGGCCTCGGGCGAAATCAAGCCCAAAAAAAACATAAACATCAGCGCCAATGTCCCGGGCCGGATCGTTAAAATCGGCGTCGAAGAAGGCCAGGAAGTTAAAAAAGGCGATTTCCTCCTCAAGCTGGACTCTACCCAATACGAAGCCAACACCGACAGGGACAAAGCCCTCATCCAGTCCTACAAGGCGGAACTCATTAAGTCGGAAGCCCGATACCGAAAGGATCGGAGTTTCTATGAACGGCAAAAAAACCTCTATGACGAACAGTTGATTTCCAAGGAGCAGCTGGAACAGGCCAAAGTCGAGCTGGAGATTTCCGAAGCCCAGAACCGATCGATTCTCTTCCAGATCGAACAGGCGGAAGCGTCTCTCAAAAGCACCCAGGACAGCTTGAACAAAACGGTCTACTACTCTCCGATTGACGGCATCATCACCAGCCTCCGCGTCGAAGAAGGGGAAGTGGCCATCATCGGCACCATGAACAACCCCGGCACGGTCCTTTTGACTATCGCTGACCTTTCGGTGATGGAGGTCGAGGTGGAAGTGGATGAAACCGATGTGGTCGGCGTGCACGTCGAGCAGATCGCCGACGTCCGTGTGGACGCTCTTCCCAATCAGGTCATTAATGGGAGAGTGACGGAGGTCGGAAGCTCGGCCATTCAAAAAATATCAGCCACTTCAACGGCCCAGGAGTCGAAAGACTTCAAGGTCGTCATCACACTGGAAAATCCTCCCAAAAAGCTCAAGCCGGGGCTTTCCGCCTCTGCGGACATCATCACTGCGGAGAAAAAGAATGTCCTGGCCGTCCCCATCTCTTCCCTGGTCTTGAGAGAAAAAAAAGTTGAAGACAAGTCGGCCCAAAGAGGGAAAGACACAGAAGAAGAGGAGGGGGTCTATGCCGTCAAAGACAACCGCGTAAAATTCACCCCCATCACCAAAGGCATCATGGGAGAGCTGAAAATCGAGATCACCTCAGGACTCACGGAGGGCCAGGATATCATTGTCGGCCCCTACGATGCCCTGCGGCAGCTCAAGGACGGAACACTCATTAAGTCCGAGGTGAAGAAAGAAGAAAAATGATGAGCGGCGAAAATAACGGTGTGATCTCTGCCAAAAACCTCACAAAGATTTACCGGCTTGGCAAGCAGGAAGTCAAAGCCCTCTACGGCGTGACGTTCAATGTGTCCAAGAACGAATTCATGGCTATTATGGGCCCTTCCGGCTCCGGAAAATCCACCCTGATGAACCTCATCGGCTGTCTGGATACGCCCACAGAAGGAGAGTACTATCTCCAGGGAAAACTCGTCAGCGCCATGAGTGAAGGCGAACTGGCTCTCATCCGCAACCGGGAGATCGGTTTTGTCTTCCAGGTTTTTAACCTCCTGCCGCGAGCCACCGCTTTCCACAATGTGGAACTTCCGCTCATTTACAAAGGAACAAAAAAGAAAGACCGGGATGAAAAAGTCCACCGCGCGCTTGAATTGGTGGACATGGAGCCAAGAATGAATCACCGGCCTCCTGAGCTGTCCGGCGGCGAACGCCAAAGGGTGGCCATAGCCCGCGCCCTGGTCAATGAGCCTTCCATCCTTCTGGCTGATGAACCTACAGGGAATCTCGACTCGAAAACCGGGCAAGAAATTCTCAACCTCTTTCATAAACTTCACTCCCAGGGCAATACGATTATCGTTGTCACTCACGATAAGGATGTGGCCCAGAGGACCCAGCGGATCATCTTTCTAAAAGACGGCCAGATTGAAAAGGAAGAAAGGAAAGGAGTATGAAATGACCTTCTTTAACCGCCTTCAGAGTGTTTTCTTTGAGCCGCAGAAGGTTTTTAAGTCCCTCGCCGAAAAACCGGTCTGGATCGATGCCCTGATCATTCTCCTCATTGTGACGGCCCTCTTCTCCTACCTCGTCGCTCCCTATGCCCGGAAAGACACCCTTCAATTATATAAGGACAATGTCAAGCTTCAGGAACGACTCGGTCAAGAACGATATGAACAGATGCTCCACAACCTGGAAAATCCATCTCAGACAGGCATTCTCCTTCGCTCCTTTCTCCTGTCTCCGATAACTTTGCTCATCGGGTTCCTTATTTCCGCCCTTATGCTTCTTGTCATCGGCAGGCTCTTCTCGACGGAGGGCAACTTCATCCTCGTGTTCTCCGCATTTCTCCACGCCAATTTCATCGACAAAATCCTGGGCTCCGCTATCCGCCTCGTTCTCATCCTGTCCCGAAAATCGGTCTTTCAGACCACCACCAGCCTGGCCCTTCTCTTTCCCAAATTGGAAATGACTTCCCCGGCCTACATCATCCTCAGCCAGGTGGACATATTCCAGCTCTGGTTGTTTGGAGTTCTCGCTTACGGTCTCTCCCATCTCTTTAAAATATCCATCAAGAAAGCCCTCTTTGTCTCTTATGCATTCTGGCTGCTCAAGAGCCTCCTCTACATCGCCCTCGGATTCCTCAGCCACAGCTTTATCGGCTAAAAGAGAAACGTCCGTCCTCAGTCAAATAGGGACAGCCGCCATTCTTTCTTAAACCCTGCCTGTCATTCCTTTTGTCTCGGGAGTGGAAAAAATGATTGCTGTCCCTATTTGAATTGGGTTTGACAGCAAAGAAGACTCCTTATAAAGTAGGATTATGAAGGATATTGTGTCGGAAGGGAATATCGCCGAAATTTCCGTCCCTCAACTTTTCTTTCAATTCTGGCAAAAAGAAAGATCGGGCATGCTCCGCCTCCAGAAGGGAAATGAAAAGAAGGATCTCTATTTCAAGGAAGGAAATGTGGCCGTTGAGCGCGATTCCTTCCCCGGACGAGAGTTCTTAAAGGCGCTGGTCAAGAGGGAAATCCTTAAAAACACTCAGATCGGAAAATGTGAAAGCTATGCGGCCCAGAAAAAAATATCTCTTCTGAAATCGCTCGTCGAGCTCAACATCCTTCCTCCAACACGGCTGTGGAATCTCATTGTGGCTTTTTTCAAAGCCAATGTCTTTCCTCTCTTCGACTGGTCCCAGGGCCGTTACTCCTTTGATTCCGGAGATCTTCTCCCTGCGGGCAGACAGATCTGCTCTATCCAGACTCTTGAGCTCATTCTCCAGGGCGTACGGCAGATGCAGAATCATGCGCTCATTGAAAGCTTCCTGCCTTCCGAAAATGAAGCCGTCCAGGTGTATTCCCCTTATTATTTGCATCTCTGCGACCTGGAGATGCACGAGAAATACCTCCTGAACCTTCTCCATCACTGTCCGAGCCTGAAAGACCTCTATTTCTGGAGTGAACTGGGGAAAAAAGAGAGTCAGAAAGTCCTTTTCGCCCTCCTCGTCCTGGGCCTCGTCAGGACTTCCCGTCCGTCCGAAGACAAGAGTAAAAAGATTCCCGCGCCGGGTTTGACTCCGGCCGATTCCGGCAGGATCCTGGAGGCCTTCAACGAAAAGTGCTCTTACATTTACAAATACATTTCCAAAGAACTGGGACCTATTGCGCTGAATGTCCTGGCCAAATGCCTGGAAGAGCTCAAGCCTCACCTGAGCCCGTCTTTCCAGAATCTGCAGCTCAACGCTGACGGAAAAGTCGTCTGGGACTCCGCCGTGACAGTGAGTCAAAGTCTTTCTGCGGAGGATCATTTCAAAAAGCTCCTCAAATGCGTGGATGAAATTCTGGCGGCCGAAGTCCTGGCCGTTAAAAAGACTCTGGGCAACGAACATGAAGCGGCCCTGGTTAAAAACCTGAAAAAAATAGGCGCGCTTTGAAGAGAAAACAAATTTTTGCCCTCTTGCTTTTTATCACCCTTCTCTCTATCCTTCTTCTGATAACAATTGGAATCTGAAACAAAGAATCTGATCCTCATTGTCGGCCCCACAGGAGTGGGGAAGAGCACCACAGGGATTTTTCTCGCCGGACGGATCGGAGGAGAAATCATCAACTGCGACTCCATGCAGGTCTATAAAGGATTCGACATCGGCACAGACAAACCCTCTCCAGAGGAATTCCGTCAGATTCCCCACTATCTTCTGGATATCGTCGACAGCTCCACGCAGTTCACCGCGGCGGATTTTATTGCCGCAGCCCTGGAGGCCATCGCCCTCATCCTCGGAAAGAAGAAAATTCCTCTCATCGTCGGCGGAACCGGCCTTTACTTCAAAGCTCTCCTCAACGGCCTCTTTCCCGGTGCCGGCAAAGATCCGGCGATCCGAGCGGAGCTGGAAAAAGAAGCCCGGGAGAAAGGCCTGGAGTTCCTCGGAAAAAAGCTTGAAGCCCAAGATCCGGCCTATGCCGGAAAAATCGGAAAGAGAGATAAAATCAGGATTATCCGCGCCCTGGAAGTTTATGCCCTCACCCGAAAGCCGATATCCGAGCACTTCCGGAACACCCGATCCAGCCTTAAGGATTTTCATGTGATCAAAATTGGACTACAATTAGAAAGAACAGAGCTCTACCGGAGAATCGAGAAGCGGGTGGACCGGATGTTCGAACGCGGCCTCGTCCGTGAAGTGGAGTCTTTATTGCGGCAAGGGGTCGAGGAAAACGCGCCGCCGTTCAGGGCCCTGGGCTATAAATATGTGCTCAAATGTCTCAAAAAAGAAATCACTCTTGAGGAGGCCGTCGCCTTGACCAAAAAAGACACCCGCCATTATGCCAAAAGGCAGATGACCTGGTTTCATAAAATAGAGGGCGTGTCCTGGTTTTTTCCGGACGACCGGAAAGCCATCCTGAGCTATGTCGAGGATCATTTAAGATGAACACACACAGAAACGGCGCCGCTCCTTCCGGATTTTAAAAAAATGGAAAAAGCCATACTGGTCAACCTGGCCACAACCGCCGCCGAAAAGCGGGAGGCCGAAGAGTCCATGGACGAGCTGGCCGGCCTGGCCCGCGCGGCCGGAGCCGAAGTGGCCCGAAAAATATTCCAAACCCGTCCCTCCGTGAGTCCAAAATATTTCATCGGGGAAGGGAAAGTCGAGGAAATCCGTCAGCTCACAGAAGAGCTGGAGGCGGACCTCGTCATCTTTGACCATAACCTCAGGCCCACGCAGCAGAGAAGCCTCGAAGAGGCTCTTCATACAAAAGTCATCGACCGGACCCAGCTCATTCTGGACATCTTCGCCCAGCGGGCCAGAAGCAATGAGGGTAAGCTTCAGGTGGAGCTCGCCCAGCTCACCTACCTTCTGCCCCGCCTGGTCGGGAAAGGGATTGCCCTGTCCCGCCTCGGCGGCGGCATTGGCACGCGCGGTCCCGGCGAGAAGAAACTGGAAGAAGACCGGCGCCGAATCCAGGACAGAATCACCAAAATCAAACAGGATATCCGCCGCATCCAGACGCGGAGAGCCCACCAGAGAAAAAGCCGGAGATTGAGCCAGATTCCCCTTGTTTCTCTGGTCGGATACACCAATGTCGGAAAATCCACCCTTTTCAACCGGCTGACTCAGGAGAATATGTGGACCTCTCCCCAGCTTTTTGCCACGCTCGATCCCGTCGTCCGCCGCGTGTACTTTTCGGACGGACTTTATTTCTTCCTGAGCGATACCGTTGGATTCATCAAAAAATTGCCTGTCGCTCTGGTCACTTCCTTCAAGGCGACCCTGGAGGAACTCAAGGAGGCCGATTGTATCCTCCATGTCATCGACCTGGGTTTCCCGGACTCCAAAAGCCACGTCGACGCCGTGGCGAAAATTCTCTCGGATATCGGGGCCGCTGATATCTCCTGCCTCAACGTTTACAACAAAGTCGACCTCCGGCCCTCTCCCGGAGAACTCCTGGCAGGGAATGAAAATTCAGGCCGTCTGTCCGTAATCGTCTCCGCCAAATCAGGAGCAGGGATCGGAGCCCTCAAAGAAAAACTCCGGTCTTTACTTTTCCAGGACCAGAAATTATTTTATTTGCGTATTCCGAAAGACAAGCCTGAAATGCTCCATTCTTTTGGCCGAGGTTCGCTGGTCTTGAAAAAGAAGGAAAACGGCGATTATTTTGAATTGAAAGTACTGGCCGACCCGAAGGCCATGCTCGACTACATGCGCTATTGCGAAGGAGGAGAAAACCATTGATAAAAAAAATAGGCGTATTCGTTTGCACTCTCACTTTCTTCTGGGCGTGTGTCCCACTTCAGCCGCCGCCGCCCTCCCTCCACATTGAAATTCCGTCCTCCATTCTTGTGACAGAACTATCGCTGGACGAACGGATTGCCGTCGAGGAAGCCTGGAGCAGCCTCCGGCAGGGAAAAACCGCCAGGGCCGAGAAAATCCTTTCCCGTTTAAGCTCCACCAGTCCGTTCTATTATGCCGGCCTGGGCTATGCGTCATTCATCCGCGAGGATTATCAGGCCGCCGAGAAGTTCTTCCAGCAGGCTCTGGCCCTCCGGCCTGAAATGACCCTTCCCCATATGGGTCTGGCCCAGCTCTACCAGAAGACCGGCCGGGAAGACCTGGCGTTTAATGAATATGCAGAAGTTTTAAAACGGGAGCCGGAAAATACCTGGGCTCAGAAGGAATTCTCCGTCGTTCAGGCTGAAAAAACGGAAGAATCCCTCCGTCAGGCTAAAAGTTTTCTCAGTCAGGGAGATGCGGAAAAAAGCAAGGAAGCCTACCTGAAAGCCCTCCATTACTACCCGAAATCCCAGGAGGCGAATCTTGCCCTGGCCGCAATTTATAACAAAGAGAAGAACTTCCAGAATGCCCTCCTTCATTTAAAAGCCGCCCTCGACAACGATCCGAAAAACACGGAGATCCTCCGAAACTACGCCGATACGCTTTTTGAATCCAGGCAATATCCTAAAAGCCTCGACTTCTATGAGCGCCTTCTGGACATTGATCCCCAGAATAAACACGGCAAGAACCGCCTGGAAAATCTGAAAAACCGTCTGGGGATCGTCGAGCTTCCCAGTCAGTACAACAGCATTCCATCCTCACCGGCGGTGACCAAAGAGGAAGTCGCGGCTCTCATCGGAGTTAAATTTAAAGAATATCTGAACGACGCTCCCCCACAAAAACCGACTGTGATTATCGACATCTCCACTTCCTGGGCTTCCAAATCCATCATCCAGACAGCCTCCTTTGAAATCATGGAAGTGTATCCCAATCATACCTTTCAGCCCAAAAAAGAGGTCACCCGCGCCGAAATGGCGGTTTCTCTGGTCCGCCTGATCAATTTCCTGAAAAAGGAAGGCCTCCGAATCCTCCCGCAGATCCCTCTGGAAAAAATCCAACTCCTGGATGTCCCTGCGGACAATTATTATTACAAGCCCATTGCCCAGATCATCTCCTATCAGATCATGGACCTCTCCCCGGACCGGACATTCCGGCCGGAATCCGGGCTTTCCGGACAGGAAGCTCTGAAGTTATTGAACATTCTCCTGGGATTAATAAAATAGATGTGAGGCTTTCCCGAATGGCTCAAGAAGAAAAATGTTCGGTGTGGACGCTTCCGAATATGCTCAGTCTCTTCAGGATCCTTCTGGTCCCTGTGTTCTGCTGGGCGATATTTCAGAAAAAAGCATTGGAAGCGCTGCTCGTCTTTCTTCTCGCCGGCCTGACCGATGTCCTCGATGGTTGGACGGCCCGCATCTGGCATCAACAAACAAAAATCGGGACGATCCTCGATCCCGCGGGAGACAAACTGCTTATGGCCGCGTCCTTCATCATTCTGTCTTTTCCCTCCCTGAGCGCACCGAACCATATCCCTTTATGGCTGACGGTCGTGGTGTTTTCCCGTGACCTGCTCATCGTCACCGGGGCGTTTGTCGCCTTTTTAACCTTGGGTCAAAAATCCTTCACGCCGTCTCTTCTGGGGAAAATCAGCACGGTCTGCCAGGTGGGCACAATTTTCCTCGTCCTCCTGCTGAATTTCTACCGGGTCTCTTCCCCGCTCATGATGGGGGTTTATTACCTGACCCTCCTGACAACCGTTGCTTCCGGAGTTCATTATTTTAAGTACGGAATCCACCGGCTTCGCATCCATTAAAAACCGGTTCCGCCATCACCCCGGGAGGCGGTGAAGAAACGGCGTGAAAAACCTGAATGGGAGCGGGAGGGAAGAGAACCGTCTATTCTAAATTCCTATCGATGAAGCCTTTCCGGAACGTTCTCCAGAGAATCTTGAGATCCAGGGAAAACGACCAGTTCTGGATATAGTAAAAATCATATTCCACCCTCTTTGCGATGGATGTATCCTGACGCAGTCCATGGACCTGCGCCCATCCGGTGATTCCCGATTTGACCTTATGGCGGAGCATGTATTTGGGAATTTTTTCCCGGAATTCCTTGACAAACTCCGGCCGTTCCGGCCGGGGCCCGACAAGGCTCATCTTACCCCCCAGGACATTGGCCAATTGAGGAATCTCATCAATGCTGTATTTTCGCAGAAATTTTCCCAGCCGCCGGGTGATTCGGGGATCATCGGGCTTGCACATGACCGCTCCGGTCGCTTTCTCGGCATCACAGATCATCGTCCGGAACTTGTGAATGACAAAATGCTTCCCATCCATGCCCATTCTTTTCTGATGGTAGAACACAGGCCCCCTGGATGTCAGTTTCACCAGAATGGCCGTCACAATAATCAGAGGGGAAAGCAAAACCAACAGCGAGGCCGAAACCGCGATATCGGCCAGTCTTTTAAGAAACTTGTTCACTCCCTGCAGCGGGACTTCATCGATGGAGATCACCGGAAATCCGTCGAGGTCCTGGACATTGGCTTTGAGCGTCAGCATCTGAAACAGGTCGGGAATGAGCCGGACATTCACGGGATATTTGTTCACAATCTGAAATGTTTCCAGAATCTTGGAATAGTTTTTCAGATCCAGGGCGACATAGACTTCGTGGATATTGTGCTCTTCGATGCTCCGGCCCAAATCCTCAATCGCGCCGAGGACCTTAACACCGCCGTCCACTTCGATGACATCTCCCGGACCTTTCTCATTGTCCAGAAAGCCCCGGACCACAAATCCAAGGTCTTTATACTGGGAAAGCTTCTGGGCAACGGTTTTCCCCATGTCCCCTGCGCCGACAATCAGGACATTCTGCAGGTTTAAGCCGCGGGCGTAGCGCCTTTTCATGAAATAGTAAATCTGGTTGCGGAGAATGGAAATGGTAAATATCATGCCGACAAAATAGACAATGAGAAAAACGCGGGAAATCTTAACGAGTGTGATATGAAACAATTGGCCCTGGCTGTAGGCGTTGATGTAGGCCAAAACGGCCAGCACCACAATGATAGTCAGGACGGCATTCAGGCTGATGTAGAAAAAGTCATCGATTTTCGTCCGCTTCAGCCGGCTTTTATAAAAACCCTGGAAGTAGAAAATCAGCAGATGCACGATGAGAAAGAGAGGGAAAATCGCCATGTAGGAGCGGAGAGAAGGAATTCCTTTGGCCGGGTCGACAGGAATAATGTAGGCATAAAACCGGAACAGATAGGAATACAAAAAGGAAACGGCAATGGCCGTGACATCGCTCAGGACAAAAAGACCCACCAGACGGGCCCTGTGTCTGCGGATCACTTTTGCTCCTTATGCTCAGACCACTTTTTTCCCAGGTAAAGGGACAGCCTCTTCTTGAAGGCTTCCCGAGAAAATTCCATCGCGTTGTCTCTTAAAGTCTCTTTATTAAATTCCATGCCCTGGAAATTGTCAAGCGCCCCAAGGAGGCTTTCGACCTTCAACTCCGGGAAAAAGACGCCGGTCCTCTCCGGAATCACCGTCTCACAGGCCCCTCCCCGGCCGTATGCGATAACCGGCGTTCCGCTGGCCTGGGCTTCCAGTGCGGTGATGCCGAAGTCCTCTTCTCCGGGCATAATTAACGCTCTGGCTTCCTGGTAGAAACGCAAGAGATCCCGGGCTTCCAGCGATCCGAAAAACGTGATATTGGCGCGGGCCATCTTTTTAAGCCTTTTGTATTCCGGCCCCTGTCCGACTATCCTCAGTTCTCCGCCCGAACGATTGAAGGCCGCAATGGCCAGGTCGATCCTCTTGTAAGGAACCAGGGCCGAGACGATCAGATAATAGCTCTTCTCAGGCACTTTTTCAGCCGGCCTGAAAAAATGAGTATCCACGGGGGGGCAAATGACATCGGACCGGCGTCTGTAGTATTTCCAGATTCGGCGGGCGGTGTTCCTTGAATTGGCGATAAAATGATCGACCCGTGAAGAGGACGATTCGTCCCAGCCTCTGAGATAGTGGATAACGGGCGGGATACAAATCCGGGTGAAAAAAGAAAGTCTCTTTTGGGAAAAGTAAGAATAATACTGATTCCAGGCATAACGGACAGGAGAATGGATATAAGAAATATGGAGGGCATCCGGATGGGGGATAACACCTTTGACGGCACAATGGGAACTGGAGATAATCCAGTCATAATCCTGAAGATCGAAGAGTTCAGAGGCCAGAGGAAAAAGCGGAAGATAATAGCGGTACCTTTTCTTTAAAAATGGAAGTTTCTGGATAAAACTTGTCCGGATTTCGCGCTCTTCAATGTGTTCAACCTGGGTCCCCGGAAAATGAAATAGAGTGTAGATCGGCGCCTGGGGAAAGATTTCGGCCAGGACTTCAAGCACCTTCTCTCCCCCCCGCTGGCCTGTCAGCCAGTCATGGACAAGAGCCACTTTGACGTCATCCATCGGATTTGATTATATGAGGGGGGTGGATAATTGTCAATTCGAGCCCACAGGGACCATCGCGGCCCAATCTTTATGGGTAGCCGAATTCCCGACATTAAAAGGAGAGTTTCTGCCTGTAGAGGTCAAGATACAGGCTCTGTGTCTGTTCCACCATCCGGACGAGGTCAAAACGCGGCGGAATCAACTCCTTTGCCTTCTGGCCAAGGTTCCGGGCCTGTTGCCTGTCCTCGAGCAGGCGAACGATCGCGTGGGCCAGAATCTCCGGATTTTTGGGAGGAACGAGAATCCCGGTCTCGCCATCCTTGATGACCTCTCTCACCCCATCGATGTCTGTGGCGACGATGGGCTTTCCCAAAGCGGCCGCCTCCAGAAGAGCGAGCGGAAGCCCCTCCCAGAGGGAAGGAAGGGCAAAGACGTCGAAATAGGAAAGAAGCTCCCTGGCATCCGTCCTTTCTCCCAGAAGTAAAAAATATCTCTGGACTCCCAGCCGCTTCGCTTCCTGTCTCAACTTCTGCTCCAGCGGCCCCCCTCCGGCAACCAGGATTTGAGCTTCCGGAATTCGGCGGTGGATGATCGATGCGGCCCTGAGGAAGTATATAATCCCTTTCTGCCGGTGGAGGCGGGCCACCGTTCCAACGACCGGATGATCCCTGGCCGTCTTCAATTTCCGTTTCCATTCTTCCTCTCTTCCCTCAGAGCCTCCGGCCTCCGTCGGCGGGGAAAAATCCACTCCATTTTTTATCAAATGCATCTTGTCCTCAGGCGCCAGTTTGAATTTTTTCCCACTCCTCAGGTCTGCTTCGGAGACAACAATGATCCCGTCGGTGAAGCGGGAAAAATGTCTCTCGAGAAAAATTAAGGCCCATTTGCGAACAACGTTCCGGTAATGAAGATAATGAATGCCGTGAAGAGTATGAATGACTACCGGAGTGCGGCTGCGGCGGGAGGCCCAACGTCCATACAACCCGGCCACTCCGCCGTGCGTATGGAGGATGTCAATTTTCTGACGGTCGAGAAGAGAGGCAATCTCTTTCACCGGAGTTTGTCTGAACCTCCGGCTGAAAGAAATGGGATAAAAATGGATGCGGTTTTTTTCAAGGGCACGGATGAATGGCCCCCCTTCTCTCGAACAGACGAAAACCTCAAACCGTTCTCTGTCCAGGCTCCTTGCCAGAGCCAGGAGGGCCATCTGTCCTCCTCCCAGAAACGGCTGGTCGATCATCTCCAGAATCCTGATTTTCTTCATGACGGCCTCTTTGATATTTCCGTTGATTCCTTCCTGCCTGTTTTCTCGAATGGAGTGGGAATCCAGAAATCGTCCATGCGTATCTTACGTTCTGTCCTTTTTTGAAAGTTGATCAAACGCTCTCTGAAGATCCCGCCCGTTGCTCCGGAACGCTCCCCGCGCCGTCAATACCCAAAAATTGATTCGTAGATAAAGGCGGAGCCAGAAAAGCGAAATCTTTGAATTGTGCTTCCGGTAATAATACACCTGGCTTTCCCGGTACGCCAGGCGGCTCTGCAGAGCCCTGAAGCGGGTCGTCGCCCCGCCCTCATGGAAGACCTTTGCGGCGGGCAGGTAGAGAAGTTTCCCTCCCTTCTTCCGGATCCTCATGCAGAGGTCAATGTCCTCAAAATAAAGGAAAAAATTCTCGTCAAATCCGCCCGCTTCCTCCACAATTCTTTTCCGGGCCAGAAAACAGGCCGCGCTCAGCCAGCCGACTTCCCGTTTCTTTCGAGCCCATTTCAGCCTTGTCCGGAGGCAGAAATTTAACAGACATTTCCGGAGAAGCTCGGAAAAAAAATTCACCGTATTCCCAAAAGAAACCTGGAAAGATTTATCTTTCCTCAGAAGGGCCGGGCCGACCGCCCCAACCGCCGGATCGACCTTCAGCTCACGGAGGAGAAGGTTCAACGCCTCGGGTGCAATGACAGTGTCGGTGTTCAAAAAGAGGACGTATTCCCCCCGGCTAGCCTTCACGCCCTGGTTATTGGCCCTGGCGAACCCGACATTTTCCGTGTTGCGGATCAGTTGGACTGCCGGAAAATTGCGGGTGACGTACTCCGGACTTCCGTCCGAAGAGTTGTTGTCCACGACTATCGTCTCAAAGTCCATTCCCCGGGCGCTTCTCTCGATCGCCGGCAGACATTCTTCGAGATGCATCCTGTCATTAAAATTCACAAGAATACAGGAAAGCGCGATTCCCAGTTCGGTCACGGCACTCTATTCTCCTCCAAGGCACCCCGCCAGAGCCTGTTCAATCAGCTCAATTTGTCGGTCCAGCGTAAATTGTTCTCTGACTGTCTGGAGGCCCTTCCGGACAACGGCCTCGATTCTCTCCCGATTCCGGAGTATATCTTCCAGGGACGCGGCCAGCACTTCCGGGTCGCGGGAATCCATCAGAAATCCATTTTCCCCATGGCGGATGATTTCCGGAATACCTCCGGACTTGACAGCCAGAACCGGCGTGCCTGCCGCCATCGCATGAAGGACGACGCGGCCGAAAGACTCAACCAGAGAAGCCACCACAAGCACATCCATTAATTTCAAGAGGTCCATGAGGTCCTTTCGAAATCCTGTAAACTTCACCCGGTCCCCGAGGCCGAGCCGCCGGACAAGCCTTTCCAGGCGGCGGTAATAGCCCCGGTCGCCGATACTGCCCACGACAAGCAGCTTCAAGCCGGAAAATCTCGAGGACAGAAGCGCTGTCACCTGAATCAGTTCCCGCTGCCCTTTGCCCTTGTAGATCTTGCCGATTATGCCCAGGACGACATCCCCTTTTTGGACTCCCCATTCCTCCTTTAATGCTTCGCTGGGGGAGCGGTCCTCTTCCGGAATGTCGATGCCGTTGTAGACCAGAGACACGCGGTCCAATTCGCCAAAAGCCCTCTGCGTGGCCAAAGAATTGACAATGACCCTGGAGGACAGCGAATGTATCCATCTGACGAGGCAGCGGCTGCCGAAAAGGAAGTGCAGCAGAGGACGTTCTCCCCTCAGAATCTCATGAACGGCCCAGATATGGGGCACTCCGCTTTTTTTGGCGGCGAGAGCGCCGCTGCAATTCGCCGCGGAGTTAGAAAAAACAAGGTCAATCTCTTTTTCCCGAATCATCTTCACCAGGCGGAAGATCCCTCTGATATTCCAGATCCAGGCCAGCGGCTGCTTCCAGATTCCGGCCCGTCTCGTGAGCCACCATTTCATGGAGAGGATATTTGTCTCGATACCCAATTTTTTCATCTCCGCTTCCAAAGGGCCGGAGCGGGGGAGAACAAGAAAAGGCCGGAATTTATCCCTGTTGATTCTCCCCAGGGTATGAAGAAGCCACTGTTCGGCGCCGCTGAGCTCGGCCGAATGGGAAACGAAAAGGATGTTCCTCACCGGTTCTCCAGAAGCGTGCGATAAAATTCCAGTGTCTCTGCCGCCGTCTTTTTCCAACTGAAATCCTGGGCCCTCTTTTTCCCTCTTTCCTTGAGAGCCCGCCTCAGATTTTCATCCTCCAGAACGAGAAGGATCTGATCCGCTATATCCTCGGGCTCATCCGGACGAAAATAAATGGCGGCGTCCCTGGCGACCTCAGGAAGGGCGGCGACTCCGGAAGCGACAACCGGCACCCCGCAGGCCATCGCCTCAAGAAGAGGAAGCCCGAATCCCTCACAATACGAAGGGAACGTAAAGACGGCAGCCAGATGATACAGACATTTGAGCTCCTTTTCAGGAAGATACCCGAGAATTTTCACCCGGGACTCTAGCCCGCAAGCGGAAATCCTTTTTTTGAGGTTTTCATGGTCTCCGCCCTTTCTTCCGACGATCACTAATGCGGTATTCCGCTTTTTTTGGTGCAAAATCCTGAGGGCTTCCACCAGGTTCAGGAGATTCTTTCTCGGCTCCGTTGCTCCGACAAAGAGGACGAACTCCGGAGGAAGGCCGAATGTGCGCCTTGTCTCCTCCAGCTCATCCGGTGAAACAGCCTCATTGAAGACCGGGCTCAATCCCAGATAGGTCACCCTCATTTTTCTCTCATCAAGGCCGAATCTCTCCCTGACGGCATCTTGAGTGAAGCGTGAAATAGTGACGATCCCGTCCGCCCGCTCAAGGGCGCTCTTCGTCTTTTTTAAGAAACTCCTTCTGGCCTCCCGGTCGGCCTTTCCCGGAAAGTCAAGGAAGAACAAATCGCATACCGTGACCACTTTCTTGCCGGCCGTGGGAAGGATCAGGGGAGTGGGGGAATGGGTCAAATCGAGTTTTGTTCTGAAAAAAAAATCCAGGCGGGGACAACCGCAATTGTGCCAGAAAAAATTAACCGCCCTGACGGGCCAGCGAAAATCACGGAACTGCATCCGGCGAAACGGAGGCACTCGGGAGGGCTCAAACCTGTCTTTCCAGGATGAGGAGAAGAGGAAATATTCATTGTTCTGGTCCATCTCGGCCAGTTGAATGAGAAGATTCCTGAAGTAGATGCCTACGCCCGTTTCCTCTCTGAGAAAGGGACGAAGGTCAAAGCCGATCTTCATTTTGAGTAAATGTATGCGCAACGCCTCGAAAAGTCAAACGCTTGCTTCTTCTATTCAGCAGTGATATAGTTCATGGCTGCATTCAATTCGAGAAGGAGTGAATTTATGGTTTTTGAAAATATTTCTAAACGCATTGATACATTTCGTGATGGAATGGTTGACCTTCAAATCAAACTGGCCTCTGTTCCAGCCATTTCCCCCACCAGCGGAGGAGAAGGGGAAGTCAAAAAAGCCGAGGTCCTAGTGGACTTTTTGAAAAAGAATAATTTCCAGAATATTGATGTTATTAAGGCCCCTGACATCGATGCCCCTGCCGGATATCGGCCAAACATCCTTGCCTATTTCCGGGGAAAAAGCTCCGCTAAAACAGTCTGGATTATGACGCACATGGACGTGGTTCCGCCCGGAGAGCTTTCCCTCTGGAAAGGCGATCCCTTCCGGCCCTGGGTGGAGGAGGGGAAAATTTACGGCCGCGGAGTGGAGGACAATCAGCAGGCTATGGTCGCCTCGCTCTTTGCGGTCCGGGCTTTTCAGGCTGAAGGAATCAAGCCAAGTTATGACATCGGCCTGGCCATGGTCGCCGACGAAGAGACCGGAAGCGATAAAGGAATCGGCTACGTCCTTCAACACGACAGGATCTTCCGCCCTCAGGATTTGATCATCGTACCGGATGCCGGAAATCCGGAAGGAACTCTCATCGAAGTGGCGGAAAAGAGCCTCCTCTGGCTGAAATTTAAAACCCTAGGAAAACAGGCGCACGGATCCATGCCGTCCAAAGGAATCAACAGTTTTAAAGCCGCCTCCTATCTCGTTACCGAACTGGACAGCCTCTACGGAATTTTTGCCTATAAAGACCCTCTTTTTGATCCGCCCATCTCGACGTTCGAGCCGACCAAAAAAGAGTCGAATGTGCCCAACATCAATACCATTCCTGGCGATGATATTTTCTACATGGACAGCCGGATTCTCCCCCGGTACAAAGTCGAGGAAGTGGAAGCAAAAATCAGGGAAATCACGGCCAAAATCGAAAAAAAATTCAAAGTCAAGATCAACGTGGAAGAAAACCAGAAGGCGCCGGCCGCCCCTTCCACCTCGGCGGAAGCGCCGGTCGTAAAAGCCCTGGAAAAAGCCATCCATCAGGTCTACCAGAAAAAGGGGAAAGCCATGGGAATCGGCGGAGGAACCGTGGCCGCGCTTTTTCGACGGGCCGGATTTGAAGCCGCCTGCTGGTCACGGATTGATGAGATGGCCCATCAGCCCAATGAATACTGCGTCATCAACAATATGCTGGGCGATTCGAAAGTTTTCGCCCATATCTTCCTCCAGGAATAGTTGTCAAAAATGTCGGGCTATTACCTCATCCTCTCCACTGTGCCCGATGAACAAAAAGGCCAGGAAATCGCGAGAGAACTGGTCAGAGAAAGGCTGGCGGCCTGCGTGACGGTTTCTCCGGCCTGCCGGTCTTTTTATTGGTGGGAAGAGAAATTGACAGAGGACACCGAATACATGCTCTATATCAAAACCAAAGCCAGCCTGTATGCGAAACTTGAAGCCAAACTCAAAGCGCTTCACCCGTATTCGGTTCCGGAGATTATCGCTCTTCCCATCGTCAAAGGGCACGAAAAATACTTGAGCTGGCTTAACACAGAGGTTAAAGATTAGGAATAGTTGCGCTGGGCCTTCCGCGCAACGTTAATTGTATTCATGTGGACAGCCACGCTGTCTTCCACATCCGGGGCGTAGCCTCCGGCAAAAAGAACCACCACAGGAAGACCGAGTTGCCGCGCTCCCTCTATCACAATCCCGTCTCTCGCCTGGAGTCCGTCTTTGGTGAGAGTCAGCCCTCCCAGCTGGTCTTCCCCGAGCGGATCGGCACCGGCCAGGTAGAACACCAGGTCGGGGCGGAACTCCTGATACAGACGAGGAAAATAATTTTTCATCGCCGACAGATACGCCGCATCCCCATCTCCCGTCCAGAGCCCCACATCGACCGTGCTTGAGGGCTTTTCCGCCGGATAAATATCCATCTGATGCAGCGAAAATGTGTACACGTATTTTTTTCGGGCAAAAATAAACGCGGTGCCGTTCCCCTGATGGAGGTCGCAATCGACCACCATTGCCCGTTGAATCCTCCCCTCCTTTTTCATTTTTTCCAGGGCTACGGCGACGTCATTCAGAACACAGAAACCTTCGCCGTGGTCGGGAAAGGCATGATGAAATCCTCCGCCGATGTGCACGGCCAGACCTTCTTTGAGGGCTGTTTCCGCGGCCAGGATCGTCCCTCCCACAAACAGCCAGGCAAAGCAAATCAGGCCGGGAGAATAGGGGAGCTCCAGAGCAAGAATTTCCGACGGCGTCAGGCTTCCGGTTTTAAGTTTCTTCAAGTATTTCGGCGAATGGACCAGAAGAAGGTCTTCGTCCCGCGCGGGATGGGGCTGCAGAAAGTCTTCTCTTTTGGCGCCCATGGCCAGCAGACGCTCATAGACAAGTCTGTATTTTTTTACGGGGAAAACATGCTTTCCGATGTCCACAATCCAATATTCTTCACTATACACAAACTTGAAAGGAAACTTCTTTCTCTGGAAATATTTGAAGAGATTCATAGGAATGTCAGCGAATGTATTACATATCAAAAAAAAAGAACCTCGTAAAGAAAAAGAAAAATGTGCTATAATTTTTGTCTTTATTCATGTCACCTCTTTTAATAATACGTTTCAATCTTCAGCCATAATAAGGAGGGTGATTTGCGCGCCTATCGAATCGAACGGCATCCAATACTCACGGCAGAGCCCGCAGAAGCGGTCCCCTTTTACTGGAAAGGCCGCCGGCTGAGCGCAAGGAAAGGAGAAATCATTGCGTCCGCCCTTTTTGCCCACGGGGAGAAAATATTCGGCCATCATCCTAAAGATAATGCTCCCCAGGGCATCTTTTGCGCCAACGGCCAGTGCTCCCAATGCCTGGTGCTGGTGAACGGCCTTCCGGTGAAGGCCTGTATGGAGCTGGTCTCTCCGGGGGTTCACATTGAACCCGTCGACGGCCTTCCCGAACTCCCTCCATTTAAAAAAGCTGTGTCCGGGCGCCCGATTGAAGAGATCCACGTCCCTGTGTTGATCATCGGGGGAGGCCCGGCCGGTCTCACAGCCGCCATCGAGCTCGGCCGGCGCAATATTGAGACACTCCTTGTTGATGACAAACACCGACTCGGAGGAAAACTGGTTCTGCAGACCCACCGATTCTTCGGCGCCTATCATACCGTCTACGCAGGAACCCGGGGAATCGACATCGCCACCCGACTGGAAAATGAAGTTCGGTCTTTTCCTTCTGTCCGCATCTGGCTTCAGAGCACGGCCCTGGCCGTTTTCAGCGACCAAAAAATCGGGATATTGGCCGAAGGCAAACGCTACGTTCTGGTCAAGCCCCGGGTGTTACTCACCGCCGCCGGAGCTCGTGAAAAGTCACTGGCTTTTCGGGGCAACACTCTCCCTGGAGTGTACGGCGCCGGCGCCTTCCAAACCCTTGTCAACCGCGATCTCGTTCGGTCGGCAGAAAAGCTTTTTATCGTCGGCGGCGGAAATGTCGGCCTCATTGCCGGATATCATGCGCTTCAGGCGGGAATCTCTGTGGCCGGACTGGTGGAGGCTCTTCCGGAATGCAGCGGCTATAGAGTCCATGAGGATAAATTGAAACGCTTCGGTGTTCCCATCTACACCTCTCACACGATCCTGAGCGCCAACGGCAGGGAATCCGTCGAGTCAGTGACGATTGCCAAAGTGAACGCCCGCTTTGATCCTGTTCCAGGGACAGAGCGGTCTTTTTCCTGCGACACGGTGCTCATTGCCATCGGACTGGATCCTGTGGACGAGTTTACCCACAAGGCCGGAGATTTCGGAATGACGGCCTTTGCGGCCGGTGACGCCGAGGAAATCGCGGAGGCGTCGGCGGCGATCTTCTCCGGCAAAATCAAGGGGCTTGAGATCGCCCAGGCTCTGGGATCCGACGTCGGGGAAATATCTCCGGAATGGTATCAAACGGCGGAAATTCTAAAATCCAAGCCGGGTCGGACTTCAGTCGAAAAGTACCCTCAGGCCGCGAGCGGCGTCTTCCCCGTCCTTCACTGCGTCCAGGAAATCCCCTGCGATCCCTGCACGACCGCCTGCCCCCAGAATCTGATTCATATTGAATCCTCGGACATTCGCGACCTTCCCCACTTTAAAGTGGATCAGGGAAAAAAAGGGTGCACGGGATGTGAACGGTGTGTCGCTGTCTGCCCGGGACTGGCCATTACACTGGTGGATTTCCGCAAAGACCGGGAAAATCCGACGGTGACCATTCCCTATGAATTTCTCAAAGAAAGTATCGAGACGGGCGACAGGGTCACCGTCCTGGATACAGAAGGGAATATTCTTGGGGAAGTGGAAGTCGTCAATGTCAGGGTCGTCAAAGCCAACGACCGGACGATTCTAGTCAAAGTCAAGGCGCCCCGCGCCACCGCGAAAAAAATCGCCGGCATCCGTGTTCAGAACGAGACCGTCACCAAGCCACTCGCGCGCTATGTGGAACGAACGGCTGATGACACAATCATCTGCCGTTGTGAGCGGGTCACAGCCGGAGAGATCCGCGCTCTGATCCAGAAAGGCTCCAGGGATATCAGCGAGATCAAAGCGGTGACACGGGCCTGCATGGGAGCCTGCGGGGCCAAAACCTGCACGCCCCTGATCCACCGGCTGTTTCGCGAAGAAAATGTCCCGGAAAAGGAAATCATCGATCCGGCCAAAAGGCCATTGTTCATAGAAGTGCCGCTCGGTACCTTTGCCGGCATTGAGCCCGATAAGGAGGAACGCCGTGGCCGCCGCTCATAAATCCTATGATGTGATTGTCATCGGCGCAGGAAGCGTCGGCGCACCCGCCGCCTTCTTCCTGTCGGAAGCGGGAATCCGGACACTCGTTATCGACCGGATGCCGAGCGCCGGCCAGGGATCGAACAAGAGCGCCATTGGCGGACTTCGGGCTACCCATTCCGATCCATCCAAAATTCGCATCTGCCTGCGCAGCCTGGAAATTCTTTCCACCTGGCAGGAGCGCTTCGGTGACAACATCGAATGGCACAGAGGCGGCTATGTCTTTGCCGTCTATGGCGAACAGGAAGAAAAAGTTCTCAAAGAGCTTCTGGTCACACAGCAGTCCTTCGGCCTCAATATTGGCTGGCTGGACACAAAAGAAATACTCAAACTCATTCCTGATCTGAATCCAGAGGGGCTTATCGGCGGAACGTATTCCCCCGACGACGGCTATGCTTCGCCCCTGCTGGCTGTTCATGCCTTCTACAGACGCGCCCGGGAGCAGGGAGCCGAGTTTCGGTTCAACGAGAACATCACAGACCTTATTATCCAGGGCGGCCGTGTGTGCGGGGTTAAGACAGATCAAGGAGAATACGGCGCTGAGGTCGTCGTCAATGCCGCCGGCGCCTGGGCCGCCGATGTGGGCCAGTTGGCCGGCCTTGAAATTCCGGTAAAGCCGGACTCTCATGAAGCGGCGGTCACCGAGCCGGTGGCTCGTTTTCTCAGTCCGATGATTGTGGACATTCGCCCGACGGCCGGATCGGCCAACTTTTACTTCTATCAGCATCCGACAGGTCAGATCATTTTTTGCATCACTCCCAGTCCGAGTCTCTGGGGCACGGATATCCGTGAGACCAGCGCGTTTCTTCCTCTGATTGCCCGGCGCATGGTTGAGGTTATGCCAAAGCTTCGGTACATACGCGTCCGGCGGACATGGCGCGGCCTCTACCCGATGACTCCCGACGGATTCCCGATTGTGGGCTGGGTCAAAGAGGTCAATGGCCTGTTCCTGGCCGCCGGCATGTGCGGCCAGGGCTTCATGCTCGGCCCGGGGCTCGGGGAAATGCTGTGCCATATAGTCCAGAACAAACTGTCCGAAGAAGACGAGAGAATACTGGCCCCTCTTTCACCCGATCGCGACTTTGCCGGCCAAGAAAAGCTCAAATAATAAAATAGGGAATGCGCCTTTTTTCTTTTTGGAAAATGGGCGCTGTCCCTAATTTTATACGCGCTTTTTAATCGATATCGATGTCGTTTTCGGCCAGGGAAACCTGAGCCGCGGCCAGACGGGCAATGGGAATCTGATAGGCCGAACAACTGACATAATCCAGCCCTATCTTGTAACAGAAGACGATGGAGCGGGGATCGCCCCCATGGACGCCGCAGATGCCGACCTTCAGGTTCGCCCGGGCTTTCCTCCCTTTTTCCACGGCTATTTTCATCAACTGGCCGACTCCTTTCCTGTCGATGGTCTCAAAAGGATCATCCTTCCATATGCCGCGCGCCAGATACGAGTTAAGAAACTTGGCGCCGTCATCACGGGAAATGCCGTAAGTGGTCTGTGTCAGGTCATTTGTTCCAAAGGAGAAAAACTCTGCTTCCCTGGCAATCTCATCGGCTGTAAGGGCCGCCCTGGGAATTTCAATCATCGTGCCGACCTTGTATTCCACGCGCACGTGGGCGGTGTTCATCACATCCTCCGCTGCTCTGACGATGATCTCCTTCTGATTGATAAATTCCGCCACATCTCCGACCAGAGGAATCATTATCTCGGGGAAGATATCCTCCCCTTCTCTGGCGATTTCACAGGCCGCCTCAAAAATCGCCTTGGCCTGCATTTCAATAATCTCCGGGTAAGAGATTCCCAGGCGGCAGCCCCTGTGGCCCAGCATGGGATTAAACTCGGAAAGCACCTTCACCCGTTCGAGCAAGACTTCAAGCTCCTGAATCTTTTTCGTCCGTGGACCTTTGGCCGCCTTGAGTTCGGCAAGCTCCACCATCAGGTCTTCTTTGCGCGGCAGGAATTCATGAAGAGGCGGATCGATGGTCCGAATGGTCACCGGGTAGCCGTGCATCTCCTTGAAAAACTCATAAAAGTCCTTCTTTTGAAAAGGACGAAGCTTGTCCAGGGCTTTTCTCCGGTCTTCCTCATTCTCGGCAAGGATCATTTCTTTTATCAGAGGAAGCCTCTCCGGACCAAAAAACATGTGTTCTGTCCGGGCCAGCCCGATGCCCTCAGCGCCAAACGCAAAAGCCGTCCGCGCGTCGGCAGGAGTGTCCGAATTGGCCCGAACTCCCAATTTTCTCACTTCATCCGCCCAAGTAAGGAGTTTCTCAAAATACGGATATATCCTGGAATCCTTCGGCTCCAACTCGCCGCGAACCACCTGGATAATCTCCGAAGGCCGGGTCTTTAACTCGCCGGATATGACCTCTCCGGTGCTGCCGTCAATGGAAATCCATTCTCCTTCCTGTAATTTCTTGTTCCCGATGAAAAAGCACCTGTGCTCCTCGTCCACCCGAATGGCTCCACATCCGACAACAGCCGGTTTTCCCATCTGGCGGCCGACGACGGCGGCATGAGAGGTCATCCCGCCCGTGGCCGTCAGGATCCCCTGGGAAGCGCTCATGCCGTGAATGTCATCCGGGGATGTCTCATCCCTGATGAGAATGGTCTTTTTCCCGCTGTTTTTCCAGGTGACGGCATCGTTGGCTGAAAAGACGGCCTGACCGGCGGCCGCGCCGGGGGAAGCGGCCAGTCCTTCGGCCAGAATCTCCCGCTTCTTTTTTTCCTCCAAATCGAAAACCGGATGGAGCAGTTGGTTCAGGGATTCCGGCTCAACCTTGAGAAGAGCCTGTTCCTTGCGAATCAGCCCCTCCTCCACCAGATCCACGGCGATCTTGACAGCCGCCGGACCGGTCCTTTTCCCATTCCGCGTCTGGAGCATGAAGAGCTTCCCTTCCTGAATGGTGAACTCAAAATCCTGAACATCTCCATAGTGTTTTTCCAATCTGTCCATCGTCGCTTTCAGCTCTTTGAATGCCTCGGGAAGTTCTTTGCCCAAGTCCATCAGAGAAGAAGGGGTTCGAATTCCGGCCACCACATCTTCGCCCTGGGCATTCAATAAATATTCGCCGTAAATTTCCTTATCTCCGGTGGCTGGATTTCTGGTGAAGCCAACGCCCGTGCCCGACTTTTTTCCAAAATTTCCGAACACCATCTGCTGAATATTGACGGCTGTCCCTAGATTGTCGGGAATATGGTACTGCCGGCGATAAGTAATGGCCCGCGGATTATTCCAGGACTTAAATACGGCGGAGACGGCCATTTTGAGCTGGTCCAACACGTTCTGGGGGAAATCCTTCCCGGTCTCTCTTTTGACCAGTTTTTTATACTCCTTAATCACAATCTCAAGGAGCCTTTCCGGCACTTCAGAATCTTTTTGAATTCCGCTCTCTTCTTTTTTTTGTCTGAAAATTTCTTCAAACCTTTGCTTGGGCAGATCCAGGACGACATTGCCAAACATCTGGATCAGGCGCCGGTAGCAATCCAGGGGGAACCGCCTGTTTCCGCATTTTCGGGCCAGGCCGTCGACGGTTTTGTCATTCAGCCCGAGATTGAGAACTGTGTCCATCATGCCGGGCATGGAGAATTTTGCACCGGACCGGACTGAAACCAGAAGCGGATTCTCTTCTTCTCCGAACGTCTGAAGGGTCATTTTCTCCAGTTTCTTTAGATTCGCCAGAATCTCTTGAAAAACTTCCTGGGGAATTTTCTCTCCAGCCTGAGAAAAGAGAGTGCAGACTTCTGTGGATACCGTAAAGCCCGGAGGAACTGGAAGTCCGATTCCCGCCATTTCAGCAAGATTGGCTCCTTTTCCGCCGAGGATATTTTTCATATCCTTGTTGCCCTCAGTAACGCCTGCGCCGAAGAAGTACACGTATTTTTTACTCATTTGTCACTCCTCGAGATGTAAACCTTCATATATATAATGATTTTAAAAAATAATTCAAGACTTTTTATCTCCCAGCCTTTCAGATATCACGGTTTTGAAGTCCTGAAGAAAGAGTCCTATGATTAAATAGAAGGCTCAGGGCTTCGACTCTTCAACAGGACAATTGTGTCGGTTCTGGAAAAAAACAAGGTGAGCGATAAAAGGCACAAGAGGCCATCTTCCAGGATGAGGCGCACATCCACTTTGCGACTCAAGTTTCCGAAGCAGCCGCAGTCCGCATCAATTCCCCTGGCCATGGTAACGAGGGTCAGGCCGATGAATCCCAGCAGCAGGACGGATATGAGAAGCGCGCTGGAGCGCCGGAAAATGCCGGCGATCAATAAGCTCCCCGAAATGACCTCTATCCAGGGAAGAATAAGGGCAACGGCAAAAGACATTTCCCGGGAGACCAGGCGGAAGTTGCTGATGGTCTGGGCAAATCCCAGCGGGTCGACGACCTTGAGGAGGCCCGTCCAGACAAAAAGCCCTCCCACCATGATACGGACGGCCAAGAGGACATATTTATTGCGGATCATTTCCCGAAGCCACAGGTAAACCGGCGTTCCTCCACTCGTTCCATCCTCCTGTGAAGATACGGATGTCCTTAAATCCCCGTAGGTGCAGAATTTTTGCCAGGCCGACGCTTGTCTGGCACTCGCCTCCGTCACAATATACAATCACCGTCTGGTCCGTCGGGATGTCGAGCCGGCCGGGCTGTCCTCCCCTGTCCGTCTCAAAGGGAAGGTTCTGAGCTCCAAGAATATGCCCGGATTTGAACTTCTCCCTGGACCGGCTGTCAATGAAAAGGGCCTCGCCTCTAGCAAAAAGATCTTCGGCCTCACCCAGGCCGATGAACGTCATGCCGTCTTCTGTGTTTGAAAAGAGAAAGCTCTCTGTAAATTCTCCCTTGAGATTTCTCATCAGCAGAGAGAAATTCATCCCGATTCCGAGCACAGAGCTCAGGCCGACAATCAATCCAATCTCAAGAATGGTCTTCTTAAGCTCCATTTTTCTGTGGGAGTTCAGGAAACGCCCTTTTCGACGGTCCTCTGATATTTCTCGAGGCCGGCCTTCAATATAACGATGGCTCTCCGCAAATCCTTCTCTTTAAGGACGTAGGCGATTCTCACTTCATTTACGCCCTTGCCGGGAGTGCAGTAGAATCCTTCCCCTGGTGCCAACATGACGGTCTCTCTATCCAGATGAAAATCGGTCAACATCCAGAGGACAAAACGCTCGGCATTTTTCACGGGGAGTCTCATGCTGATGTAAAAGGCACCCTGAGGCTTATGGACAACGGCGCCGGAGATGGACTTTAACTCCTCATAGAGAACATCTCGTCTCTTCTGGTACTCCTCACGAACCGGCTTGAAATAGTCCATGCCCATCCGGTAGGCGGCGAGTGCCGCCTTCTGTTCTACAGTCGGGGGGCAGAGCCTTGCCTGGGCAAAGCGAAGGAGCGACTGATAGACCTGTGCATTCCGGGTGATCACCGCTCCAACGCGGGCTCCGCAGAAACTGAAGCGCTTGGAGACGCTGTCCACAACAATGACCCTGTCCTTGACTTCCTTGTATTCCAGAAGGCTTTTGTGGGAGAGCCCGTCGTAGACGAACTCCTTGTACACCTCATCGCCGATCAAGAAAAGGTCATGTTTGACGGCCAGAGAAATCATTCTTTCCAGTTCTTCGGGCGTATAGACGGTTCCCGTGGGATTATTGGGCGAGCAGAGAAGGATGGCCCTTGTCCTGGAAGATATTCTGGCCTCGATCTGTGCGACGGGAGGAAGGCGAAAGCCGTCCTCAACCCGCAGGGTTAAGGGCACGATGTTCACGCAGGCAAAAGAGGCAAAGCCGTTATAATTCGTGTAAAAAGGCTCGGGTATGAGAATCTCCTCTCCTGGATTGGCAACAACACTGAAGGCAAAAGAAATGGCCTCAGAACCTCCGCAGGTAATGATGACATCCTCGGCGTTCAGCGGAATTTTGTAGCCATTAAAATATTGAGCCATGGCCTGCCTCAGCTCAAGGAAGCCCTGCGCGGGTCCATAACCGATAATCTTTTCGTCGAAGGAACGGATGGCGTTCAAAATAGGGGTGGGAGTGGGGATATCCGGGTCGCCGATGTTGAGGAAGTAAACGTGAATTCCTTTCTCTACGGCTTTATCCGCATAAGGCTTGAGTTTTCGAATGGGAGAAGCCTGAATTGTCCGGCCGCGATGAGAAATATCCATATATGACTCCTTAATCCGATAATGAATTCCAAACTGATTATCAGCCAAACGCCCCATGGATGTCAAAACCCAAAACCGATGGAAATTAAAAATGGGCCCTGGAGAGTTCCTGTGTCTCCGTATTGCCAAATAGTCAAGATTTTGATATTTTACCGGCAGTGGGCAACAATTCCAGAGCACGAATTATCCGCCGACAGAGCTGGAAAGATTATTTTCTATTTTCACTTGAATTCCCCCGCATCCCCACTGAAGCGCGGCCGGGCCAGTTCCTCATGGTCCGGGTCAGCGAAGAGCCCTATCCTTTGCTGAGGCGTCCCTTCAGCATCCATTTCCGAGAAAATCACACACTGGACGTCTTCTTTCAGGTTGTCGGCCTGGGGACCGCGCTTCTCGCCCAAAAAAAGGAAGGCGATCATCTGGATGTTCTCGGCCCCCTGGGCAAAGGCTTCACGCTCGGTTCCCGCCTCAATAATAAAATTTTTGTTCTTGTCGGGGGGGGAAGAGGAATCGCGCCTCTTTATTTTTTAGCCTGGGAACTCCGCTCTCTGGGGGGAATGGTCAAAATTTATTACGGCGGGAAATCGCTCTCTGATCTGCCCCTGAAAGACAAATTCGAGGCCAATGACTTCTCCGTGGCCTGCACCACAGAAGACGGCAGCTTCGGACATCAAGGTTTGGTCAGCCGCCTCCTTGAGTCGGCTCTCGAACAGATCCGCCCGGATTCCCTGTTTGCCTGCGGCCCTGAGGCCATGATGAAAACAATCGCCCGGATGGCCCGCCAGAAAAAAATCCCTGCCGAGTTCTCCCTGGAATCCCAAATGGGCTGCGGATTTGGAGCCTGCTGGGGCTGCGTCAAAAGAATCAAAAGGGACGGGAAGGAAAGCTGGATAAAAATCTGTGAGGAGGGGCCTGTGTTTTCTTCCGAGGAAATCATCTGGCCTGAGGAAGAGACATGATAGACCTTTCCGTCGACCTGGGATTTCTGAGATTGAAAAATCCGGTGTTGGCGGCCAGCGGCACATTCGGCTACGGCCTCGAATTCATGCCATTTATCGACCTCCAGAAGCTCGGCGGGATTGTCGTCAAAGGACTTTATTTCGACCCACGGGAAGGAAATCCCCCGCCGCGGCTCGTGGAAACCTCTTCCGGACTGATCAACGCCATAGGACTGCAGGGCACAGGTGTTGAAAAATTTTCCCGAGAAATTCTCCCGCGTCTGAAAAAAATTAAAACCGCCCTCATTGTCAATGTCTGCGGCCAAAACGAAGAGGAATACGCCAGGGTTGTTGAATATCTGGGACAGGAGGAAGGCATATCGGCTTTTGAGCTCAACATCTCCTGCCCGAATGTGGAAAAAAACGGTCTCTGTCCTGCGCTCGATCCCCAATCGACTCAGGCTGTGGTTCAACTGGCCAAATCCGCAAGCCGTCTTCCCATCATTACAAAACTGTCTCCGAACGTGACCAATATCGTTGAAATTGCCCTCGCCGCCCAGGAAGCGGGCTCGGACGGCATCTCCCTGGTCAACACTTTTCTGGCCATGGCCGTGGATCCGGAAACCCGACGCCCCAAGCTGGCCAACGTCTTTGGCGGACTGAGCGGACCGGCCATCAAGCCCATCGCTCTGCGCATGGTCTACCAGGTGGTTTCCGCCGTCAAAATCCCGGTCATCGGAATGGGCGGAATTTTTTCAGGCGCCGACGCCCTCGAATTTTTAATCGCCGGAGCCAGGGCGGTCGAAGTCGGCACGGCGAACCTCATCGACCCCGGAGCGACTCTCCGCATCATCCAGGAGCTCGAGGGATACTGCCGGAGGAAAGGAATAAAGACAATCGAGGAGATTATTGGAACTCTCCAGACAACTGAAAAAAAGGATCGTCCTCATGGAAAAGAAGGATCACCTAAAGGAACGAATCATCGTCGCCCTCGACGTTGAAAATAGGGAGCAGGCTCTGGCCCTGGCTTCGGAACTCAGCGAGGCACAGATCTTTAAGGTCGGCCTCGAGCTGTTTGCCGCGGAAGGTCCCTCTCTTCTCCGGGAAATCCAACTTTTAGGGAAGAAAATATTTTTAGACCTCAAACTCCATGACATCCCGAACACTGTCGCCGAAGCGGCTAAAGCCGGCGCACGCCATGGAGCCCGGATGATGACCATCCACGCCTCCGGAGGGGAAGAAATGATGGCCAGAGCCGTGGACGCCGTGGCCTCCGAGGCCGAAAAAAGTCATCGGGCCCGCCCCCTCCTTCTTGGAGTGACAATATTAACCAGCCTGAAGAATGAAGACCTTGCCTCGATCGGGATGACAGCCGCCACTTCAGAACAGGTTCTGCGTCTGGCCGGTCTGGCACAGAAAGCCGGAATGGACGGAATCGTCTCCTCGGCTCACGAAATTGAAATTCTAAGAAAGGAACTGGGAAGGAAGTTGATTATTGTCACCCCGGGCATCCGGCCCACATGGGCGACCGTCCATGACCAGAAAAGGATCATGACTCCGGCCTTGGCTCTCCAAAAAGGAGCCGACTATCTCGTCGTGGGGAGGCCGATTACCCGAGCCTCATCTCCTCGGGAAGCCTTTCAGAAAATACTCCAGGAATTAGAGGGTGCGGTAGACTCCTCCGACCGTAAAAATCGCCCCTAAAACAACAGACACGATTATCATCAGCACAACTATAGCGACTATGCTGACCAGCAAATAGCTCACCACTTTATCTTTGGGAGTCTCCATAAGAGGCGCGGCAAAGCCGAGATAAAGGATATAAATGCCATAAAGACTGGCCAATAGAACCAGGAACCACAGAAAGGGAATGATATAGAGAATCCCTGCGACCCATACCGGAGTCATGGAGAAGACGGCAATTTTCATCGCATTCTCTGCGCTTGGCTTCGAGGAGAAGCTGGGGGCTAAAGCATTTATGATCAAGCCAAAAACATAAACGACGACCAGTGTAGAAATATAATAGACCACGGAGCGGATCAGAGCATTTCCAATTCCAAATCTAACCCATCCAATAAATGGAACCCGATATCCAATGAGTCCATATCCGATAAATTGTGCGATAGCCGGGATGAGCGCCAGGAGAACGGCATAGCTCGTGAAGAGCTGGCCGACCGGTGTGGATTCTTTTTTTATTTTTTCCCACTCATCCTTGGGTTTTAAAATAATTCCTTGGGCTCGAGATACTAAATCCATTCCTGACCTCCTTTCTTAAATCGGCCAAACTATATAATGATTATTATCCCATGTCAAATCATTTCAGGCATAAGATCCGGCCGGATTTCATGCGCCGGAAAGAGATTTTTTAGAACGTACGGAAGATCAAATCGATCCAATCAGGGAATGACAGTAAAGGCGCGGGTCGGAATCGAACCGACGAATCGAGGTTTTGCAGACCTCTCCCTTAGCCACTTGGGTACCGCGCCGTTTCTATCATGACGTCCGGACATCTCAATATATGGAGCGGGCGATGGGACTTGAACCCACGACCTTCTGCTTGGCAAGCAGACGTTCTACCTCTGAACTACGCCCGCAACATTGGTTAATCTGGCCGCCGAAGAAATCCTTGCTTAAGCTAGCAAAAACACGGAATTCTGTCAATATGGACATCCTTCCCAAATCCGATTGAAATTGAAGTGGGGACCTGGAGAGTCCCTCTCTGTTCGAAGACCTGAGGGGCGGGTGGGCGTGATGAGAAAAAAGCCTTGTTTTCTTACTTGACTTGGACTTCGTGTCCCAATACTATCGCTTCTTTGCAGGAGAGAATTTTCACCGTGGAGGTTTCCCAGCCAACATCAATGACAATTAAGTTCCCGACAGCCTCTCGGGGCAAATCCTCTTTAATTCTCTTGAAAATAGTCATCTGCCGGCCGACTTCAATCCCATGTTTTCTGCCAAGGTTGATGATCGCCCAATGGCCGCTCGCAATCATTCCCTGATCATCGGCCAGATAAACAATCCGCCCTGTCAAGGCATTCTCTTTCGGCAAAACTTCATACCCCAGGTCTTTTCCCAGAAGGCCTTCCTTCTCTATGAACGGAATCAAATAGTTTCCGATCATCACAGCACCGCAGGCCTTATCCACACGGGCTGTTCCTTTCATGTCATTCAGGCCAATAAGGCTCGCTCGGCCATGTTTCCGGGCGAGATAGCCATAGCTCTTTTTTTCCCCAGGGATGTTGATCTTTGGGCCGATCTCAACAATGAGAAACACTTGACCTGTTTCGAGTCCATGGATGCGTCCTTTATCAACATAGAATATGTCGGAATCACTCAGCATTGTTTTTTCTTCACCTCTTTCTGAGGACACTATTTTTATCTGGGGAATCTCTTCCAGAATGAAAAAAGAACAATACAAGTCCGTTTCAGAGATCAACGGATAGGCGTCCTGGAAAATTTTGGCCTTCTCGATCTGGTCCTGGACCTCCTGCGTCTCTTCTCCCGAGACCGCAGGATGCATCCCGGCGATCAGGCAAAGTAAAAAAATTGTCAGCGCAGCTTTTCCTTTCATTGGCACCTCTTTCAATTCGTCCCTCTCAATTGTTTTTATTATAATTCTCATGGCTCCGGGTGTCAATGACAGACGTGTTTTGTATTGACATCTCATTCTCTTCTTTCTATGATTTATTGAAGTCCAATTTCATTCAGCATAAAGGAGAGGAGGTGAATCATGGGTAAAAAAGAAATGGTCAGCAAGATGGCGAAAGTGGCGGGGATTACTCTCCGTCAAGCCGAGAGTTCCTTCGAGGCGCTCGTCAAAGAAATTCAAACGTCTCTGAAGGCCGGCAAAAGAGTCACATTCTCCGGATTTGGAAGTTTTGAGGTCAAAATGAGAAAGCCGAGAAAAGGGAGAAACCCCAAAACTGGAGAGTCCATTTCCATTCCCACAAAGAAAAGAATCAAGTTCAACCCGAGCCGGTCATTTAAAAACTCGCTGTAGTTGATCAGAAGAGAGCCATTCCCACTTAATACAGCCGACAGAACAAAGTGTGATCCAGGGCAGCATTTCTTTTTCTGTGATGGGAGCGATCGTCGAGTGAGGGTGGCACGGCGGAGGGGCTCCCCGCCCGCCCGGAGCCTCACGGCCCTTCGATCATTCCTTATCTTTCTTTCTCCAGGAGCGGAGGTGAGGACGGACGGGGAGGAGCCGTGACAGGACCCTACTCCCAATCTGAGTCATCACAGAAACGGAGATGCCAGGTGTGATCCCGGCTGACCTGGACAAAAGAGCGGATATCCGATAAAATTATCGTCTTTGACATCGATGTCCCAAAAAATCACAATCGTTCTGCTTTTCGGCGGGTGCTCTGCAGAGCATGAAGTTTCCATCCGCTCGGCGATCTCGATTTACAACCATCTCAACAGAAAGAAATACAAGGTCCTCTGCCTCTATATCGACAAGGCCGGCCGATGGAAGATCGTTCCCTCCCCTCTTCTCCCGCCCAAAATTCTCTGCCAGGGCCCATTCCATTCATTTCTTCCCTGGGGAAATAAAGCCCTGACCCAGGCCGTTCGGGCGGACATCTACTTTCCCGTCCTCCACGGGCCTTTCGGTGAGGACGGCACCATTCAGGGCCTTCTGGAAATGGCGGACGTTCCCTTCGTCGGCGCCGCAGTTCTGGCCTCGGCTGTCGGAATGGACAAAGCCGTCATGAAAAGCCTCTTTAAAGCCAGAGGCCTTCCGGTCGTCAAACACATCATCCTCCTGAAAACGGAGTGGAAAAACAGATCCCAGGAAATTCTGGCAAAAATTTCTCAAGGTTTTTCCCTTCCTTTTTTTGTCAAGCCCGCCAACATGGGCTCAAGCGTAGGGATCACCAAAGTGAAAAAGTACAGCCATACTCCTGCCGCTGTGAAACTGGCCTTTCGGTACGACCGAAAAATTCTTGTCGAAGAAGGAATCCAGGGGAGAGAGCTGGAATGCAGCGTCCTGGGCAACGACCGCCCAAAGGCTTCCCTTCCAGGAGAAGTCATTCCCTGCCGCGAATTCTATGACTATCAGGATAAATACCTGGAAGGAAAAACGACATTCGGCATTCCTGCGGACTTACCACGGCCTGTCGTTCAAGAGGTCCAGCGCCTCTCCATTGAAGCCTATAAAGCCTGCGACTGCGCCGGAATGGCCCGGGTGGATTTTTTTCTGGAAGAAGCCACGGGAAAGATTTATTTGAGTGAAATCAACACCATTCCGGGATTTACGGAAATCAGCATGTATCCCAAACTCTGGGAAGTCAGCGGACTGCCCTTTGCCCGCCTTGTCGAAAAGCTTATCCAGCTCGGGCTGGCCAGGCATGCGGCCAAAAAAACATGCGTGGAAAGAGGGCGATGAGAATTCTGGGAATCGATTATGGGGACCGCCATCTGGGACTTGCCCTGAGCGACAAGCTCCAGCTCACGGCTCAACCTCTGGGGACTTATACACTTAAGGCCCGGATGGAGGAGAATCAAAAATATTTTCAAGAATTGGTCGTCCGGCATGAGGTCGCCGAAATCGTTGTGGGGCTTCCTCTGCGGATGAACGGGAGTGCCGGGACAAGAGTCCAAAAGACCAAAGAATTTGTCCGGTGGCTGGAACACACGCTGAAACTCCCCGTCATCCTCTGGGATGAACGCCTGTCCACTCAACAGGCGCTCGGCCTGATCCGCGAACAAAAGGTCAAACCAAAAAACAAGAAGTCGATCGAAGACCAGATTTCCGCCACGATCATCCTGCTCGGCTACCTGGAAAGCAAGGGGGCCAATGCGCAGGCTTCTTAAAATCGTCCAAACACTCCTTCTCTCCTCCCTGGTTTTTCTCCTCATTCTTTCTGTTTGGCTTTCCCTCGATACGTACCGCACGGCCACAAACGCCACGCCAAATGTCTTTTTCAAAATTGAAAAAGGAAAAGGCATCAAAGCGATCGCCCAGAGCCTCAAGGAAAAAGGAATCCTTCAGAAAAAATGGCCCTTTCTATTTCGCTATGAACTTTTCTATTACCCCAAGAGTCTTAAGGCCGGAGAGTATCTCTTCACTTCTTTTTATTCCACACAAGAAATTCTCAATACACTGACGCTGGGAAAAGTGTATCTCCATCCCCTGACCATAGCCGAAGGATGGACAGGCCAGGAAATCACCGCTTATCTGACCTCCTCAGGATTTGGCACCGAAGAGGATTTCCGGGCGGCTTTCATGAACCCGGAAATCATTTCCTCCTGGGATCAAAAAGCCTGGAATCTGGAAGGCTATCTCTTTCCTGAAACCTATTATCTTTCCTTGGGGCAGACGTCCGAAGAAATCTTTCTCAAGATAGTGAATCAATTCCAATCCGTCTTTGCCGAACCATGGAGAAGACGGACCGCCGAGATGGGAATGACCATTCGGGAAGTCGTCACACTCGCTTCCCTGATTGAAAAGGAGGCGTCTCTTTCTGAAGAAAAAAAGCGTGTGTCGGCCGTATTCCACAATCGCATAAAACAGAGAATGAAGCTTGACTGCGATCCCACGATTATCTATGTCCTCAAACAGAACGGACTGTTTGAAGGAAGGCTGAGGAGCAAAGATTTACGGCTGGACTCTCCGTACAACACCTATCTTTATGCGGGACTGCCGCCCAGCCCGATCTGCAATCCCGGGAAGGAATCGCTCGAAGCCGCCCTTTATCCGGCCAAAGAGAATTATTTTTACTTTGTCTCCCGGAATGACGGAAGCCATCATTTCAGCCGGAGTTTCCGAGAGCACCAGCTCGCCGTTAAAAAATACCAGAAGAGAAGGTGAACAGGCGGGCCTGGAATAACAATTACTGACCGGATTTCCGGGCCATCCGCATCAAAACGGATGGATTTTCCAGTGCGGTGGAGAAGAAAGTCATTGACATTTGAGCGGAAATATTTTTTTATATTCCCTTCACATAAGACGAACGGAAAATGAAATATATTGCGGACCTGCACCTCCATTCCAAATTTTCTCGCGCCACTTCCAGGGACATGACCTTTGATCGGCTGGCCTACTGGGCCAAAGTCAAGGGGATCTCTCTCCTGGCCACGGCCGATTTCACCCATCCCGAATGGTTCTTTCTCACCAAAGAAAAGCTGGAACCGGAAGAGAACGGATTTTTCCGGCTGAAAAATGTGGTGCCGCCCCCTAATGACTATCTGAAAAGCATCCCCTTAACTCCCGAAGACGTCTCGTTCGTCCTTTCTGCGGAAATTAGTTTTATCTATTCCAAAAAAGGAAAAGTCAGAAAAATCCACATACTCATTCTCGCCCCTGACCTGGAGGCGGTGGAAAAAATCAACGCCAGGCTAAGCGGAATCGGAAACTTGAGGTCCGACGGCCGGCCCGTGCTGGGCATGGATGCCAAAAATTTCGTCAAGATGATTGCCGACATCTGTCCCCGCTGTGTCGTCATTCCCTCCCACATCTGGACGCCCTGGTTTTCCCTCTTTGGGGCCAATTCCGGATTTGACACCATTGAAGAATGCTTCGAGGAAATGACGCCGTTTATTTTTGCTCTGGAAACCGGGCTTTCCTCTGATCCGGCCATGAACTGGCGTCTTTCCGCCTTGGACAAGTACACGCTGGTTTCAAATTCCGATGCCCATTCCCCATCCAAAATAGGAAGGGAAGCCAATGTCTTTGACACCGATTTCAGCTATACCGGACTGGTTAAGGCTATCAAAAGCAAAAATCCCGCCCAATTTCTCTATACGGTCGAATTCTTTCCGGAGGAAGGAAAGTACCATTATGACGGGCACCGCAAATGCGGAGTGCTCTTTTCCCCGAAGGAATCCCTCGCGCACAACGATCTCTGTCCCAAATGCGGCAAAAAATTGACCATCGGCGTGATGCACCGCGTGGAAGAGCTGGCCGATAAAGAAGAAGTCTCCGATCGAGGCCTCCGGATCCCTTTCAAAAACCTGATTCCTCTCAACGAGATCATCGCCGAAGCCTGCGGGAAATCCGCCGAATGCCAGAGCGTGTGGGACACCTATTTCCGGTTCATTCATGAGTTCGGGAATGAACACAAGATTCTCACCGAAGTGTCCATCTCGGAATTGAGCCGGATCTCCCCGGCAAAGATCAGTCTGGGAATAGAACACATGAGAAAGAGGCTGGTCAAGATTGTCCCCGGACATGACGGATTCTACGGCGTCATCCGCCTTTTTGAAAAAGGAGAGGACCCGGCGGGAGAAAGCCGCCAGCTATCCCTCTTTTGAACAGTCAGCTATTCCGATGACCCTATCTCCTTCATTGTCTTGAAGATACTTGCATTGCAGAGATCGTTTCTTGACATTCAGGGCTGCAGAATTTATATTAAGAATTAAGAAAAGGAGTACAGGCGATGGAAATTGAAATGAAAATAAAGGGATTGGTCGTCGACCCCATATCCAAAATGCCTATCGTAGTTCTTGAAGATCTGAACAGCGAACAAATCCTTCCCATCTGGATCGGCGTTTTCGAAGCCAACGCAATTGCCCTCACCATCGAAAATATTGCCACTCCCCGTCCCATGACTCATGACCTGCTCAAGAGCTTCCTGAATCAGTTTTGCATCTGCGTGGAAAGAGTGGTCGTCAATGATGTCCGCAACAACACCTTTTATGCCTCCATCCACTGCCGTCAGCAAAACAAAGAACTTATCATTGACTCGCGGCCTTCAGATGCCATCGCCCTGGCCCTGCGTATGAACACTCCCATATATGTCGAAGACGAAGTCGTCCGGCGCGCTCACGGTTTAAAACTGGACGAAAATCTGGAGAGTTCCGAAAACCTGAAGAAATGGCTGGAAACCTTAAAGCCCGAGGATTTCGGCAAATACAAGATGTAATAAAAACCTCCTCCTCCCTCGGACATCGGAGAGATTTTTCATTCCGACCTCCTCGCTGGGACGTCCCATTAAGAAGAGCGGCTTGTCTTCCATTTAGAATTTAGTCAACCGAAGGATCTCTCAATATTTGATGTCAGTTTCTACGGTAAAAAACTTATAGTCTTTGTAGATAATATCAGTTTTAGATCGGATAAATTTTTTCCCCTTCTGATTGATATAGGCTTCTTCAACGAATAAACGGCTGGGGAATCTGATTCCATTTTTTTCAAACATGTATTCGGATAAGATCGTGATTCTGGGCTCAGCCTTGAATTTTTCGGCGAGTTTTATGATATTCTCAAAATCTTTGATAACTTTTGGATTCCAAATTATTTTCAGAATGCTCCAATCCTTCTTGTTCACCCAAATTTTCCCAAAAAGATAGGAGGGTTCGACTCCGGAAAGAAATCGCTGTTCATATGAGGCTTTGGGAACAGTTTCAATGACAATCGCATTTTCTCCATAGAGGATTTCTTCACCAATAATTTTATAATCATTGACGCTATTGCCAAATTCATTAAACAGGTCCACCGTTCTTAAAAGAACAAGCGTATGGCGAAAAACTCGGGTTCCCAGGGGCGCGTTTTCTTCATGGACTTTCCGACCGTTCTTTTCCAGTAATATTCTGCTTTCTTTGGTGATATAACCCTTCTTGATCAGTTGATAGTCATAAATATATTCATAGTTGTGTTTCTTAAAAAACGCCTCTTCGTGAGAAAAATCGATCTTCTCTGAAATTTCCTCCCGGCAAACGAAATCATAAGCGCCGGCTTCCAATCGGTGGCAATATTCTTTGACTTTACCAAGTATTGTCTCCAAATCTATTTGATCAGGACTTTCCTCGGAAGAAAAACACGCCGAACTGCCGGGAGGGAAGACCCATAAGAATAGCGCCATCAAAAATAGAAATTTGTTTTTTGTCATCGCCGCAATTCCTGGAGTTTCCGCCTATAATGCCTCAGCCGACATCCTGAATTAAACATACACCACTCGGCGAATTTCTGTCAACAGGCGGTCGGCTCTATGACAAAAAGAGTGTTGGCAACGTTGGTTTAAGATATGAGGAAGGAGGGGTGGCGCGGCGCCAGTCCCAGCCCGCCCGAAGCGAATGGTGGTGGGTGGGTTGGGTCTTGCGCGAGGACGGGCGGGGACGTGCCGCGACAGGACCCTTCCTTCTTCAGAACAACACATCTCAAGAAACTTGCCATACTTTTTGTCATAGCGCTTAGGCGCACGCCTTGATCGTCTGCGGCTTGGGCTGGAAACAAGGGGATATTCGGTCTTAATAATTTCCGGCTATGTTCTTAATCTGAATAGGAGATAGAGGCCGATTAGTCCGAAGATCAGGTTCGGTCCCCAGGCGGCCAGAAACGGGGTTAAGAAACCGATGTATCCCAGACTGCGGAAGACTCCAATGGCAATCCAATAGACCATGGCAATCCCCAGGCTGATCCCGATTCCCACGAGGGTTCCCCGTTTTCCCATGGAAAAGGCAAAAGGGGCTCCCAGGAAAGTCATGATCAGAGCGACAAATGGAAAGGATATTTTATAGTTCAAATCCACGGAAAATCTGACCGTGTCAAATCCCATCTCTCTGATCTCTTTAATATATTGCCTGAGTTCGCCGAAATCCATCTGGGCCGGTTCTCTCCATTCCCTCAGGAAATAACCCTTCCCTTCCTCCAGAGGAACAACGAGAGAATCTTTCTTCTCATATCTGGCCAGTCTCGGCCCGACAAAATCCCTCAGCCAGCAGTTTTCGAGGTGCAGGGTTCGTCCTTTCAAATACGCTTTTTCGGCATAGAGCCTGCGTCTGAAAGACTGAGAGGAAAAATCAATGTCAAAAATCGAAAGGTGACTGAAGGCGGCGCTCTTTGGGTCAAAATAAGTGTAGTGGTAGAAACGATCCCTATTCTTGTTGGCCACCCAGCGGCGGTTCAGATAGCTGTAGCTGCGCGGAGGGAGGTTATTGATCTTGCTCCATGTCTCTTCCGCTTTTCTGTTGGACACAGGAAGGACGCGTTCCTGAATGTAAAAGGAAAGGACGCCGACGAGGACGGACAGGGACACCAGGGAAAGAATCATGCGGTAGAGACTGATCCCGCAGGCTTTCATGGCTGTGACCTCATTGAATTTGGTCAGAATGCCCATGGAGAGAAGCGTGGCTGCGAGAGCCGTGACCGGAAGGCTGAAATGGATGAACTCAGGGATCCGGAAACGGATGTAGTCAAAGAGAAGGGAAATGGACTTTTTATGCTCGTAGATGTTTCCCATCCGCTCAAAAAAGGTGACAATAATGGAGATGGCGATCAGACTCAAAAAAACAAGAGAGAAAATGGCCACATATTTTCTCATGATATAGCGGTCGAGAATATTGGGGAACGGCAGAGACAGCCGGGTCCACTTCCGGGCGGCTTTTTTGTGCCGCGGCCAGGCCGTGTCCCGTCTCCCTCGGCCGAAAAAATCGTGGAAGGTGGGAAAAAGCGGAATTCCCCGCGAAGAGCGGAGAAAAAGGAGTATGCCGATCAAGCTGAAGAGGATATTCCCTCCCCACATCCCAAGAAACGGCGAAATCCGTCCGTCCATGGCGATTTTTTCGCCGGCCGTGATCAGGACATAGTAAATCAAAATAATGACAATACTGATGGTGAAGCCGCTTGTCCTCCCTCCCTTTTTCGTGGAGAGCCCGAGAGGAAGGCCCAGAAAGACAAAGATCAGACAGACAAACGCCAGAGCAAATTTTTTATGGATTTCAATCTTCGCGGATCGGTAGTCCAGAAGAGCCGACCGGAGCTCCATAGAATTCCGGATTCTTCGTCCATCATCTTTCTTAAGCTTTGCCGCCTCGATGTCCTTTCTTTCTTTCTCGAGCTTCCCGATATTCTTTTTCGCCACTTGGATCCCGGCCAACAACTCACGGATATTCTTCTCCTTGACTCGCTTTTCATGGACAAAGGACGCATACAGGCTTTCCACCTTCAATTCCTCTTCAATCCGCCTGGAAGATGTCACGCTGTATGTGTCCGGATCGGACAGAGAGTTGACATGCTGGACAGCGTCATACAGCTCGACGGTCGCCCGTTTCAGCGCGGGATAAAAGTGAAGCTTTCCTTTCCGGGCCAAGATTACCCGCGGTTCTCCTGGAGAATCTGAGAAAAAGAAGAATATATTTTCCCAATCATTTTCCTGGGCGATGTCCTGGATAAAAATGACCGTGCTCGGAATGGATTCATTGAATTCCCGCGGATTGATTCTCAATTGAACTTTATCCAGGACAGATTTCGCGACGGTCTGAACCCATTTGTAATTGAAATGAGGAACCAGGTAGAGCGTGAGCATGGATGTGCCCAGCCAGCTCATGAAGGCGAAGACCAGCAGCGGCCACAGGATCCGCTTATGGCTGATTCCCAGTGTCTTAAACGCCGTTATTTCAGAGTCGGAAGACAGTCGGGCCAGGCCGGCCAGAATGCCCATGAGCACGGACATGGGCACCGTGAAAGCGAGAATGGAAGGGAGAATATAGACAAGGAGTCGGATGGTGACGCTCAAAGAAACGCCCCGGGCGATGAAGAGCTCGGAGAGAAGAAGGAGTTGATTCATCAAAAGGACAAAAGTGTAGATCAGCAGACCTATGAAAAAAGGGGGGAGGACCTCTCGAATGACATACCGGTCAAAAAGCTTGAGCATTCGGACTAACTATAACACAGGAAAAAGGCAAAAAAAAAGGGGACGGTTCCCCAACCGTCCCCTCTTTCAATTTCCGAATCAGTACATGTCCGAGGGGGGCGTCGGATATTTGGGACCTCTATCTTCTTCAGGAATCTCGGTGATCAGGCCTTCTGTGGTCAGGAGCAAGCCGGCAATGGAAGCCGCATTCTGAAGGGCGATACGGACGACCTTGGTCGGGTCGAGGATGCCGGATTTGATCATATCCTCATACTTTTCCGACAGCGCGTTAAATCCCATATCCTGTTTCATCTCCTTGACTTTCTCGACCACAACCGATCCTTCCCAACCGGCATTGTTGGCGATCTGACGGAGAGGTTCCTCGAGGGATCTCTTGATGATACTGACGCCAATCTGCATGTCGCTTTCCAGCTTGAGAGTCTCCAGGATTTTCTGTGTCCTTAAAAGGGCGACTCCTCCTCCCGGGACAATCCCTTCCTCGACCGCCGCTTTTGTGGCGTGCATGGCATCTTCGACTCTCGCTTTTTTCTCCTTGAGTTCGGTTTCCGTAGCGGCGCCGACCTTGATAAGGGCCACTCCGCCGACCATTTTGGCGAGTCTTTCCTGAAGCTTCTCTCTGTCATAGTCAGAGGTTGTTTCATCGATCTGGGTTCGGATCTGCTTGATTCTGGCCTGGACATCGGTGTCTTTTCCTTTTCCCTCAACTAAGGTCGTGTTGTCTTTGTCGATGACGACTTTTTTAGCTTCACCCAGCCAATCCAGTCCGACATTCTCCAGCTTCACGCCAATATCCTCAGTGATCACCTTTCCTCCGGAGAGAATGGAGATATCTTCAAGCATGGCTTTCCGTCTGTCGCCAAATCCAGGCGCTTTGACGGCCGCACAGAGGAATGTCCCTTTGAGTTTGTTGACGACAAGGGTGGCCAGGGCTTCCCCTTCGACTTCTTCTGCAACAACCAGTAACGGCTTCCCCATCTTGGCCACATTTTCGAGCAGGGGAAGAAGCTCTCTCAAATTGCTGATTTTCTTCTCGTGGAGGAGAATAAAGGGATTTTCCAGAACACATTCCATCCTGTCCGGATCCGTGATGAAGTAATGCGAAAGGTAGCCGCTGTCGAACTGCATACCTTCAACGACCTCCATGTTTGTCTCCATGCCCTTGGCCTCTTCGACCGTGATGACCCCGTCTTTGCCCACTTTATCCATGGCCTCAGCGATGATCTTGCCGATGGACTCATCATTGTTGGCCGAAATGGCGCCCACCTGGACGATCATTTCCCCGCTGACATCGCGGCTGACCTTTTTGAGATCCTTGACGACCTCCTCAACGGCGCGGTCAATTCCCTTCTTGATGAGATTGGGATTTGCGCCGGCGGTGACATACTTGAGGCCCTCCGCATAGATGGACTGAGCCAGGACTGTGGCTGTGGTCGTCCCGTCTCCAGCGACGTCAGATGTCTTGGACGCCACCTCTTTAACAAGCTGGGCTCCCATATTTTCCAGATGGTCCTTTAGCTCAACCTCTTTGGCCACGGTAACGCCATCCTTGGTGCTGGTGGGAGAGCCGAATTTCTTGTCGATAACGACATTCTTTCCTCGCGGACCGAGTGTCTCTTTAACGAGGTTGCTTAAAATATTCACTCCTTTTAAGAGTGCCTGCCTGGCTTCATCGCCAAGTACGATTTGTTTTGCCATTTTTTCTCCTTCCTTGCCTTTTAACTGAGTTTAGCCAGTATTTCTTCTTCCCGCACAATCAAATGTTCCACGCCTTCAATTGTAACTTCTGTGCCGCTGTACTTTCCGATCAAAACCTTATCGCCTTTTTTAACCTCTAGAGGAATGACTTTGCCGTCATCCGTGACTTTGCCTTTCCCCACAGCTATCACCTCTGCTTCCTGGGGTTTTTCTTTGGCTGTGTCGGGGATGATAATTCCTCCTCGCTTGACTTCCTGTTCTTCCATTCTTTTCAGAAGAACACGGTCATATAACGGGTTAATTTTCATATAAAAACCTCCTTTTTTTAAATTATTAGCAGTTTTAGAACTTAATTGCTAATTATAAGAAAAAAAGCCCCTTTTGTCAAGAAATTTCATAAGAATTAGCACTCTCAGGCATCAAGCGCTAAATATACTTCTTAATCTTCAGTGATTTTGCTCTATTATGAAGAGTATTGCGGTGCATTCCCAGGGCACTGGCCATTTTCGTTTTATTTCCCTTGAACTTTCGGGCCACCATTTCAATATAGACTTTTTGAAATTCCCGAATCGCATCTTTAAACCGAACTTCTTTATCCACCATTTCTCTGATCAAGGCCTCGATTTTCTGATGGATGGTTAGTTCCTCATACTTTTTTTCCATTTTTTTTCTCACCATGGACAATATTCTGGTAGGCGTCTTTAAACTTGGCCTTTAACTCCTGAGGAATTAAATAAATCATGCCCTTCGTCAATCCATAACAATAGGGAGCTATCCGGGATTTCAATAAGACATCCGTGTTGATCGGAAAAACGAGCAGAGCAAAAACACAAACCCCGCAAACCAGAATACCCTCGATAAATCCAAAAACCCCGCCTAAAATATGGTTAAAAAATTTAAGAGGCCCCTTCATGAGTTTGGACAGCAGGCTGGAAATAACGGCACCAACGGCCAAAACAGCGAAGAAGAAGATCAGAAATCCTAGAAAGTTCGAAACCACTTGTTCGGAAATCAGCCAGTTCAAGAAATTCCCTGGATAGGAATAAAAACGGCTGGCCAGAATAATGCCTGCGATCACTGCCGCGATTCCAATAATTTCTTTAATGAGCCCCTTGATTAAACCCACGATCAATAAGATCAACAGAATCGCGCCCAGAACAATGTCAAGCCAATTCGCCAATTCATCCCCTCCTTTTTCTCAGATCCTCCACTATTTCATATTTCCCATCTTTAATGAAGCCAAAATGAATATGCGGCTTTATTCTCCCGTGAAAATCCGAGCCAGCCGTAGCCACAAGGTCAAGCTCCTGGGCCGTCTCTCGGTAAATTTTGACCTGTTCCGGCGTGTGGTAGGATGAATAAACCTCCACACCTCTAAGGCCCTGTTCCTTGAGAAACTTGAGGTCTTCTCTCGTCGCCTGCTCAAAGTATGCCCCTGGATGAGCCAGAACGGGCACTCCTTCTGTTTGAGGAGCGAGCTTAAGGACTTCAATTAAGCGAATGTGCCTTTTAGGAACAAAGGCGGGCTTCCCCTCCATGAAATAGTCCTTGTAAAAAAGATAGGGAGCAAACGGACGGTTATCTCCTTTGAGATATTTTTTCATTTCCGGATGGCTGTTCTTCCGCATCTTATCCAGCAAAATCTGGGCAATGGTCACTCCCAGGGGAGGTGTGGACTTCGTCTTCTTGAGGACCTCCTCCCAGGAGATGTCAAAGCCAAGGGCCTGGAGCTTCTGAATCCGCTCTTTGGCTTCTTGGAACCTTGTCTCCCTCACCCGGGTCATGATGGAACGAACGACCGGACTCTCCCAGTTCACAAAAGGAAGGAGGAGATGGAATTCACGGCTGTCAAAAAGCGTTGTCAGCTCGATGCTGGGGATAACCTCGACTCCGGAGTCACGGCTCAAGTCCACGGCATCCGGATAGGCGGCCGTTGTGTCATGGTCGGATATGGAAATGGCTTTAAATCCGCTCTCTCTGGCCAAACGGATCAGATGGAGGGGAGAGAAATCTCCGTCGCTGCTTTTGTTGGAATGAATGTGGAGGTCGACCCAGTCACTCATCAGAGCTCGCTTTTATCCGTTAACAGGCGATAGATTTCCAAATATCTTTGTGAGGTTTGTTCGATGACATCCTCAGGAAGCGGAGGGGGAGGGGACTTTTTATCCCAACTCGTACTCTCCAGATAATTCCTGACAAACTGCTTATCCAGACTCGGCTGACCCTTTTCGGGCGCATAACTGGCCAGGGGCCAGAACCTGGAGGAATCGGGCGTAAAGATTTCATCTATAAGGATCAGCTTGTCGTTGTCCAGGCCAAATTCAAATTTCGTATCGGCGATGATGATTCCTTTGGAAAGCGTATGAAAGGACGCTTTTTGGTAGAGTTCAAGGCTGACCTTTTTGATTTTCTGGGCGAGCGAATTTCCCACCATTTTCTGCATTTCTTTGAATGAGATATTTTCATCATGCCCTTCTTCCGCCTTGGTCGCCGGAGTGAAGATGGGCTCCGCCAGCCTTTCCGAGTCACTCAGGCCGGGAGGCAGCTTGATCCCGCTGATTTTTCCCGTCGCCTTGTATTCTTTCCAGCCTGAACCGGCTAAATATCCCCGGACCACGCATTCCACAGGAACGACACTGGTTTTCCGGACCAGCATGGACCTCTTTTCCAAAACCTCTCTATGCGTTTTCAGAATGGGAGGAAATTCATCGACTTCCGCCGTCAGAAGATGATTGGGGCAGATGAGAGATGTGTAGTCAAACCAGAACTTGGAAAGCTGGGTTAAAATTTTCCCTTTCCCCGGGATCAGGGAGGGAAGGATAAAATCGAAGGCAGAAATCCGGTCGGTGGCCACGATGAGGAGCTTGTCCTCCATTTCGTAGACGTTCCGGACCTTGCCCTTTTTAAAAAGGCGCAGTTCAGGGATAAAAATATCGCCATATATTTTTTCCATTGGCACCACCTGAAATATTAAAAAGAATATATAAATTGAAAGCGAAAATCAAATGAAAGTTAAGGAAAATCAGCATCTCCAAAACCATGAAAAATATAAGAACACTAGACAGACAGGCCAATGAAACTCAGCATCCGTCCGGCTTTCATCCCCTCTCTCCGGAAAGACGGGAAATTTCCGTCACAGTGCGTGCAGATGGGGGAAAGGAAAATGTTGTCTTCATGGATTTCCTTATGCCGCATCTGCTTTAAGTTGGCTTCGCGCAAATCGAGCAGAAACTTGCCCGGATGACATGGATGAGGCCGAAAAACATCTTCTGGAAGATCGGCCTCTTTAAAACTCTGCCGCACTTCCCCTCCGACTTCATAGCAGTCAGGTCCGATACCCGGCCCCAAGGCCACAAGAAGAGAAGACGGCTGACACCCATAACGGCTCTGGAGCTCTGTAATCACCCGTTCGAGGATCCGTTTTTGGGTTCCTCTCCAGCCGCAGTGAACAGCCGCAATCACCCGCCGTTCTTCATCCACTATGAGGACCGGAAGACAGTCAGCGGTCCGGATGACCAGGAAAAAATGCGGCCGGACTGTGGCCAGGGCATCTCCGGTTAATTTCTTTTCGGGCATCCTGTCGATACGGTGGATGCGGTCCGAATGAACCTGTTCGAGAAAAATCCGTCGAAAATGTTTTCTCTCCGAATATTTTTTAAGATCCCGCTCCTGCCACTCCTTTGTGCCGAAGCCATGGACAAGAAAGGGGATCTGCGTCAGACGGGTAACGGTCAGGAAATGCGTCTCAGCTCCAGGAATCATCGCTCTGGTTATATATATTATTCCCGCTCTACAATTCAAGTTTCATCAAGTGGTTCTCTTCCATTTTGGGTGGATTCATTTAAGGAAGATATCCGGAATGGCTAAAGCGACTATTGAAGGTTTAGCCTTAAGTTCTCATTGGTCCTGATGAAACGTGTCGGCGGCCTCCTCCAGTCCCGGAACCTATACATGAATACAAAGGGGATGATATAATTTCAAAAAATTAAATTTTTTGATTCGCATGTGCCCCACAAAAACGTCTGTGAATTTTGAGCCGTCTTACCTGAAGACGCTTCGCCAGGGACTGTTTCCAGAAAGAATCGAAAATGCCTACCGCATTCTCACGTATTGCACTCTCTGTCCTCGGAACTGCGGCGTTAACCGCGTGAAAGGAGAAAAGGGATACTGCGGTGCCGGACTTCTGCCGGAAGTTTCCTCCTCCGGCCCTCATTTCGGAGAAGAAGAGCCACTGGTCGGTATCCACGGCTCGGGAACGATTTTTTTCACTCACTGCAATCTGAAATGCGGTTTCTGCCAGAACTTTTCCATCAGCCATCTCGGAGAAGGTCGGCCCATCTCTCTGGAGAGTTTGGCAAAGACAATGGTGGAGCTTCAACATTCAGGCTGTCACAACATCAATTATGTCACGCCCAGCCATTTTGTTCCCCAAATCCTGAAAGCTCTTCCCCTGGCCGCCCACATGGGGCTCTCTGTTCCGCTTGTGTACAACACAGGCGGCTATGATGCCCCGGAAACACTCCATCTCCTGGATGGGATAATCGACATATACATGCCCGACTTTAAATTCAGTCGGAAAGATGTCGCCCAGGAATACTGCGAGGCCCCGGACTACCCCGAAGCGGCACGGATCGCTTTCAAGGAAATGCACCGCCAGGTCGGCGATCTAATCCTTGATGATAGAGGAATCGCCTGCCGGGGGCTTCTGGTCAGACACCTTGTCCTTCCTGAAGGGCTGGCCGGAACCGAAGATATCATGCGTTTTCTCTCTAGGGAGGTCTCCGGAAACACTTATATCAACATCATGGACCAGTATCATCCCTGCGGCGAACTTCCTCCCCGCTCGGCCCTCAACCGCAGGATCACGCACAGCGAATTCAGCAATGCGGTGGAAGCGGCCAAGAAGATGGGGCTCCACCGCCTGGACAAGAGAGAGAGATTCCGGATCATCCGGTAATGCCTCTCTCTTGCTCTTTATCGAGTCTCCGTATATTATATGTTTTCAATGCTTCAGATTCCTTCGGTCATAAAGCCAGGAAGGAGGAAATCCCGCATCCAAAAATGGAGAGATTCTACAGCTCGCCAAAAACTCACAGAGAACGGTTAATGAAGATTCTTGTCCTGGGGACAATACTCTTTTTCCTCGCCATCCTGACGTCTTTTACTGGAGAGAGAAGGCCTCGTCTGCGGGAGTTCGGCATCAAAACCGGTGTGATTGAACCCGGTCCGCTGAATGCCATCACGGATGTCTCCGGAGTCAGGGTCGGACATTTCACCTTGATCAAAGAAGGGCACATACGGACAGGAGTGACCGCCATTCTCCCTCATGAAGGCAATATCTACCAGGAGAAAGTTCCGGCCGCCATTTCTGTCGCCAACGGCTATGGAAAATTAACGGGCTTGACTCAAGTTGAAGAGCTGGGGAATCTGGAAACGCCGATTATCCTGACGAACACATTAAGTGTACCCACTGCCGCAGATGCCGTCATCGACTATATCCTCTCTCTTCCCCAAAACGAAAATGTCGAATCGGTCAATCCCGTCATCGGAGAAACCAACGACAGCTGGTTGAACGATATCCGGGGACGGCATATCCAAAAAGAGCATGTTCTTGAGGCCATCCAAAATGCGCGCCCAGGGCCTGTGGAAGAAGGCGCGGTGGGCGCGGGGACAGGAACGATCTGTTTTCGATTCAAGGGCGGCATCGGCACTTCCTCGCGCAGGCTTCCGGCATCCCGCGGAGGATACACGGTGGGCGTTCTGGTCCAGACAAACTTTGGAGGAATTCTCCAGATTAACGGTTTTCCGGTAGGACGTCTCCTCGGAGATTATTTTATGAAAGAGGACCAGCCACCGCAATCCGAAGGCTCATGCATGATCGTTGTGGCCACAGATGCCCCCTTGGACAGCCGCAACCTCAAGCGCCTGGCCAAGCGCGCTCTTCTGGGCATCGTCCGGACCGGGGGCTTCTTTTCCAATGGAAGCGGAGATTATGCCATTGCGTTTTCCACAGCCAGGGAAGTCCGCATCCCTCACCGCCTGCCTTCCTCAACCCAGCCAGTCGTGCTCTTAAGAAATGACCACATGTCTCCCCTCTTTCTGGCTGCGGTGGAAGCCGCGGAAGAGGCCATTCTCAATTCCCTCTTCAAGGCCGAGAGAATGGAAGGAGTCAACGGCCGTGTCGTTGACGCCCTGCCCCTTGAGAAACTTAAAAAACTCATGGGCCAGAAGCATTGACCATGAAAAAAACAATCGGAATTCTGGGCGGAATGGGCCCCGAAGCTACAGCCTACTTTTTCGACCTGATCATCAAACACACTGCAGCCGGAAAGGATCAAGATCATATCCCAGTGCTCATCTGGAACAATCCCAAAGTCCCGCCAAGGACAGACGCCATTCTCCATGGAGGCCAAAGTCCTCTCCCTCAACTTCGGGAAGGCGCTAAAATTCTATGCCGGGCCGGTGCCGATTTCATTGTCATGCCCTGCATGACGGCTCACTATTATTTCCAGGAGATTACGGCCCGAGAAAAAACTCCTTTTGTCCACCTCATTCAAGAAGCCCTTCTCTATGCCCAAAAGAAAATCCCTGGAATCAAAAAAGCGGGGCTGATTGCCAGCAGCGGCACAGTGGCATCAGGCCTTTTTCATAAGATATTTGAAAAAAAAGGCATCCAGATTCTCAATCCCTCCCCCAAAGACCAGGAGCGGGTGATGGAGGCCATATTCGGGAAGAAGGGAATCAAGGCGGGCTTTACTTCCGGCAGGCCAAAAAAACTCCTCCTGAGTGCGGCCCGCAAGCTCATCTCCGGCGGGGCAGAGGCGATTATCGCCGGATGCACAGAAGTGCCCCTGGCGCTGAAGGAGGGAGACCTCACTATCCCTTTTATCGAACCCATGCGCATCGCCGCCATGACGTGCATCAAGATGGCCGGCTACACAACAAAATAATTGGGGACACAATTCCGATTTTCTTTTTTTCCGGCGAACACTCGGACTCTATGAAAATGTCGAGAATACATACTTGATCCACTCCATTTTCTTAAAATAAGATTAATCAATAGACCGACTGAAAAACAGGGATGGGAAATTAAGAAATGGGGATTGTGTCCCCATGGTTTCCCTTGGTGCCGCTTGACAAGAAGGCGCCAATCGGATATAAAATCAAATACTTTTTAAGTTGTAAGGAGGTGAACAGCTTGGCTTTTGTGGTTGTAGAAGATGGAGAATCTCTCGAAAGCGCCCTGAAAAGATTCAAGAGAAGAGTCCAGCAGGAAGCCATCATCAAAGAAATCAAAAGGCATTCCGTCTATTTTAAACCCGGCGAAAAAAAACGGATGAAGCAAGCCCAGGCCCGCAAACGGATGAGACGACGCCTCAAAAGAGAAAAAGACTTAGAGTATTGACCGCATATCAAAGAGAACGGATAAAAACCGAAAAAAAGCCTTCTTGGCTGAAAGTCAAACTTCCTTCCCATCCTCATTTTTTTTCTGTCTCATCGCTTCTGAAAGAAAAGGGATTGAATACAATCTGCCAGAGTGCGCGGTGTCCCAATCAGGCGGAGTGCTGGTCTCAAAAAACGGCCACTTTTTTGATCCTAGGAAATATCTGCAGCCGCAGATGTTCTTTCTGCGCTGTCCAAAAAGGATTGCCGCTCACCCTTTCCCAGGAAGAGCCGGAGCAGGTGGCTGAAACCGTCGCCTCCTTCGGCCTTTCTTATGCCGTGGTTACTTCCGTCACCAGGGATGATCTTGATGACGGCGGGGCCTCACAATTTACGCGGACTGTCCGGGCTATAAAAAGGCGAATTTCGGAAGCAAAAGTGGAGGTTCTGATTCCCGATTTTAACGGAAATGAAAACGCCCTGAATGAAGTCATTCGGGCAAAACCTGATGTCCTCAGCCACAACCTGGAAACAACCGAAGCCCTTTATCCTCAAATCAACAGACCGGTCGAATACTACCGGAGGTCTCTTAAAGTGCTGGAGAAAGCCGGGGAAATGGGCATCCTCACCAAATCAGGGCTTATGGCCGGCCTGGGCGAGACAGAAGAAGAGCTTTTCCAGACTTTTAAAGATTTAAGAAGCGTCGCCTGCAGCCTTCTGACCATCGGCCAATATCTCCAGCCCACACGGGCCAGCATCCCTGTCCGGAAATACTATTCTCCTCAGGAGTTTACCTCTCTGCGGAAGGCCGCGCTCAGCCTCGGATTCAAGGAGGTCGTCTCGGGCCCTCTTGTCCGGAGCTCTTTTCATGCCCGTCAATTGTATGATTCCTGTGCAAAGGCGATCGTCCCATCATGCGCTATTTAATTTTTACGGATATTCACGGAAATTTGGAGGCTCTCAATACGCTCCTCAAATTTTCACAACGGAGAAAGATTGACTACTTTGTGTGCCTCGGAGACCTGGTCGGCTACGGAGCCTCCCCCAACGAGACGATCCAGAAAATTCACAACCTCAAGCCCCTGTCCATCATACGGGGCAACCACGATAAAGCCGTGAGCGGCCTGGATTCCATAGAGAACTTCAATCCCATTGCCGCCTCCGCCATTCAGTGGACAAAGAAGCGGATCCTGAAAAAAAATCGCGACCTGCTGGTCCATCTCAAAAAAGGCCCCCAGATCGTCCACAACCTTTTCACGATCTGTCATGGTGCTCCTTTTGACGAAGATTACTATATTTTTGGAGAGTTCGACGCCGCAGAGGCCTTTCAATATCTCAAATCCCCTCTTTGCTTTTTCGGCCACACCCATTTCCCTTTCATCTACACCATGAGGGATTCCTGGGTGGAAGCGACTTTTCTGGAGGGCAACTTCAGCGAGCTGAAGCTCGAAAAAGATGTTCAGTACCTCATCAATCCCGGATCGGTCGGCCAGCCCCGGGATAGAAATCCTCGCGCCGGCTTTGCCATTTACGATTCGGATACCCGCCTCGTGAAATTTTACCGCCTCCCCTATGCGGTCGAGGAAGCCCAGAAAAAAATCTTGAAAGAAAACCTGCCTCCAGCCCTGGCCGAAAGGCTCTCTCTGGGCATTTAACGCATTCTGGGATTCGCATAACAGTACAGACAGCTGTGGGGGCACGACTGGCTGTAGCTTCCAATATCCAGGGATTCCGTGCATTCACATTCCGGCCTCTGGCTCTTGTCTTTGGCCAGGGACACCGGCGCCCGCTGAGGATGGAGGCCCTGGAGCAGCCGGCCGTCAATACAGGAAGATGGCCTGATCCCCGGAACTTCAGAGAGAAAGCGCTGGCTGCACACAAAAAGGTTAAGCTGCCGGCGCTCAGCCACTTTTGACAGCCAGAGGGCAGCGGCTTTCTTCTCCTCCGGGGAAGGGTCCACATAGAGGAAATTTTTCTGCGCAGCCCGTCTCAACGCTTTGCCGTACCACTGGGTAAAGCTGAAACGGATATCCTTAATCCCCAGGCGGCTTGCCCTTTCGGCCAGTTTTTCAAAAAAACAGAGATTGGTCTCCAGCTTCCCCTTTTCTTTCCAGTAGATCACGGGATCAAAACGGAGCGAAATCCTTTGCGGTGAGCCGACGATCTCCACCAGAGCCGGAAGTTGAGAGAATGCCGACAGGGGCGGCGGAACCTCCCTTTCAATGAAACTTCCGCCCAGACCGGTGATCGTGAAAAGACAGTACAGCTGGTCATATCTTGTCAGGGCTTTCCGGAGGCCAGCTCTGTCTTCGATGAGGGAGGAAAAATCCTTGGACCAGAGGACAACAGTATGGACGGCCTCGGGCTGCAAATCAACGGTATAGACCTGCCGTGCAGGACCGTATATACGGGCTTTTCCTTCCTCAATGACTCCCGAAAGCCACTCCGGGAAAAAAGCCACTAAATCTGTTCTGCGGGAAGCGCTGATGACATTCTTCATCTTGGCTTGACAGGCAACGGAAATGCCCTTAGTATTTTAGCCTCAGAGGCACGCATAATCAATGTCTGTCCTGGAAGCTAAAAATCTCACGAAAAGATACGGCAGACGGCCGGTAGTCAAAGGAGTGAACTTGAAAATTCACTCCGGTGAGGTCATCGGCCTTCTCGGAAGGAACGGCGCCGGAAAAACGACAATTTTTCAAATGGTCGTCGGCCTCATTCGACCAGACAGTGGAAAAATCTATCTCGACAACAGGGATATCTCTCAGAATTCCACCAACGAGAGAGCACTGGCCGGGCTGACCTATCTTCCTCAGGAAAGTTCCGTCTTCCTCAAGACCTCGGTGGAAAACAACATCCGGCTCGCCCTGGAACTTCAGCCTTATTCCAAGGAAAAAAGGGAAAAAATAATTTCAGATCTTCTCACTGAGTTCGACCTCCACTCGCTAGCCGACCAATCCGCCCACAGCCTCTCCGGTGGAGAAAGGAGAAGGCTGGAAATCTGCAGGGCTCTCACCCTCAAACCAAAATTTCTTCTTCTCGACGAGCCATTTACGGGGATCGACCCCCTGACGATTATCGATCTGCAGAAGATTCTGATCCGCTTAAAGAAAAAAGGCATTGGAATTCTCCTCTCCGACCATAATGTCCGCGACACCTTCAAGATTGCCGACCGCGCCTGCATTATCGATGAAGGGGAAATTCTGATTGAAGACACTCCTGTCCGCATCGCCTCAGATCCGCGGGCACAGGAAAAATTTCTAGGCGAAGGTTTCAAATTTGGCGGGGAAATCCTGGCCTAATTCTTCGGCGACATAAAGCGGTCTCCCAGGGTTTCGCCCAGGAAAAAAAGGAAAAGAAAGAGATAAGACGCCAGAAGAATTCCATAAAACACAACCAGGGGAGTGATTGTTCCGGAAATTAACTGGAGCAATGGAATTTCCATCAGACGAGATGCCCCCCAGAGAGAGAGAAGCCAGAAAACAAAGACAAACAGCAAATCAAAAAGAAGAGCTTTGAGTTTCACAAAAAATCTTCCCGGACGACGGCTCCTGACGCGCTCTTCCAGCTCTTCTTCATCGTCCGCCACGGTTCTTAAGGGGAGCTCTGACTGTTCTACTGTTTCCGGTATGCCCATGCCCGTTTGAACGCTGGAAGGCTTCTGATCTTCAACCACCTCTTCCTCTTTGAAGAGCAGATCCTCGCCCATCTCAATGACTTTTTCTTCTGTTCTTTCCTCTTCCAGGAGAGAAGACGGCGGGGTTTCTCTAGCGACTTCCACCCAGGGGGGGAGCCTCTCTTCGGTTTCCGCCAGGGGCTCCTCCTTTTCTTTATCTTCCAGAGACGGGGTGACTTCCTCCTTCTCATCGAAAGATTCCATCTCCTTCTGGTCTTTTTCGAGAGCGTTCAATAACCGCGCTATTTCTGCGGTGTCCGCAAGAGGTTCCCCTTCCTCTTCAGGCTCTTCGGATTTCCCAGGCTCCTCGACGACCTCGGCTTCGGATTCCGCCGAATCTTCCGGCGTCGGAACCTCTTTATCCTCCGCTTTGAACTCTCCGCTCTCTTTCAGTTCTTCAGCTCCTTGTTCTTCCTCAAGGACTTCCGCCGGTTTTTTCTTCCCGATGTCTAATTCTTCTTCTTGGTCCGGGAAATCCAGATTCTCTTTAATTTCCCGCGCTTCTTCGGATTCCTCTTCCTTGAATTCCTCATAAATGATTTTTTCGCCGGGGATATCCTCTTCGATGAACTCATCTTCGGGGAAAAGAAGCTGCGTGCCGCAGTTATTGCAGTATTGTTCGGACTCGTCGATGATCGCCTTGCAGTAGGGACACCTTTTGATAGCCACTATCTTATTTATAAAGAGAAAAACGGCGGTTGTCAATAAATAATGGGGGACGAACTAGAAGGACCCCAATATCCGTAATCCTACTGTTTTCAATGGATCAAAGCATTTCCAAATCCGTGATATCCGAACGGCCAGGGGAATGCATTCAAGAGGGCTTTCAAGTCGCCTATTCATGGCCAAATGACCTGATATTTTTCACGGTTTTTGAAATGCCTGCAGAGGTCATGGAAAATTTGACTTTCCCTGAAAAATGAATAAAATAAGGCGGCTGGGCGATTAACTCAGGGGTAGAGTGCTACCTTCACACGGTAGAAGTCAGAGGTTCAAATCCTCTATCGCCCATTCCCTTATTACCAACATCCTGGGCGTTGCCGTGACCTTCATTGTCTTGCAAAAACTTCAGATATATGACAATATGATCATAGATATTTATGAGACAAGCCATAAAAGTTTTCAAAGCCCTCTCTGATCCGACGCGTTTACGTATTCTTATGCTCCTTTTACAGAAAGAGTTGTGCGTGTGTGAACTTGTCTTCGCTTTAAAAATGGAACAGTCTCGAATTTCTCATCAACTACGGATCCTGAAAGATGCGGATTTGATCGAGGACATCCGGAACGGGAAATGGACAATTTACAGAATCCCGAAGAAGACGAGAAATAATCTGAGAACGTTATTTGAAAAGATTTTAGAAGAAAATTTCTTTGATTCAGAGGAACTCAAAAACGACAAGAAAAATCTGGAAATATGCCTTAAAGAAGAAATCAGAAAGAGAAAATGCTTGTGAAAGAGCCTCCCTGGACGAATGATCATATTTCCATTCCATCCTGACATTTAAACCACCATAAAAAATCACTAAAAAAGACTTGACAACAAATACCTTAAGTAATATGAATATATGTTCATATGAAATTTATGTCATAATACAATGAAGTCGACAGTGAAAATCTTTAAATCCCTCTCCGACCCCACTCGCCTGCGAATACTGCTCCTTCTTCTTCAAAGGGAACTCTGCGTGTGCGAGCTCACCTTTATCCTCGAAATGGAACAGTCCCGAATCTCTCACCAGTTGAAAGTTTTAAGAAATGCGGATCTCGTTGAAGACATCCGGGACGGTAAATGGATTATCTACAGAATTTCTGAAGATAAAAAGAAATATTTGATGCTCATCTTAAATCCGCTCATTGGGGAAGACCTTGCATATTCAAAGGAAATAAAAAAAGACAACGCGAAACTGCAGGTTTTCCAAAAAAACAGCATCAGAAATTGTCCCGTTTCATTTGAGAGGAGAGAAGTTTAAATGAAAGACAGATGGATTTTCCTCACATTTCTTCTTGCCTTTCTGGCTGCTTACTTCATCCCTTTTCAACAACCCAATGTTCAGAATGCCTTAGGCGAGGCTTTCGCTCTCCTTCAAGAGTATGCCCGGGAGCACGTCGTTTTCTGCCTCATTCCTGCCTTTTTCATCGCGGGTGCGATCTCGGTTTTTGTCAGCAAGGCCTCGGTCATTAAATATTTTGGAGCCCGGGCGAAAAAGATCCTCTCCTACTCCATAGCCTCCGTGTCAGGGACGATTCTGGCTGTTTGTTCCTGTACGGTGCTTCCTCTTTTCGCAGGCATTTATACAAGAGGCGCTGGAATCGGCCCTGCCACGGCTTTTCTCTATTCAGGGCCTGCGATCAATGTCCTGGCCATCATTCTGACCGCCAAAGTCCTGGGCTATAAGCTGGGACTGGCCAGGGCGCTTGGAGCGATCGTGTTTGCCGTTGTCATAGGCCTGATCATGCACCTCTTATTCAACAAAGAAGAGGAAAAAAATAAAGAGCGATCAACTCTTATCGAAGGCGAAGAAAAAGAAGTGCGCCCTCTATGGAAGACAATCCTTTATTTTGGCGCGATGGTCGCCATCCTTGTATTCATAAACTGGGGAAAATCCAGCCCGGAGCTTAAAATCTGGTACTTCATCTACCAGGCCAAATGGCATATTGGAGCCCTTCTGCTGGTTGTTCTTGCGTGGATGATCATCACCTGGTTCAAGAAGGCGGAGCTTAAGGAATGGACTTTTTCCACCTGGATTTTTGCCAAACAGATCTTTCCGCTTCTCTTTGCTGGCGTTCTGGTTGCCGGCTTCTTACTCGGAAGACCCGGCCATGAAGGCATAATTCCCAGTCAATGGGTAGCTAAGCTGGTCGGGGGAAACAGCCTGGGCGCAAACCTCTTCGCCTCTGTTGCCGGGGCTTTAATGTACTTTGCCACCCTGACAGAAGTTCCCATCCTCCAGGGTCTTTTGGGTGCTGGAATGGGACAGGGTCCAGCCCTTGCTCTACTTCTGGCCGGTCCTGCTCTGTCTCTCCCCAACATGCTGGTTATTAGAAGTATTCTCGGAACGAAAAAAACACTAACCTACATCTTTCTTGTGGTTATCATGGCAACCATCACAGGAATGATATACGGACATTTTTTCGGAGGCTAGAGAACGTGTTTCTTGATAGGATTAAGATTGTTCATATTCTCCCCTGCCTTGCAGATCCGGAAAAAATCAGGTTTATCGCCTATTTTGAAAAAAATGTCTCTGAAGTCTTCCCTTATCTAAACACTATTCTGGATAAAGCCATCTATAACCACGAGGGAAAAACTTTAACCATCAAAATGGAAGGCCGGTTGATAACGCTCCACTCTATTAAGATAGCCGCAGGAAAGGTTATCGATGAAGACGATGCCTATAAGATCATTAACTGGATAAAGGAGAGGATCAACTACTGCTATGAGAACAGGAACTCCATAGAGCCGAGTATCGAAAGGCGGCAAAAACTTTCGGCCCTGGATATCTATAAACTGCTCCCGGGCACTAACTGTAGAAGATGCGAGGAATTGACCTGCCTCGCCTTCGCCGTGAAATTATCAGGGGAAGAAATCGGCGTTTTAAAATGTGCGGATTTGTTTTCCGGAAAATTCACCGAAAAAAAACAAGAACTCCTCCAGCTTTTAAAGGCATCGGGATATGATGTCCCGGGAGATTTCGTTATTGACAAAAAAGAAAGGAGGTCATGACATGGAAATCAGGATTTTAGGACCGGGTTGCCCCAGGTGCGGAGAAGTGGAAAAAAGAACAATCAACGCTCTGACAGAACTCAATGTAGTGGCAGATGTCCAGAAGGTGATGGATATCAAAAAGATCATGGAATACAAAATCTTCTCCACGCCCGGCCTCGTCATCAACGGTAAAGTGAAGTCCTCGGGCCGCATACCTTCCCAGGAAGAAATCAAGCGCTGGATACAGAAAGAGCAGCAGAGCTGATCGAGGGCTGCCAAGGTTAGGAAGCCAAGATGGGCTGCCAGTGCTCCAACGTTCCCGCCAACGTCAGGATCATCCGGGTCGGTGAGAGTGAAGTCGGCATCATCGAGCTCGAAGAAATCATCAGAGGAGTTTATTTTTTGAAACTGCAGGATGAAGTCCGTCTGAAAGACGAATTGTTCAAAAGAGTCCGCGAGAAGAATTGGATTCCGGAGGGCAGGAAAGATGCTTATACGGAGGCGCTGTTCCGTGAATATCTTGCCTATACAAGATCGCGCCGATCCCCAAGACAAGCGGAGAAGAGAACGGCGGGCGGAGCCGGCGGGCTTCGGAGCTGGCTCAGCAGCCTGCGACGCAGCCGAAACGAAAGGAAGGAATCATCTTGGAAGTATCGGAAATATTGACCCGGCATAAAATGTTTGCCGTTATCGGCGTTTCGGAAAACAAAGAAAAATACGGCTACGAAATTTTTGAAACACTCATAAGTTCAGGCTATAAAGTCTACCCCATAAATCCCAAATATTCATCGATCGAAGGCCACGAGTGTTACCCTTCTCTGAACTCCCTGCCTGAGAAGCCCGACGTCGTAGTCACAGTCGTTCCACCCCCAGTGACAGAGAAGGTTGTAGAAACCTGCGTTGAGCTTCAAATCCCCATTGTCTGGATGCCACCTGGCTCCTGGTCGGACCTCGCCATAAAGAAGTGCCAGGATAACCGGATTGCATGCATCCACGATGTCTGTATCGTCTTCGCCGTGAAATCGTTGTTTGAGTCCAGGAAGTGACGGAATCGAAACAGATCGAGAAGGAGAATGGATGGAAATGTACTCGTTGGATAAACTCCTGACTTTTTCGAAAAAGTCGCATACAAAAAACGTCTTCTTCGAGTCCGATACACTTAAAGCGCAGGTGATGGGGCTTGAAACGGGGCAGGCAATTTCGCCCTGCCGGATGGACCATGATGTCATTTTCGTAGTCATGGAAGGAGAAGGAAAGATCATCGTTGACGGGGAAGAGGAGGCGATTAAAAAAGCATCCTGGGTCTTTGTCCCCAGAGAAAAGGAGACACGCTCTCTCAAAGCTCGGACGAAAATGGCTGTCCTGGCGATTCAAGTAAAGTCATAGACTGATGTTTGTTTTATCGATTTGGGTGCTGGCGGCGGTTTTGTTGATTCTTTCCATGGTTAAGGATGGAGAAAAAACCGTAAGGTCCCTCCGTGTTGCCTGGAAATTTTTCTGCTCCATGGCTCTCCTCGTTCTCTTGACCATCTGGGCGATCGGCTTTCTCCTCAGTTTTATTTCCCCGGAACTCGTCTCCAGAATCATCGGCCAGGATTCCGGGTTTAAGGGGGTTATCCTGGCAGGTTTATTCGGATCGGTCGTCCTGATTCAGGCCTTCATCGCTTTTCCTCTGGCGGGGTCCTTTCTCCGTAAGGACGCGAGTGTCACAGCGATCGCCGCCTTTGTGACCACTCTGGTCATGGTCGGAGTCCTGACGGCTCCTCTTCGAGGTGAAGTTTCTCGGTGCGGAATTCGCAGGGCTGCGGCTGGCTTTAACCCTGCCCAGCATCGTTCTCATCAGCTATTTTCTCAGCGCTATTATGAAAAGGAGAAATCCTCATGAGAAAACCGAGCTTTAATAATTCACTATTCCTCGTGCTTTTGTTAACCGCGCTGTTAATGTCACTAGTCACTTCTCAAGCCTGCCGTGCACCGAGCGAAGAACAAGAGACAAGCGCGCCTACAAATCAAACGTCTGGCGGGGAAGGCAGCGTTCTCGTCACCTCTGATCTCAATCTGGACTTTTCCAAGCATAAAGTGACATTTATCGAGCTCGGCGCCGACCGCTGCATTCCCTGCAAGGCCATGCAGCCCATTATGAAGGAGATCGCCAAAGAATATACCGGGAAGATTCAGGTCGTTTTTTACGATGTCTGGAAAGATCCACGGCCGGCCCGCAAATATGGCATTCAGCTCATCCCAACCCAGGTTTTCATCGATCAAAACGACAAAGAGATTTTCCGGCATGTCGGCTATTTCCCCAAAGAGGGAATCCTGCAAATGCTCAATGACAAGGGAATCCTTTAGGCAACAAAGACAAATGGAAAACCTTTTCGGCGATATCTCCCAGCTCATCCAGCAGAATCCCTGGCTGGCTGTTCTGGCGGTGTTTGTCGGAGGAGCAACGACGGCCTCGAATCCCTGCGTCCTGGCGATGATTCCCTTCCTCTTAGGCGTTGTGGCCGGCACTGAGGGAGCAAACATCAAGAAATCGCTCGGCTTCTCGGCGCTTTTTGTCTTCGGACTTTCGGTCACCTTCGCCAGCCTGGGTTTGGTCTCCGCTCTGATGGGCAGGATGCTGGGAGATGTCGGCGTATTTTGGAAATATCTCGTGGCCGGAGTCTGTCTGATCATGGGACTTAACCTTCTGGGCCTCTTCAAATTCAACATCAACCTTCCCCAACCCATGAACGTCAGGAAGGGAGGCTCTCTCAGCGCCTTCCTTTTGGGCTTGCTGTTCGGCGTCGTCTCCACTCCTTGCGCCGTGCCCATCCTGGCCGTGCTCCTGGCTTATGTCGCAAGCCAAGGAAACGTCATCTACGGAGGGTTCCTGCTCCTTATCTATGCGCTGGGTCATTCGGCTCTCATCCTGGTTGCCGGCACCTCAATGGGCGCGGCGAAAAAACTGATCGAGTCAAAAGGCCTGCGCAAGACCAATCTGGTCCTCCAGAAAATTGCCGGAGCCATCATCATTCTGGTCGGCGCCTACTTTATTTTCCGTCTGTAGGAGGTTTATGGGAGTTTTCAACTTGACGCGTACCGAGATGAATTTTGAAGCGGCGGAGCTGGATTCTCGGTAGAGTTTAAAAAAAAGAGTCCACAATTTTTTTGTATAGGAGATGGAAATGACAGATCAAACACATAAGGAAAAAATGCAGGAAGCCAGAAAGATCTATTACATGGATGAATTCAGGGCTTTTATGCGAAAGATGCAGGGATTGACCGATGAAGATTTCCAGGCACCAGTTCCCCGCATTAAAGAAAAAATCATGACGGCGTCAGAAAAAGATCCTCTGGAGATGTTCGAGAGGGTTATGGGCGAGGCTGAATCTGAATGGGACAGGCCGGCCCCTCTTCCGGTGAATTCCGAATGGCATCATTTCGTCGTGCCCGGCGCCATCATGAGCGCTCTGCGGAACAACGGCTATGCTATCACCGATCGAGAGGTTGAAGAGGCCATCAAGAGAGGCCAGAAATTCGCCGGGGGCTCATGCGGTTTCATGGGTGTCTGCAGAGGGGCGAACAGGTTTGAAAGGCTCCCTGTCTCAAAGATCGTCTGCCGCTAGTCTCCTAAAAATAAAATGTGCCTGGGGATTCGATGCCTCTACTTTCCCCAAAAAGGAGGGAACCGGAATGATGGATAAAACAATCGGCTTTATCGGAGGCGGGAGGGTGACCCGGATCATGCTGGAAGGATTTAAAAGAAAGAATCTGTCATTTAAGGAGGTTGTCGTCAGCGATATCAATCCGGAAGCCCTAAAACATTTAAAGGAAAAGTTTCTCGATATAACAATTGCTCCTGACAACAATCCTTTACCTGCTTCAGGCGACATTGTGTTTATCGCACTCCATCCGCCTGTGGTGTTGCCGGCTCTTGATGAGGTCAAATCTTTTTTTAAAAAAGAGACCATCCTTATCTCTCTGGCCCCAAAAATATCTATCTCAAGAATATCTGAACGTCTTGAGGGCTTCAAAAAAATCGTCCGGATGATCCCAAACGCCTGCTCGATTGTCAATCACGGATTTAATCCTATGGCCTTTTCTCCATCGCTAGATCAATCGGAGAAAAAGGATTTGCTGAAAATCCTGGCTGTCCTCGGAGAGTGCCCTGAAGTTAAGGAGGATAAGCTCGAAGCCTACGCCATCCTGTCCGCAATGGGCCCAGCGTATCTCTGGTTCCAGCTCTATGAGATGGAGAAGATTGGTACGTCCTTCGGATTAACTCCGCAGGATGTCCGAAGCGCAGTTACCAGCATGGCAGAAGGAGCAGCGAGGACCGTTGTTGAATCTGATTTAACGCCCGAAGACGTTATGGATTTAATACCGGTCAAACCGCTGGCAGAAGAAGAAGAGACAATAAAGAGCCTTTATCGATCAAAACTCGAAGGGCTTTTTAAAAAATTGAAGGCTTGATTAAAAACCAGAACTTCATGAACAAGGAGATTCAAAATGACTGAAAAGGTCGCAGCCAGACTTTCTCTTCTGGATAGATTTCTGACTGTCTGGATATTCCTGACCATGGCCGTTGGAGTGCTCCTGGGATATGTTTTCCCAGGGATCGTTGGATTCATAAATAAATTCCAGGTGGGCACGACTAATATGCCGATTGCCATCGGCCTGATCCTGATGATGTATCCTCCCCTGGCCAAGGTGAAATATGAAGAGCTCGGCGATGTCTTCCGCAACGTCAAGGTCCTCTCTCTTTCGCTCATCCTGAACTGGGTGATCGGCCCCATCCTGATGTTCGTCCTCGCGGTCGTCTTTCTCCATGACCGTCCGGAGTACATGTACGGGCTGATCATGATCGGTCTGGCCAGATGCATCGCCATGGTCATTGTCTGGAACGAGCTGGCCAAAGGTGATACCGAATACGCGGCCGGTCTGGTCGCCTTCAATTCCATCTTCCAGGTCTTCTTCTTCTCCGTGTACGCGTATATTTTCATCACTAAGGTTCCGGCCTGGCTGGGACTCAAAGGCACGGTCGTGGATGTGACGATGGGACAGATCGCCCAGAGCGTTTTCATCTACCTCGGCATTCCTTTCCTGGCCGGTATGATCACCCGTTTCAGCCTTCTTAAAATCAAGGGCCGCACCTGGTATGAGCAGAAATTCATCCCGAGGATCAGCCCCATCACCCTCATCGCCCTCCTCTTTACCATCGTCGTCATGTTCTCGCTCAAGGGCGAATACATTGTCAAGATCCCGCTCGATGTCGTCCGGATCGCCATCCCCCTGTTTTTTTATTTTGTCCTCATGTTTTTCGTGTCCTTTTTCCTGGGGAAAAAAGCGGGCGCGAGCTACCCGATCACGGCGACCCTCTCCTTCACGGCGGCGAGCAATAACTTCGAGCTGGCCATCGCCGTGGCCGTGGCCGTGTTCGGCATCCATTCCGGAGTAGCCTTCGCCACGGTCATCGGCCCGCTGATCGAAGTCCCGGTGCTCATCAGTTTGGTCAACGTCGCATTAAAATTCAGGCAGAAATACTTTCATGAAAAATCAACATAAACCGGAACGCACATGAAATGAAAAGACGTAAGGAATTGTTCTCAGTGGTTAAAGAATGGTAAAAAAACCTGAAAAGAACGAAACTCAAGAAAGAAATAAATTCCCATCTAAATAGAGAGCCGGTGTTCGTCTTTCACAATATTTAATACGACATGCGTAATGGTGCGATTGACATACCTGTGAGAAAGCACATTCTTGACAAATCCGTTCAGATCTTCTCTGTTTTTAAAACGGGCGCAGACAATGGAATCCCATTCTCCGGTGACATCATAAATCGCGAAGACATGCGGATCTTCGGCAATCTTCTGCTGGGTCTCAATGAGCTTCCCGTGAGAAATGCGTATGGCAATGATCGCGGTTAAATCATATCCAAAGTATTTCGGATCCAGGACGGGAATATATCCTTTGATCGCTCCGGATTCTTCCAGTTTCCTGATTTTATTGATAACCACCGAAGCCGAAGTTCCCAGCTCTTTGGCAATTTCTCGGAAGCTCTTCCTAGAATTCTGATTGAGTACCCGGATGATTTTGACTTCCAACTCCTCAAGCATTTGCCCTCCTTTTAAGCTATGAAAAAGAATTTGCGATTAAATAATATATCCGTTACGATTCTGCTTCAATATGATGACGTTTGGATATTTATCAATAAAATATACGCCGAAATCATAATTTAGACAACCCTTTGAACCCACCCAGAATTGGCTCCCGCCGCCTTGGAACTATTGGACGCTCTCTACGATAAAAATTTCATGTCTGTCCAGTTCGAGCCATAATTTTATGGCCTGCTGCCTGACCGCATTCCAGTAGGATTCCGTCAGATTGCCGAAGCGTTCGATGGCCTCTCTGATGGCCGCCTCGACTGTGGCGGCTATCTCCGGCTTGAGGGATATTCTGATTGCGTGGTTATTATAAGCAAAGACAGCCTCGGGTTTTGACCGAGGTTCTTGACTGACCGTGATCAATCCATGTCCCAGGGTTCCGCCCGTACTCACCTGAAGGCCGTCATTCAGACAGCTTACCGGAGGCTTCCGGCCGGCCAAACTCAAAACCGCCATATCATCAATCCCGCCGTTGAAATATTCTCTGGCCCTCAAGCCCATTTTAACGCCGATGATGGCGTAAATGCCGAGGTGTCCGTGCAGTTCATTTGTGAGCACGCCGGCCCGCCATTCCGATTCCCCATGCCTCTCAATAATCTCCGGAATATACGGCCTGATATCCGCGGCATAAAGGGCCGGGTCGGTCGGGAAGCGGACAAACACCTGGCATTCGGTGTCACTTGGAACAGATAAAATCTTTATCATTATTTCCAGGGCCGTTCTTCCGGCTGATTCGTCTTTAAGAAAGTTCAACGAAATCCGGTCCTTTCGCTCGGATGTGAAAATCCCGGGATTCAACAGGAAAATCGGAATAAGGTCATCCCGAAGGATTGAATGATCGAGAGCCTTTTTCCCCGGAACCTCTTTGACTTCAAAAAAACCGGCCAGGATGCGCGCGCCGGGAGTTTTGATTTGAGTCAATTCTTTCAAGAAATAAGAATCCAATTGAAGAGGAGTTTCCTCCATGGCTTTCACAACATCCATTTTTAAGCCTGAATGAAACATCTCTTCCGCAGCCGCTTCATTGATCGTGTAATTGAAGCTCTTGGATGCGCCGGCCGCGTCATTGTACCAGACTATACGCTCGGTCTTGCTTTCCATGTCCGGGTGTCTGGCGAAAAAATCCGAGGCCGTGGTCAGGCTGCCCAGGCAGACCAGCCAGACCTTCCTCTCTTCATTCTCAAAAACGCAAGAAAGGAGGTCGACGGCCTTCTGAGAACCGGCGGGAGGACCGGGACTTTCTTCTCCCCACGGGATGTCCTGACAGAAGCGGCGCCACGGCGGCGGTTGAATATCCAGGCTTCGACCGGCCGCAGTGGAGATGCCTTCGTGATGAAGGGTTTTCAGGAGCGAGCGAACCTTTCTTATTCCTTCCGGGGGAGTGAGACTTCCTTCGCTGGCCGTGATGGCGAGCACCTCAAATTCACGGCCGGCTAGAAACATCAAAATGGCCCGGAGATCGTCAAAACCGCCATCCGTATCAATGATAACGGGATATTTCGCCTGGCCGGAGTGCAGATGCAGTCCGATTCCGAGAACGATAATTCCCACAATGCACACGGATAATTTTTTCATGGTATTACCTCGACACGGAAAAAATTTCTTCTTCGGGATCTGCTAATAGAACTTTAGATAATTATATTAAGGCCACCCGAAAAGTCAACTTGGAGGGGAAGACCCCTTCCAACGTTCGCTCCGCTCACTGCCTCCCCTTCTCGGGCGGGGCATGAACCCCGCCCTGCGACCAAGGGGGCGACTCCCCCTTGGAACCCTCTCAAGCGGCTCCCCGTGGCAAGCCAAAAAACATTTCCGCTGCTCGTCAATGTTGACCCGCCCTTTTCTGAGGAAGTCATAAAATCGATGGTCAGGGGAATTCCACTGACCGAATACGCCAATAATCCCGAAGTCCAAGAGATTGAAGGAACATGGCAGAGACTGCCAGAATGATTCACTTGGAAGGAGATTCTCAAATGAAAAAAATAGAAAAATTCGGACTTCCATCCACGGTGGCCCTCGACGAAACCTTCGGGCGACTGCGGAAAAGATATCGTTTCACTCTGCAGGATATCCGGTCCGCCGGATTCTCTCTAATGAGGAATTCATCGACATAAAACAGAACGATAAAAAAAGAGAAAGAGCATTATGCCCTGGAACTGCAAGCGGCCCGCACAATCCGATTTTTTTGACAATTAAGTATAAATCCTATATAGTAATAATGCGAAATTAATAAGGATGGATGTCCCCATGGAGTTCCTGAGGATCAAAAGCAGAGAAAATCACCTCAAAGCGACGCCCCAGCGCATTGTCATTTATAAAGAACTGCTCCGGTCAAAAGATCACCCCTATGCGGAAATTATTTTCCATCGAGTGAAAAAGATATTCCCCGATATATCCATGGATACTGTGAATCGAACGCTTTTAACCTTTGCCAGAATCGGAATTGTCAATGTCGTTGAGGGAAACGGAGAACCGAGACGCTATGACCCGAACATAGAAAATCATCACCACTTCCGGTGTGTCGCGTGCAACACAATATTTGATTTTGGCTATTCGCCGTATGATGAACTGATAATCCCTGAAGATTTAAAAGACAGATTTGTCGTCCGCAGCAAAAAAGTCCTCTTAGAGGGGTATTGCGATAAATGTCAAAAAAAGGGCAAATCTCTCTGAGCGCACACGGTGATTAAATCCAGCGCAAAGCGGACTCCGGGCAAGAATGATCATTGATCGGAATTATTAAACTTGAATGATGCGTTATTTAGCTTGGATTATTCATGAATTTTTCAGCCAAGAAGTCATCAAAGGAATAATAAATTCATAAACAAGGAGGTTTCACATGGCAAAAGGCAAAAAGACTTTAACGACGGCCTTTGGCATTCCTGTGCCCGACGATCAGAACAGCCTGACGGCGGGTAAGCGCGGGCCTGTCCTGATGCAGGATGTCCATCTGCTGGAGAAGCTGGGTCATTTTGACCGCGAACGCATCCCCGAACGGGTGGTCCATGCGAAAGGAGCGGGTGCCGGCGGATACTTTGAAGTCACAGCGGACGTGACCAAGTACACAAAGGCCAAGTTTCTTTCGAAAGTTGGCAAGAAAACAGAGGTATTTGCCCGCTTTTCAACCGTCGGCGGCGAGAAAGGATCTGCTGACTCAGCCCGCGACCCGCGTGGATTCGCGGTAAAGTTCTATACCGAGGAAGGCAACTACGACTTTGTTGGCAACAACACGCCTGTTTTCTTCATCCGTGACCCCCTGAAGTTTCCTGATTTCATCCACACCCAAAAGCGGCATCCGGCCACCAACTTGAAAGATCCTGACATGTTCTGGGACTTCCTGTCCTTGACGCCGGAGTCCATTCATCAGGTCACCATTCTGTTCTCTGACCGCGGCACTCCGGCCACCTTTCGTCACATGAACGGCTACAGCAGTCACACTTTCAAATGGTACAACGAAAAAGGCGAGTATTTCTGGGTGCAGTATCATTTCAAGACCGACCAGGGCATAAAGAACCTCACACGGCAGGAGGCCTTTCGTTTGGCCGGCACGAATCCTGACCACGCCACCAAAGACCTGTTTGAGGCCATTGAACGGGGCGATTATCCATCCTGGACGCTAGAGATGCAAATCATGATCCCAGATCAGGCGAAAGATTACCGCTGGGACATTTTCGATATCACCAAGGTCTGGCCCCATGCCGACTTTCCGCCCATCAAAATAGGCCGGTTAGTGTTGAATCGAAATCCTATTAATTATTTTGCAGAAGTGGAACAGGCCGCGTTTTGTCCCGGCAACTTGGTGCCGGGGATTGCGGCGTCTCCGGATAAGATGCTTCAGGCCAGGCTTTTCTCTTATCACGATACTCACCTCCACCGTCTCGGGCCGAATTACCACTTGTTGCCCGTAAACTCACCCAAGAATGCACCTGAATACAGCTACCAACGAGATGGAATAATGCGCGCAGACAATAACAGCGGCGGCGGACCCAATTATTGGCCGAATAGTTTCGGTGGACCGGAACCAGATCCGGCAAAGGGAGAGCTTCCTTTTGAAGTCTCTGGCCTTGCCGCCCGCCATCCCTACTCTTATCCCAACGATGATTTCGAACAGGCTGGCGCTCTGTATCGCAAGGTGATGACCGACGAGGACAGGGATCATCTGATCGGCAATATTGTGGATCATCTGGGAGGCGCACAGAAACGAATTCAGATGCGCCAGACGGCTCTATTCTACAGGGCTGACCGTGACTATGGACGTCGGGTTGCCGAGGGATTGGGGCTGAATGTGAACGAGGTGGAGCGACTGGCTGAGCTCTCTCAAGAGGAGCGGGCCACGGCCACATCTGAAGAAGCCCTGACCGAGAAGAGATAAATCCTTATTGATTTGTCTTCCCCCACTTGGCCAGCGTTTCATAAATCGCACACTTGAGTTTCTCCTGAGCCCAGAGAATTCCAGAAATCCCCAAGAGAACCAAAGAGATGTGAATGATTTTTCTTTTAGCCATCCGGCCTCCTCGTAAGGTTGACATAAAAATTGAACTGGTAAAGTGAACGGCGGAAGAAAAGAGGGATTTAAACTTCAGGCGGGCTTCGCGGAGACTGGCTTATAGAAAAATTTAATTCCCATCAATTTTGGGAAGAAAATCCGAAGAATCTTTCGCAACCTTGAAAAAAGGCAGATGAATGCGGCCAGAAATGGTAATTCTTAAATCCTTAATAGATACGAGACTTTTAAGGTTATGGAATGACCTCCCTCTCTCAAAACCTCCTCTGTCCTCGCGCTTTTCTTATAGCTGAGCTGGATGACATTTCCGGCCCCGAAATAATACCCGACCAAAACATCCAGATTGTACTGGTCTTCGCGGGTTTCCCCCAGAAGTCGAGTGCTGAGGAACAGGCTGCGCGTGATCTGAAAGTGCAGGGACGTGGCGTATGCCACGCCATCAAAGACCTTTTTCCCGGTGCGATCCAGGACCTGCCGTATCCAATCGCTGCTGAAGGACCATTCCAAATTGCTGCGCGGCCGCAGCGTCAGCGACGCCTCCAGGCTGGTCTGAACCCCGGATCCCACTCCGGTAAAGTCTTCGTTATAGATGCCTCTTTTATCCCACGCCCCTTCAAGACTCACTTCTTTCAAAAATCCGCCGCGCTCCCAGTTGATATCCAAGTCTCCTCCATAGGTATTAATGAAATCCTTTGTCCAGGCCAGTTCGTCGTTCTCACCGATCACCTGATATTTACTATTCCCGACATCGATTCCGCCGTGGATATTGAGCCTTGAAAAGAAATCCATCCAGAACCGCAAATCCAAAGAATTTCCGGTCCAATGACCCCGGGAATCTTGTTTAAGGTACCCTCCGAGATCCAGGCTGACGTATTTAATCGTTCCCCGGTTGAACCTCCAGGCGTATCCCGTCGTCAGGTCCGTGGATTGAATATCTATCTGTCCGATATGCCCGGTTCTGACCTTCATGTTGGATTCGATTCTCTGGAAGTTGAAATTCAACTGCCATCCGGCGTCCGGCACTCTTTGAAACAGGAGAATGTGCATGCCGTTGTTAGTGTTTTTAACATCGTTGTTTAAAGAAAACGCACTCATGCCGCGGAGATAATAAATGTCTTTGAAATTGAAGTTGTAGTCCACGGCGAAATTCCGGTTGTATTCTGCGGACGTATTCATCCCCGCATAATAAATCCCGACCTGGGAATTCTTGAAGATATCTTTCTGTATCCGGACGACGCTAAAAAGCGCATCCCCTCCCTCCTCTTCGTTGATCGCTCCCTGAATCCCGAAAGAATATCCGCCGGCTTTACCGGAAATCTTGGCCGCAATCCTCGGATTGCTGATCCGCCTTGAATAGAACAAGCTGACACCGGGCTCCCAATCATCTTCACTTTCAGTGGATAACTGAAAATACTGACTCCCCTCGGTAAAAAACGGGCGGTTTTCCTGGAAATAGTTTTCATACGGGGATAACTGGTAGATAAACGGATCGGATTCCACTTCACTGAAATCAGGACTGGCCGTCAGATCCAAAATGAGATTCGGCAGAATTCCATACTTGACATCCAGGCCGGCCGCCATTTTGTCATCTTTGGCTCCATCCCACCGCGTCGACCGGAGGCCGGCGTAGGGAAAGAACTCGAGATTGTATCCGGGGCGTATTCCGGAAAGCCCGCTCAACTCTCCCATCTGGTGAAGCAGGGGCTTGTCCCGGTCGACGTCCGTCCAGAAATCTATTTCATTCAACCGGTGAATATACCGTTCAAAGTTGATGCCCCAGACCTGGTTGTCTTTCGGAGAAAACCTTAAGGATTTGAATGGAATGGCCATCTCGGCGGACCAACCGTCACTGCGGAGAACGGCGCCGGATTTCCATATCGTTTCCACGGAATTTTTCTGAACCCCTTTTGGATTCACGGTAAAACTGATGCTCGTCCTCCTGTCATTGTAGGTATCCAGGATCACGGTAATGGAATCATTATTCTCATAATCGTTGCGCGGGGTCAGCTCGGCCCAGATCTTGTCCGGCTGCGTCTCTTTCATCAGGAAAGCCAAATAGATGTTTTTTTGGTCGTATGCAACCCAGACAATCGTTTCTTCCGACGCCTTTTCTCCATTGACCGGATCATGCTGGTAAAATCCAGAAACCGGAGGAACATTCTTCCAGCCACTGTCTTCAATAAGGCCGTCTATTTTCGGAAGAATTTCAATGCGGGACACATGGATCGTTTTTGCACGCTCCTGGCTGAAAATGGGCGCCCCATATAAAAACAGGAGGGAAAAGATTACCGCTGATAGGAGTCGATTTTTTTTACAACGCATTCCACTTTCTCCTCAATCATTCTTTGCGGAAGATCCTTCCTTAAAAGCGCCGGGGAACTCGACGTATTTCCCTCCACAATTAAAAGATATTCTAGCAGAAAAAAATTGAAGAATGAAAACAAAAAGAATAAAAAATAAGAATCTATTAAAAAACCCTGCCCTGTTTGAGCCCAGAATTATAAATAAATGTCGATTTTCCTCATCTCACAGAAAAGGCTGGATTCATCCACTTCCCGAATGGCCACCGTCACAGGAAGATTGGAAGTGATTTCTAAAAATTGTCTCTCCGTCACGGTCGTCGCCCGGAAACCGTCTTTACAAACGATCGTGCCCCCGCCCGTTTTCCGGTCATCGATTTCACCGATCAGGCCGGCCTCCGCCTGCAATTGAAACCAGAGAAGCCGATCGTTCCAAATTTTTTCAGAATATGTGGAGAAGAGCAACTGACCTCCCGGTTTTGTCACCCGGATACTTTCTGCGACAAGCTGATGCGGATCCATCCGGAAAGCGGATATGCCGTTCTGGATACAGAAGACCCGGTCAAACACCTCATGGAAGAAGGCCAAACGAGCAGCATCCATCTGAACTAATCGGCAATTCGGAATATCTCCGAACATTTCTCTGCCCAGCATCAAACTCGACCTCGAAATGTCGATTCCGATGACTGTCTGAGCCTTTTGCGCAACCTGAGGTTCAATTCGGCCATAGCCGCATCCGAGGTCAAGCACACGATCTCCCGGCGCAATATGACTCAAGACATACTCCAGTTCCGCTTGCAAATATTGACGGATGCGGGGAGGCGCAATGGTGTAGCATTTCAACAGGAGTTCGGCCGATAATTTCTCTCGGTAATAATGCCCGATTTTTTCTGTCATTGAATTTATTTAGAAAAAAACAGTAAATCACAATCAGAGAAGTTGTCAAGCGGGATTCAAATCCCAGAACCGTATCCCGCTCAGAAAATCATTCTCTATTCGGAAAAAGAGGAGTATAATGGACACGCCCGAAAACGGTGAGCTCTCCGGCGGATCAGAGGGTTTTCTGTCTGTGACGGAGCGTGGCGGCGAGGATTGAAATTGAAACGAAAACAGCCACTTTTGAGTTTGTATAAGGAAAGAACCGATTCCGAGGTGTGAATCCACACAATGGAAAAGAAATGATAAAGTTCCTATCGACCTTTCGGAAATACTGGGATGTGAATAATTGTGCGCGGAAAGGTGTATCTTCGATGGACTCTACAAAAAGAACGGCCCTTATCGGATTTCCTACAGGAGTTATCGTCCTTCTGATTATTGTTTTTCTGGGGAGCTGCAATTGGGGCATTCCCGATTTCACCCTGTCGGTCATCATTGAAGATGGAGTCACAGGGACTCCGGAGGCCGGACAGTACATCTACAAGGATCTGTCCACTATAGAATACAGCTATACCCCCATCGATCCTCTTCAAACAGCGGAAGTGCTGCTCAACGACAAAATTCGGAAGCCCGCCGCCGGCTCTATAGTGTTATATGCGGATAAATATGTCTTAAAGGCCCGGCTCGTGGATATCCGAGGCGTCTGGGATGTGGAGATGACATGGAGCGACCTCAAGACGGAAAAATTTACGCTCACGATTGTCGGGGCCGATTTGCTTTCCGGAACTTTTATCGACAGCCGTGGATACAACGGAAGCTGGGCGGTGGCCTCCGGCACCGTCACTTTCACTTATTCTGATTGGAGTGACTATATCCTCACGGGAGGAGTTTATGAAATGGAGGGAAGCTTCACCGGAGACGACGACACCGGAATCTGGTCCGCAGAAAGGCAAAGTTAGAAGAGTCCAATCTATTCGATTTCGATCCCATTCATTCTTTCACTCCGTTGGGGCATTTGATTTCCAAGTCCAGTCCACTCAGTCCAGGTGTTTCGGCAGACTCCGGAGGAACGGATCAAATCATTTTACTGAAAAAGCGGCGCTGGCCCGGGATTTTAAGCCGGTCACTGTTTCTTCCGCGTCGAAATGGAGAACATACTTGCCCGGTTTGAATTGGTCAGATTGAATGTCGATAAAGGAAATTTGGGTATGATTCTCGGGATTCCGTTGCGACACAGAAAAAAGTATGGGGATGACTGCGCCTGTCGATTGATCCATAACGCGAAGAGATATTTTCATGTTTGGAGATCGGCTTTCAGGAACATAACTGCGGATCACCGCTATAAGCCTCGAAACTCCCTGTTTTACTTCTCCGACAATGGGCACAAATGAATTGAAGTTGCAGGGATAAAGGTCTGTTAAGCCGATCCTTTTTTTATCCGTATCCTGCTGTTCGATCAGTTCTCCTTTTAAATACGCCGCGTTTTCTTCAGGAACAAGCAGCAGAGGAGAAGAGAGCTTTAAACCGGTATTTTCCGGTCCCGGAATGACGACCTGGGCTGAAGATACGGCGGATCTCCCTGTCTGAGTGTTCCGCAGGACAATGCGGGATTTGTATTTGCCGGGGGGAAAAGACGCCAGAGAATAATAAAAAACATCCTTCTGCGGCAATTTCGTCAAATCGATTCGCCATCCCTTGAAATGCCGGAGATTGTCCTCCTCATCGAAGATCAGGTTGATGAGCTCAACCTTCTTGCCAGAGAGTTCTTGAACCGCTGAAGCGGAAATTTTCGCCAGAGTGACGAGACCGGACATTCCCTCCGCCGAAAAACATATGGTTTCTACAGGAAAACGCCGGGGCGCTAAAAATTGAGATTTTTCTTCAAGGGCCAAATCCAGAAAATTCAATTTCTTTTCGAATGCCGACAGCTGGCGGAACGGCTTGGGGCTGAAATATCCCGCCTGCGCCTGGACCCGGCATCCTTTCCGCCGGACCTTGACCGTTATCTCATGATATTTCCCGTCCCAGGTCTCCCCGATGGAGTAGCCCAGCACATAAAAAGAGCTCGTGGCATTTTGGATCTCTTCCATGATTGTTTCGTAGCTCTGAATGTTGCCGAAGTATTTCCCTCCGGTCTCCGCAGCCAATTTTTGAAGTGAAGATTTTCCGAGCTGCTGTCTGTCCACAAAGCCGGAGCTCGGATCCCAGCCGGCATTCGTTCCTTCGGCATATAAGGGATACACCGAGGTGTCCGAGGCGGCTAACGTTTTGATCATCTCATCGTATCGATCGTTCAAATTGAAATCGTCAAAGCCGCTTTGAAATGCATCGCCTTTAAACATCGAGCTTGGAATCCCCGCTGAGAGATAAAGAATATTTTTATGTCCCTGAATATGGCTGAGCGCCTGGCCGAATGCTTTCATGACCCTGGAAAAAATGACGACCTGATGTTTGGCCATAAGCCGATTAGATTTGATTATGTTGAATTCATTCATTTGCAGTAGTCTGTCAATCTCCGACAAACTGGAATTATCCGGTTGAGCCATCTCTCCGATCATTCCCCAGTATCTTCGCTCGGCGTCCTCTGCTCTTCCCAGCATATCTTTTATGCCGATTCCCTCGACCGCTTCCCTGACTTTTTTGTGATTGGTCGTCAGATATTCATGAACGGTGAAATATTTGGTCGCGGAATAAGAAAGAACTCCCACCTCATCCGTTGGTTGCAACTGATGATCAATGAAATAGAGAGCGGCCTCTCTGGCGTTTTTTATTCCCCTCGCCGTATTGAATGCCAGATCAAAGAAGAGAAAAAATTTACGATTGAGCTTTGCGGGAGATGACGCTTTTTCCTTCAGGGGAGGTTGTGTGGCGTCGTCCCCCATGAAAAGGACATGTTTCTCAAAATCCGTGATGGACTGGAGCTTCCCGTTGTCATAGAGCTCAAAATCTTCTTTCTCCAAATCCGTCACGGCGTTGCCTTGCCTGTCCAGGACATAAACCTGGACCAGCTTGAGAACAACACTCACTTCATGTTCCAGGACTCCCTGGCCGGCCTTTTCCTGGGAATTTGCCGAATTTAATTCTGTCCCGCATAGAATGAAGAGAATACATGAACAGAGGACGATCAAGGCAGTTTTTCTATTCACTAGAAACCTCTCTATTGCACTCGATTTTTTCCATTGAAATTAATACATTTACTTCTCCTGCAAATTATATGCCAGATGGGAATAGAGCGGTAATCCTTTTTCTTCCATTCCGATTGTCACTTTTTCAGGACACATGTCAG
>JBAVVD010000053.1:0-3435 GCA_049697115.1 Candidatus Aminicenantales bacterium
CCCTCCATCTCTCCGGCCTCTCTCCCGTACCGATAGCACACCTGGGCTCGCTTTTCATCGAGGGAGAGTCGCTCCAGGGACAAAAGAGGCCGGATCATAACCGTTTTCATAGAATCCGGAATATATCTAAAATCGGTTTGAGGATCTGGGCGGAGCTAAATAGGAAAAAATTCTCTGCTATAATTTACCTGACTTTACCCTGATTTATGTACACTATGTTTATCGAGGAGCAGAGGATTCACCTTTTTCAGGATCTCCTCTTGGGCCTTGCTCAACGTGACCGTCTTGACGAAGCGGTTCTTTGACTTCGGATCGCTCAGGTACACCCGATACATCGACTCCAATGTGGCTAAAGCTTCCGGCCCCGTCAACCCAATCTCTTTAATCTTATATTCCAGCACCGAGAGCAAAAGATAAGCGAGGTAGCAGATAAAGATATGCCCGCGCACCCGGTTCGCCAACCAGACCCGGACCTTGTCCATCTCCAGAACGCCCTTCAGGCAGCGGAAGCTTTTCTCCACCCGGTCCTTTTCGAAATATCCTTTGACCATCTCCTCAATCGACAGATTCTCGGAGGAGAAGATCACCGAAATGCCGTCGTACCGCTCTGCCTTCCGGACCGCCTCCTGATCGATCTCGCGCCCCTGGAAGTATTTCTTCAAGCCCTCCTTGATCGGCTTTTTCTTCGAAAGCAGCTTCTGGGCCCGGTCCAGTTCGTCATACCGCCGCTCCCGCGTCGCCTGCCGCTCGCGTTCGTTCAAACAGACGGCAATATACCCCGAGACCCCCTCGGCCCGGTACCTCTTCCTGTACACATAGAACGTCGCGCTCTTCAACCGGACCCGGTGCTTCAGGGAGACGATCTTGTCCCCCATAACCCGATCCGCCTCTTTCTTCAGGGCCGGATTGAGCGCCAAACCGCACAGAACCTCGAACCCTTCCCCCCTGGCCTCCCTGATATTCAGCTTCGAACTCACCCCCCGGTCCCAGACCAGCGTCACCTCCTCCACCTCCCCGATTTCCCGCAACACGTCCGGCAGGGTCTTGGCGTCAAAGATGTGGCCCTCGTAGACTTTATGGAAGATCGGCAACCCCTCCTTCCGGGTGACGGCCAGGCCGATCTGAATCTGGGGGTCTCGCCGGCCGTCGGGGTTGTGCCCTCGCTTGGCCAAGGGACAGCACCGGCCGTAAAAGTAAACGTTGGTGATGTCGTAAAAGTAGCCCGAGGGCTTCAGGGCCAAGGCCCTCTTCAGGCGGGCGAAGATTCTCCGCTGGACCCCGGCCAGGTCCTCCACCGAGTCGATCGCCTCCAGGAGCTTCTTGTAGCTGATCTCCGGCAGTTCCAAGAGGTTCGCGATTTCGGTCTTCTGGTACCAGTCGGCGATTCCGGCGAGGCTGTCGGGAGCGATGCAGTGGGCGTAAGCCAAGCTGAGGAGGTAGGCTCCGTAGTCGCCCAGGAGAGACGCCAGGTCGAGCTCTTGGGCGATTTCGTTCAGGACCAGAAGGGGGCCGAAGATGGTGACCTTGTCGACCGAGGCCCGCTCGACGGGACCGGTGAGGAAGGGTTTGTTGTCGACTTCCTTGCCGACATAGCGGATGTGTTTTTGGACGACCCGCCCGGCGACCCAATGATTTTCGACCTCGGCCAGGTAGATGGAATTTCCCCGTTTGATTTTTCTTATGAAGCTCATGGTGTATATGATATACACCAACATCATAAATGTCAAGTCCCGGATCATTTGAAAGTGCTTGATTTTCCTATGGTTTTCGGTTATTCGATTTATAGTGTACATTTTTTAGGGTAAAGTCAGGTAAATTATGGATATAATAAGCAACATCAACGATGACCTTTCTGAAACACGCTCTGACGATCGGTCTCCTTACTATCCTCCTGTTTCTTGTTGCGGGCTGCAAGAAAAACCCAACGACCACCTCGATCGAGGTGCCGCAACCAATAATCGACGTCGTCTGCGAACCCAGTTCGGGAGCGGCCGACACGACCATCACTGTCAGCATCTTGATCGCGGGAAACACAAAAGAAATGCGCGTTTTCGGCCTGGACGTGAGCTTCGACGCCAAAATGCTCCAGTCCCAGGAAGTCCACATTGGGACTCTCACGGGAAGCTGGGCGGCGGTCGACGGGAACGAGGTCAGCCCGGGAAGCCTTAAGGTCGGAGGCTTTTTCGGAGCGGGGACTCCGATCCCCGCGGCCAGCCAGGGCACCCTGGCCGAGATCAAGTTCAAAGTCACGGGAAGCGAATACGGGAATGGCCAACAAAGCCAGGTCTGCGCCCGACAATACACAGACGACCTCTCGGATTTCCAGCCCGAGTCGGCCTGCGCCGTCTTCACGCTCAAGAAATAGCCCCCACAAATTGCTTGCCAAGAAGAACCGGAATCCGACATAATGTCGGTATCCGAAAAAACAAAACTACGATGTCCGTAAAACTGCGCGATAAAGCCGGCATCGTCATCGCCGATCTGGCCGGTGAGATCAGGCTCACCGACGATCAAACTCCCTCCCTGCACAGACTGATCGTCGAACAACTGGCCGAGGGGAAATCCGACATCCTGCTCAACTTCGCCAGAGTGGATTTCATCGACAGCTACGGGATCGGCGACGTGGTCGCTTCCTACCTGGCGGTCAAAGAGAAAAAAGGAAGGCTGAAACTGGCCGGTCTCTCGCCTAAGATCTGGCTCATTTTTAACTATTCAGGATTGACCCGCATCCTGGAGATCTTCGACACCGAGGAAAAAGCCCTCCAGAGCTTTATCTGAGCCTCCTATAAACCGCATCCCTGTCTTTTTAATCCGGCGGACGCATCTCCACTTAAGCGATGGTTATTTGTCGACGCGACTGTTTCCTTTTAAAGCTGTATGTGTTAATAACATAATATCATGAATCTTCTGGACAGAGTTTTTTGCGATAATTCGCTCAAGGCCTGGCTCATCGCTCTCGGCGTCGCCTTAGTGGGCTTTATCGTCCTGAGAATCTTGAAGAAGGTCGTAGGGCGGAAGGCCGCCGCCCTCGCCCGCAAAACCGTTAGCCAGGTGGATGACTATGCCGCCGAGCTTATCCAACGGACCAAGCCTTTTTTGCTTCTCTTTCTCTCTCTCTATCTGGGTTCCCATTTTCTTTCTCTCCCCGGAACGGCCAAGCAGGTCCTAAGCAGACTCACCGTCCTGGCGCTTCTCATTCAGTTTGCAATCTGGGGAAACGGCTTGTTCGAGTCTTGGCGGAGGCAGATCCAGCAGCAGAAAAGGGAACATGATCCGGCCAGCGTGGCGACTTATGCGGCCTTGGGTTTCCTGGTTCGCTTGGTTGTCTGGACGATCGTCCTGTTGATGGCCCTGGCCAATCTCGGCATCAACATTACATCTCTTGTTACGGGCCTGGGCATCAGCGGGATCGCCGTCGCCCTGGCTCTTCAGAAC
>JBAVVD010000054.1:0-2109 GCA_049697115.1 Candidatus Aminicenantales bacterium
GCGGTAGCTTGCTCGGTTCTCGCCCTGGATTTTTCTGATCATTTAGGCTAAGAAAGTGGGAATGACCATGGAACACGCAATGGGGTGGATTCCGGATTATCCTGATTTCAGAGACTATACCGAAGAGACAGAAGAAGTCAGGGAGATCCTGAAGCCTACAGGACTGCCTCCGGGAATTTCCATAAAAAAGCCGCGACATACCAAATCTCTTCCCGCTTCGTTAGACTTACGGGAATGGTGCTCTCCTATCGAGGACCAGGGCCAGCTCGGCTCCTGCACCGCCCAGGCTGGAGCCGGGATCATCGAGTACTACGAGCGAAAATCCTTCAGCCGCCACATCGACACCTCACGGCTCTTTCTCTACAAGGTGACTCGCAACCTGATGAAGATGAAGGGAGACACCGGGGCCTACCTCCGGAGTACGATCGGCGCAATGGTGCTCTTCGGCGTGCCCCCGGAGGAATACTGGCCTTATACCGATGAATTGAACCGTTTCGATGATGAACCCCCTGCTTTTTGCTATTCCTTCGCCCAGAACTACAAAACACTTAAATACTTCAGGCATGACCCGCCCTCCGCGACGCCCGGGGAGATCCTGACAAGGGTTAAAACATATCTCTCGGCCGGGCACCCGGCCATGTTCGGGTTCACCGTCTACAGCTCGATCGAACAGGCGTTTGCAACGGGTCAAATTCCCTTCCCCTCGCTCCGCGATAAGATCGAAGGAGGACACGCCGTCGTAGCCGCCGGCTACGATGACACGATGAAGATCAAGAACAAGTTCGGCGGTGAAGCCACCAGCGGGGCTCTGCTCATCCGGAATTCCTGGGGAAAAGATTGTGGAGAAGAGGGCTACGGCTGGCTGCCGTATGAATATTTGAGGCGCGGGTTGGCCGAAGACTTCTGGTCGGTTCTAAAGAAGGAGTGGATCGATACGAGGCAATTCCAGGTTTAGCCTTCCAGCTTTCCTATCATTATTCTCTCTGCCCTTGTTTTGACCCAAAATTGCTGATAGAAACAGAAGTCGTTGATTTACCCGTCATTGCGAGTCCCCGAAGGGGACGCGGCAATCTCATCGTAAGTTAATGAGATCACCACGCTTCGCTCGTGATGACATTCTTCTATCGGCAAATCCAGCACATGGCCCCATTTTTGAAAAGATTTTGGTGTGAAGTATAATAATCTTCAAATTAAGGCGGAGAGGTGCTTATGGACCAATATGAGAATGAAATCGAATTGATAGACTTGCTGAATGTCATCTGGAAAAGAAAATGGCTAATTATCATTCCTACCTTTTTCCTCGCCGTTGCAGCCGGCATAGTGAGCTTCCTTATACCTCCGAAATGGGAGGTGGACGCTATTCTCCAGCCGAGCAAATTCTTTGTCCAAACCGAACAGGGTCAATTCGAAGAGGTTTTCGTGGCAGACCCGAAGCAGATCGCCGGGCAGATTAACCAGAAATCTTATAATTCTCTAATCGCCTCAGAACTCAACATAGACGAAAGAAGATTTCCCAAGCTAAGTGCCGAAAATCTTCGCGATACGAAACTTGTCCGGATCGTCATCAGGGATATAGATGTTGCCCTAGCTAAATCTGTTCTCCAGAGACTATTCGACTATCTCAAGACGCAGCTAGATAAAAAAATCGATGTCGAAGCTAAAGCCATCGAGAGCAAGATAACTACTAGAGAGAGAGAGATAAAGGATAAAGAACTCAACATCCAATCCAAAGAAATTGAAAAGTCCAAGACTAAGCAACAGATTTTGTCGGCAGAGAACAAGCTGAAAATTTCAGAACAGAGGTTCAGCAGTGTCACCGAAGAAATGAAATCAGTAAAGAAAAGAACAGACGAAATCGAGAATCAACAGCGAGAATCGCTGGAATGGAAAAAAGAGGGGATGGAGGCTATAAGTCTTCTCCTATACTCTAACGAAGTCCAGCAAAACTTGCGCTATTACAACACGCTTGAGGAAAGACTGAGCGAAGAAAAGATAACCCAGGAAAATTTAAGATTAGTCATAAAAGAAGGCCAAGAAGAAATCAGGCAATTCAATACGGATATCGAAAAGCTTAAAAATGAAATGGAGGAGTCAAAAAATCAGATAAGT
>JBAVVD010000055.1:0-10392 GCA_049697115.1 Candidatus Aminicenantales bacterium
TATCATAGATGCGTCCTCCTGGTTAAGGTCTCACCCAACGGGTGATGTTGTTTTTTCATCAAAAATAACCTTATACCAGGAGTCTTTATCCTTCAATAGATTTTTCTATCGGCATTCCTGGGTTTTAATCCGTTTCTTGCGGCAATGATCATATTTTTGAGATAATGCATGATATTCCTTAGGTATTCCATGAGAACGGAAAGAGTGTCTCGGATGAATTTCATTCGCCGGCCAGGCCGGATGAAACTCTTCGGCCTGGCCCTGGCGCTGTGCGTGATTTTCCCTGTTTGTGCATCGGGACAGAATACCGAAGAAGCCGAAAAAATAGTCCGCGTCCGGGTGATTGGTTCTGTGGATAAATTCAAACCGGGACACAGCTATCCCATAGCCCTCAAGCTTCAGGTCCGCGCGCCCTACCATATCAACGCCGACCAGCCCCTCGATGAGTTTCTCATTCCCACTACGATCTCGTTTAAATCTCAGCCCGGCATCACTTTTGGAAAGATGGACTTTCCTCCGGCTCAGATGAAGCATTTTGAATTCTCTGAAAATCCTTTGGCGGTCTTTGAGAACACAGTAATCATCTTGACTTCCGTAACGCTTCCGCCCGGTTTCGCGGCCAGCGAATTCGTGGTCGAAGGGACAATCGGTTATCAGGCCTGTGACAATTCCTCCTGTCTTCCGCCGGCTGAAGAGGCCTTCCGCCAGAGATTTTCCGTCGCCGGTACGGATGAATCCGTAACGGAAATCAATAAAGAGATTTTCTCCAAGAGTGCGAAAGAGGATTTGCCTTCCGATCAAAAAAATGGCCGTGTTCTGGAAAGGACCGTTTTCAAATCATTCCATAAAAGAGGCCTTCTATTGACCTTCTTGCTCGTGTTCATTGGCGGACTGGCGCTGAACCTGACTCCCTGTGTCTATCCATTGATTCCCATTACGATCAGCTATTTCGGCGGCCAATCTCAGGGCCGGAAAGGGAGTCTGATCGCTCATGCCGGGCTTTATGTCATTGGAATGGCGGTCACCTATTCGGCCCTTGGAGTGACAGCCGCTTTCACCGGAGGTCTTTTCGGCGGGGCTCTCCAGTACCCGCCTGTCCTTCTGGCCATCGCCCTGGTCATGATTCTCCTGGCTTTAAGCATGTTCAATGTCTATGAACTCCGCGTGCCGGCTTTTCTATCCCGGCTGGCCGGGGGGTCAAAAAAGGGCTTTTTTGGGACATTTCTCATGGGGCTCACCGTCGGCATTGTCGCCGCTCCCTGCATCGGTCCTTTTGTCCTGGGGCTTTTGACCTATGTTGGGGATAAAGGAAATGTGCTCCTGGGATTCGGGCTGTTTTTTGTTCTGGCACTCGGCCTGGGCATTCCTTTCCTTTTTCTGGCGATTTTTTCCGGGAGCTTGAGCCGCCTTCCGCGTTCCGGCGCATGGATGGTCTGGGTGCGGACCATATTCGGTTTCGTCCTTATTGCCATGGCCATTTATTTCTTAAAGCCCCTTTTTCCGAACACGCTTTTTTATTCCCTTGGAATGGCGCTGATCCTGTGCATCGGCGGCATTTATATGGCCTGGATTGAACCGACCAGAACCTCCGGGAAAATTTTTCCGATTGTCCGCAATCTTGTCGGTGTGGCTTTTTTTATCGTCGGCCTTTCTTTCGCAGCGAACGGAATCCAGGATTATCTGAATGACGCCCTCGCCTCGCGGACGGAGATGGGAGCGGATTTCGTAATCGACGAAAGGGCGATTCAATGGTTTCCCTTTTCCGAGGAGAAAATGGCCGAAGCCGGTCGATTGGGACAGCCTGTCCTGATAGATTTCTACGCCGATTGGTGCCTTCCCTGTAAGGAATTGGAAAAGTTCACTTTTTCCGATCCCGAGGTCATTGCCACATCCCGAAGCTTCATAATGCTCAAGGTGGACCTGACGACGGTCCAGAGCCCTCAAGCCGGAGAGCTCCGGCAGCGGTTTCAGATCAAGGGCGTGCCGACACTGGTTTTTTTGACACCCGATGGAAGAGAATTTCTTGATTTGAGAGTATCCGGCTTCGAAGATAAAAAGGAATTTTTACAGATAATGAAGCGGGCTCTGGAGCTGAGCCGAGGAAAATAAAGGAAGCACGAGAGGTGAGAGGGACAATTGGCCAGGAATAAGAAAGAATTAGAACAGCGGTTTATCATCCAGGTCGAACGGCCGAACGAGAGACTGGACATGTCCAAAGTCTGCGCCCTTTTCAAAGGCACGGGAGTCGAGTTCGACAGTCACTATGGGCCTATTCTGGTCAACCCAAAACTCGGAAGGTATGTCGTCCGAGGGACAGCCACAGCGCAAGCCCGCGCCAAGGCGGAACGAATTCCCGGAGTTCTTTTCTTTGCCGATGCCCGGCAGAGGCCGATGTAGCCGCCGGTCCAGCTCTGCTTGGAACAGTCAACAGGTCAACGGAAAGCCCGCTGGCCCAAAACATAAAGGAGGGAATAATGGTTCTTCGCCGCATTGTCTTAATCCGGAGCCAAAAGCCTTTGTTGAACGGCTGGACGGCCAGGTCTTTTGCGCCGGCCGGCCGGCTTCTGGATGCGTCTATTAAAGTTGCCGGAATGGAAATGGACGATCGATATCATCCTGTGCGGGTTCCTGCAAAGTCGGGCGTGCCCTCGGAACGTCCCGATGCGTTGGGCTTTAACTATGGGACTTTCAAGCCCGTGACAACCTTTGCCGTGAGGTCCGTTTTCGATGATGAAAACGCCATTGAGCGGCTGCGCCATGACCGGCGCCGGGATGTGATCGGCGTGTTTGCGGATCCCAAAGTGGTTCCCTTCGCCAAACCCTACTGCGGACGGACGCCAGTGGGCACAGATAGCGTTGTGGCCAGGAAATTGGGAGTGCCTGCAATGCGCCGGATCGGACTGACAGGCCGGGGTGTGCGCACGGCCGTGGTGGATACGGGCATTGACGGCACACGCATTCCTGTGGCCGGAGGCTGGGGACCTTCTCTGGACTATGTACCGGGTTCAGCGCTGCCCGATCATGGGACCATGGTGGCCTTTGATATAGGCATTGCTGCGCCTGATGCGCGCATTCTGGACTATGCGCTTCTGCAGTCCGAGGAAAATGAGTGGTCGGCCTTCCTCTCGGATGCCGTGGCCGCCTTTGCGGATCTCATGGACCTGTTGAACAGAAAGCCGGGTCCTCTGGTGGTCAACAACAGCTGGGGCATGTTCGACCGGTCGGAAGACGCGCCCATAGGTTCGCCGGAAAATTACAGCGCCAATCCGGATCATCCCTTTAATCAGATTACAGGCAGCCTGGTGGCGGCCGGAGCGGATGTGTTCTTTGCCGCCGGCAACTGCGGGGAGGACTGCCCGGACGGACGCTGCGGCCTTGATGACACTGGCCCAGGAGCGAGCATTCACGGAGCCAACTCACATCCGGATGTGGTGACTGTGGCCGCCGTAACGGTGACGGACCGTCGTCTGGGGTACTCGTCTCAGGGGCCTGGAGGATTATACAACCGTAAGCCGGACCTTGCCGCTTTCAGTCACTTTCGCGGCTCCGGGGTCACGACTGTGGATAGTGGAACTTCTGCGGCCTGCCCTGTGGCGGCAGGGGTGGCTGCGGCGCTGCGGCAGAAAGCCTCTGTGAGGAAGCTCAGTCCGGCCCAGATGAAGGGACTGCTCCAACGGACCTCCCGTGACATCGATAGAAATGGCTGGGACTATGACCTGGGATATGGTGTGATCGATGGAGCGGCCGCCGTCGGAGCCCTCGGACTGGAACCTAAAAAGAAGAGGAAGAAAAAAAAGAAATAACTCTGGCTCGCTCTTCATTGAGCGAGTAATTCAGACCGAAATTGACAGGAAAGAAAAAATCGTCATGCCGGAATTCATAACGACACCGGATTTCATTTCTCAGTATCCCAACAATCCAAAGTCACACCCGCCCGCTCCCACAGCTCCGGAATTCAAGTCTTTCAAATGGAATTGGCCGATGGAAGTGATTGACGCGCCGGGGGCCTGGATGGTTCCCCGGTTGGAGAAGGAAGTCATTCTCGCGGCTGTGGATTCGGGTCTCTATGTGCAGCACCTGGATCTGAAAGGGCTTAAAATATTGGGTCCTCCGGATATGAGCGATGAAGATGGGCATGGAACGGCGGTCATTGGCATCGCCGCCGCAAGGCACAATACGGCACAGGGGACGGCCGGAGTCTGCCCCGATTTAGCGGTTTATCCCGTGAAGGTGGAGTGGGCCTGGACGGATATTCCCTGGACGGTTCTTCAGCATGATGAATTTTCCAGGAGAGCGAAGGAGGCTCTGAGTCAGATCGCCGCTGCCGATGTCAGCCTGCCCGAGATTAAAGTCGTCATCCTGCCCCTGGGAGTCTCCTGCAAAAATGAAAAACAGGCGGAGAGTTATGCCCGGTATTATTATATGGGCGTGATTGAACGGCTGCTGATGGATGAGGTGATCGTTGTCATAGCACCGCCGAATGATGACATTCCCCCAAACCGGAGCTATCCCGCGATCCTAAAAAAATTATTGGCTCAGTATCCCAATTTGTTTCTTGTCTCCGGCTGCACAAGAACATTTAGCGGCCTGTGGGGAAGGGATATGACAGAAAGGTTTCCGGCGCAGAAAGATGTGGACATATTCGCTCCCGGCTCCGAACAGCACACATTAAAAAAAACAGGGCCTGAAGAGTACAATATTCCGCCCGATCCGCCGGGGAAAAATACTCCGCGGTGCATGGCCGGGAATTCCCTTTCCATTCCTTATGTGGGCGGGCTGGCGGCACTGCTGTTTAAAATCAATCCTTCCCTGTCGGGTATCGAAGTGTCGCACATCATTCGTGAAACGGCAGAATTGCAGGATCGAGGAACAAGCGGGATCAAAGTCATCCATGCCTTTGGCGCCGCTCTGACGGCCTATAATCGTCTCTTGAAGCCGGACGTGAAGAAGCTCAACGGATACCGCTTGATTATGCCTTTGGAATACGCCGGAGGCTATGTGCGGATCAATGGAGACAAGAAGCTGGAAATTTTTGCCATGCCGGCGCTCTGGAGGCATTCCTTCTGCCGGTTCACAGACTCTGAACCTGAAGTGCGGATCGAAGTCTTCGCCCCGGCACAGGGCGATCCCGAGCTGAAACTCAGATGGCGAGGGTCTCTGCAGGATATTCTGAAGAAGGCGAAAAAAGACATGTCGGAGAGCGCATGGAAAAGTAAAGGGTGCGACCGGTTGAATACGTTTCGCCTTCAAGGCCTGGCTCTGAAGGTGTGCAGCGATTCGCCGGAGAATCCGCTTAAAAATGCCGCTGTCCTCCTCTCGAAAGCCGCCTTGTATGAAGACATCACATTCCAGTCCGAGACGGACGCTGAAGGGCTTCTGGTTATTCCTTTTGGAGAACCGGGGCCGTATAAACTAATGGTTATTGAAGACCTGGAAAAGAATTTGATATATGAAACCGAGCTCAAGCTTGAGGCGGGAAAAATTTATACCGAAGATCCCAGATTTGCGGAGGATGAAAAGAGAACATATCTGGAAATGGGAGCGTTGAAAATTCCAGTTGTTATGGCTCGCGCATGGACAGGCGATGCGGTTTTTGAAGGCATTGGCCAGGTCTATGAGCACAAAGAAGGGGGGATATTCAACGAAACATATAACGGAAACATTTACAATGCGTCAGGTCTCGTGAAAGTCAGCGCTACTGTGAAAAGCCTCACGAAAAAGAAATTTCTGAAGCACTGTGCGGACAACCTGTTTGGAGGTGATTTTGAAGATGAGGCCTCTTACGAAGATATCGATAATGACTTGCTTCCGGATTTAGACAAAGCGAGCGTCAAATTCGCCTCAGAATTTTTATCCCGGTTGAGAAAAGATTTCCAGGACGTGCCGTCTTCCTTTGATTTTGGTTCAACTATGTGGCTTTATCCGGGCGAAATTCCAGAAGGACTTATTCTGCCGGGGACAGAGCTTGCTCTGGACCTGAAGGCCGTAACGGATAAAGTGCTGGAATTGTATTTTCAGGGAAATTATGAGGGGAGTATTCCTTATACCATCGACATCCAGATTGGCTGGTGTGTGGATGCTTCCCGGCTGCAGGAAGAGCCCTGTGAGTTTCTGACTAAATTCTACGATTTCCAGATCAGACCGAGAGTCATACCGGTAAGGGTTGTCCCAACGAATGACTTTAAACACCTGAGACTGATTGCAGGGCCGTGCGCGGGTGAAGTGAGGTTTGCGGCCCACCCGTCTTCTCCGGTGACGTTCCTCAAGGATACTGCGGAACGGGCGAAGGGATTTTCCTCTGTCTTGATTGAGAATAAAGGCGTGAGTCTGTCCGGGAAAATTTTTGCGGTCGGTTCCAGAGGAGAACTCGGAATGATGGAAGGCCTCTAGGCATCGGCGGCTGTGCCCGGAATGCTGCGAAATGCGGGTCCTGCGGGAAGGACTGTTTCCTGGTTCCCCTGAAAGGTATATAATAATGCGTGGACCGTGCTAGATGGGGAGCTAGCGGTGCCCTGTAGCCCACAACCCGCTATAGTGGGATCGAAATCCCTGTCGAGGCTAGACTTTTTCTGGACTGTGTCCTTGCAAGTGGTGTTGAAGGTCGGGGCCCTGAGCAAAGAGCCTTCTGTGAACCCCGTCAGGACCGGGAGGTAGCAGCGGTAACAGGACGGCCTCTTGTGTTCCAGTCAGCCTTGCCTGAGCTAACTGCAGGGAAAACGCAGGGGGAGAATAGTCGGAGCAGGGTGCACGGTCTATATTGTATTAGGACCGGAGAGAGAGAGAAAGAAGGGGGGCACTAGTCGGGAATAAGGCCCAGGTTTCTGAGCAGTCCTTCGATTTCTTTCTTTCCTTTTTCTTCCAGAGGCAGGAATGGCTGCCGGCACAAACCGCCGTAATAGTCCTGAAGGTCAAGGGCGTATTTCAACCCGGGGATGCCGTAGACTTCTATGATGGCCTTGTTGAGCGGGATAAGGTCGAGCTGAAGCCGGGATGCTTCATTGAATTTTCCTTCGAGAAATAATCTGTGGACCTTCACGCAGAGGCCCGGAACCGCATCGGCCAGAGCGAGGATAGATCCACTGGCGCCGAGTATTAAACCAGGAAGGAAAACGCTTCCCGCACCCAGCAGGTAGCTGAAATCTTCCCTGACCTGCGGAATGACTTCGCCGAGAAAGGCCAGGTTTCCAGCGCTTTCCTTAAGGCCGGCGATATTGGGATGCGCGGAGAGCTCAACGATGAGCCGGCTCTCCAGGGAGATTCCCGTGTTCTGAGGAATGTTGTAAATAATCAGGGGGATCTTGGATTGGTCGGCTAGAGTGAGGTAATGCCTTTTGAGGACGTCTCTGTTCATTTTGGATTTGTAATAGCTGGGAGGACGGACGAGCGCGGCATCCACGCCCAAGTCGGCCATTCTTTGCGTAAACTCGAGCGTGAACTTTGTGGATTCCCTGGCTGTTCCGGCAATGACTTTTTTACCGGAGGAGGCGGCGTCTCTGGACGTCTTGACCAGCGTCTCTGATTCCTCATCCGAAAGAGAGACACATTCTCCGGTCGAGCCGAGAACGACATAGCCGGAGAGGTCGGACTGGTTGTATTTCTGGATGTTTTCCCGGAGTTTCTCTGTCGCGATTTCTTCCTCTGCAAAGGGTGTGGTGAGGGCGGCAAAGACACCGGAAAATTTTGGACTCATTTTGCGTTCTCCTTGAGATGATGCCTCTTCCATTGGATGACTGTTCTGTCCCGGGATTCTGGCCGGCTACCGCTCCAGGTCCCTCAATTCCCGCTCGCTCAGCCCGAAGTAATGCCCGATTTCATGAAGAACGACTTCTTTCACTTTTTCCTTTATTTCTTCTTCTGAGGCGCAGATGCTTTCTATGGGCTTCTGGTAGATGACGATCACATCCGGAGGGATGTTGCCGTAGTAGGGCCCGCGGTGCCTGAATGGGACGCCGTGGTAGAGGCCGAGAATGCTTCCTGACAGCGGGACGTCTTTTCTGCGGCGCATTTCACCGGAAGACTTATCCTCGATGATAACGGCCAGGTTTTGAAGAAGCTTCTGGAATTTTTTGGGAACAGAAGCCAAGGCTTCTTCAATCAGGGCTTCAAATTTGTCCCTGTCCATCTATTATTTCTCGATTCCTTTCCTGGCTTTTACGTTTTTCTGGTAGTAATGCTTTTTTTCTTTCATTTCAGTGACCAGATCCGCCCGGCGAACAAGCGAGGCCGGTGCGTATCTTCCGGTGAGAATGATTTCCACATCTTCAGGTTTCTGGTCCAGGAATTCATGGACGTCTTTTTCAGAAATGAGGTGGAAATAGAGGGCGACATTGATTTCGTCAAGGATCACAAGGCGGTATTTTTTTGAACGCATGGCCTCGTAACATTTTTTTAATCCTCTCTGGGCCCGCCGGATGTCCTCATCCTCGGGATTTTCTGTGACATGGATGAATCCTCTGCGTCCGAATTGCTCAATCGTAATAATCGGGGAAAGCTTTTTGACGGAGGCAAGCTCTCCGTACCAGTGGCCTTTGAGAAACTGCCCGATATAGGTCCTGAAGCCATGGCCGGCCGCTCGGAGGGCGAGTCCCAGGGCCGCTGTTGTCTTCCCCTTTCCGTTTCCCGTATAAACCTGGATGTAACCTTTGAATTTTTGAGGGCGTGCCTTCGGAGCCATGAGCCATTTCACTATATTTTAATCGCCGCCCGGAGTCAACTTGGCGTTTCGGTCACATCTCCATTTCTGTGATGGGGGCGATCATCGAGGGAGGGTGGCACGGCGGAGGGGCTCCCTGCCCGCTCGGAGCCTCAGGGCCAGATATCCCACTTCCAGAGCGTGTTGGCCTGCGGATCTTCCAGAGGCTTCCGGCCATGGACGGTTCCAAGGAAGAGCTGTTTTTCATCGCTTCGAAGATGGACGATTCCTTCAATGGATTTCTCATATACCTGGCCGGTTCCGTCCCGAATGGATTTCTGCTCCTCTTTTGTTAGATGTTTCGGTGTGTAGCAGGCCGCCAGTTCTGTGGAAAAGACAGCCGGCGTCGGATTCCGCGAATAGCGGGTGATCGTTCCCAGCAGGACAGCCCGCGGATGGCCGTGCACATCCTGCCGGTTATCGCCCGATGAGATCACGGCGGCGTTTGGCCGGATGGTTTTCAGAAAGTTAAGGGAGAAGTCCTGGCTTCCGTGATGAGCGGCCTTATAGACCTCTGCACCCAGGATGGTGGACGGATTGGTTTTGTCCCGGCTGTAATATTTCACCAGGTCATCCATGGACTTCTGGTTCAAGTCTCCGGTCAGAAGAATCCGGTGCGGACCGTGTTTCAAACAGAGAACAATGGAATTTCCGTTAACGGTCTTGCCGGGATTTTTCTGGTCGCCATAGTTGGGATAGGAGAGGTGACCGTTCTTTTTTTCGGCAGCCGGCCAGAGGACTTCAATGGTCATATATTTATTGTTTTGATCATAGGGCGGCAGAAACTTGTCTGCCGCATCGAGCCGCTTGAAAACAAATCCTCCCCGGGGCAACTCGATCCGGTTTTTCCATCGTTCTATCTTTTTCATTTTGGCGATGACTTCCGGCATCCGTTTCTCAGCTTCCTCAATGGCCAGGATGACCTTTTTCATAAGGGGGGCCAATTCCGGCTTTTCCGTGAGGCTGGGCCGGTTGACGATTCCGTAGATCCGGCTGCCTTCGACAGGGCCGGGGTCCACGTTTTTATCTCTGCGCCGGAAGAGCCCGTTGTGGAAAAAACGTTTGACGGCAATTTTCGGATCTTTGAGTATTGAAATCAGGCCTTTCGTATGATCCAGGTCGGAGTGAGTGGCGACAATGGCTTCAAAGTCAATATAGTTGTCTCTGGCGTGCAGATTGTATTTATTCCGGATAAATGTGTGGGCTTCGTCACCTTCCCCTCCGTCGATCAGTACCCGTCGGTCGTCGGGCGTCTGGATGAGAATGGAATCGCCCTGGTTGACGTCGATGAAATAGACTTCCAGACAGCGAAAGCGGGTGACATCATTGGAATGGACATAGCCGTTTCCTCCACGGTAGCGGACATGGAGACGGCCCTTTTCATGGATGGACTCATCCAGAATCTTCATCCATTCCCCCATGAATAAATTGGCGATCATCTTATGGCCTTTGATATTCTCAAAGACAGGAACCTTGGGCTTTGCGGCATACACATAGGCGGGGAATTTGGGATCAATGACTTTTTGAATCAAATTCATTGGAATGGCCCTCCCTTTCTCCAAATATTTACCGTATTTTCTTTCTTAATATCTATAGGGCGTCACGAAACCCCCTATTTAACAAGGTTTGGCAGAAATGATTTCACGTAGCGTATTTTATCATAAAAGCCTAACCGATGGGCAGTCAGTGCCACAAGCAAC
>JBAVVD010000056.1:0-3292 GCA_049697115.1 Candidatus Aminicenantales bacterium
AGTTAAAGGTGGTGAGGTCATTGAGCCTTTGCACGATCGTATCTTAGGTCGTACGGCAGCATTGGACGTCATTAATCCAGAAACACAGGAAGTTATTTATGCAGCGGGTACGTTGCTCACTGAGGACGAAGTTGAACGTATTGATGCCTTAGGTATTGATGAAGTGAAAGTACGTACAGCGCTGACTTGCGACACCCGCTATGGTATTTGTGCGAAATGTTACGGTCGTGACTTGGGTCGTGGTAAGCTCATTAGCATGGGTGAAGCTGTTGGTGTGATTGCGGCGCAATCAATCGGTGAGCCAGGTACACAGTTGACCATGCGTACGTTCCACATTGGTGGTGCGGTATCACGTGCAGCTTCAGTATCTCAGGTAGAAAGCAAATCGAATGGTGTGTTGAATTTCACTTCAACAATGCGTTATGTAACCAATGTACGTAATGAACAAGTTGTTATTTCGCGTAATGGTGAAGTGATCATTGCTGATGAAAATGGTCGTGAGCGTGAGCGTCATAAAGTACCTTACGGTGCAACATTGCAGATCACGGATGGCAAAACAGTCAAGGCTGGTCAAGCGATTGCAACGTGGGATCCACATACTCGTCCGATCGTTACTGAGTATGCGGGCTTCATTAAATTTGAAAACGTTGAAGAAGGTATTACCGTAGCTAAACAAATTGATGACGTGACAGGCTTGTCATCATTGGTGGTGATTGATCCTAAACAACGTGCCGGTCAAACCAAAGGTTTGCGTCCGCAAGTTAAATTGCTGGATGCGAATGGCGTAGAGGTTAAGATTGCAGGTAGCGAGCAGTCTGTGAACGTAACATTCCAATTGGGTTGTATTATTACGGTTAAAGATGGTCAAGAAGTAGGCGTAGGTGAGGTGTTAGCACGTATTCCACAAGAGTCATCTAAAACTCGTGATATTACCGGTGGTTTGCCGCGCGTAGCTGAGTTGTTTGAAGCGCGTTCACCAAAAGATGCAGGTATGCTTGCAGAGGTGACGGGGACTGTTTCGTTCGGTAAAGATACTAAAGGTAAACAACGTCTAGTGATTACAGACTTAGACGGTATTGCGAATGAGTACTTGATTCCGAAAGATAAACACGTAACAGCACATGACGGCCAAGTAGTGACTAAAGGCGAGACTATTGTTGACGGACCAGCTGAACCGCAAGACATTTTGCGCCTTCAAGGTCGTGAAGCGTTGGCACGTTACATCATTGATGAAGTGCAAGACGTTTATCGCTTACAAGGCGTTAAAATCAACGACAAACATATTGAAGTGATTGTGCGTCAAATGTTGCGTCGTGTACGTGTGACTGATGCAGGGGACACAAGCTTCATCTTAGGTGAACAAGTTGAACGTGCAGATTTGCTGGCTGAAAATGAGAGAGTGATTGCGCAAGACAAACGTCCTGCAACTTTTGAATATGTGTTGCTCGGTATTACCAAAGCATCATTATCAACAGATTCATTTATTTCAGCAGCTTCATTCCAGGAAACAACGCGCGTACTTACAGAGGCTGCAATCTTAGGTAAACGTGATGAGTTACGTGGTCTGAAAGAAAACGTTATTGTTGGTCGATTGATTCCAGCGGGTACTGGTCTGGCTTACCATGAAGCGCGTAAGCGTGCTGCGGTTGCGGGCGGCGTACCAAGAGCTGAGGTTCCAGTGGCTGAGGTGGCGGTAGATACTGAAGTATTGGTAGCAGAAGTTACACCAGAAGTGGGTAGTGAAACAGCAGCAGAATAAAATCAAACAATTTACCCGCAAGGGGCATCACCACTGATGTAAGTCACTAATACCGTAAAGGTTTTCCCCACAGAACATATGTGCTAAAGCGCATTGTTCTGAGTGAAAGTGGCAACATCAGTGCGATAAGACTTGACAATAAAAGTCAGGCTAAATAGAATGCTGAGTTTTTCAGGATGGTAAAATTGTCATCAGTGACGTTGCCATCCTGGTTTATTTTGCAAAACGTTGATTTTATTTTGCAGCAAAATGTAAAAAATTTATTTAGAGAACATAATTAGAGGTTATAGGCAATGCCAACCATCAATCAGTTAGTACGTAAACCACGCGTTAAAGTGGTCACCAAAAGCAAAGTGCCGGCACTTGAAGCTTGTCCGCAAAAACGCGGTGTATGTACACGTGTTTACACTACTACACCTAAAAAGCCTAACTCGGCTTTGCGTAAAGTTGCAAAAGTGCGCTTAACCAATGGCTATGAAGTGATTAGCTATATCGGTGGTGAAGGTCATAACTTGCAAGAGCATAGCGTGGTGTTGCTACGTGGTGGTCGTGTAAAAGACTTGCCAGGTGTGCGTTACCATATGGTGCGTGGTAGTTTGGATACAGCGGGTGTTAAAGACCGTAAGCAATCACGTTCTAAATACGGTGCTAAACGTCCTAAAGCAGTTAAAGCTAAGTAGTTTAATTATATAGCGGCTAACCATAGCCTTGCTCGAGCAGTTGCTAGCAAAACATAAGTAGAGAATAGAGAAAATTATGCCAAGACGTAGAGAAGTTCCCAAGCGCCACATTCTTCCGGATCCAAAATTTGGAAGTCAAGAAGTGTCTAAATTTGTAAATGTGCTGATGACAGGCGGTAAAAAATCTGTTGCAGAGCGTATCTTGTACGGTGCATTTGACCAGGTAACAGCTAAAACCAGTAAAGATGCTTTAGAGGTGTTCACGCTTGCGTTAACAAATCTACGCCCGCTGGTTGAGGTTAAAAGCCGTCGTGTTGGCGGTGCAAACTATCAGGTGCCAGTAGAAGTGCGTCCAAGCCGTCGTAGTGCATTAGCGATGCGTTGGTTGCGTGATGCAGCACGTAAGCGTGGTGAAAAATCTATGGGCTTACGCTTGGCGGCTGAGTTGGTTGAGGCTTCTGAAGGACGTGGTTCTGCAATGAAAAAACGTGAAGAAGTTCACCGTATGGCAGAGGCTAACAAAGCGTTCTCGCATTTTAGATTTTAGTAAAATAGATATTCAAGTTAGCCTAAGTTAATGCTTGGGCTAACTGCTCTTTAAGAATTCAAGCAATAATATTAAGTAAAGGTAATAGCCGTGGCTCGTATAACCCCTATTGAACGCTACCGTAACATTGGTATTTCTGCGCATATTGACGCAGGTAAAACAACGACTACAGAACGTATCTTATTTTACACAGGTGTCAACCACAAAATTGGTGAAGTGCATAATGGCGCTGCTACCATGGACTGGATGGAGCAAGAGCAAGAGCGTGGTATTACCATTACTTCAGCAGCAACTACTTGCTTCTGG
>JBAVVD010000057.1:0-51201 GCA_049697115.1 Candidatus Aminicenantales bacterium
TTGTTATTGACCCAATACGGCGATGACTTCGATTTCGACCTTGACATCCTTGGGCAGGCGGGCCACCTGAACGGCCGCCCGGGCAGGGAAGGGGGGGGTGAAGAATTCCGCATAGACCTTATTCATGGCGGCAAAATCATTCATGTCTTGAAATATTTATATAAATCTGTAAAATATTTAATAATATGAAAGAAATTACAGAAGAGTATAGGAAAGGCATCGGGAAGAAGGAGTCCATCCTCCTCTCCGAGCTCGCCAGGCAGAACAAGCCAGTCTTCACCGCCAGGGATGCGAAGGCCATACTGAAGGAGGATCCCTACCTGACGCTCCACCAGCTCAAGAAAAAGAAATGGATTCTTGCCATCAAAGGAGGCCTGTACGCCATCGTTCCTCTGGACATCGGGGTAAAGGGAGCGGAGAGCTTCATCGTCCATGATTTCGTCGTCGCCTCCTATCTGGCGAAACCCTATTACATAGGCCTCTGGTCGGCGCTGAACTACCACGGCCTCTCTGACCAGATTCCAATGTCCGTCTTCATCTGCACAACAAGACCGAAAAAGCCGGTCAGCGTGCTGAATTCGAAATTCGTCTTCGTCCAGCTTTCGAAGGAGAAATTCGCGGGGATAGAGAAAGTAAAAATCGAGGGGCGCGAGGTCAACATATCCGACAAGGACAAGACAATTGTCGACTGCCTCGACCATCCCGAGCATGCGGGAGGGATAGACGAAGTCGCGAAGGCGATTTACTTCGGTCATGAAGAGCTGGACTTCGGAAAGATAAGGGCATACGCCGTAAAGACAAAAAACGTCGCCGTCTTCAAGCGGCTCGGGTTCATCCTGGAAGCGACGGGCCTGCTCGAAAAATACGCTGCCACTTTCGAGGGCGTCCGCCTTACGGAAGGCTACCCGGTGCTGGACAAGCTCGGCCCTAAAAAAGGGAAGTACTCGGAGAGGTGGAAGCTGCTCGTTAACGCCGATATAGACCCCAGGAGGTGGATGTATTGATTGACAGGCGCGAGCTCCTGGAGAAGGCGAGGCAGAAGGGCCTGAACCTGATGATGGTCGAGAAGGATTACGTTCTCGGCTGGCTGCTTTACGGATTCGCAAAGGAAAAGAATCTCGTATTCAAGGGAGGGACGGCTCTTTCGAAAATATATTTCCCGAAGATATGGAGGCTTTCCGAAGACCTGGATTTCAGTCTGCTTGAAGGGGAGCTTCAGACCGTTCTGGACAGGGTGGACGCCGTATTCTCGGATATCAAAAGAAAATCTGGAATCGGATTCAATCTCAGAAGCAGCCACATGAATCCAGACTACCTCCAGCTCAAGATTCAGTATCAGGGAGTCATCGGAAGGAACTGGATAAAGGTTGACGTGACGAAGAACGACCTGGTGGAGAAGCCTGTCCTCAAACCAATACACAGGGCGTATTCGGACTATCTGGCGTTCAGAGTTAGAGTCGAATCTTCTGAGGAAATTTTCTCCTCGAAGCTAAGGGCGGTCGTCGAACGGAAGAAGTGCAGGGATTATTTTGACCTCTGGCAGCTTTCCAAAATGAAGTTCGATGAACGGAAGATAAAGAGAACGTTCCTGGCCAAATGCGCGATAAAGAAAATCGAATTTGAAGGAAGACGCCAGATATTTCCCACTGGACTTGAAGAAACGCTTAGGCCTTACTGGGAAAGGGAGCTGGGAAGGCTCATTAATCCAGTTCCCGACATGGAAAAGGTTCTGGATGACCTGAGGGACGCATTGAAGTTTCTCTGAGAAAAACGCTACCTCTGCCCGTAAAGAATTCTGTTCACCAGCTTCACCCATTCCGGTAGCTCGTTATCGTCGCGATTCATGGGGAGAAATAGGCGAGACAAGTGAAATCGCTTGCGGGGAAAGGGTGCGGTTTGTGCGGATAACTACTCTTAAATCCGACAGGCCTCGGAGATGTTCTGGAGAAACTCAGACAGCTCTATCAAGCTGATTTTCTTTTTGATAAGCTTGTCTTGGGTGGTCATTTGATCCTCCTTTTTGAGATCTACCCAATTTCTTTGGAGGTAATTTGACTACCTGTCTCCTCATAGTGTCACCTCAAGTTAATCCTTGAGCAAGTAAAAATAATTCTTATTCTGTTGTGGATTCTATTGATCTATCTTCTTTAACTCTATCTAAATCTAATATCGATGACTAGGACACAAGCCGCCGTTTATTTCCCTTATCGTAATGAAAGCGTTCTCCGGGATTCATCGGAAATCCCAAATCCGTATACGGATAGGGCTCTAATAATTTCTGGAACACCTTAATATTCTGAGATACGGTACCGTCTGGGAAATATGTTTTTGGCTTTAATTTGTCTAAAAGATATTTATAGTATTCCTCCTTGCCCTGTTGTTTGTATACAATGGCGATGTCAACATCCGAGGATTGACCAGCAGAATAGTCGATCTCCTTTTTGTATTCGTCTAAAGTTGCCGGTAGCCAACCCGAATGGTAGATTGTTAGCCCGCCAACCTTGATAAGGTAGGCCAACCATCCCATACCCGGATAGCTCGATTCAAAGTAGCTCACTTCAGCATTGCCAAATTTTTCTTTTCCATACCCATGTAAATGAATTTCATTTTTGTTTCCTTGTGGTGCATCACCACCGTAATGAATGTACACGATGTTTTTGAGTCTTTCTTCCATCCCATTAATAAATTCTTTGGTGTATGGCTTTGCGTGATAAGCGGTATATAATGCCAGTATATTCTGGTCGGCAATCTCCGATGCTTCGATAAATCCATTGGATAAACTCGGATTATCAGATTTTATTCCGCTGTATTCATTATTGAAGACTAATAAATGGCTTCTGGTCTTGATTGTCCACCCGCGTGTATTCATCTGCCAGATATAAGCTTCGTCTTTTCCTATCTCTCCTTTTAGTATCTTGGAAGGATTATAAATTTCTTCTATTTTTATTTTGCTTGTACCTGCAGCATTTAACGTATCCGCTACTGATTTATTACCGTATCTACCTGCATAGAGCAAGGCTGTGTTCCCGTGAACGTCTTCGGCGTTTACATCAACTCCATATTTAATCAGCAATCCCGCGATTTCCCCATACCCGAGAATAGAGGCTTTATGCAGCAGAGTCTGTTGTGAGTTTTGTTCGACAATCAAAGGATCGCTTCCCTTTTCTAAAAGCACTTTAACGGCTTTGGAGTAACCCATTCGAACAGCGGTCATCAAAGGCGTTTCACCGTTGATTGCTTTTGTCTCGACCTTTGAGCTTTTTTTCAATGAGAAGAAGTGCTATTTCTTCAGCTTGATTCTGACCGTTTCCCAATGCCCAGTGCATTGCTGTAATTCCCATTTTATTTATGATCTGGACATCTGCTCCCCTCTCAACAAGAAGTTTTGCCACTTCAAGATTTCCGGTTCGCGCACATTCCATAAGGGGAGTCAGATCCAATCGTCCTGCCAACAGATTTATATCCGCTCCTTTGTTTATCAATAAGTTGATTATCTCAATATGGCCAAGATTGCAGGCACGATTTAACAAAGAATCTCCTTGTTGGTCTTTGGCTTGAATCTGAAGCGTATCTTTTTCAATAAGCTCTTTCACCTTTGCCAGGTCATTTTGCCTTACCGCATCAAATATCTCCTGCGCCGGCAATGTTTGAGATATGGCCAGCAAAAGGATCGCAGCCATTAAAACTGAGTTTAGTTTTTTCATTTTGATTTCTTCATTTGTTCTCTAGCTTTTTCAGCATCTCCATGGCGTGAGGATTCTGAGGATTCAATTCGAGCGACTTTTTGAAGCTTTGGATCGCAAGTCCTTTATCGCCCTTCATGATGTAGGTATCTCCAAGGGCATCATAAGCCTCCCAGAATCCAGGGAATTCAGGTATGCCCGCCTGGAAAATGGCGATGGCACCATCCACATCACCGCGTTCAGCGACCTGGCGGCCGATACGGACGAAATATTCTTTCCCCGGGACGATGAAATGGATCGTGTCATTCTTTAAACGGAAATATTCATCAATGGCCGCGGGTATTCCGGCGTGCATGGCCACGTCTTCTTCAATATACTGCGTCAGCCTGTTTTTGATAAGGATATGATCGTAAGGCTTGTCGTTGAGCAATTGATGGATCTTCAGGACCATTTCATTCCCCTCAAGGAGAAAGCTGCAGTTGCTGCAGATGATGATGATCTGGTCTTTACCGCTGTAATGAAAATGGTTTGATCTGAACAGCTTATCGGTTCCATCATGCCAGTAGAGAGTCTCTTTGTCTTTGGTATCCGGATCCTCAATGATGGATATCTCTCCCACGAATCCATTGCCGTAAGTTCCAAAAAAATCCCTCACAAGTTCTTGGGAGATATAGGGGATCGTTGGATATATTCTCACGATTCTCATCTTTAAATACATGTCCATGGTTTTTTTCGAAAGTAACTGATTCGTGGACAGCGCTGTGCTGAACTTGAAGAGATCCCCCACGGTTGAGTACAAATTTCCGCAGCCGAAGTGAATGGCGGCGGGATCATAAGAATTTGTCTCTTCATTCCAGGTGATATATCTGTCCCGCAATTTCGCGTAAGAAGTCGCCCCGTTTTCGAGCACCAATCCCTTCCGATCACAACCGGTCTGTGTCATCCCCAGCGGTTTCAATATCTGTTCGGTGAGCACGTCTTCATAGCTTTTGCCGGTCACCTTTTCTATGATCAGGCCGAGGATGAAATATCCGGCATTTGAATAGCCATAGTCCTTGCCCGGTTCAAAACGAAGTCCCTCTTCGGAGAGTTGCTTGAGGTATTCCTGAAGAAACTCTTCTTTCCGGGTCGCGTAGTAGTACTTTTCAATCCCCTCGGGTAAGATCAGACCGGAGGAATGACAGAGCAGCATTTCAACGGTGATTTTGTCTCCAATATCTCTGGGGAACTCGGGGATAAAATCAGATATCTTGTTATCAAGTTTAAGCTTGCCTTTCTCAACCAATTGGGTCACCAGCATAGCGGTGAATTGCTTTGTGATCGATCCGATCCTGAACTTGGTTTCGGGGGTGTTGGGGATGTTCTGTTCCACATTCGCCAGCCCGTATCCCTTGGCGAGTACAACTTCGCCTTTCTCGGCGACCAAAACAGATCCCATGAATTGACGGTCGACGACATAATCCTTGACCAGCTGATCGATCTTGGACGATAGGGATGGCGAAGACGATAGGGATGGCGAATGGCTCAGGCAGGCAAGAGCCAAAGGCAAAACCAAAAATAATGAGGAAATTTTAATGCATTGTTTTTTTGTCATTTTCTCCTCCATTTCTTAATTTCCTTCGCCCATGATTCCTCATGGGGACCTCGCGCCAGTTGCCCACAGGCTTCTAGATGGAAAATAGGATCAACTCTTCGTTTTTCGTCAGCTATAACATCGTTGCTCCTCCGGTAAGTATTTATCGTAAATACATACTTACAGACGCAGAGAGATTCAAAAAGGTTGCCCCTCCAAAAAATAAATCCGGATTGACCCGGCTCAAGGCTCCCGATGGATCGAAACAAGCGGGGACAAGCTCCGGGGCATACGACTGGCAGAGTCTTATACAGGGACTCCTCCTGTGGCCGTCGGCACCAGTCCTCTCTTTATTAGAGTATTCTCTCTTGGAGGCTTATCAGGGAAAACGCATGAAGTCAGCAACCAAGAGTCGGGAAATATTATTAATTTTTTTATGAAGGCAACCTTTTTAGCCGCTCCTGCGTCTTCTATATTGTATTTACAATAAATACTTATCAAATGTTCGCTGATGTATGAACTGACCAAAAACGAGGAGTTGATCCTGCTGTGCATCTGGAAGCTCAAGGACAATGGCTACGGTGTCACGATCAGGGAACACTCCAATAAAATTACCGGAAGGACTTTGAACTACGGATCTCTTTAGAGGGATAGGGATTTGCTTTTTCGCGCGGCTCCGGAAAGGAATCCGCTGTCGTCTTGAAAGTGGATAAGAATTTTCTTTTCCGCTGCGCTGGCTGAATGAGCACTCATGCGTCGATTTTGCCTCCTCCCATCGTCATGAATGATAAAAAACAATGGGCGTGGATGTCAAGGTGAGCAAAAAATTGCGGAAGGGGGGCTAAAATTTCTCTGGGAATTATAAAAGCATCTAAAATCCGATAGACTTCTCCTCAAAAAAGATCATGAAAAATATTCGGCTGAAGCCTCGGCGGCCATCAGAAGCTCCTGAAAAGCGACCTGAGGCGGGGGAGGTTTATCGGCGACAAAGCTGAGTTTGATATCACATCCCGCATTGAACAGGTCAAGTCAAAGATTCACTTCATTCAAACACCAACGGTGGATTTACAAAAGGGCCGTTGTTATTGACCCAATACGGCGATGACTTCGATTTCGACCTTGACATCCTTGGGCAGGCGGGCCACCTGAACAGCTGCCCGGGCGGGGAAGGGGGGTTTGAAGAATTCCGCATAGACCGTATTCATGGAGGCAAAATCATTCATGTCTTGAAGAAACACGGTCGCTTTCACCACATGATCGAGAGAGCTTCCCGCGGCTTGGAGGACAGCGCTGATATTTTTGAGGACCTGTCGGGTCTGGTCTTCAATGCCTCCAGAGACAAGCTCTCCGGTTTGAGGATCAAGAGAGATCTGCCCTGAAGCAAAGACAAAGTTATTGGCGGCGATACCCTGGGAATAAGGGCCGATGGCTTTTGGCGCTTTTTCGGTTTTAATTTCTCGTTTCATTGTTTGTCTCCTCTTTTTTGGAAAATGCATAGAGGTTCTCAAGAAAGGAATCCACCCAAGAAGAATCAAGGCGTTCCTTCTTTTCATCCTCAACTCGCCTCCGGATTTATGATAAAACTGTAATCCGAACAGGGCGGCTTTCGACGATATTCTCTTTCTGCAAAGCCCGAGCTTTGATTGTATGATAACCCGGTTCCAGATTCCATTGCCAATAAAAAGGGTATTTGGCGATTCCGATTCTCCGGCCGTTGACCCACCACTCGACACATCGGGTTTCCCTGACTTTTGGCACGGAAATCTTGAACTTCAGAGTCTGGAATTTTGTTCTGAGCACGGGATCCATCTTGAAGATATCTCCTTCCTGGGGAAAGGTGATTTCGAATTTTTCGATGGTCGACGGTAACGTCAGGAATGAACGGTTCGTTGCAGTGAAATCTCGAGATTCATGGGAAAGGAGGCAGATTGTTTTAGGCTCTGTTCCCCGAATAAAAATTTCTTCCATAACACCCGGGCAGTTCGGGCCGGGAAGTTTTCCCGAAAGTGGGCAAATGGCGACATGCGTCATATTTTTTGGCTCCCGGAAGGGTCCGGGTTTCTCCCTTTTGGCCAGGAGAAGCATAATGTCTTTAAAAAGAGGGCCGCATCCGGTGATTCCTGAGACATTGTGCATCGGGCAGCCGTCAAAATTTCCGGCCCAGACTCCGACCGTATATTCGGATGTATAGCCGACAGTCCAATTGTCCCTAAAATCTTTGGAAGTCCCTGTCTTAACCGCAACCGGAAAAGGAATTCTCAAGGGCGAGTTGTAACCAAAAGAAGGGATGCGGGCATCTTGATCCGCAAGAATATGAGTGATCACGTAGGCCACTTCCGGGGAAAAAACTCTCCGCCGCTCCCTTTTCTCGTTTGAAAGAATGCGGGTGTTATCCTTCTGGATACGCGTGATAATGGACTTTTCCTCGAGGAATATTCCTTCACGGGCAAAGGCGGCGTACGCCCGAACAAGTTCCAGGAGCATCACCTCTCCATTGCCCAGAGTGAGACCCAGGCCGTAGAAATTCGGATCTTTCTGGAGGCTCTCAAACTCCAACTCCTTAAGCCTTCGGTAGAGAAAATCAGGGCCGATGATCTGGACAGCAGCCACAGCGGGAATATTGTACGAACAGGCCAGAGCGCTTCTAAGGCGGATGGGGCCGTGATATTTTTCATCATAGTTCTCAGGCATGAAACTGCCATCGACGGCCGTAAAATGTGTCGGTTGATCTTCAAGGATCGTTGCCGCCGTCATCCCCTTTTCCAGAGCCAGAGCGTATGTGATGGGTTTCAGGGTGGAACCGGGCTGGCGCAGCGAAAGTGCGCCATTGACCTGTCCGGCATGACGGTCGTCAAAGAAATCCCGAGAGCCCACCAGGCTCAGGATTTCCCCGGTTCTGTTGTCCAGAACAATGACGGCTCCATTCGTGATCCTTTTTTTTTCAAGAACTCCCAGATGGCCTTTTAAAAGGATTTCCACTTTTTCTTGGAGATTATAGTCCAGTGTCGTCTGGATTGTGCGCAGGTTTCTTTTTTGTTCAAAAGGGAGCTGTCCGAGAATGAAGTCACAAAAGTGCGGCGCCCTGAATTTTTCTTTCTCTGAGCGAAGTAAGAGAGTCTCTTTTTCAGCTCTCTCAGCTTCATCTTTTTGAATGAGCCCAAGTTCCCGCATGGCATTGATGATTCGGCGCTGCCGCCTTTGAACAGGTCCGAAATTTCGGTAGGGATTCAGAACCGAAGGAGATCGGGGAATGGCGGCCAGAAAAGTCGCCTCGGCCAGACTCAAATGAGAGGCCGGCTTGTCGAAATAGAGGCGGGAAGCCGATTCAATGCCGTAAGCCTGATTTCCGTAAGAAATTCGGTTTAAATACTGGACGAGAATTTCCGGCTTGGAGAGCGTGTGTTCAAGACGCATGGCGAGCCATGCTTCCGCAGCCTTGGAGAATATGTTCCGGCGGAAACGGAAAATATTCCGCACGAGTTGCTGAGTGATCGTTGAGGCCCCTGAAATAATCCTTTTGTGCTTGAGGTTCTGGTAAAGAGCTCTGGCCACGGAAAAAGGACTAATTCCCGAATGGAAAAAAAACTGGCTGTCTTCCGACGCAAGGGTGGCTCGGATCAGGTATGGAGAAATCTCTTCCAGACGCACCCAGCGGCAACGGCCTCCCTCGTCGGAGAGGACCTCCCTCAGAAGAACATTGTTTCTGTCCATGACCTGAAAGGAGATCACCGGATAAGGGCTCAATTTTTTTCTGGAGATGGGAATATACAGTGATCCCCAAAAAAGAAAGACGATCAACGGGAGAGCCAGAAAAAAAAATATTCTTTTCGAAATCCTCATTTTTCGATGCGAATGACCTGTTCTGCACTTCGGCCAAAGACTTCCGGAGAATACATTTCTTCAGCCTGGGTTCCTGGAGTTGTAAAAAGGCCGGGATTTAAAGCTCTGGCCAGATAACGGTGTGTGTGAATGCCGGGTCTCAGAGAATCCGCAAAGAGCAGGACGCGGTCATCGTGCATTTCGATGTGACTGAATCCCTCCCACCAGGGACGTTCCTGTTGTTCTTCGATCGCTTCGAGTTTTCGCATCTGTTCTTCACTTTCCGTGAGGAATACGGGATTGACGGCTTCAAAACCGGCCGGCAGCGGGTCATGCACAACGACAAACAGGCTTTCCTTGGGAACGACAACCTGTAGGGTGACCATAACCAGGGAGCCGGCTTTAACGAAATCGATGGGTTTTCCGTCAAGAGTTTCGATTTTTTTATAGACGGCCAGCCCCTCATCGCGCGGCTCCAATTTTTCTTTGGGAGCATAGGTCAGACGGGCTCCATAATAGAGAATTCCGTGACCTTTTTTCTGGACATGAAGAGAAAGCGTCCGGCCGGCCTTGAATTCAGTAAGTGGAGAAAAAGCTGTAATGAGAGGTGAAGGCGGCTGGAGGATCTCTTCAAGCAGGCGTTTCTTATCCAGCGAAATGGCGACTTTAAAATCCGCCCTGACTTTCTCATAATTTCTATAGAAATCATTCAGAGCGTAGAAGACAAAAAAGTTCTCCTGGGTGGAATGCCAGTGTCCGGCTTTTCTTCTATCGACAAGCCAGTGGGCCATAGCCGGGAGAAGTGGATGGTTGGAGCCGACTTCCGTCAGTGTTTGGAGTATAAAGGCGGTCGTCCTCAAGTTGGAGGAATAGATCCAGTTGAGACCTCCTTCATCGTCTTCGAAATGAGCGTGCTCTGCGGTGACTTTAATTGTGTTCATCAGCTCCTGAAGCAGCGTGTTCCGGGCCGAAGAGGCGCCTTTTCCTAAATGGAGCGCTTTGAGGAGAAGGGCTCTGCCGAAAAGCGAAAGATTCTCTCGTTCTTGGAAGAGCGTTTCCATATAGGAAGGTTCCGGCCGACCGAGCAAGGCCAAATCATAGAGAGCAAAAGCGAGAACGGTCTTCCAGTTTCTCAGGCTGTAAGGAGATGCTCCGGGCGCATACTTCAGCTGCAGAAGATGTCTGAGATAGGCCGCCGCCAGATCCAGTCGTGTCCGCTCTATTGCGATACCGGTCTCCTGCGCCTTGAGGAGTGCAAATACGGCATAACAGCTGATGAACGGGGATTCATAAGGCGAGTCCGGCCATAATCCGAAACCGCCGCTTTCATGTTGGCAGTCGTAGACCTCCTTAAGGGTCGACAGAATCGTTGGCTTGATTTCCTTTGAGTTTAAAGAGCTGAGCCTGAAGTCATGAATGATTTGGGGAGCGACAAGATAAGGGAGAATGGTGGACAAGCGCTGTTCCAGGCATAAATAAGGGTAAGTGGTCAAGAAATCCACGCATCCTTTGAGACCGAAAAGCGCGGAAGCGGCTGCCTGGACTTCTATTTTGCTCTCCTCTGGATAAATATTTTCAGGGATTAATATCTTTTCCTCTTTGGATTCCTGTGTCTGATCAAACAGGGCAACCGTCTCTGTCGGTCTGGGGAGATAGAGCGGAAGAGAAATCTCTAGTCCATCTGTTTCCTCTCTCATACGCGCCCGAAATGCCAGAAGAGATCGTCCTGGAGTGTTCACCTCAAAGGAAAAGAGGCATTCTTTGCTTTCCTCCGGCAACAGAGAAAATTCGCGAGAGGGCTTTTTATCCAGTAGCCGGATTCCTGTGGCGTCCAGGTTGAGGATGACATTTCCTTTCTGGGAGGAATAGTTGGTGACGATGACTCCGCCTTCAAATATGTCTCCGACGCGGGCAAACCGCGGAAGGGAAGGGAGAAGGAGGAGCGGCTTGGATACTTTGAAGGCGAGTTCATTCTGACCGAATTTGGAATCCCTGGTCTGGGCCACGGCCATCACTCTGAAGGTTGTCAGGTTATCCGGCAGCGTAAATTCCATGGTGGCCTCGCCCCTGGCATCCGTCACAAGAGAAGGATTCCAGTAGGCGGTGGATTTGAAATCTCCCCGAAGCTCCACTTCAGCCAAGCCCGGAGCCGCGGCCAGTTCTTCGCCGCCGCCGCCGCCAACGTTCTCTCCTTTTTCTCCATAGGCTCTTTGACCTACGACATGAAGCCTTGTCTCCGACGTTTGGACGGAGAGAGGTTTCTCTCCGTAAAACATACCAAAAGGATTGGGGGTCTGGTAGCCGATGAGATTGAGGACTCCCACATCGACCACAGCCAGGGCGATGGAAGCCTGGACGCCTGTGTCTTTCATATCCTTGATCCTGATCCGCAGGGAAACCTTGTCCTTGGGCTTGTACCCGTGTTGATTGCTGGAAATGTCCAGTGTCAGCCTCTGTGCCGATGGGTCCACTTTCAGGTTGACATAGCCGATTTTAAAGGACGGCTTCCCCAAATCAGCCTTTTCATTCACGGTGGCGTTCGCCGTCCGGCCTTGAACCAGAAGCACCGAGACATACGCATTGGGAATAAGACTGTTAACAATGGGAATCTCTATTGTACTGGCGCTTCCCTGAATATCCTGGACCCAGCTCTGGAGAATATATTCCCTTTCGATTGTCACCAAGGCTTTCGCCCGTTCATAGGGAGACTTGACTAATATTTTGGATGTGTCTCCCGGTTGATATCTTTCGCTGTCCGGCACAAGTTCGAGCGCATCCTCGTCTTTTCTTTCCCAGGGAACATAGTCTCTGCCAGTGACATAAAAATAGGTCGTTGTGGTCACTTGATTTTTCCGATTGTCGGATCCCTGCGCACAGAGCAGATACACTCCTGATTTCTCCGGTTTGAAAGAGATAGTGAAGGGATCATTCTGGCTCTGCATTTGACGCGCGGCAATTTCCGTGTCTTCTTTTTCGGTGATCCATCTATAACGCCCTCCGATTTCTCCTTTCCGGATGGACTTCCATTCCCGTCTGAAGAGTTTAACGGATATTTTTTCGCCTGGGATCATCCTTCCTGTGGGATCTGTGGTGATGACCTGGACGGAAATAGTTTCTCCCTTTTTTAAAAGGAATGAATCCGTTTTCAGGCCGATATAGAATTCTCCCTGGTGGACGAATGTCTGGATCCGGTTGGAGATGGACCTGCGGCTCGGGCTCAAAACAGTGGCTTCCAGAATGGCCAGGGCAGAGCCTTTTTCCTTTTCCCGCTGGAGAGGAATTTTGACTTCCAGATTTCCTTTTTCATCAAGGACGCTCTCGCCCGAAGCCAGAAGACGGCTGTCTTCCTGCGGTTCATCTCCCCAGTCATCAAACATTTCGCCGAAAACGAAACCGGTGGGTCCAGGCGGACGGAAATACGCCCGATTGAGTCTCAGAGACCAGGAGACGTTCTGTCCGCTCATCGCTCCGCCGAACAGATAATTCCCTCTGATTTCCGCTTTGTATTCGTCCCCGAAAACATAGTTTTCTTTCAAAGCACGTAGATGGACTTCAAACTCGGCCGGCTTGAAGGCCTCCACCCGGAAAGAAGAATAGACGACCGTGGCCTTTTCTCCGGATTCTTCAGGAGGGACTTTGGCTATAATTTGGTAGTAGCCAAGGGAGGCTTCTGCGCGCGTTTCCAGGTCAAAGGCAAAGGAACCGTAATCATCCAGAGGAATTTTGTCTTTGAACACGGTCTTTTGAAAAGGGTCTTGAATTTCGCATTCAATCTCTTTCCCGGAAGGCAGAATCCATGTTCCTTTTTCTCTTTTGCGAAGGATGCCTTTAATGTGGACCGATTCGCCGGCTCTGTATATCCCCCGTTCCGTGAAGATATAGCCTTTGATTCTTTCCGGCTGAGGATTCCAGTCATAGTCAATATTGAAGCGGTAAGGAGAGATTCCGGTTCCCCACTCCGAAGAGATGAAGGCGACGTCTTTTCCGCGCCTGGCGATAACCCATTGCTGAGGCTTTGTCCACTGCTCTTTGCTTTTGATCCCCAGTGGTTTCCAGCCCGGAGTTGTGACTTTGCCGTCCTTATCTGTCCGGCCTTTCCAGCAGGCCCTGTTGAGATCGTCCCGGATCTCCACCTCCGCTTCAGGCACAGGCAGTCCCGTCTTCAGTTCTGTGACCCAAATGATATTGTTCTCAGGGGAAAATTTGCCCGTGATTCCCAGTTCTGTGACCTGGAGAAATGCCTTCGGATATCTCTCCCATTTATCAGGGGAACGGGTATCCAACTGGAGAAAAATCAAGCCATATTTTTCTCCACGGAGGGCTTCATTCAGAGGAACAGGAATGACTTGTCTTGTATTTCGGGGAAGCGTGAAGTCCAGCGGCCTCTCAATCTGGAAGTTCTGACGGGGCATGAATTTTTCACTCGACCAGAAAACCCGGGCGCTTGTTAGAAGAGGAATGACCTCTTCTTTCGGGACATTGGTCATCTGGTGAAAGACTCCGGGCGAGTTCATGGCATAGAGAGGATAGGACAACTCTGAGTAGGCCTCGATCACGCCGTGGCCGGTAGTCATAGAGATCGAAGGGGGATAGGCGGAAGTGAAAAATGAAAGCGGAACTTCTTTCCCCAGCCGATTTCCGAACTCATCCTTTAGGTCGGCATTAATCCAGCATTGATATTCTTTTTCAGGATCTAATGGGAGGGAAATCCAGAGTGTTGGACTGCCATAGTCCCAAGAGGAGTAATAATCCGGGATTTCCACTTCCGGCTCAAAACGGATGTTCCGGACAAACTCTTTATAAGTGACTCGATTGGAAAATTTGAACTGGAGAGGCTGATTGGGACTGTGGTTCTCTCTGGCCAGCAAGTCTTCAAAGACAAAAGTGTTGAAGGTCTCAAAGCTGAAGGAATAGGTTTTTTCCATGCCCAAGGGACCCTCTTTTCCCGGAAGCCCAGAACGGAGTTCCAGTGAATAGATGCAATCCGGCTGGAGTTTCTCTTTGGGCTCCAGGAGAAAAACCTGATCCGGGGAAGCTGGAATATCCGCCTCTTCTAGCTTTTTATTCGAAGGATGAAGGAGGTTGAAATCCACGAGGCTTTCACGCCCATTCCTGTGGATGCTATGCAGAGAAATAAAATCTTTCGCGTTTTCTGCTGCCAGAGGCTGGTTGAATATCAAAAGAACCTGAGTTTCGAGCCTCATCTGTCTCTCTCCATTTTGAGGAAAATGGTTGATCAGGCGGGGTCGAATTGTGCGGAAAGACCATGTGATATCTTCCTTGAGGGTATACCCTTCAAGGGACCAAGTGCCGGCCGGAACCGTAACTTTAATTTCAGTCGCATAAGGAAAACGTTTGTTCGGGGTAAAGGTTAAAGTTTTGGTTCCCATCCAGCGATATTTTCCGGAATAGGGAGGATCGATCTTGAGAATGTCTGTCTTCTCTTCTTCGGAAAGCGCCTGTAACGGCCTCATGGGTCGGTCAAAAATCACGACGATTTCTTCGGATTCATGAGCTGTGAGGGTGGATCCTTTGGGGCTGACATGAAGGACGTGGAGGTCGCCTATGGCCTTGTCTGGGGGCAGTCCCAGATTCTGTTCTTTTCTCTTGCAGTCGATGGATGAGAAGAGAGATAAAACGAGAATCCCAAAAATCAAAAAGGCGAAATATTTTTTCCCCATGGCCGCTCCTTTTCTACGAATTGTATATCATGCTAAATGAAACGATGGGAAATATCAAGAAAGAAACAACAGCATCTCCAACTTCATACGGCCTTATTCACCGGATACTCCTCACCTTTCAGGTATCACGGATTTGGAGAAAGAATGAAACAGGATGTTTTTCGAATCCAAAGTGCGCCATAGAAAATATAAACGTCGAAAATCAGGCGAGTTCGGCCAAGAGGACAGTCAGAAATTTCCAGAATTTCTCAACAGAAGCGATTTCGACTTTTTCTTCGGGTGAATGCGGATACTTGATCGTCGGTCCGATTGAAATCATATCCATCCCGTGGAATTTCTCGTCAATGATTCCACATTCCAGGCCCGCATGAATGGCGACGATCTCGGGCTCTTTATTAAAGACTTTATGATACACTTCTTTTAAAATCTTCAATAGGGACGATTGAAGATTCGGGGCCCACCCGGGATATCCTTCAGGCTGCCTGATCTTGGCGCCTCCGAGTCCGGCCAGCCCCCGGATCATATTTCGTGTGGCTTCCAGGGCCGAATTTATAGAGCTCCGGCTGTTGCAAAAAACCTGGGCTCTATCCTTTTTAGAGCGGACGATGGCCAGATTCGTGGAAGTTTCAACCAGCCCCTCGATTTCCGGATGCATGGATAAAACTCCGTGAGGACATGTGAACAAGAAATTGATAAGGATTTCCTGGGAAGTTTGAGATAATGCTTCTCCTTTTTTATTCGAGACAGGTTCGCATGAATACTGCAGATCTCTTTCCACCGTTTTGTATTCGGCCTGCACTTTAATGAACGCCTCATTGATCAAAGACATCAGGGACTTGACTTTGGATGTATCGACCAACACATCGGCCCATGCTTCCCGGGGGATGGCATTTCTTTTGCTGCCTCCTTCAATGAGGAGCAGCTCGTAGGGAATTTCTTTTCGGACCTGCCAGAGTATGCGGGCCAGAAGTTTGATGGCATTTCCGCGTCCTTTGTTGATGTCCAGGCCCGAATGCCCTCCTCTGAGACCAAGCAGTTTCAGCCGGAAAGCGTTGCGGGATTTTGACTTTTTTCTTTTTATGGGAATGATGATTTCTGAGTCTGCCCCTCCGGCACAGCCAATGGTAAATGTTCCTTCATCCTCACTATCGAGGTTAATTAAACGTTTTCCTTTTAGAAAATCCACCGTCAGTCTCCTGGCACCTGTCAGGCCTGTTTCTTCATCCACCGTAAAGAGAAACTCAAGGGGGCCGTGGATCAGAGAATTATCCTCCATAATGGCTAAGGAAGCCGATAGACCGACTCCATTGTCTGAGCCAAGTGTGGTCCCCTTGGCACAGACCCAACCTTCCCTGATTTCCGACTCGATGGAGTCTTTAGTGAAATCGTGGATGATGTCGGAGTTTTTCTCGCAAACCATATCCAAATGACCTTGGAGAATCACGGTCTCGGCGTTTTCATGCCCGGTCGTTGCTTTCTTGGAAACCACGACATTCCCAACCGGATCCTTTTTCCAGACGAGATTTAATCTTTTGGCTTGAGAAATGATATAGTCCGCTAGGCCCTTTTCATTTCCGGAGCAGTGAGGAATTATGAGTATTTGTTCAAAATGTTTCCAGAGATGAGAGGGTTTTAACTCTGAAAATTGATATGACATGTTTGCCTCCTGGGATTTCTGTTTAACGATCAGTCGCCATCATGCCATAAAAAACCCTGATTTTCAAGATCGTCTCTAAAATCCAGAGACCCATTTGACATTTCTTTTTTGATTTATTTAAAATGCAAGAGCGCATTTTCCTCAATCGGAATCTAATGAGCAAGAAACGCAAAGAGAGCCTGATCGTCTGGCTGATACTTTCCATATTCTTTTTCGGAAGGCATTTTCTCTTTTCGGAACCGCTTTCCAGGATTAAAATCATGGCGACAGTTTTCCCACTTATGGAGTTCGCCGGTGCGGTCGCCGGTGACAGGGGAGAGGTCAGCCTTATTTTGCCGCCCGGAACAGAAATCCATACTTGGCAGCCACGTGTCAGTGACATCGCCAAATTCTCTTCCAGTGACTTTTTCATCTACATCGGCCGAGAGCTGGAGCCTTGGGTGGAGGATCTTCTGAAAAACGTGGCACGGCCGGGCTTAAGGATCCTGGAAGCCAGTCAGATTCTCCCCCTGGCCCAGGAAAACGAATCCTCTCACCAGGGCCATCACGAACGTGGAGCGATTGATCCTCACGTCTGGCTGGATTTTTCCTATGACCTTCTTATTGTGGACAGAATCCAAGAAATACTGGCCGAAATTGATCCCGGCCATGCGCCGGTTTATGCCCAAAATGCCGCGGGCTATAAAGAAAAGCTGGTCCGGTTGGATCAAAAGTATCATCGGACTTTCAAAGACTGCCTCCACAGAATCATCATTTTTGGAGGACATGCCGCCTTTGGCTATCTGGCTGAACGATATGGATTACAGCAGATATCGCTTTACGGGCTGAGCCCTGATTCCGAACCTACCCCGAGGCGTCTTGTCGAGGTCACAGAACTGACCAGAAAATACGGAATTCAAACGATCTTCTTTGAGTCCAACATCAATCCCAAGCTGACCAGGGTATTGGCGAGAGAAACCGGCACCCGGACTCTTCCATTAAATCCTGGAGCCAACCTGACGAAGGCACAGTTGAAGTCAGGCGTGACGTTTCTAATGATCATGGAAGACAATTTAAAAAATTTAAGACATGGACTCCGCTGCCGTTAATCCTCGGATCCTCATTGAGGTGAAGAATGTCTCTTACAGCTATGCGCATGAACCCGTCATTCTGAATGTCAGCCTTTCCATTCGGACCGGCGACTTTCTGGCTGTTCTGGGGCCCAACGGTTCAGGAAAAACAACGCTTTTAAAAATCATGCTTGGTTTGTTGAAATCCTCCGAGGGAAGTGTTTCCATTATGGGAAAGCCCATCGATGAGTTTACGGAATGGCAAAAAATCGGCTATATTCCTCAAAAAGCAACCCATTTTGATCCGCTTTTCCCGGCCTCCGTCAGGGAAGTTGTGGCCATGGCGCTGCTTTCTACGAAAAAATTTTTTCAGATGACCGGAACGGAAGAAGAGGCCTCCATACACCATGCCTTGAAGCAAGTCGGCATGGAAGCCTATGAAAACAGACGAATTGGAAGCCTTTCCGGCGGCGAACAGCAGCGCGTGTTTATCGCCAGGGCCGTGGTCAACCAGCCACAGATTCTTTTTCTGGATGAGCCGACGACAGGTGTCGATAGAGACATGCAGGAACATTTTTATGAGATTTTGAACATTCTGAATAAAAGAGCCGGGATGACGATCGTTCTCGTCACTCACGATATCGGAATTGTCAATACACATATCACACAGGTGGCCTGCCTCAACCAGAGGCTCGTCTACCATGGGTCTCACAGCGAATTTTGCCATTCAGAGGAGTTTAAGAACATGATCGCCGGAGGCCACCACGTGGTTTCTCACCGGCATTAAGAGGCCGTCTGATCATATGACAGAACTTCTCAGTTATGGATTCCTCCAACGGGCACTTCTGGCCGGGATCTTTATTGGCCTGGCATGTGCGGTACTGGGTGTGTTTCTTCTCTTGCGGAAAGATGCGATGATCGGCCATGGACTGTCCCACGTGGCATTTGCCGGGGTGGCCCTGGGGCTCTTTCTTCAGATGATGCCGCTCCTCATGGCCTTGATCATTTCGGTTGTCGCCGCTCTGGGGATCATGAAGCTCAAAGTGAGCGCCGGCCTCTATGGGGACACCGCGATTGCCATTCTCAGCAGCGCGGGAATGGGAACAGGCATCCTTCTGGCCACCCTGAGCCATAATTTTAATGCGGCCCTTCTCAACTATCTTTTTGGTGACGTTTTGACGATCGCCCCATTGGAAGTGTGGCTTTCCATCGGGCTGGCCATCCTCGTTTTACTTCTTGTCCTTGGAAACTATCATAAATTTATGTATATGACTTTTGACCGGGAGTCGGCCCAGGCCTCTGGAATTAAAGTCAACCGGATGGAGACTTTTCTCAGTGTCTTGACCGCAGTAACGATTGTGCTGGGGATGAAGATCGTGGGAATACTTCTGGTTTCCGCCCTGGTGGTGATTCCAGCTGCGGCCAGTCTTCAGGTGGCCAGGAACTTTAAAAAAGCGGTTCTCCTTTCCTGCGGATTCGCTTTTTTTTCGGTGATCTTCGGACTCTGGATGGCTTTTACCTTTGACCTGCCGGCTTCCGGAACGATTGTCATCCTTTCGTTCTTTGTCTTCGGGATCTGCTTTTTCGCCAAGAAAAGATTTTAACTGAAATGAAAAAATCTAGGAGTTCGACTCTCCTGATTTTTGGAGAGTGGTCTCAAAGACCAATAAGGCCGCGTCATCGTAAAGGCAGAAAAGGATTTCACGGGGATAATCATTGGTTTGAAGGAAATTCTTCGCCGTGTGGATCATGATTTCGCTGCATCGGTTGATGGGAAATCCGAAAATCCCTGTGCTGATGGCCGGAAAGGCGATATTTTTAATTTTTTTTTCTTTGGCGATTTTCAAGCTGCTGAGAGTAGCTCTGGCCAATTTATCTTCCTCATTTCCCTCTCCATAGACAGGGCCAACGGCGTGGATGACATATCTGGCTTTCAGGTTTCCGCCGCTGGTCGCGACGGCTTGGCCCACTTCAATCGGGGCCAGTTTATGGCACTCTTCCTGGATCGATGACCCGCCATATTTTTTAATGGCTCCGGCCACACCGCCGCCAAGAATAAGGGATTGATTGGCCGCATTGACTATCGCTTCACATTCGAGAAGGGCAATATTCCCCGTAACGAGCCGAATCTTTTTCCCCTGAATCACCAATTCTCTCATTTTATTTGACAAAGACAATCACTTTGTTCTTTCCCTCTTTTTTAGCCCGGTAAAGCGCGGCATCTGCGAGACTGATCACCTCATCAACGTTTTGCCCGTAGTAAGGAGTGCTGTAGACGCCGATGCTGACTGTGAAGTGACACGTTTTTTCACGAGGCATCCCGATTCGAAACGGATACTGAGCAATTTCTTTTCGAATCCGCTCCGCAACGGAAGCGGCATCCAGACATTCCGTTTGAGGGAGGATGATGAGAAATTCTTCTCCGCCGTAACGCGCGGGAACATCTGAGGCGCGAATCATCTCCCTGATATAATCCGAAAATTCTCTGAGGATTCGGTCTCCGATCAAATTCCCATACTGGTCATTGACATTTTTGAATCCATCGAGATCGATCATCATCAGACTGAGGGGATAGTGATATCTCTCGGAACGGAAAATCTCTTCCTGCAGCCGCGCTTTAATATAGGGCTGATTGTAGAGTCCGGTCAATCCATCTTTGATGGCCATAGTCGTTAATTTTTCACTCAATGCGAGGCCGCTGAGGGAGATCAACAGGATAATGACAAATCCCAATGTGATGATGGACCTTTCGAATGTCCGGAATCCGATCCACTTCCAGTATTGAGGGATCAGGTCTCCCAATGAGATGTAGACCAGATATCCCACAACCAGAACAATGATGCTCCACAGTTTTTTCTTCAGGCTTCCTGATATGAGCGGGAATTTCAGCTGCATGGTGTTATTTTGACATTTTATGAAGTTCTTTTTCAACAAGAACTTTTATATCTTCAGAAAGCCGGACGGCTCTCTTCTTTATGGTGAGGGCTTGCTTTTTCATCCTCTCTTTAAATTCCTGGTCTTGGATATTTGGCAAGTTAATCCGGACGTTGTAGTAGGCCCCTTCGGCCGCGGCTCTGGCGGCACACGCCGCGACACCGGCATCGCTCAAAGAGTTCCGGTTTCCTTTCTGAACGAGTGTCTTAGCCAGCTTTAAGAGATCCAGGCTTTTCTCCAGCACTTCAAACGGAACCCGCGTGGCGTCTTTGGAAGCCTCTTCAACAGCCCGGTCTTTTCCGGTTTTCTGTTCCTCGGTATTCTTCGGTATGCGGTAAGCCTCCATAAGCCTGTTGAAGGCATTGGTATCCAAGTCCACAGACTTCAAGTATGCATCTTTGAGAGCCTGGGCGCTCAGACCTATTTTTTTCATTTCCTTCTGGACCTTTGAATACCCCTTTTTTCCGACGGTCAGACTGGCGACCATCGAAGACAGAGATGCGGAAAGGGCCCCAAACAGAGCGGCTGCGCTTCCTCCGCCGGGCGCCGGGGAATCTAGAGAAAGCTCATTAGAAAACTCCCTGAGATTCAAATTCAGGAGCGATTTCTGCGGATCTTCGAACTGATATTCAATAATTTTTTTCTTTGGATCAAAAGCCGTGACATCATTCAGTCCCAGGGAAACAACGGCCGTCCGAATCAATTCTTCTTCTGGAACGCCGGGACTTTTCCCCTGTTTTTCCAGGTAGTAGCGGCCGGCCATAAGAAGCGCCTCTTTCGGTATGAGTCCCACCAGTTCGCTTCCAGTGACTCTCACTCCCAGCTTTTCCGCCTCTTTGATGACGGCATCAAAAACAATATGGACGGGGGAAATTTTATAGTTCGTGAAATTGATAGAAATTTGCGCGATGCCATAGTCATCGATGTACCAGCCGACCGCTTTCACATGTGTGAACCGGCCGAGTATCTTGAGGGCATTACCGTTCTCATCCCTGACAATATTTCCCTCTTTGTCCCTTTGGACCCGACCACTTTCCCGAATTTGGAGAGCGATCTCGTTGGCCAACTTCCGGTCTCGCGTATTCAGATTAATGTTGTAGGCAATCAGAAACTCCCTGGCGCCGATGATTGTGGCCCCGGATTTGGGATTGAAAATCGGCGGGCCGCAATCCGGAGTCCATTCCGGATCTTTCAATTTGTCCGGAAGCCCCTCATATTCTCCGGCCCGAATGTTGGCCAGATTTTTCCGCTCCGGCTTTAAAGCGGCTTCCTCATAGAAATACACCGGAATTCCCAGTTCATTCGCTACGCGTTGGCCGAGTTCATGGGCCAGTTTTACACATTCGCCCATGGTCATCTCTGAGACGGGGATAAAGGGGCAGACATCCGTCGCTCCCATTCGGCTGTGCGCGCCTTTATGCGTGCGCATATCGATGACTTCCGCCGCTTTTTTTATAGTTTTAAAAGCCGCATGGGACACGGATTCAGGAGTTCCAATAAATGTGACGACCGTCCGATTGGTCGATTCTCCTGGATCCACGTCCAGAAGTTTGACTCCAGAAGTGGAGGCGATTTCTCGCGTAATGGCCTGAATTTTATCCGGATTTCTTCCCTCACTGAAGTTGGGGACACACTCTACAAGTTTCATCCTCTGTTCCTTTCATTTTTGAATGGAGTATTGAAAAATGCCTTTGTTGTCATAGACTTCGACAACGTCGAAATCCTTAAGCTGTCCCAGGAGGATTTCCTTATCTCCCGCAATGACAATCATGGGCGTCAGAAGAGGATATTGATGAGACGTTTCAAACACGTTTTCTGAGTTGACAAGCATGATATTCTTGCAAAAGTTGCGCCAGTAATTATCCTCCAAATAGAGGGCTTTCATCTCCGCAATTTTTCGGGCCAGATTATCCCAGGATTCGAACCGAAGAGGAAAGTTTCCCATAAGATAAGATTTCGCTTGTTCAATTTCAAAGATGGATATGGGTTCTTTGGTAAGGACGCGGATTTCTTTAATGATTTCCTGAACAGAAGAATAGATTACCTCCGGTGTGACTCTGGCTCTAACAAAAAAAATGCCGCACAGACGATAAAATTCCATATCACTGTAAGCATAATAGGCATATCCTTTAGATTCTCTGAGATTCATAAAGAGTCGGGAAATGGGTGCGCCTCCCAAAACCTGGTTGAGGACAAAAAAGGCATATGAGTCCGGCTGAGAAAGAGAGAGTATGGTGTTACCCAGATAGATGATGCAATCCTTAACATGGGGGACATCGATAAAGCACACCTTTTCTTTCTCATTGGGCTTGGGAGGAGAAAAATAAAGGTTTTCTTCCACAGCCTGGGGGACCCATGTGTTCAGATAGTGGCTGACTTTTCTCGAGGCCGTCGGCATGTTCAGGTTTCCGATCAAGATAATATGGGCATTATTCGGCCTGTAGTATTTTTGAAAAAAGGAAATGAGATCTTTCTGGTTTAAATTTCGAATGACCCGCTCATTAAATGTCCCTTTCTGGTAGGGGTGATTTTTAAACAAGATCCGCTGGAGATGTCTTTTGGCGGAAAATTCAGGATCCTTCTCTTTTTCCAGAAGGTCATAGAAGAGAATTCTCTTGACAGTATCGATTTCTCTTTCGGCGAAGGCGGGGGAGAGGATCAATTGGCTGAGAATGTTTAAAGCGTCATCCAAATATTCATCCAGAAAGCTCAATGTCCACAGAGAATAGTCCATGAATGTGGAAACGGAAAACGTCCCACCCATCTGTTCTATCCTTTCCTCGATTGATGTCGCGGAAAGGGTTTGGGTTCCGCGGCTCACCATGTGGGCGGCAAAGCTGGCCATTCCGGGCAAGCTCTCCGGCGACGCGCTTTCTCCGGCATAGATGATGAGCTGTAAAAATGTGACCGGCATGTTCTCTCTGTAGGCGACAGAGAGCGTCAATTCATTGGATAACCGGACTGTTTCAATATTGGGAAGCCGCGGCTCCTGGAGGGGTTCGGGTGAAGGAGGGAATTTCCGGAACCTCTCCTGGGACATAAGGACCGGATGGAAGCCTAACAGACAGAGAGAGAGGACCAATACTCTTTTCATTTAATCTTAACGTTCAGGATGACGCTGTTTTTTTGAAGGAAATACCTGTTGGCGATGGCGACGACGTCTGTCGGAGTCACGGCTAAATACTCGTCCAGTTCTCGCTGAGGATCTTCGACATTTTCATGAGTCAGAAAAATTTCTGTGAGATAAAGAGCTTTGTCGAGAGTTGTGGACAGCTTCCTCAGATGATCTTGCTTGAACATATTTTTCGCCTTCGTCAATTCTGTTTCTGAGATAAAAGTTGTTTTGAGTTTCTCCAGTTCCGAAAATATCGCTTCTTGGCATTGGTTGACCATGAATTGGTTGTTGCAGGTGGCGAAGATCCTGTAGAGGGCGCGGTCTCTTCGTTTTTCGATGCCGCCGCTTAATTGAATGGCAATCTTCTCTTTTTTATACAGCCTTTTGGGAAGCCGCGATGTCTGCCCTCGAAGGAGAAGGTAATCCAGAATCGTCACCGTGTAGAAATCGCTGGACTGGGGGGGGGCGATGCGAAATCCCAGATGGAAAGCCGGTGAAGGAGTCAGGGAATTTTCCATATCTTTCTGCAATGCCTTCTTGGCCGGCGCAAATGGTTCCGTGGCAAAAGTCACTTCTTTTCCTTTCGGAATGGTTTCAAAATACTTGGCGACAAGCTCGTTCGCCTTCACCTTATTGAAATTTCCGACAATGCACAGAACCGTGTTATTGGGAACATAGAAACTGGAATAGAAATTCCGGACATCCTCCACCGTCAAGTTGCGGATGTCCACGGTGTTCCCCAGAAAAGGATGACCATGGGCAAAATCAGAGAAAAAGAACTGGTCAAACAGGAAAAAGCTTTCCAAATAAGGATTGTTGTCTCTTCTCTGTCGAAGATCCTCAAGGAGCATGTTCTTAATTTGATCGACTTTCATCTCATCGATTTCCAGGAATCTCATACGGTCGGATTCCAGCCAAAGGACCAGCGCCAGCTGGTTGGAAGGAACCGTTTGTTGAAAAACCGTCCGGTCTTCCGATGTGCTGGCGTTCAGCTCTCCGCCAATACGGTTGATATAATGGAAATGCTGCATAGGACTGACATTGGCCGATCCTTGAAACATCAAATTCTCCATCAGATAGGAAAGACCGGTTTTTCCGGGGACTTCATCCATTGACCCAACCCTGTAGGTCACTACAACAGAAACAATGGGAAAGGAGTAGTCCTCTGCAAGAATAACCTGCAGGCCGTTTTTCAATGTGTAATGCGTGACAGGATACTGGGGTCTTCTCTGGCTTAAAGCCTCCGGAATAGAAAGTCCCCCGACGAGGATCAGGGCCATAGAGAAAATCCTCAAAATCGTCTTGCCCATGGGCGTCTTCCACACGGTTCCAATATGTGTTTTAAAATAACACAAATTCGATAAAATTCAAAATTAATGTCCGCCTCAAATTTTCGTGGACATTCATTTCTTCATGTTTTCCATTGAAAAATATTTTCGTTTGTGCTATGTATTCCGTTACTTTTTTACTCCAGAAAGGAGGTCTTTCCATGAGTCAGGACGGAAAGCATTTCTTTACTTCAGAATCCGTAACGGTCGGGCATCCAGATAAAATCTGCGATCAGGTTTCAGATGCCATCCTCGATGATTTGATCGCTCAGGATCCGAACAGCCGGGTGGCGTGCGAAGCGTTGGCCACAACTGGACTGGTATTCATCGCCGGAGAAATCACCACGCAGGGCTACTGTGATTTCCAGAAGATTGTCCGGGAGACAGTCAAAGAAATCGGCTACACCAAGGCCGAGTTCGGCTTCGATTACCAGACATGCAGCGTGCTCTCATCCATTCATGAACAGTCCCCGGATATCGCCATGGGAGTGGACGAGACGCTGGAACATGAACAGGGAGCCGGTGACCAGGGCTTGATGTTCGGTTTTGCCTGCCGGGAATCAGAGGAACTGATGCCTCTTTCAATCATGCTGGCTCACAAATTGGTGAAAAGACTGACCGAAGTCCGACGGGCCAATATTCTGGACTACCTGAGGCCGGATGGTAAATCCCAGGTGACAGTCGAATATGAAGGAGAAGTTCCCCTTCGTGTGGAAACGATTGTCATCGCCGCCCAGCACAATGCCTCGGTAAAAATGAGCGATCTCAGAGAGGACATTAATAAAGTGGTCATCAGAGAGGTCATTCCTCCGCATATGATCGATAAAAATACAAAGATTTACATTAACGGCACAGGCCGTTTTGAGCAGGGCGGGCCTCTTGCCGATACAGGCCTAACCGGGCGCAAGATCATTGTCGACACGTACGGAGGCGTGGGGAGTCATGGAGGAGGGTGCTTTTCGGGCAAGGATCCCTCCAAAGTGGACCGGTCCGGCTCCTATATGGGCCGTTATGTCGCCAAGAATATTGTGGCCGCTGGAATCGCGGACAAGCTGGAAATCCAGATGGCTTACGCCATCGGCATTGCCCAGCCTGTTTCTCTCATGGTCGAGTCCTTCGGAACAGCGAAAATTCCCGAGGATAGAATTAAAGAATTGATCCGGGCCCATTTTAGGCTCACTCCCAAAGGAATGATTCAATCTTTGAAACTGCTCAGACCGATCTACAAGAAGACCGCCTGTTTCGGCCATTTCGGGCGAACCGAAGAAGAGTTCACCTGGGAACGGCTGGATAAGGCCGATGCTCTCAAAAAAGATGCGGGTCTCTAAGGAGCGGATCAAATGCAATATGATGTGAAGGATTTAAGGCTGGCGCCAAAGGGGAAACTCAAAATCGAATGGGCGGCGCGGTGGATGCCCGTCCTTGACTCCATCAAGAAAAAGTTTTTCCGGGAGAAACCCTTCAAAAATATTAATATTTCCGCGTGCCTCCATGTGACATCAGAGACCGGAAACCTGATGGAGGCCCTCCGGCTGGGAGGTGCGGAAGTTCGTCTCACTGCGTCCAATCCTCTCAGCACGCAGGATGAGGTGGCGGCCGCCCTGGTCAAATATTTTAAAGTTTCCGTTTTTTCCATCAAAGGAGAGGACCACAAGACCTATTACCGCCACATCCATCACGCCCTGGACCACAGGCCTCAGGTCACGTTGGATGACGGAGCGGATTTGGTCTGCACGATCCACTCCAGAAGAAGGGAGCTCCTGAGCTCCATCATCGGCGGAACCGAAGAGACGACCACGGGCGTCATTCGTTTGAAGAGCATGGCTCAGAATGGAGTGCTTTCCTATCCGATCATTGCCGTTAATGACGCGAACACCAAACACCTTTTTGACAACCGATATGGGACCGGACAGAGCACGATCGACGGAATCCTGAGATCCACGAATATTCTTCTTGCGGGCCTCAATTTTGTCGTCGCCGGCTATGGCTGGTGCGGCCGGGGAGTGGCCATGCGGGCGAAGGGAGCCGGAGCCAAAGTCATTATCACGGAGGTGGACCCCCTCAAGGCGCTGGAAGCGGTCATGGACGGTTTTCAAGTTATGCCGATGACTGAAGCCGTCCGCGTCGGAAATGTTTTTGTCACCCTCACCGGAGATAAAGGCGTTCTCACGCGGAGCCATTTTTTAAAAATGAAAGATGGAGCTATTGTCGCCAATTCCGGACATTTTAATGTGGAAATTGATATTCCCGCAATGGCTCATTTGAGCAAGAGCAAGAGACGGATCAGAGAGTTTGTCGAGGAGTATACGCTCCGAAACGGGAAGAAGATTTATCTTCTGGGAGAAGGCCGGCTGATTAACCTGGCCGCAGCGGAAGGCCATCCGGCCATGGTCATGGATATGTCCTTCGCCAATCAGGCTATGAGTGTCCTCTATCTGGTCAGAAAAGGAGACCGTCTGGAGAAGAATGTCTATCCTGTCCCCACGGAAATCGATAGAGACATTGCCCGGATGAAGCTGAAGACCATGGGAGTTCGTATCGACAGCCTCACGCCCGAACAGAAAAAATATCTTTCCAATTGGGAAGAAGGAACCTAACCTTCCCGGATTTGACGGAGATAGTCTTTAATCTGCTGCTTGATTTCTTCATCCTGGACGCGCGGTAATATTTTTTCAAAGAGTTCACGGGCTTTCCCGAATTCTCCTGTTTTGAAGTAGGCCACAGCCAGATTGAAACTGAAACTCACATCATCGGGGACAATCTTAAGGGCCTGTTGATAGCTCTCGATGGCCTTGGGCATCCGGTTGAGCTTTTCAAGAATCTGTCCCTTCCCGTTGTGCGCGAGGGCCATGCGGCTATTGGCCTTCAGGGCAATTTGGATGTCATCCAGGGCCTCTTCGAGTTTGTTCCGGGAAAAGTGAATCTGGGCCAGGCCGAAATAAAGCAATTCTTTGGAATTGTATTCCCTATCCAAAAGCGCTGTCTGGTATGTCTCCTCCGCTTTATCCAGCAATCCCATGACCTGGTAGACCATGCCCAGATTGTTTCTTGCCTCGGTAAATTGCGGATTGATTTCCAGGCACTTTTCAAAGCAGACCATCGATTCCTCGAACTCCCGCTTTATCGAATAGGCCAATCCGAGGGCATTGAACGAGAGATAATGGCGCGGAGCCAACGCCAGGGCTTTTTTAAAATATTTGATCGCTTCATCCGGCTGACCGATATTGAGGTAGTAATTTCCCCGACTGTACTGATATTTAGGGTCTTTCTCCCGTTCCATTTGAATTCTCTTTTGCTGAGAGACACAGGAGACGAGAAAGAGCCCTAACAATAAAAGGGAAATGCCTTTTCTCTTCATGGCGTCACCTCTTGAAGACGGGACGGTTCGCTCTTGCTTCAAAGAGCGCCGTCTCTGTTCTTATTCTTGTTTGAGTCTCCGTGACATCAACTCCAGTAAGGCTTTTTTGGGGTCCTTGTTTTTATAGAGAATCTGGTAGACCTGATCAAAAATGGCCATCTCGACGTTTTCTCTATGGGCGATCTGATAGGCGGAAAGCGTCGTCGAAATTCCTTCCGCCACCATCTTCATATTGGAAATAATCTCGGGCAGCGAATTTCCCTTCCCCAGCTCCAACCCGACAGAACGGTTGCGGCTCAATTTTCCTGTACAGGTCAGGACCAGATCGCCAATGCCTGCCAATCCAGAAAATGTCTCTTTTTTAGCTCCAAGCTTCACGCCGAGCCGCGTGATTTCGGCCAGTCCTCGTGTCATTAATGCAGCCAATGAATTGGAGCCAAAATTGAGCGCTTCGGAAATGCCGGCGGCGATGGCGATCACGTTTTTCAATGCCCCGGCCAGCTCGACACCGGTGACATCACAGCTCGTGTAGACGCGTAGAGTCAAACTGGAAATAAGATGTTGAATGGTTTTGGCTATCCTCTGGTCCGGGGAGGCAAGAACCAGAGCTGTCGGGTGATTTTCGGCCACTTCTCTGGAGAAACTGGGGCCGGAGAGCACGGCCACTCGAGGCTGAACAGAAGGAGAAAAAATTTCGGCTATCACTTCGCTCATTCTTTTTAAAGTTTTCTTCTCAATGCCCTTGGTCAGACTGATCAGAATTTGGTCGGGGGAAAAAAACGGGACCATCTGGGTATAGATGGCCCGGCAGAACTGGGATGGGACGGCGATAAAAATGAGTTCTGTGGAGGCGATGGCCTCAGCCATTTTAGAATAAAAAGAGACGGCAGGGGGAAATCCAAATCCGGGAAGGAAGACCTTGTTCTCCCGGTTCTTCTGTAATTGTTCGAGAATATCGGCTTCTCTGACCCATAGTCTTGTCTTGATTTTTTTTCGGCCGAGATAGAGAGCAAAAGCGGAACCCCAGCTTCCTGCTCCGATTACGCAAGCGTTCATTCTTCCACTCTTATTTTCTGTCCAAATTTTCTCTCGGTACCTTTCCACAGGCGCCGGATATTGCCCTGATGCCTTATGAGAATAATACAAAATGCAGAGAGACTCAACACAATAAGAGAAGTCTCCCTTCCATAAAACCAAAGAAATAATGGAAGAGAAAACGTTCCAAGGAGCGAGCCCAAGGAGACATAGCGTGTCAGAGTCACAGTCAATACGAATACGGCAAGCCCCAATCCAACGGGCAGTCCAGCGAACGCGGCCATGGCCCCAAAAGTCGTGGCCACTCCCTTTCCTCCCTTAAACTTGATATAAACAGGATAACAGTGGCCCAGAACGGCTGCGAAAGCGGCCAGGGCGGCCAGAAGGGGGTCTTTCAAAAACTTCAAAGCCAGAAACGGAGGCAGAAATCCTTTAAGAACATCGATCACCACCACAGGAAGCGCAAATCCCAATCCTTTCAGACGGAAAATATTGGTCGCCCCCGAGCTCTGGCTTCCAAAATGGCGAATATCCTTTTTTTCGCTGAGCTTGAAAATGATATAGCCGGTGGGAAAAGCGCCGAGCAGATAGGCCAAAACCGTAAAAATAATTCTCATTGGAGTTCAAATTCGGAAAGGACTGTGTATTCGGCTCCGGTGGGCTTTAAAGTGCTCCGAAAAAAAGTCAATTTTTTGACGACCATTCGGCCGAAATCGGAATTGCGCTCTTTTTCCAATTCATCCAAGGTTTCTTTAATGTTCGAAGGCGACTGGACTCTGCCCAACGTCAAATGCGGATGGAAATTTCTCTGTTCCCGCTGGAAACCCATTTTTTCGAAAGCCGAATCCAGATCTTCCTGAATGGTCAATAAAAGCGGCGCTTCTGCAACTCCGATCCAGAGCACCCGGGGAGATCTCCGGTTCGGAGGGAAATATCCGGTTCCCTTTAAATTCAGATCAAAGGATCTGTGGTTTCCGGAGATTTCCTTCAGAATATTCTCCACGGCCGCCGCTTGTTCCGGGTTGATTTCCCCTAAAAATTTAAGGGTCAGATGCATCGATGACTCGTGGGCCCATCGGATATGTCCCTTTTTTTTCTTTAACTTCGCCACCAGGCCTATGAGATTTTTCTTTAAATCAGGATCGAAGTTGATGGCAATGAATGTCCGCATATTTAATCCTCATGATTTCGGCGAGGAAGCAGAAACCTCCGCAGCATATCCAGGGCTTTCTGGGAAGACTGGAATTTAATCGCCTCTCTTTTTCCAAGAAAAAGATTCTTCTTGACCTCTATCCCGGCTTTGAAGGCCAAGGCCGTATAGACCGATCCCACGGGTTTTTCAGGTGTTCCGCCTGTCGGACCGGCAATTCCCGTGATGGCCAGACCGAAGCTGGCCCCGGATCTTTCACGAACTCCGGCGGCCATGGCTTGGGCCACCTCGGAACTGACGGCTCCATGAGCCTGAATGAGGTCCATGGGGACTCCGAGACATTGATTTTTGGCCAAGTTGCTGTAAGCGACAATTCCCTGGATAAAATAGTCGGAACTGCCGGAAGTATTCGTCAGGCGATGACTGAGAAAACCGCCCGTGCAGGACTCGGCGGTGGCCAGAGTCAGATTCCGATCCCGAAGAAGCTTTCCGACGACTTCTTCAAGTTCCTCACTCGAATCCGAAAAAACATTCTCTTTAAGCCTTTCCAGAAGACGTTCTTCCACTCTGCGAATTCTATTTTCCGCATCCTTCCGGCCTTTTTCGGAAGATGCGGCCAGATGAATTTCAATCTGTCCGGGAGCGGCCAGGACGGTCAGAGAAACGTTTTTGATGTGCCGGTAGAGGCCCACAAGATGGTCTTCCACCTCCGATTCGGTCATTCCGGCGATCTTAAGGACTTTCCGGGCCAATGCACTTCCACCCGATCTCTGAAGCCTGGGCCAGACGCTTTCCTCGAACATCGGGATGAGTTCGTGAGGTGGTCCGGGAAGAAGCACTATCCGCGATCGCTCCGTCTCCAGCCATAGGCCGGGGGCCGTGCCGTTTTTATTCTCAAGGACCTCCGCGCCCTCAATGACATAGGCTTGTTTTCGGTTGGAGGCAGGCATGGAAATTCCTCTGCGCCTGAAACGCTCTTCGATTTTGTGCAGGATTTCTTCGTTGAAGACGAGTTTTCTATGGAGAACCTCGGCAAAAATCTCTCGGGTTCGATCATCCTCAGTGGGACCCAATCCTCCCATGGCGATGATAAACTCGGAGTAAGAAAGCGCTTTCTGGACGCCAAAGGAAAGGCTTTCAGGCTCGTCCCCGACGATGGTCTTCACTTTGACCTCCATCCCCAGGTCATTCAGGCGGCGTGTCAGATAGAGGGAATTTGTATCCTGAAAATGGGGCGTCAATAGCTCTGAACCGATGGCCATGATTTCAATCTTCATTTGAATAATAGATACAGATGGAGTATCAATCCCGAATAGACCGCTGCCAGAATGTCGTCGGTCATAATCCCCCATCCTCCGGCGAGCCTCTCGGCCGTTCTGACGGGGAAGGGCTTGACCACATCAAAAAGACGAAAGAGAATAAAGCCGAAAAGAACTGGCCCCCAATTAGGGGGCACCTGGAAAAGGACAAGAAGCTGGCCGCAGGCTTCATCAATGACAATCTTTCGCGGATCTTTTTGCTTAAGTGTACGCGCATAAATACCAGAAAAAATGACCCCGGCAAAAAAGAGAAGACTAACGAGAAGAAGGTGGAACGGCCATCTCAACCGTGCCAAGAGAAACTGATATCCCAGTGCGACGACACCGCTGGCCGCCGTTCCTGGAGCGAGCGGAAAATAGCCAACCCCGAATAAGGTCGCTATGACCTTCGTGATAATTTTCATTGGACAATTTTTCCATGTAAATCATATACATCTGATGACAGGATTTCAACTTTTTGAATGGGATGAAAAGGGGCCTCTGCATCTTGGGGATGGTGAACCAGAACCACTCCGTCCACTTCAGGCGCCTGAAATTGGCTCCGGCCGATGGACTGCGTCGAGCTCTCATTACTCCAGCTTTCGATCAGGACATCCATCTTTTGTCCGACATATTTCCGGATGTTCTCTGCGGAAATTTCCGCCTGGATTTCCATGACCTTATCCCTCCGTCTTTGTTTGACATCCTCTGGGATGGGATCGCCAAGAGAAAAGGAGGTCGTCTGTTCTTCCTGCGAATAAACAAAAACACCCAGATGATCAAATCTGGCCTCTCGGACAAATCGGAGGAGATCCGCAAACTCCTTTTGACCTTCACCAGGGAACCCGACAATCAGCGACGTGCGAAGGGCAATCCGGGGGATTCTCTTCCGAATTTTTTCAATGAATTTTAAAGCCTTCTCTCCGCTCATCCCGCGCTTCATCTTTTTAAGGATCCGGGGATTGGCATGCTGGAATGGAATATCCAGGTAGGGACAGATCTTCATCTCCTTCATAACTTCCAGAAGCGCGTCGGTAATCTCTTCAGGGTAGCCGTAGAGAATGCGAATCCATTCAATTCCCCGGAGGAGCACAAGTTCCTGCAGCAGGCAGGAAAGGCCATCTTTCATCCCCCTGTCGCGACCGAAATAGGTTGTATCCTGGGAAATTAAGTTAATCTCCTTAATCCCACTCCGGGCAAGGCTTTCCGCTTCTGCAAGGAGGGAAGAGATGCTCCTCGATCGGTACTGCCCTTTAATCTGGGGGATGGAGCAGAAAGAACAGAGGTGGGAGCATCCCTCGGAAATTTTAATATAGGCCCAACCTGATGGTGTGGAGATTGAACGGGGAGAAGTGTGGCTATAGAGAAAAGTTTTTTCTCTGGAGAGGAAGGATTTTCCCCTAACCGCATCAACGATCCTGTCGAAATCCTTGATTCCAAGCCAGGCATCCACTTCGGGATAGATTTTTTTTAAACTCTCTTGATATCTCTGGACAAAGCAGCCGGTGATGACGAGTCGTAGGGTTTTATTTTTCCTTTTGATGGAGACCGCCTCTCGAATCGCACGGGTGGCTTCTTCTTTGGCCGGCCGGATGAAGCCGCACGTATTGATAATGATGATATCCGCCTCTTCGGGCTCAGAGACAAAGTCGAATCCGTCTCTCAGAAGATAGCCGTGCATGACTTCGCTGTCCACAAGGTTTTTTGCACAACCCAGGGTGATTAGCGCGACCGTCTTCATCCTCTCTCGCCAAATCTGAGACAGAGGAGTTTTCTTATTTCTATTGAGAGGCGCGGAAGCTCAAATATCTCCACATTCTGTCTCTCAAGGGACTCCTTGTCCATCCCAGCAGTACGTGCACAGCCTTTCTTTCGGCAGTCCAATGGCCGCAACAAGGTCTTCCATACGTTGATATTTGAGCGTTGTCAGATTGAGTCTCCTGCGGATCCGTTCTTCCATATCCCTGTATCTGTCTGTCCCCGCGAGCGTGTATTCTGTCAGATTCTTGACCGATTCTCCTTCGAGTTCCCGTATGGCCTGTCGTGCGGCTAGATCGAGCTCTGACTTGGACATTGAAAAATTCAAATACTTACAGGCGTAAACAAGAGGCGGACAGGCGGGACGCATATGGACTTCCAGAGCGCCGAACTCATAGAGTCGCTGGATGGTTTCTTTGAGTTGAGTGCCACGGACAATGGAATCCTCGCAAAAAAGTAACTTTTTCCCTTCAATGAGTTCACGAATGGGAATGAGTTTCATCTTGGCCACGAGGTCCCGGATGTCCTGACTTTGAGGCATAAAGCTCCGCGCCCACGTGGGCGTGTATTTTATGAACGGCCTCCGGAAAGGAACCTTGGCCTCCGCGGCATACCCCAACCCGTGGCCGACTCCAGAATCGGGGATACCGGCGACGAAATCGATTGGAGTCGGATTTCTTCGGGCCAGGAAGGCCCCGCAGCGGTTGCGGACCCATTCCACGTTGATCCCTTCATAGCTGGAAGCGGGATATCCATAGTAGACCCAGAGGAAGCCACAGATTTGAAGTTTCGGCTCAGGCGCTTTTCTCCGTTCAAAACCATCCGCTGTGATGAGGATGATTTCTCCAGGGCCCAAATATTTCTCAATGTGAAATCCTAGATTGGGGAAAGCACATGTCTCCATAGTGACCGCCGTACTTTTTTCTTTCTTTCCGATAATAACCGGTGTCCGCCCGTATTTGTCCCGGGCGGCATAGATTCCATTGACAGTCAAAAGAAGCAGCGAACACGAACCTTCAATGGCATTCTGGGCATTCTCTATGCCCGTTTCGAAACTTTCTTCTTGATTGATGAGGGTCGCTACCAGTTCTGTCGGGCTGATCTCCCCTCCGCTCATTTCAGAAAGATGAATTCGCTTTCTCTGAAAGGCATCCTTGGCAAGAGTGTCGATGTTTTTAATGGCTCCCACGGTGACGAGCGCATAATTTCCCAGATGAGACCGGATGAGAAGCGGCTGATCGTCATAGTCGCTAATGACACCAATGCCCGTCCGGGAGTGCATCCCACCCACATCCAGGTCAAATTTCGACCTGAACTGGGCGTTTTCTATGTTGTGTATGACGCGGACAAAACCGTCCGGCCGGAAAATAGCCAGACCTCCTCTTTTGGTCCCGAGATGGGAATGATAATCGGTGCCATAAAACAGGTCTGAGACACAATCCTCTTGCGAAGCAACGCCAAAAAAACCTCCCATTTTGAACTCCTTCAGTGATATTCTGGAATTTACCCGTCCTTCTGTCAAGCGGAAGGGCCATTTTCCTTTGGACCGAATTCCCCGGCAGCCTTCAACAGCGGAAAGGGAAGGGCTTTAAAAACCTGAAGGGGAGCGAGATCCTTCCGGATATCTTTTTTCTAATCCATTCCAAATGGAAGAGACTCAGTCCATCAAACCAAATGCAACGATTTCCATCTATCCGGTGTTCAGGATATTCGAGAATCCGAAAATGCGCATCGATATAATTTCTGATCTCTATCTGTTAAAAAATGAACTTTCCCTCTTGACAAGGGCCCTATAAGATGCTAATATTTTAGCATGCTAAAAAATTAGCACGTAAAAATGCGCTTCCAAGCGAGTCATTATGAAAACACAAAAAAGCTTGAGCCTGAGCCGGAGAGAACGCCAGATCATGGACATCATCTACGAGATGAAGGAGGCCACCTCCCTTCAGATCCTCGAACGGCTCCCGTCTCCGCCCAGTTATTCAGCGGTCCGAGCCCTTCTACGCATCCTCGAAAACAAGGGCCACTTGGCGCATCGACAGGACGGCCCTCGCTACATCTATACACCTCTTCTTACCAAGGAAAAGGCCCGGAGAAACGCCCTGAAGCACCTGCTGAAGACCTTTTTCGATAATTCCATCGAAAATGTTGTGGCCGCCATTCTTGATATCTCCGAGGACAATCTCTCCGAGAGCGACTACCGCCGTTTGATGGAACTCATCCAAAAGGCCCGCAAAGAAGGACGATGATCATGGCCGGACTCGCGGAATGTCCTTGGCTCAGCCTTTTTTTTGAATACTTGATCAAGAGTTCGATCGCTCTGGCTCTGGGCGGTCTCCTTACTGCAATATTTCGGCGGGGATCGGCCTCCCTCAGGCATTTCATTCTCTCTCTTTTTCTTATCGGACTCCTCCTGCTTCCGCTCCTCTCGTCTCTCAGGATCGGATGGGAGACCCGTCTTTTGCCATCGAGAACCACAAGGCTCGATGTTATGTTCACCTCAGAGCGAATACATAAAGAAATTTCCGACTCCAGTCCTGGCCTCTCAAACGCACTGTCGCTGTCGGATTCTCCCGATGCCATCCAAAGCGCTTCCCGTCCTTCATCGGCACATCGTCTGACTGCCGCAGGGCGGATCTTTGAATCCGCCTTCCCCATTATCTGGTCCGTGGGTTTGATCATTTTCATCGTGAGAGTGGCCGTGGGACTTCTCGGTGCGTTCCGATTGACCCGGGAAGGTGAAACGGTTCACGATCCTCTCTGGAGGATTCTGCTCGAGCGTTTTCTTGTCACAATTCATCTCAAGCGAACGGTCCGGCTTAAAAGTCACCAAGAGGTTCTTCTCCCACTCACCTGGGGATTCTTCAGGCCCGTCGTCCTGATTCCGGCCAGCTTCGAGGACTGGACGGAAGACCAGCGTTCCTCCGCACTTTTCCACGAACTTTCGCATGTCAAAAGGGCGGATTTCCTGGTCATGGTGCTTGTCCGACTGAGCCTGGCCGTGTTCTGGTTCAATCCCCTGAGCTGGGTGGTCTTCAGGCTCCTGAAGAAAGAACAGGAGAAGGCCTGTGATGAACTGGTCCTCAAAGCAGGGATCAAACCGTCCACCTACGCCGCCAACCTTCTTTTCTTTAGACGCTCCGCGAGTTTCTCCTGGAATAATGTATCCGCGGGACTTCTTGGAATGATCGAAAAATCCCCGCTCAACGAACGGCTGGCGGCCATTCTTAAACAAAAACTGACCTTCAAGGAGGTTCAAATGAAAACAAAAATCACGTTTTTGATTGCGTTCATTTTCGTCTTGGGATTTATCGGAATGGCCCGTCCGTCTGCGACAGTCGCCGACGAGAATAGTAGCTCCATTGTCACTGAAGCGGCTGCCATTGAGATGCTCTCATCCCCAAGAGACGCGGTAGTGAGCCACGCTGAGGAGACAAAACAGGATCAAACGGTCCGAGAAGATCAAAAGAAAGAAGAAGAGAAAAAGGAAGTGAAAAAACACAAACATACCATTATTGTGACGACCAAGGAGGGGAAAAAGTTACCCATCGAAATCCTTATCACCGAAGGCGATACAACCCAGACGCTCAGGATCATGGTCGACAATCCCATCCTCATTAAAGAAGGCGCCAAAGGAAAAGTCCTTATCGTCTCCACGGAAGGAAAAGAGCTGAAAGTCTTGGAAGGAGACAAAGTCACGTTGGAGATTAAAAGCGATAAACTTGAGATTGTCAAAGAAGGAAAAGTTTTAAAAATCGACGCGGATAAGCCGCATGTGCTCATCAAAGACGGCAAAAAAGGAGAATCCCGCATCGCCTGGGTAGTCAAAGAGGATGAAGGCGAGTTACTGGAAAAACTTCATGAACTCCGTGAGAAGTTGAAAGATGTCAAGGAAGAAAAGCTGGACATTCAGGAAGTCGAGAAAGCGCTGGAAAAGCTTGAGGAGAAGCTCAAGGAGCACAAAGAGACGTCCAAAGTCCATCTGATGGTCAAGGAGAATCCCGCCGTGTTCACAGTCGTCAAAAAGAAGGGCGACGACCCGTCGGTCAAGGAGATTTTTATAGGCGAAGATTCCAAAAAACACTTCTTCACGATTATCGCAAATAAAAAAGGATTTTTCTCACTCATGTATAGGGTCGGCCCTGGAGAGAAAAGCCGCGAGATGTACGAAAAGACCGTTGAAAAGGTGAAGAAAGAACTCCCCGAAGGCTTTACAATCGAACCCGGCTTTGATGAAGACTCCGGCATGGTCACTCTGAAAATCAAAGGGCCGATCGACAAAGGGACGCCCAGGGAGCTCATCCAAAAATTGGTCGACCGTATCAAAGAAGAACTCACAGAGACGAAGTAAAAAGTTTGAAAGAAAGCGAACGAAGGCAAATTCAAGGCCAATCGAAATTTCCGATGGAATTCTAAGACAGGCTTAATCCGGATTTATCCGGTCAGAGTTGGATCATGCCGTCGAAGAGGCGGATGATCCGTTGGGATTGAGAGGCGATGCGGTCGTTATGGGTGACCATAACAATGGTCCGGCCGTCGTTCCAGAGCCGGTTCAAGAGAGCCATGATTTCTTCGCCGCTCCGGGAGTCAAGGTTCCCCGTCGGTTCATCGGCGAGCAATATTGGAGGATCGTTGGCCAGGGCGCGGGCCAAGGCGATGCGCTGTTGCTGTCCCCCGGAAAGCTCCGAGGGGCGGTGGTCGCGCCAATCGTAGAGTCCGACGGCATTTAGTAGTTCAGCAATCCGTTCCCTCCGTTTTTTGGCGGTTTTCCCGTTGAACAGCAAGGGAAGTTCGATGTTTTCCCATGCAGTGGCATAGGGAAGGAGGTTGAAATTCTGAAAAACAAAGCCGATTTTGCGATTCCGCACAGCTGAGAGCTGGTCGAAGGACAGGCCGGCCACTCGATTGCTGTCGAGGAAATATTCCCCCGCCGTGGGAGTGTCCAAACAGCCGATGATGTTCATCAGCGTCGATTTGCCGGAACCGGAAGGGCCCTGGATGGATACGAATTCCCCTTTGGCGATTTTTAAGGAGACATCGCGGAGAGCTTCCAGAATCTGGCTGCCCGTCCGATACACTTTCTTAATGCCGTGGAGTTCGATCATGACTCACCTCTATTCATAACGAAGTGATTCGATAGGATTCGATCGGGACGCATGCAGCGCGGGAAAGACTCCGGAGAGGAAGACGAGAATACTCAGAATAGCCATATAGACAACGAAGATTTCCATGGAAAACACCGGACGCAGGAGATAGGCCTCGATTCCGAACGATTCATAGCTGACCGGAATGAGGCGGACCAAGTGGACAAGGTTGAATGCAGTGACAAATCCCCAGAAGGTTCCCTTGGCGAAGATGAACATCGTTTCCAGGATGAACTGCTGGATAATGAGCCGGCGTCTGGCTCCGAGCGCCATTTTGATGCCGATCTCCTTTATGCGTTGCTTGACGATGGCGTACATCAAATTGGTGACGCCCACGGCTCCGATAAGCAGTGTCAGAGCGCCGATGATGCCAAGGAAGATTTCAATGCCTTTAAAAATGGCCAGGGCTTCCTTGGAGTCCTCGATGGTATTCCATATTCCCAAGGCGTAGCGGTCATCCTTTACGAATCGGTATTTCCGTCCGAGCAGGCTTCGCACCCGTTCCTCGATCAATTTGGACTGGCTGACTTCGCGGGGTCGAATATGGATGCGATCGATGTGCCGCTGGCTGTCGATCTGGGAGAACGAGGAAAAGGGGAGATAGATCTGGTCGGCGTCGGGCCCCTGGTACATCGAATCCTGCGTTTTTTTCTTCAGAACCCCGATAATGATAAAAGGGACGCGATTGATAATAAGCTGTTTCCCGACGGGATTAGACGCACCGAAAAGGTCATTGGCGACCGCCCAGCCGATGAAAACGACTTTTCGCCCCTGGACGACATCGTCGGGATTAAGGAAGCGGCCGCCCATCTGGGGGATTTGCGTCCGCATCAGTGCGAATTCGGCCGTTGTTCCGTGGACGGTGCGATTGATTTCCTTGCCGTTGGCCGAAACGGGCCAGCTGTTGTAGGATTCCGGAGCGATATACAGGATTTCAGGAATCCGTTCCCGAAGAAAATCAATATCCTCATTGTACAGATAGATCTGCCGGCCCTTGGGCAGCCCCTGGAATGTCTGGGACGTCTGTGCGCCGCTGATCATGATCAGGCTTTCGCCGAGTCCGCTGAAACTGATACGGAACTGCTCCGACATGCCCTGACCGAAGGCCAGAAGGAGCAGGATGGATAAGGTTCCCCAGAAAAGGGCGAATGTGATCAGGGCGGCTTTTTTCCTGCGCTTCCGGTATTCGGTCCAGAAGAAGAGGGGCAATGTCAGGTTCATGCTATTTCCTCAACGCGGTGATTGGATCGGTTGAAGCGGCGTTTCGGGCAGGGATCATCCCGGCGATAACGCCGATAAGGAGCAGGATGAAGATCGTGGAGACGATGACGAGTGGATTCAATTCAGGGACTCCGACGAAAACGGTGAAATCGCCTTCCGGGACGGCTTTGATTGCCTGGAGGACGGCGGCCGAGAGGCCGAATCCAATCAGCCCTCCGATCAGCATGATCATCAGCGATTCACTAAAGAATTGAAAAAGGATTGTGCGGCGTCGGGCTCCCACGGCGAGCTTAATGCCGATTTCCCGTGTCCGCTCCTCGACCACCACCATCATGATCGAGGCGACGCCGACTCCACCTACGAGCAGCGTGAAACTTCCGATGACTCCCAGAAATATAGTGAAGGCGATGAAAAATGTGGTGAATGATTTTTCGAATTCCATGGTGTCCCAGATACCGAGGGCATCCGGATCTCCAGGGGAAAATCCGATCCGTTTGGAGAGGTACGTCTTGATTTCCTCGGTGGTGTCCTTATTCCGCTCCATATCGAGGGGGCGGAAGATGAAATTGGAAACATACTTATTGCCGTAAAGCGCTCCAAAAGTCGTCCAGGGGATAAAAACACAGCGTTCATCGCGCTGTCCATTATAGTTGGAGTTCTGGGTTTTTTTTCGCATCACGCCGACGACTTTGAACGGAACCCTATCGATGAATATCGTCTGGCCCACGGCTTCTTCCTGTGCGAACAGGTCCTGAGCCAGGACATCTCCGATAAAACAGATCCGCCGGCGTTCGGCCATATCCTCCGGATTGATGAATCGGCCCTGTTCGGGAATCGTATTGCGCATTCGTTCGAATTCTGGATTAACGCCGCGCACGGTGTTGCGGAATTCCTTTCTTCCATAGCGAATGAGGCGGCTGCCGACAAATTCGGGGCTGATCAATTCGATGCCTGGGACTTTCTCCGGAATTGCTTCCACCATCTCCGGAGAGACACGCACAGGTTTTCCTTTTTGAAATCCCTGCCAGGGAAGCGTCGTCCGCGATGGAAATACAAGGACAATTCCCTGTCCCATTCCATGAAACCGTTTGATCTGGGCCTTGGAAACAGAATCACCGAAGGCGATCAGAAGGACTACGGAGAAAGTGCCCCAGATCACCCCCGAGAGTGTCAGAATGGTCCTCAAAGGCTGGCGGATCAGATCACGGACAAGGTTACGGAAGAAAATAGCGATCATTTCATTTGATTTCCCGCGGCGGCCGTTCGACGACCTGTTCTCCCTCTTTCAATCCAGAAAGAATCTCAATATTCAGCCCGTCGGAGAGGCCGGTCCGGATTTCGACTTTTTTGGATTCCTCACCATGGACGATCTCCACGAATTTTTTTCCATTCTCGAAGATGACCAACCGCTCGGGGAGCAGAAGAACCTGCTTGCGTTCACGGATCCGGATACTGGCCGTCGCGGAAAAGCCGGCTCTGAGAGTCGCACCGGCGGAATCGTGGATAGCGATTTCGATGTCGAAGAGAGTGGCATTTCCCTCTTTCTTGGCTTTCGGGAAAATCCGCTCAACTCTTCCTCCGATCTTCATATCGGGCAGTGCTCCGATCTGGATTTCGGCGTCCATTCCAGCGGAAATCTTGCCGACATCGATCTCGTCGACTGTTCCTTTGAATAAAAGGACCGCCATGTCGGCCAGGGAACAGAGCTCGGTGCCGGGCTGGAAATTGGTCAGCGGCACAACCGGATCTCCCTGAAACACGCTTTGGGAAAGAATAATTCCGCTGATCGGGGATTTGATGATGGAATCGATGTCCCGGTTGGACAGGCGGATGCGTCCCTTCTCCAGCAGCTCGAAGCGCTCCGTGGCAATCTTGTACTTGAGAGTGGCTTCATTGTAGGCGGTCTCAGCATCATCCATTTCCGCCTGGGAAACCAGGTTCCCCTTGAACAATTCCAACTGCCGATCCCTGTCGTTTCTCTGCTTGTTCATGGCGACTTCCGCCACTTCCGTGTTGCGGAGGGCTTCCACGTATTCCAGCGGTGTTGGGTTGGGGGAGATATTGAACAGGGGTTTCCCTTTCTCCACGGAATCACCCACTTTAAATAGCACTTCGGATACGATTCCTGGAATGGTCGATTTCACCTTGATTTCTTTTTCCGGCTCAATGGTGCCCACGGCCAGAGCTTTTTCCTGGATATCACCTCGAGTGACGGAGACCAGCTTGATGGCATCCTGTTTCTTGTCGCAGGCAAAAAGGAAATAGATAAACATCAGGATGAAAATTAAAGAAATTCCACGAATAAACCACTTTTTCATCGCTCACCTCAGTCTTCTGTCTGACTGTATATACGCAAAAAGCCGGGAAATAGTTCCGGGGTTAATCTTTATTTTCGTTGGGTGTTTAATGCGATTCTTTCTGGGAATCCATAACCTTTAACTTTGAATTTATTCAGAAAATGAACGATCAGGGCTTTTTCTCCATAGAAATACAATCGGATTGAGATTTCCGAAGAGCAACCTGTTTAAAACTTGGCGCCCCGGAGAGCTCCTCCACATGGAACAAACGATTCATTCAGGGATAAATACGGTAGAGGAGGCGGGGGAAAGGAATGGTCTCCCGAATGTGCTTGACTCTGCAGATCCAGGCTAAGGCTCTTTCAATCCCCAGGCCGAATCCAGCGTGGGGAACTGAACCGAATTTCCGGAGGTCTAGATACCATTCGTAGGCTTTGCGGGGAAGGTGATGTTCTTTGATTTTCTGCTCCAGCAGCGTCCGATCGTGAATTCTCTGGCCGCCGCCGATAATTTCTCCATAGCCCTCTGAAGCCAGAAAATCCACTCCCAGGACCAGGTCCGGCCTCTCTGCAGATGGCTGCATGTAGAACGCTTTAATTTTTGCCGGGAAATGCGTGATGCAGACAGGACTGGGATAGATTTCCGAGAGGATTGTTTCCTCAGGAGCACCGAAATCATCGCCCCACTGTATTTTGGAACCATTTTCCTGGAGCAGAGGAATGGCTTTATCATAAGTCAGACGAGGAAAGGGCTTTGTGATCTGCTCCAGGGATTTCGTGTCTCTTTCGAGCTCATCCAGTTCTTTTTTTCTTTTTGTGAGAATTCTTTCCACGATAAAAAGAATGAGGTCTTCGCCCAGCTCCACAATATCTTCCAGAGTGGCGAAAGCCACCTCCGGTTCGACCATCCAGAATTCAATCAGGTGCTTTCTAGTTTTGGATTTTTCAGCACGGAAGGTTGGTCCAAAACAATAGACTTTGCCGAAGCTCATGGCCGTGGCTTCGTTGTAGAGCTGGCCGCTCTGGCTCAAATAGGCTTTCTGGTCGAAATATTCGGTCTCAAAAAGGGTCGTCGTTCCCTCGCAAGCGCTGGGAGTCAATATGGGAGTATCCATGAGACGGAAGCCGCGTCCATCGAAAAAGTCGCGTATGGCCTTGACCAGCTCGGCCCGGACCTGAAGGATGGCATGCTGTTTCCGAGAGCGGAGCCAGAGATGCCTGTGCTCCATGAGAAAGGGCGTGCTGTGCTCTTTGGGCGTAATCGGATAGTCCTTGGCCATCTGAAGGATTTCCAGGTCCTGGAGGCTCAATTCAAAGCCGCCGGGAGCCCGTGCGTCCTCCCTGATTTTGCCGCGGACGATGACCGAAGATTCCTGAGTCAATGCGTCAAATTTTTCAAACAAGGGATTGTTCTCATCCTCACTGAAGATGGTCGATTGCAGGATTCCAGTGCCGTCCCGGATGAGAATAAAACGGATTTTGCCCGAGGAACGCTTGTTGTAGACCCAACCCCGGAGTTCAACGTCCTGGTCTCTGTGTGCGGCTATATCCTCAATATAAACCCATTTCATGGCTCAAAATTATATGAAATAAATGAGATGAGGTCAACCTGAGATTTGATCCGATTATTGCATTTTCGAACGGGATATCTTATCTTTGGCAGTAATGGCCGAAGCGCACGCCTTTTCTTCTGTCAAACTTGTTTGCGGCATTATTTCCTCACGGGAAACTTATTTCCGGAGCGCCGAAGAACATCTCGTCCGTATCTACGGCCCTCTAGACCACAAAAGCCAATCCTTTGATTTTAACCTTACCGATTACTATGAAAAAAAGATGGGGAAAAACCTAAAGAGAGAGTTTCTCAGTTTTGGCCGCCTGATTTCCCCCGACCAACTGAGCGAGATCAAAATCCGGACAAATGCGCTTGAAGAGGAAATCCAGAAAGAATTCCAAGAAAAACTACGCGCCGTTAACCTCGATCCGGGTTATCTCACCCGGGCCGTGCTGGTCATGGCCACGGCCAAAGATTTTGCCCACCGGATCCCATTACAAAAAGGCATTTACGCCCACCTCGAATTCTTGTTTACCAAAACAGGCATCCGCATCCTTGAATGGACCTATCCGGACTATAAACAAGAAGCGTGCCAGAAATTCTTTTTGGACATCCGGAAAATGTATTTGTTCCAGCTCAAAAGACCGATTCAAGAATAACCTTTCCGTCTCCAGCGAATCTGATCCACTTGAAAATTTAAACTTCAGTGGACAAATTTGTATTCTACAGAGCAAAGAACGCGTCCAAAGAAGAGGGAACGGACACTGCCTCCCTTTCTCAGGAGTTCTCCCGGTCTGTTCTGTCCTGCCTTTTGAGTTTTCTGTTCCAGGTTAGAAAATTCTTTAATCCCGGGTCTTTTCCTAAAAGTGCCTGAGAGGCGGCAAGAGACGCTTGAAGCTCTGCATCCAGAGGGTCGCAGATGGCGGCGTCCAGTCCTTGTTGAAGAGCCAGGACAAGAAGTGTTCTGTTGAAGAGGCTGCGCCGGGGAAGCCCGAACGAAATATTGCTGATTCCGGCGATTGTCTTCACGCCGGGAAGAGAGGCTTTTATTTTTCCAATAGATTCAAGAAAAAGGGGAGAGGCATCCCATTCAACGCCAACCGGGCGGACAAGGGGATCAACAAAGAGATCTTCCAGGCGGATTCCTTCCCTCTGAAGGAGGTTGACCATCTGCTCAGCGATTTGCACAGACTTCTCTGGAGTCCGCGGAGTCCCTTCTTCATCCAGACAAAGGACGATAATCTGCGGTTTAAAATCTCTGATTATCGGAAGCATCCGATACAACCGGTTCTTTTCTGCCGTCAGGGAATTGAGAAGAGCTTTGCCTTTATGGCATTTCAATCCTTCTTCCATTGCCTCAGGATTGGGAGTGTCGAGGGAGATAGGAACTTTCAAATTTTTCTGCAATACGGGGATCGCCCAGCGAAGGATTTCAATTTCATGGTCCAATAGGGCGGCCGCATTGAGGTCGATGTAATGAGCGCCGGCCTGTTCCTGCCGCAAAGCCTGGTCAATCAGAAATTTTTCGTCCCTGGCTTGAAAAGCTTCGCAGATGCTCTTCCGGGCGGAATTCAGTCGCTCGCCGATAATAAACATAATTGTCTCAGTTGTTATCGACCACTCATGGAAGACACGGTTCTTTCAAAACTCTGGCCATTTCGCGGATATACTCAGGGTCTGTTCCGCAGCAGCCGCCGACAAAATTGGCTCCATTCCTGACCATCTGGGGAACATATCGTATATAATCTCCGACTTTTTGAGAATAGACGATAGTCGATTCAGACGTCAACTCAGGCTTTCCCGCATTCGGCTGGGCAATCAGAGGGAGGGAAGTCCAACGTCTCATCTCTTGAATGAGGTCGGCCATGTCTCGACTATCCAGAGTGCAGTTGGATCCGATCGCGGGAACACCGTTTTTTTCCAGTTCTTCCACGCATTGTCGGACACTGTTTCCCATGAGAGTGAAAAATCCTCGCGGAATCCGGTTAAAGGTCATTGTCACAAAAATGGGCAGGGAAGAGGCTCTTCTGGCCCCTCTCAAAGCGCAGAGGGCTTCCCTAAGGTCGTACATGGTTTCGATCAGAAGGAAATCCACCTTTCCCATGGTCAGGGCCTTGGCCTGGACGTGGAAGGCCTTTTCAAATTCTTCCTCCGTATATTCCCCTTGAGGGTCTAAAAATTTTCCTGTGGGCCCCATGCTGCCGCCCACATATTTTCCCTTTGGGCGGACTTCAGAGGCGATTCTTGCGGCCTGATAATTCAATGTGTGGCATTTATCCTCTAGGCCATAGGAAGAAAGCTTGATCTTGTTTCCGCCGAAGGAATTGGTCAATATCGCATCCGCTCCAGCATCAAAATAGCTCTGATAGACGCTCTTGACGGCCTCTGGATTTTCCTCATTCCACAGTTCCGGGCATTTCCCTTGGGGAAGGCTCTGCTTGATCAGTTCCGTGCCCATTCCGCCGTCCAAGAGCACTACCTGTCGTTGGGCCAATTTCAGTAGAGAACCGCTCATTGAAGGATATCTTTTTAACTGTCCTCAGGGGAAAAGGAAGAGATTTGTCTCAACTTTTCCACAATCTCGGGAAGCTCTCGAAGGACGATGGAAATGTCCTCTTCTGTGTTGAATCGTCCGAGCGACATGCGGATGGAAGATCGGGCAATCTCAGGCTTGAGGCCGATGGCGAGCAGAACATGAGAGACCTCTTCCGAATCTTCACTGCAGGCAGAGCCGGTGGACACATAGATTTCTTTGGTCGCCAATGCCAGGAGGACGGCTTCTGCTTCAAGGCCCATAAAAGAAAAATTCAGGGTGCTCTTGACTCTGTTGTCCGGATGTCCATTGAACCGGATTCTGGGAATTTTTTCCTCGATCCCTTTCTTTAAATGGGCGGAGAGCTTTTCAATCCTCTCTTTATCCTTTTTCCATCTTTCTTGAATCACTCTGACGGCTTCCCCAAAGCCGATAATCCCGATGGTGTTTTCTGTGCCGGCCCTCAGATTCCTTTCCTGATGGCCCCCGTGAATAAAAGGCACAAGAGGAGTTCCTTTCCGGATATACAGCGCTCCGACTCCCTTAGGCCCATAGATTTTATGGGCTGAGACAGAAAGGAGGTCCACGCCCAATTTCTCCACATTGACCTCAGTTTTCCCGAATGACTGAACGGCATCGGTATGGACAAGGACTCCTTTTTCTCTGGCAATTCGGGCAATCATTTCTATCGGCTGAAGAGTCCCCAACTCATTATTGGCATGCATGATCGAGATAAGGGCGGTCTGAGGAGTGATGGCATCCTGGAGAAAATTGAGGTCAACCGTGCCGTACCGATCCACAGGAACAGAGACGACTGTGTATCCTTTTTTCTCCAGAAAATTGGCTGTCTGAGTGACCGCCGGATGTTCGATGGCCGAAGTGATGAATTCTCGTTTGTTCGGAAAAGCCTCCATGACGCCAAGGATGGCAAAGTTATCCGCTTCCGTGCCCGAGCCGGTGAAGATGATTTCCGATTTCGATGTGCCCAGCGCTTTAGCCACATGTTCACGCGCATTATTGATCATCTCTTTCACCTGGCGCCCAATGGGATAGATAGAAGAAGGATTTCCAAAATGCTCTTTAAGAAACCAGATCATTTTCTCAGCCACACCGGAATCCAGGGGAGTAGTCGCATTATTGTCCAAGTAGACCATCGAAATTCTCGCTTTCCTATAGATTTACTTAAACTACTACCATTTATTTTACATAAAATTTATAAAAAAAACCATCTTCTTCTTTCTCACACAATTGCCGTTAGAAAATAAAGAGGAGGATCGGACGATCCCTCTGCGGGCAAAGACCTCGGGGTGGGTTTGGTCGAGAACTCACAGGGACAGTCCAAGCGGAGGAGTAGGCTTAGGCCAGATTTTCTTTTAAAATTCTCACAACTTCAAAACCCGCCCTCTTTTGTCCCTCTTTGGCCGCTGCCCCGATATGAGGCGTGGCAATGACTTGGGGATGGTCGATCAGGCTGAAATCCTCCGGAGGTTCCTTCTCAAAGACATCCAGGGCGGCGGCCCTGACTTTACCTGAATTCAAAGCTTCCAGTAGAGCTTTCTCATCCACGGTCCCGCTGCGTGAGGCATTAATGAAGACCACACCATCTTTCATTTTCTGGAGTTCCTCGCGGCCGATGATATAGCGCGAAATCTTCGGGACATGAAGGGATATGATGTCCGACCGGATTAAAAGTTCATCCAATGAGACCTGCTGGATATTCAGTTGGGTTTCGATTTTCACCACATCATAGGCCAGAACTTTCATCCCGAAGGCAAGAGCGCGCTCAGCGAGGGCAAGGCCGATCCTTCCACAGCCGATGATGCCCAGGGTTTTCTCGTAGAGCTCGGTGCCTGTTAAAACCTTCTTTTCCCATTTGTGTTGCTTCATGGAAAGATTGGCTTTTCCGTGCTGGCGTACGGCCGCGATCATCAACCCGAAGACATGTTCAGCCACGGAAATGGTTGTTGCCGCCGGAGTGTTCGCGACCTTGATTCCTTTCTCCTTGGCTGCGGCGGCATCCACATTATCCAGCCCGATACCGGCACGCACAATGATCTCCAAACCGGACGATGCGTCCACGACTTTCCGCGTCACCTTTGTCGCGCTTCTGACGATGATCGCGTTGAAATCGGGGATGATCTTGACCAGTTCCGCCTCATCCATACCTGTCTTAACGGTGACGTCAAAACTGGAAATCGCCTGGAGCTGCTCCAAGGCCTCCTTGTCCAGAGAATCGGCAACAAGTATCTTTTTCATATCCAATACTCCTTTAAAATAGTTTTGGCGGCTCGGACGGAGCCTCCATTTTCAAATGTATTATAGCCTAAGTCATTCAGAGCCATTTCAAGGGCCGTGAGAGCTGTGATGATGTCAAAACCTCCTGTATAGCCCAAGTGAGCGATCCGAAGGAACTTCCCCTTATGCGGGTCCTGAGCGCCGGCAATATAAGTCCTGTATTTGTTCTGCATGACTTTAACAAGCGTTTCCCCGTCCACACCAGGCGGAACTTTGACGGCACTCAGAATGTTGCCTGGTCTTTTTGCCAGAAGATTCAATTTCAGCGCTGCGACGCCGGCCCGTGTGGCTTCGGCCAAAATGCGGTGATGCTCATGAAATTTTTCCAGTCCAATGGATTTTAATATCTCCAGAGACTTTCTCTGCTGAACGACCAATGAGATCGCCGGCGTCCAAGGCGTCGTTTGCTTATTCAGATTATGATCGGCTTTCGCGGCGTCAAAATAGAAATTGGGAAGAGTCGATGTTCTGACGAAATTCCAGGCTTTCGGGCTGAATGCTATGTAGGCCAGTCCCGGCGGAATCATGAATGACTTCTGAGAGCTGGAGATCAAAACATCCACTTTCCAGTCGTCCATCGGGCAGGGAACGGCCCCCACTCCGGAGATGCCGTCGACAACCAGGATCGCCTCTTTCCTGTCCACAACTTCTCCATACCCTTGGATATCATAAACAGCTCCGGTGGATGTCTCGCAAAGAGTGGCGAAAACAGCTTTGGTCCGTGGCTTGGCTTTCAGTTCCGCTTCCAGCCGGTCTGGGCTGAAGTCCTCGCCCCATTCCAGGATAATTTCTTTCACTTCGACTCCATAAGCGCGGCAGATATGTCCCCACCTTTCCCCGAATTTCCCGGCATTGATACTGATGACACCATCCCCGGCGCAGAGAGTGTTCACTACAGCCGCTTCCATGGCGCCCGTACCCGAAGATGTCAGAACGAAAACGTCTTCTTTTGTTCCGAAGACATATTGGAGACCTTCCGTGACTTCCATAAGAATCTTTGAAAATTCTGGTGTTCGATGGTGGATGAGCGGCTCCGCAGCTACGGCCAGGACTTTCTCGGGCACCGGCGTTGGACCGGGAGAAAAAAGATAATGTTTCTTAATCATCCAAGCCATCCCTCAGATTTTGAATAGACAGACGGGCTTCTTGGGCCATCGCATATGTGAACTCTATTACTACTGATTACAGATAATAATGGATATCAAACTCCTGGCTCTCCGTCAATCACAGCTGCTTCAGCAACTCTGTGAGCAGAGCGGTTCTCTGGACGAGAGAAGGAAGAAGGACATGCTCATTTTCTGAATGAATTCCGTTTCCATCGGGTCCCAGGCCGTCCAGAGTGGGAATTCCCAGACTTGCGGCAATGGAAGCGTCTGAACCTCCTCCTGTTTTTCCGGCGGTAAGGGCCAGGTTCAAAGAAGCAGCAATATTCTTCGCCAAAAGGAATAGGTCCGACGACGCCTTATTTTTTTCCATGGGAGGAGTCATACCTTCAATGGTAAATTTAATCCGCGCTCCTCTCCGCATAGGATTGATATTCTTAAAGAATTTCAAAATTTTGTCTTTCTGCAGAGATTTCCAGAACCGGAAATCCAGAACGGCCCAGGCGCTTGCGGCCACGATATTGGCCTCTTCTCCTCCTCCAATCAATCCGAGGTTCATGGTGATATCTTTGGATTTTAACTGATTGATCCGGCGGAGCTGAGTCAGAAGTTCTTCAATGGCATTAATGCCTTTTTCCGGCGTGCCGCCGTGAGCGGATTTTCCTTGCACTTCAAGGCGGATGACCATTCGCCCTTTTCGCTGGGTTTTTAAGGCCCCCCCGGGCAGGGCGGGCTCCAGACAAAGAACACAGTCCGATTTTCTGGCCAAATTCCGGATGAGCTCAGAGGAAACATCATTCCATTTTTCCTCTGAGGAATTGACGAAGACAACGATTTTTTTATAAGGATGAATATTCAAATCACGGAGCGTCTTCAAAGCAACTATGACCATGACCAGGCCTGACTTCATATCCAAAACACCCGGGCCAAAAACTTTATTTCCGGAAACATAAAATGGCATCTTTTCAATTTTTCCGACCGGCCAGACCGTATCCGAATGAGAAAGAATCAGGATCTGACCTTCAATTTCCTTGGGCGCCCGAGCGGAATATTCAGCCAGATAAAAATCCCCAATTTTTTTTTGGGGAATGCGGGTGATTTTTGCGCCCGCTTTTTTCAGCATCTCGACAACGTATGCCGAGCAGATATCCACGGCCTTTTTGTTAGATGTGGGTGATTCCCGGCTGACGATTTCTTTCAAGAGGCTGGCCATCTCTCCTTGACGGGACCTGAAATAGAAGTTAAAATCCATCTCGCCTCCTCTGTATCATTCCACTTTAATTTATCACAGCCGGAAGGGAAATTCACCTGATTTCTTGACAGGAGTCTATCCAGCCTTTTCCTCCGGAAGTCAACCGGAATTCTTTCACCGCGTTACTTCGCACCTCCTCGCTCCACCGATCCTCCTGTGGGATCCTTTCCCTCCGGGCGGTTGTTCTCATCTTCCTCTTTGCCCGTTCACTCAATCGTTGTTAATCGGACTGGAAAAAAGATTGACTTTCATAAAAAATTTAAAGAAGATTTAAACATCCATGAAAAAAATCGGAATCCTGCTGGTCACATACTCTGTGATATTATCAAATCCGAGTTTTGCCCAAATGGATAGAGCCAGCATCCAT
>JBAVVD010000058.1:0-1618 GCA_049697115.1 Candidatus Aminicenantales bacterium
GGTCTGCCGGACGAGTCGTTCAAAGTCCAGCCGCGGAAAAATGGATAGCAATTGGCTGAAAAGGCTGCTATATTTATTCATGTTCGTGCTCCGACCTCATGGGCATAGATTTTTAGCAAATCCATTGTACCCCGGTCGGAGCTTTTCTAGAATTTATTTTGGACAAGAGTGATCGGAGGTCAATAATGAATTTGCTGATATGCTCGGCGTTTTGGTCAATATAATTCCACATCCTGGCGGAGAACCGGGCAAAGCTTTCATCTTGATCCGGCTGGTTCATTACTTGATTAAATTGGAAATATATCGTTCTTTCTTTGACGAGGTGCTCAAACCAGTAGAATTGAATCCGCTGTCCTTGATATTTAAAATGAAGCGGCCCCTTTTCACCAAGCCTAGCGGATGGACTCATATATTCCCCTTTCGTCGGGCCCACATGAAGCCGCTGACTCCATCCGTACTCAATAGGGCTGTCATCACAGATTGAATGAACTGTCAATTTCGCAGGTTCTCCATTTCCAGTCATCAACTCCAAGTCCATATGGTCCGGGTTATCAATGACCCTCAAACCATACAAGACGCGGGCAAAGGAGATTCCATTCAAAGCCCAGTACCTTCTTCCAAACTCGTTGTCACCGCTGACGACTTTTTCTATCGCGGCTAAAACATTTTCTATGGGCTGGCCATTGATGGCTATTAGACGAGAGCCCAGAAACATCTCCTGTTCTTTCTTGATTATCGTGATGTAGACACCGTCTGTAAATTCAGCCACCCGGAACGGGAACCTGAGATCAAGGAGATTGAAAATGCCGTCTTCCAATAAGCCCGTATGCCCGTCTTTAATAATCGCCACTATTTTTCTTAGGGCAAAGTAGCATTCCAAATCCGATTTTGATTGAGCGATTTCACGACGGGATTCGGCAACGATCGAATCGAATTTTGTTTTGTCTGTTTTATAGAAAAGATGGGGATGGTTCGATTCTAGTTTTGAGACGACGAATTCAAGATCTTCCAACCATTGTTCCGTTGTCAGCCGTTTTTCTTGGGAGGCAAGAGGCTGGAATGCGCTGGCGAAGATCAGGATGAAACAGAGAATTCGCCCTTTCATAATGGCTCCTTTCAAGGCCGTGCCGTAAAAGAGGCCGTGGGTTATCACGTGGGCTATGATCATGGAAATATCCTCCCTATCGAGTGAACAGCATGAACCGGTCGCCCTTGTTTTCGGGGCAGATGACGCGCGACGGGAGCTTTTTTTCAGCCGCCTGCCGGGCGAAGGCACCGTACATGTATTCTCGGTTATAGCCATGGATTGGAAAAACAACCCGGGGTTTGAGCGATTCGGCCTGCTGGAATTTCCCGATGAAGGCGAGGTCGACCATCCCCGCCTTCTTCAGCAGGTAGGCCATATCGTCCTGGTAGGTATCGAGCGGACCCATGTAATCGCCCGAATGATAGATCGACAGGCCGTCCACCTTAACCAAATAGGCGACCTCGAAAGATAAGAGATTCGTTTTTCTGTTGCGTCGGCTGACTGAGTGTCCAAGCGTCCATTTTGCCTCATCCCATCGTAAGGAATGATAAATCGGGGGGTCGTCGGATGTCAACTTGAGTTGGAAACCAG
>JBAVVD010000059.1:0-4502 GCA_049697115.1 Candidatus Aminicenantales bacterium
GGGGACAATGTGAATTTGGAGATCGATCTGATCACGGACGTGGCGATGGAGAAGGGGCTGCGGTTTGCGATTCGCGAGGGAGGCCGAACGGTCGGCGCCGGTTCCGTCACCGAAGTCCTGGAGTAAAGAGAAGAAAATTGAGATGACAGAAGGTCCAGTCGTGGCCTCCGAAGAGGGTTCATAAAAGGAAAGACTAAAGAGATAGATCGAACGAGAGAACAGAGGACAAAAGATGGAAAAAATACGAATTCGCTTAAGGTCCTTTGACCACCGGCTTTTAGACCAGTCGGTCAGAGATATTGTTGTCAAAGCCAAGAGAACCGGAGCCCATATTTCTGGACCGATACCGCTGCCGACACGCATTCACCGATTCTGTGTTCTCCGTTCTCCTCATGTGGACAAAAAGTCCAGAGAGCACTTTGAGATGCGGATTCATAAGAGGCTGATCGATATCAGCGAATACAACAATGAGACGATTGAAGAGTTACAGAAGCTCGATCTGCCGGCCGGTATAGATGTCGAAATTCAAGCGTTTGGAACTGGAGAGTAAGAATGATGGAAAGCCTGATCGGGAAAAAAGTCGGCATGACGCAGGGGTTTGATGAAAAGGGAAATCTGATTCCTCTGACCGTCATTAAGGCCGGTCCCTGCACGGTTATCCAGAGGAAGACAGAAAAGAAGGACGGCTATGAGGCTCTCCAGATCGGTTTAGTGGAGGAGAAGGGAGTGAAGTATCCAAACAAACCGATGAGTGGACATTTTAAAAAGTCCGAAACTCCCGTCCTCAGAATATTGAGAGAATTTCGCAGCCATGGAGAAGGAGAGGTTAAAGAAGGAGACCAATTCTTTGTGGATATCTTTAAAGCCGGAGAGAAGGTCCATGTGATAGGAACGAGCAAAGGAAAAGGCTTTGCCGGAGTGGTCCGGCGATGGCATTTCAAGGGCGGAGCGGCCTCTCACGGCTCCATGTTTCACCGGCGACCCGGCTCAATAGGCGCTTCGTCTTATCCTTCACGTGTCATTAAAGGCCAGAAGATGGGCGGCCACATGGGACATGCCCGGGTGACGGTGCGCAATCTCACCGTTGTTCAAACGGACAAAGAAAATAACCTCCTCGTGCTCAAGGGAGCTGTTCCCGGGCCTAACGGAGGATATGTCTTGGTTAAGAAAGCAACAAAGAGTTAAAAATGCAAAAAGCGCAAGTTATAGATAAAAAAGGAAAAGTGAAGTCTGAAGTGACCCTTCCCAAGGAGGTTTTTTCCTGCCCGGTTAATTCGCATCTGTTGTACGAGGCGGCGGTCAATACCCAGGCCAACCAGAGACGAGGGACGGCTTCGACGAAAACCAGAGGAGAAGTCCGCGGAAGTAACCGCAAACCTTGGCGACAAAAAGGAACGGGAAGAGCCCGAGCCGGGAGCATTCGTTCTCCCCTTTGGCGGAAAGGAGGGACCACTTTTGGGCCTAAGCCCAGAGATTACGCGTACGTCCTCCCCAGAAAGATAAAAAGGAATGCTTTAAAATCGGTCCTCTCCTTAAAATTCTCGGAAAATCAGATGCTCATCTGCGACGACCTGACATTTCAAGAGCCGAAGACGAAAATGGGCGTAGAGCTTCTCCGCAGCCTTCATGTGAACTCGGCACTGATCGTGGACAGCCATAAAAACATGAATTTATTTCTTTCCCTGAGGAATTTGCCCAAGGTAAAGGTCGTGGACTGGGCCCAAGTGAACGTTTATGATGTTCTGCGTCACAAATGGCTTGTGTTCAGTGAGTCCGCCTTTCAGTCTTTGATGGAGAAATTGAAGTGAATAAGGACCCTTATCAGATCATCTTGAGACCTGTCATTACGGAAAAAAGCACAGGACTCAAAGAGCGAAACAGGGAAGTCTGTTTTGAAGTCTCTAGAGACGCGAATAAAACGGAAATCAAAAAAGCGGTCGAACAGCTTTTTAAAGTCAAAGTCGAGAAAGTCTGGACGCAAATAAAAGTCGGGAAAAAGAGACGGGTGGGGCGCAGCGAAGGTCGGACTAGAGACTGGAAGAAAGCCTATGTCAAGCTCAAAGAAGGCGAAAAAATGATTGAATACTTCGAGGCGGTCTAAAATGGGAATTAAGAAATACACTCCACAGACGTCCGGTTTGAGGCATCGCACAGGCCTGACATACGAAGAACTGACCCGCCGCCGGCCCTTTAAATCTCTGCTCAAGCCTTTATCCAAGTCCGGCGGAAGGAACAATAGAGGGCATCTTTCCTCTCGCCATCGCGGAGGCGGGCATAAGAGAATGTACCGTCTGATCGATTTCAAGAGGGACAAAATGGATGTCACCGGAGTGGTGGAAACGATTGAGTATGATCCGAACCGCTCCGCGTTCATTTCATTGATCAAATACAAGGATGGAGAGTGGCGCTATATTCTGACTCCTCTGGAATTGAAGGTTGGCCAGACCGTAGTTTCTTCCCTGAATCCTGTGGATATTCTCCCCGGAAACTCCACGACACTCCGGAATATTCCTCTGGGCACCATCATCCACAATATCGAACTCCAGAAGAATAAAGGCGGACAAATTGTCAGATCCGCCGGCGCCGGCGCCCAGATTTTAGCCAAAGAGGGAGAACTGGCCCAGGTGCGGCTTCCCTCCTCCGAGATCCGCAAGATCCATCTCGAATGCTGGGCGACGATTGGGCAGGTGAGCAACCTGGATCATCAGAATATCAGTATTGGCAAGGCCGGCCGCACGCGGTGGATGGGCTGGAGACCGTATGTCCGCGGAACAGCCATGAATCCTGTTGACCATCCCCATGGGGGCGGTGAGGGTCGGTCCAAAGGAGGCCGGCATCCGGTGAGCCCGGAAGGAATTCCAACCAAAGGACATAAAACGAGAAAGAGCAAACGAACTCAGGTCTTTATTGTCAAGAGAAGGAGTAAATAGAGATGGCCAGGTCTTTGAAGAAAGGTCCTTATATTGACCCGAATCTCTTGGAGAAAATGAGAGAACTGGAATCGCAGGGAGAGAAAAGAAAAGTCATCAAGACCTGGTCGCGGCGGTCGACAGTCATTCCCGACATGGTCGGCCTGACGATCGCTGTTCATAACGGAAGAAAATTTATCCCCGTTTTTATCACCGAGAACATGGTGGGGCACAAACTGGGGGAATTTTCTCCCACCCGGACATTTAAAGGTCATACGTCGAAAGCGGCGCGAACGATCAAAATAGGAAAATGAAATGAAAGAGCAAAACATTGTCTCTCATGCTGTGGCCAGATATATGAGAGTCTCTACGCAGAAGTGCCGGCTAGTCGCCGATCTGATCAGGGACCGATATGTGGGTGAAGCTCTGACGGTTCTTCATTTTTCGGAAAAGAGGAAAGTCAGTCTGATCGTGGAAAAGGTTCTTCGATCGGCCATCGCCAATGCCCATCAAAAAGTTCCCAACATCGATGTGGACAACCTGTACGTTGCGAAGGTTTCTATCGATCAAGGTCCTAGCTGGAAAAGAATCAGACCAGCCCCGATGGGAAGGGCGCATCGTATTCTGAAAAGGACAAGCCATGTCCATATCTATCTTGAAGAGAAAAAAGGGAGATAAGCTGTGGGACAGAAGACACATCCGTATGGTTTTCGATTAGGATTTAACAAGTCGTGGAGCTCTCGCTGGTTTTCCAAAGGCGGAGAGTATAGGCGTCTGATCCACGAAGATTTACGGATGAAGAAGGAGATCAAGGAGAAGTATGCCCACGCGGGGATTTCTTCCGTGGTCATTGAGCGGATCGGCCCCAAGATCAGAGCCGTCATCCACACCGCCCGTCCGGGAATTATCATCGGCCGCGGAGGAAAAGAAATTGAGAGTTTGAAAGGCTTCCTGGAGCAGATTGCCCAGAAGGAGATATATGTCGATATCCGTGAAGTGGACAAGCCAGAACTTAATGCCATCCTGGTGGCGGAGGGCATTGCCGTGCAGCTCGAAAAGAGAATCGCCTACCGCCGGGCCATGAGAAAGGCCGTGGACCTGGCCCTGAGAATGGGAGCCAAGGGAATCAAAGTCATGTGTTCCGGACGGCTGGGTGGAGTGGAAATTGCCCGTTCGGAATGGTATTTGAAAGGGCGGCTTCCTCTGCAGACCCTGCGGGCAGATATCGATTATGGATTCACTGAAGCGTTCACAACGTACGGCCAGATTGGGATTAAGGTCTGGATCTATAGAGCGGATGTGGATAAACCCAAGATGACTTCCCAGACTGTCGAGGTCGAGGAGATTTAACCATGTTGATGCCAAAGAAAGTCAAGTACCGGAAGAGCCAGAGAGGGAGGATGAAGGGAAAGGCTCAGAGAGGAAGCACGCTGAGTTTTGGCGAATATGGCCTTCAAGCCCTCGAGCCGTGCTGGTTGACGGCCCGTCAGCTCGAAGCGGGAAGAATAACCATCACGCGTTTCGTTAAAAGAAGAGGAAAACTATGGCTCAGGGCTTTTCCGTGGAAGCCTGTGACCAAGAAGCCTACCGAAG
>JBAVVD010000060.1:0-115713 GCA_049697115.1 Candidatus Aminicenantales bacterium
GAGCTGTCTTACGCTGAAAATATAGTACAGCGGTTGAAAATCAGGAAGACCTAAAACATTGAAAATTTGGGAAATAAGCTGGCAGCGCTACGGGGATTCGAACCCCGGTCTGATGGCTGAGAACCACCTGTCCTGGGCCTCTAGACGATAGCGCCGCAGCCAAGAAAATAGCAAATAATCCCTTGACTGTCAACGATATCGGCTTGATAAAGCGACTCTCTGGCCCTGGAATATCAATTATTCAGGATTGATGAATAATTCCAGCTAGATATATTCGATGGTTGCCGGCGGCTTGGGCGTGATCTCATAGGCCACCCTGGTCACTTCAGGGATTTCCCGGGTTATTCTTTTTGAAATTTTCACAAGAATCTCCCATGGAATTTTCGTGGGTCTGGCCGTCATGGCATCCCGGCTTTCAACGGAACGGACGATGACGATATCCCCGAATTTTCTCTTTCCTTTCTCCACGCCGGTCCCCTGGTCACTCAACAGAACGGCCAGGGCCTGGAAAGGCTTCAGACGCGCGACTTCCTCCTCGACAATTCGGGTCGCTTTCCTCACCCGCGCCACTCTCAGGGGATTGACTTCTCCCACAATACGGGTGGCCAGCCCCGGCCCTGGGAAGGGCATCCGGTTGTAGATTTCGGCAGGGAACCCGAGTCTCCTGGCTACTCGGCGAACCTCATCTTTGAACAAATCCTTGAGGGGCTCAATGACTTTAAATCCGAATCCTTTTTCCGGGTCGATTCCGATCTGCTCCAGAATATTGTGCTGGGTCTTAATGCCGCCCCTGGTCTCGATGATATCCGCTTTAATCGTCCCCTGGACCAGGAATTTCGCCCGGCTTTTCTTAATTTCCCTTCCGAACACGGTATAAAAGGTCTGACGGAAGGCTTTACGCTTCTTTTCAGGATCAGTCTTGCCTTTGAGTGCCGCAAAAAACTCCCTCCGGGCATTGATAATGTCGACTTTTATGTCAAATTCGGCAAAGATTTCAGACACCCTCTCCGGCTCTTTTTCCCTCATGAGGCCGTCATCAATGAAAATAACCTTGAGCCTATCACCGATGGCCCTCCAGGCCAGAGCCGTGCAGGTTGAGCTGTCCACGCCTCCGGAAAGGGCAGATAGGACTCTTTCCTTCCCCACGGTTTTTTGGATTCGCCCAATTTTCTCACGGATGAATTTCTGTGTGTCCACTGAGTTCTCCTCTCTCTATGAGAATTTTAAATATATCCGTCGTCTATCACCTTTTGGGGTGATAAATAAAGCCCAAAAATCACCGCCGACATCACCAATAAAAGCGATTGACATTCATATATGTCTTTGTCACTATTGAAAAAGAAAAATTTGAATGGAGAAGTGGAGGGCCTCATCCAAGGCGTATCAAGTGGAAAATGGGAGCAGGAACGCCGTCGCTTTCCTCTCCCGGCCCTCCTCATATTTTAGTGGAGAGGAAAGAAAGAAAATTGATTCTATACAATATCTTGAGTTTCCGCTAAAAAAGATACGATATATTGTTCATTTTGTCAAGTAATTTTTCCGGATAGTCCGCATTTCCAAAATTCTGAAAAAATGAAGATCCTTTGGCCCGGAGTATGCGGTTTGAAGGCACGGCCTTCTTCAATGTCCACTTCAAGCCTTCCAGAAATCACGGATTTGGAAATGCTTCCTTGTCTTTATTGAGAATGACGTCAGAGAATACACAAATTTTCTTCTCTGACAATAGAAACTGGTTTTCGCAGAATTCAAAACTGCTATAGATACCCACGGCTAAAGCCGTGGTACTTATCAAAATTCAAGCTTCGCTTGACCTAAATCCTGGGCCTCTTGCCATTTAAGATATTTGAGGACCCGCCCCTCGTCTATGCCTACGGTCGATACAAAATATCCGGGTGACCATACCACATTCTCTTTCCAGTAAACCCTGGCCAACCACGAAAACTTTTTCCTCAACTCACTTGCCGTCATCTCCTTTAGCTTGCCTACTACATCTCCCACTGCATATCGTGGAGGAATGATCATCACCATGTGAATATGATCATTCTTTATGTGATATTCCACTATCTCACATCCCGGCAAGTTTATCATCACTTTAGGAAAAAGTTTTCGTATATATCCCCGCACTCCAGGATTTAGGATGCGGCGGCGATATTTCGGTATCCAAACGATATGATACTCCGTCCGATAGGCGCTGTGTCCCGAATATCGTATTTCCACTCGCCCATCTTATCATATCGCCGCCTACTCATTCACCCACGGGCAAGCCCGTGGAACTCTGCCCTTCGGGTTATTTGAGGGCCTGCCCCGGGCTTCTTCTTTTTTTCTGTAGGGATCGAAGCGATGGGAAGAGCGCCGTCCTATCCCCATGCGCCCGCTGCAGAAGGGCCCGGCTTCCCGTCAGCCTCGGGAAAGCCGTTTAATGTAGCTCCGGACTTCCGATACTCCCAGGAGAAGGCATATTCCGTAAAAAACAGTGAAGGCGGCGGCTCCGGAAAGCGCCACGCCGGCCAATTGACTGAGGAGAGAAACGCCCAGACCTCTGGCCAGGAATTGCGACAGGCCCCATCCTGCCGCTCCCCCTATCAAAGCCCCTGAGGACAGGATCAGCACGTACTTGCCGAGAGGCCGGACCTCAAATGGACCGATTTTCCTGGGCAGTAAATAAAAGAGTACTAAAATATTCACCACTGCCGAAATAGTGGCTGAGAGAGGAAAAGCCAGGAAACCCACCGGCCGCATGAGAGCCAGGTTCAGGGCGATGTTTATACCGATCGAGGCAAAACTGGCATACATCGGAGTCCGGGCATCACGGAACGCATAGAACACTGCGGCCAGATTACGGAGAGCAGAGATAAAGGGGACGCCGATGATATAGAGAATCAGCGCTCCGGCCGTCTGAGAGGTATCAAAAGGAGTAAACTTCCCTCTCTCATAGACAATGCGCGTCACCGGATGGGCCAGAAAGGCGATGATGGCTGAAGCGGGAATGGTCAGGAAGAGGACCATTTTGAGCGAATCGAAAAGCGTCTTGCGGATCTCCGCCAGGTTTCCCTCGGCTTTGAATCTGGAGAGGGTGGGAAGGGCGACCGTTCCCACGGCGATGCCGAACAATCCCAGCGGCAGATGCATGATGCGAAAGGCGTAATTGAGCCAGGTCATGCTCCTCTCTTCAAGGAGGGAAATCAGAACGGTATTGACAAAGACGTTGATCCTTGAGCCGGACAGCCCGATGGCGACCGGAACAAAGAGCAGCATCATTTTTCGGAATTCAGGATTACGAAAGCTGAGATAAAGCCTGTAGTGAAAGCCTTTACGAAAAAGCCGGGGAACCTGGATCAAAAACTGCAGCAGCCCGCCCACGACAACGCCTAGGGCCATCCCGTAGATGGGGTCGATTCCGCGTCCGGTCAGATAAGCGAAGAGCGCAATCGGCGTGAGAATGGAAAATAAATTAAAAAAAGACGGGGCAACTGAAGGGACGAAAAATTCGCCCTCGGTGTTGAGAAATGACATCGCCCAGGCCGCCAGCGCGATAAAAAGCAGAAAAGGAAAGATGACGGCCGTCAGGCGGCCGGTGAGCTCCACTTTTCCAGGGATGCTGCCAAAGCCGAAAGCAATGGCCCTGGCCAGAAAAGGGGATAAAAAAATGCCGGCCGCAGTAATGACGCCCACCACAATCAGGAGGGTGTTCAATATATTGGAAGCAAAGAGGTTCTCCGCCTCTTTACTTCTGCTCTTCTCAGCGGTGAGGACAGGAACAAAGGCGGAGGAAAGTGCGTTTTCGGCAAAGAGGTCACGGAGGAGGTTGGGAATACGGAAGGCGGCGTTAAAAGCGTCGGTGGAGCGTCCGGCGCCGAAGAGGGACGCGAAAACCGCTTCGCGGATAAGGCCCATGATTCGGCTGATGGCCGTTCCGATGGTGAACGCCCTGACCCCTCGAGCAATGTCCGTCATATTTTTTTTATTCTATTGGCTCAGCGTCATAAATTCCAAATCCCGGACTTCTCAGAGAACTCTTCTCTCTCTTCCATGGGCTATTTTGTCTTTAATTGCTTGACCCTGCCCGCAATCCTTTTTCGAATTTTTTTATAGGAAGGAGGAGGCCCTGTTCTCACCTGCTTTCCGTTGATAAACAGGCCATCGGCAATGCCCCATTCCAGAAAAGTGCCGCGGTCGAAAGTGTCAATCGCCTGAAATTCGACCCTGTCCCCGAATTCCGAGGCAGCCCGCCGGGCCCTCTCAAATACCATATTCATGGCCGGGCACCAGCCGTTGACGAAAGCCGTAACAGCCGCTTTGCCTTCCGTCCTTCCGGGTTTCTTCTTTTCCCGAATCCACTTCGGCGGCACAGCCTCGTCCGTGAACGGCTTCCATAAGAGAATCGCTACTCTGTTCTTATCCACTCTGGAATACCCCTGCTTTTTGAACCAGGAGGCGCGCATGTAAAAAGGCAGCGCCACTCCCCAGGCCACCATGCCCTTGGCGCCCCTGGCTCTGACGTCCTCCTCAGCCGCCCGGAGCAGGGCTTTGCCCATCCCCTTTTTCTGTTGATTTCCGACTCCCTTTTTCTTATAACCGTGGACCCAGATGCAGTGGACAAAATAGAGGTCCTTTCCCTCGGCGAAGGAAATCTCGATCGGGACATACTGGATCATGCCGCAGACTTTCCCGCCGTCGCGCGCCAGTTTCACGCCCAGTCCCTTGTCTTTCATCCGGTGATACCACCGCTCTTTATGATCCCCGGCTTCTTTGATCTCATCCGACCAGTCTTCCAGACAGAGAAAGTACTGGTTCAGGTATTCATCGGTGAGGTCAATAATTTCCACGAATTCCTCCTTTTTTGGAATGGCCAATCATTCCCATAGAAACAGAAACGCCGTCATCGTATTATTCTATTACGTTCACCTGAAAAAAATAAGATACCACTCCGGGAGAATAAATAAAATTGAAATAATTCAAGGAATTTGGAAGACATACCGATTGACCTGAAATCCGGACTGGAATATAAACAAGAGAGGATGTTCGGAAAATCGCGAATGAGCGACCGAATCCATTCTCAATGAAAAGGAGGACGCATGGATCGAAGGATATTTTTTAAGTCCGCTCTGGCCGGTGGAGGCGCTGTGCTTTTGGCCTCCAGAGCCTATCCGCTTAAATTCTATCCCAATCCGGGCAAACACAAATGGGCCGTTCTCTACGGAACCCGCTATGGCAGCAACAGAGATGCCGCTGTCTGGATCTCCGAAGGAATGGGGGCTATCGCCGATGTCTTTGATGCCAGGGAAAATCCCGACCTTTCCTCTTGCGAATTTCTGGTCATCGGCTCCGGTATCTACAATGGAAAAATCGCCCCTCCCCTGGAAGAGTATATCCGGAAAAATCTCACCGCAATCTCGAAAAAAGTCAAAACTGTGTTTACCGTGTGCGGGGCAGGAGGTTCAGATTACGGCAATTCGTACCTTGACCAGATCGCACAGATCTGCGAGGCCACGCCCCTGCTCAAAAAGTCATTCCCCGGCCGGCAGACCAAGAAACTGCTGAGCGCGGAGGACTTCAAGGTCCTGGAAAATTACTATCAAAGAACAAACCAGCCATTTGAAGACTATGATAGAGTCCAGAGAAAAGATTTTCTGCAGTTCGGTGAAGACATATTAAAGAAATCCATATAAAAAATTTTCCATCGTTCCAGGCTCAGTTGATGAATTCCAGGGAAAGAATACTCGCCGCTCTTAACCATCAGGAGCCAGACCGGATTCCCATCGATTTCTCCGGACACCGCTCATCGGGCATCTCGGCTGTTCTCTATCCCAAACTGAGGGCACTTCTCGGCCTGCCCGAACGGCCGGTGCGCGTCTACGACCCTGTCCAGCAAATGGCCGTAGTGGACGCGGATGTGCTGGACCGGTTCGGAGTCGACACCATCGAACTGGGACGCGGCTTTGCACTCCGGGAGGAAGACTGGGCCGAGTGGGTTCTTCCTGACCGGACGCCCTGTCTCATGCCGGCATGGGCGCTTCCGGAGCGGCAGGAAGGACAATGGGTGATCCGCTCCGGAACCGGCCGGACGATCGCCCGGATGCCCGACGGTGCGTTCTTCTTCGAACAAACTTACTATCCATTCTCCGCAAAGGATGACCTGACGGCCATTCCCGAAGCCATGAACGAATGCATGTGGTGCGCGGCGGCCCCACCGCCCGGCTCTCTTGTCCAGGGGCCGGATGGAGACAAAATTCTTGCCGAAGGAGCGCGGCGGCTCAGAGAGTCCACGGACCGCGCTGTTCTTGGACTTTTCGGCGGCAGCCTGCTGGAGACCGGACAGTTCCTCTACGGCAATGAGAAATTCTTCATGCGGCTAGCCGCCGAGCCGAAAAAGGCGCACGCTTTCCTGGACCGTCTGATGGAGATTCACCTGGAGAATCTGGAGCGCTTCCTCGGCGCCGCGGGAAAATACATCGACATCATTGTCTTCGGCGATGACCTGGGCATGCAGACCGGCCCCCAGATATCGCCGGCCATGTACAGGGAGTTTTTCAAGCCCAGGCACAAAATCCTGTGGGAACAGGCTAAAAAATTGGCCGGCATCAAGGTCATGCTCCACTGCTGCGGCGGCGTTCGCGAGCTCCTGCCCGACTTCATTGAAGCGGGGCTGGACGCCATCAATCCCGTTCAGATTTCCGCCCGCGGTATGGATCCTGGAGAACTCAAAGCCGAATTCGGCAGGGACCTCACCTTCTGGGGCGGCGGATGCGACACCCAGCACATGCTGCCCGAACGGTCGCCCGAGGACGTGAGGAAACACGTCAGGGATTTGCTTCAGATCTGGCGACCCGGCGGAGGATTCGTTTTCCAGCAGGTGCACAACATCCTGCCCAATGTGCCTCCGGCCAATGTGGCCGCCATGTTTGAGGCGGTGAATTCGGATAATCCATAAACGCATATCCATGCATATCATTGACTTCGGCTTTATCACCCTCTACCTGGCGGTTGTCCTGGGGCTCGGATTCTGGTACCAGAAGAAAGCTTCAAGGGACCTCGAATCCTATTTTCTCGGCGGCAAGCGGCTGCACTGGCTGGCTCTCGCCATGTCCGGCTCGGTCTCCAATTTTGATATCACCGGCACCATGTGGATCGTGTCCATGCTCTTTATCCTGGGCATGAAATCCATGTGGATCCACTGGATGTGGGGATTCCTCATGGGCGCCTTTTTCCTGGCTTATATGGGAAAATGGGTGCGCCGCTCCAATGTCATGACCGGAGCGGAATGGATGGTGACACGGTTCGGCGATGACCGCGGCGGCCGAACGGCCCGCACGGCCTATGCCTTGATGGCCGTGCTCACTCAAGCCAGCTTCATCGGCTATGCGTTTCAGGGAATCGGAAAGTTCGTCTCGGTATATCTCCATCTCCCCTCGACTTTTTGCGCCCTGCTCATCATCGGCATCACAACCATCTATGTGATCCTGGGCGGACTGTACAGCGTAGTGGTCACGGATGTCCTGCAGACCGTGATTTTAACCATGGCCAGTATTGTCATCGCCGTCCTCTCCTACCGGCTTGTGAATCCTGAGATTCTCGGCCGCCTCCTGCCCGATGGATGGTTTTCTCTTGTTCCTTCCTGGCGCCTGGAGAATCTGGCGGGAACTGAGAACGCTCCCTATGAGCTATTCGGCGCCCTGGTCATGGTCTGGGTTTTGAAAGGCCTTCTTCTCAATGCCGGCGGGCCGGCCCAGATGTATGATTTTCAGCGCTTCCTCGCCGCCCGGAATGCCAGAGACGCCGCCAGGACAGGCGCCGCCTGGAGCTTTTTCCTCATCGTGCGTTGGGCGATGTGCATGGGCCTTGTGCTCCTGGCCCTGTCAGGAATTGCCAATGTCCAGGACCCCAAGAAAGTGATGCCCCTGGTCCTTCAGAAGTTCCTCCCGGTCGGCCTTCGCGGCCTGGTCATTGCCGGCCTTCTGTCCGCGTTCATGTCCACGTTCAGCTCCACGGTGAACAGCGGCGCCTCTTATATCGTCCGTGATTTCTGGCAGGCCTTATTCCGGCCTCAGGCCAGCCAGCGGCAACTGGTCAGAGCGGGCTATGCGGCCACAGTGGGGATTGTCCTTTTCGGCATCCTCATCGGTTTTCAGGCCCGCTCCATTCATCAGATCTGGAACTGGATGATGATGGCCCTGGGCGCAGGTGTGGTCATGCCCAATGTCCTCCGCTGGTATTGGTGGCGGCTCAACGGCTGGGGGTATGCGGCCGGAACAGCGGCCGGAATCCTGGGCTCAATTCTGGTCCTTTTCATGCCCGAATCCCCAATGTTTGTCACCTTTCCTCCGATCGTGGCCGCCTCTCTGGCCGTAAGCATCATTGTCTCTCTGATGACTCCCGCCGTCAAAGACACGGTGCTGGTTTCATTTTTTCAGACCGTCAGGCCGTTCGGTTTGTGGCGCTCCGTTAAAAAAACGGCCGTCATTGCCGGCGCGGCTCCGCTGCCCGCGACAGAACGGCCGCGGAGAATTCTCCTGAATACCGGACTGGGGATGGCCGCTGTCGCGGCGGCGTACCTTTTTCCGATGTTCCTGGTGGCGCACCGCCACCGTCAGGCGCTCATCTGGCTGGCTGTGGCCGCGGCCGCCATCACACTTTTATGGCGCACATGGTTCAGGCCGCTGCAGAAGGAGTGAAAGCCAGATGTCAAAATTCCCCGGACAATGGGATTGACTTTAAATCAGAAAAATCCTACAATGCGACCATGCTCCCAGAGACAAATGAAAAGAGAACTTTCATTTGTCTGAATCTCTGCCTTTCATCCTATTATTTCTATTTCTATTTCGGGCGGTAACGCCCGAACTATATTCTTTCCACCACTGAATTCCTTTTCAAAAATAATTCTTTAAATTTTTACAGGTGAACCATGAAAAACATTAACTGGAGGAATATTATGGAACTGAATGATCTCCGCCGGAAAATCGATGAAGTGGACTTCAAAATCTTAAAGCTCTTCAATGAACGAATGGAATTGGCCATTCAGACAAAAAAGCTGAAACCCGGAATCGAAGATCCTTTGCGGGAGAAAGAGATTCTGCAGAAAGTCGCCCGGCTCAGAACAGAGCTGCTGAGCCCCAATTTTTTAAATGCTGTTTACGTGCACGTTATTGAGGAAAGCCGCCGCCGGCAGGGAGAGAACCGTCTTCTTGTCGGCTTTCAGGGAGAGCACGGCGCTTTCAGCGAAGCGGCGGCCAGAAAGTATCTTCCGGACCAGGTTTATATTCCCTTTGCTGAATTCGAAGAGATCTTTCTCTCCGTCGAGCAAGGGATTCTCGACTTCGGTATCGTGCCGGTTGAAAATTCCCTGGGCGGCGCCGTGACCCAGGTGAACGACCTTCTAATCAAAACCCCGCTCTCGGTCGCCGGAGAAGTCAATATCCAAATCAGGCACTGCCTGCTGACTTTGCACGGATCGGATCATAAAGAAATCAAAGCCGTTTATTCCCATCCCCAGGCGTTGGCCCAGTGCAAATCATTCATCCTTCGGAATAAGCTCGAGGGAAGGCCTTATTACGACACGGCCGGGGCGGCCAAAATGCTGGCCATTGAAAGACCCCGGGCGGCAGCCGCAATCGCCAGTGAGCTCTGCGCCGGATTGTATCATCTGGAAGTCATCAAGGCGGGCATCGAGGACAATCCGAGGAACCTGACAAGATTTCTCATACTGGGCAAAGAGCCCGCCAAAGAAGGAAACAAGTGCTCGCTCGTTTTCTCTGCTCCCCATAAAGTGGGAGCGCTCTTCCATGTCCTCAAAATCTTTACGGAAGCAGGGATTAACCTGACGCGTATCGAGTCAGTTCCCATCGTGGGGAAGGACATTCATTATGCCTTTTTTACGGACTTCCAGGGCTCTGACAGGGAACCGGTTGTGAAGGAAACCCTGGAGAGGGTGAAACAACAGTCTCTGACGTATAAATTTCTCGGCTGCTACACAGAGGAAAAAATCCAATGAAAATCGTTGTGCTGGGATTCGGTCATATGGGCTCCTGGATCGCCGTGGAGCTGGCCAAACGGCATGATGTTTTTATATACGACATCGATAAAAGAAAAACGAAACGCGTTAAAAACCTCGGCGTCATCCGGGCCAAAAAAGAAATCCTCCATCTTTCCCCAGGGATTCTGGTCAACGCCGTCAGCCTCCCGAACACCGTCCAGGCTTTCAAATCCGTGGCCCGATTTTTACCCGGGGACTGTCTGCTCTGCGACCTGGCCTCGGTCAAAGGCCGGATTGCGGATTACTATCAGGCCTGTCCTTTCAAATTCTTTTCCGCCCATCCCATGTTCGGCCCCACCTTTGCCAATGTCGAATCTCTCCGGGATGAAAACGTCATCCTCATCAGGGAATCTCATCCGGAGGGCACGGCCTTCTTTCAACCTTTTTTCCAATCTTTCGGACTTAAAATCCACATCGCCACATTTGCGGAGCATGACCGGATGACTGCCTATTCCCTGACGCTCCCCTTTGTTTTCTCTCTCGCTTTTGCCGCCTGTCTGGATCAGAAACCGGTCCCCGGAACGACTTTCAAGAAGCAAATGGCGATTGCCAAAGGACTGCTGGCTGAAGACGATGGCCTGCTTTCCGAGATTCTCTTCAATCCCCACTCTCTGCCCCAGGTGGAACAGGTGACCCGCCGGCTTGAATTCTTGAAACACATCATCAAGGCCAGAGACTTCGAAGAAGCCCGAAAGTTTTTCGACAGATTGAGGGAGAATATCCAGTAACCGTTAAATGATGACCAGATGGCCGTCGGCTTCCGCCGCTTTAAGACGGCCGATTTCCGCACATTCACTGCCCCTGACCGTGCTCAGGTGAACCCATTGCCTTGCCCGCGTGACCCCCACAAAAAGCATCCGCTCCCGCGCTTCTCCCTTGACCGGAGAAAACGAACTCTCGGTCAGCCGCGGCAGGAAAACGCTGTCAAAGGTCAGCCCTTTGGCTGTCTGGTAGGTCATTATCTTGGGGATATCATTCTCTAAATCGTACGGTCCGTGGAGCACATTCTGGGCATCGCTCTCTATCACCTTCTCAATTTCCACTCCCCTCTCCTTCAGGTCTTTCGCAAATTCATGGAGGAGGCGGTTGGAGGAAACGACAATGCCGACATTCTCATTCAGGGACTGCCTCATGTGCACGGTGGCGGCTAACTGGTCCAGCTCCGCCTCCTCGGACGGAGCCACATAGAACAGAGGCATCTTTTTCTCTTGACCCGGGACCGCGATTTGTGCCAGAAATTTACGGCGACTGTCCTCCTCCGATAAAAAATAGGAGGCCAGTTGGGCCACGGGCGGAGCATTCCTGTAGATTCCAGAAAGCCTGTCTTTTCTCATTTTCCGCTTGAGCGTTTCCAGAAGAAAAGTCTCTGAAGTTTTATTTTCGATGAGTTTCTGCTGGAAGTCGGCAAACACGGTCAGATGTTTGGCTGCCCGCTGGAGAATCTCGAAGACATCCGGGCTTAAATCCTGCCCGTCATCGACAAGGGCGAATTCCAGAATGTTCCGGAGGTCTTCTCTGTCTTCGAGCGCCTGCAAAACCTCTGAACGGATTATCGGGTAGTCGAGCCGCAAATTCACATAGATTCTGGGCAGATTTCTGGATATGTGCTCTTCATAGAATAACCGGCACCAGTGGTCAATTGTGGTCACGGACTCTTCCGGAAGTCCCAGAAGACGGATGCCGGACTTAATCGACTCACCGGCCATCTCATTGAAGACAAACAGCCGGTATCGGCTGGGAAGAGCGCCGGACGTTCCGGCAAGATAAGCCCCCCGGTGAAGGAATGTCTGTGTTTTTCCGGAGCCCGCCGGCCCAAGGATCATACAGTGCCGGTCCGCGGGCATCTCCACGATTTTCAACTGCTCCGGCGAAAGAGAGGAACGGGCCTTCAGCCGGGATTCTTGTCGGGCGCCCGTTTCGAAAATATTCGGCTTATTCATCCTCGGGATTTCGACGAACCATCATATCAGCCCTTCCGGTCAGCTTCAAGAGGACGAGTTCTCTGGGAACCTCTTGTTCTTTGTCCGGGCCTTTTTTCCGGATTTTAAATGATTCCGTGCGTCCGCTTCCACTCCGCAAATGCTCTGTCTGCGTGTTCCAAAAATTGATCGCGCCGGTTCGGAGAGACTCTGATCTTCATTCTTTTTTTTCGGAGAATTTCTATCTGGCTTCCGTACGAAGTGATACAGCTGTATCCATACCAGACAATGATTCCTCTGGCCGCCCGCACCGATCGGAGCGTCTCAAATGGAATATTCCAGGAAAAAGCCCCGAACGTTATCTTGATCCCTTTCTGAAAAACGGAAATCTTACGCGGCAGAAAAAACCAGTAGACGGCCAGAACCAGGACAATCGAAGCGGCAAAGACGACGGCCGCCAGGCCGGACTCCTTTCCAGGCTCTCGGGGAAAGATATCCGAGTAATAGGCATCGATGGCAAATAAAATCCCCAGGACCACGAGCAGAACAAAAGGAATCCCAAGCGCCAGCTTCACCCAGGGATCATATTTGATTCTGTCTTCAAAGAGAATCATGTCCATATCCGGTTCACTCCTTTGAAAATCCGGCAAAGAGAGAGATATTTTACTTCATCTCTTTAAGGAATACACTATTACAATAAGCTGCTTCCTAATACGAATGCAATAAATGACGTGACAGAATATATAAGGCGCTGTGGCCGCCCTTAAGCCCCCGTAGCGGAGGGGGGGCCTATCGGCTTATCCGATGGGGGGAACCGACGGGACTGGTTCCCCGGGGTTCGGGGACTGAGGGCGGCCACAGCGCCGATCAAAGATTATAACCTTATTTATTGCATCCGTAATAGCCTCAGGCGCCCGGCCCGCGTCTCTGTCTGGCGATATACTCATTGACCGTGCGAACGGCAATGTTCGAGAGCCCTATAAGGCCGATGAGATTGCAAAAGGCCATCATGCCGTTGAACACATCGCCCACCGACCACGCGGTCTCCGCTCCCAGCGCGGACCCGACGAATATCATCAGGCAATACAGCCAGCGGAAGGGAGTCCTTGTTTTTTCGCCAATGAGATAGCAGAAGGAAATTTCTCCATAGTAGGGATTCGCGACAAGAGTCGAATATCCGAAAAGAAATGAAGAGACGGCCACAATCAGCCCTCCGGCTGCAGGCATGGCCGCGTTGAAGGCGTTCACAGCCATCTGGGTGCTCGTCCCCTCGGTCCAGGCGCCGGTCACAAGCACGGCGAGAGCGGTCAGCGTGCAGACCACGATCGTATCGATAAAAACATCCAGGGAGGCAATCATCCCCTGGCGCGCCGGTTCCCCTGTTTTGGCCGCCGCGTGAAACACGGCGGCTGTCCCTGTGCCCGCCTCATTGGAATACGCTCCTCTGGCCAATCCGTAGCGGATGGCACCGGCAACGGTCGCGCCGACTACTCCCCCGCCCACGGCCGATGGTTTGAAAGCCCCGACAAAGATGAGGGAGAATGCCTGAGGAATCTGCGAGGCAAAGGCCAACACCGTGACCAGCGCTCCTCCGATATAGACAAGGACCATGAAGGGGCTCAAAAAGACCGTCACGCGGGCGATGGACTTGATGCCGCCGATAATGACAAGCCAGACGAGCAGCGCCAGGCCGGCTCCTGTAATCCAGGGTTCGATTCCGACCTGGGTTTTGAGGGCCAGAGAGATGGAGTTGGACTGGATTAAAGTTGTCCCAAACAGGGCTTTACTGCCCATGAAAAATGCAAAAATTGCGGCGAGCCACGACAGGCCGAGGCCATTGCGGATATAATACATCGGCCCGCCCAGGACAGTTCCGTCCGCGGCAAACTGCTTGAATTTCTGCCCGAGTGCCGCCTCGACAATCTTGGTGGCCATGCCGAAAAAGGCGGACATCCACATCCAGAACACGGCGCCCGGACCTCCCATGGCAATGGCCGTGCAGACTCCGGCAATGTTCCCGTTTCCGATGGTTGCGGCCAGTGAAGTGGTGAGGGCCTGGAAGGGCGATATATCCCCGCGGATGCCTTCCCTTTTTTCTCCATAGCCTCTTCCACCCAACACCAGCCGGACGGAAAGGCCGAATCCCCGGAACTGGAGGAATCGAAGCCTGATAGTTAAATAAAAGCCGACGCCGAGGAGAAGCAAAACCATGTGTGGGCCCCAGACGACGGCCCCGAAGAATCGAATAATCCGGTCGAACAGCTCCATCTCCGTATCAGGCCACTTCTCTGCCTGCGTTCCCCCCTTATATCACAGGAGAACTGGGTAGACCAATAAATCCGCTTTCCGAAACTAAAACGATAGGTTTTAAAAAAGATCGCGCTTGAGCTGGATTTCCCGAGAGACTGGTCTATTTGGCCGCTTTGGGTTTACATAGAAGAAGCAACAGATTAAAAACTAACAAAACAGCCGCGCTGACCCAGTGGAACCAACCTGTTGCAGCTTGCACAAAGTGAAAAACCACGATAGAAATGACCACCAGGAATCCTGTAATTATGGCACCGTTGATGATCGCCATATTTTTTTCAACATCTTTTAAGGCGAAGAGGAATAAAATCGCCCAACCCAGCGGGAAAATCCCGTACAATCGCAGAAAGAATCCTTGAGTTTCAAAGAAGCCTAAGGCAGCAAGCAGACTTTGAGGTGCGAAGGTAAATGTGAGAAACCAGAGAAAAAACAGGACAATGCCAATCCAAAGAAGAAGTTTGATACACCCTGGATTTTTTACCATTGAGATTATCCTCCCTGAAATATATTTAAATTTGTCTTCGAAGATATAAAATAAGGTTCCTGTTGTCAAGCGAAAAAACGAATTGGTTCGGGCCTTGGTTTATTCGCTCCCTTTGCGCAGATCCCGGCCTCTCCATCAGACTGTGAAAACAGGAGATGACACTGGCATTTGATACAAAAGGAAATGCCGAGGGCCGGACTTGAACCGGCACGGTTGTTGCCAACCGAGGGATTTTAAGTCCCTTGCGTCTACCAATTCCGCCACCCCGGCGAAAAACTCACGGGAGCTTTATTTCCAAATCCTAGCAGATTTTTCTCGCCAAATTATCATTGATTTCCTTATGACGGGGAACCGTCGAGACCTTGTTCTTTTTTCTTTTAACATAAACGCTGTGATTGGCGCCTTCTCTAAGCAATGCACAACCATACTACTCAAGATGCCTGAGGAGTTTCCTTCTTTTCATTAAATCGAGAGTTCGATTTTTTCTCGAATAACCTTTTTTCCGCTGATTTCTTCTTCAGCAAGCTTTTTATTAGCTTCTAAAACGAGGCGAATCGCTTCTTTGAGGTTTTGGCGGGCCTCTTTTAATGTCGCCCCCTGAGTATTGGCACCTGGTAACTCTTCGATAAAAGCGATATAGCCGTGTTTGACTTTTTGAAAAACGGCTGTGAAGGACATTTGATCTCCTCTTTTTTGTAATTATCATATAAAACGTGGCCAGGGTCAAATCCTATGGTCAAGAATATCGAAGGCGTCAATCACGACGCCGAAACCCAAAGGAGATTCAGGGCAAAACGAACAGCGTCCTTGACCTGTCCCGGATTTCTGATTATGCTTCGGCACGATGTTTAGAAGGAAGCACCGAGGCAACAAAGCGTCCGCGAGCGGGCTCAGCCAAAAACCGGATTCTTATCCCCCCGAATCCGTTTATAACCATAGAATCAAAACTCTGGACGTCCTTCTGAAAAAACTAAAAAAACAGGGCACTGCCCTGGGAATCCTGAAACTGAGCCTGGTACTCGGCGCTCTCCTTGCCTTATGCCACGTTTTTACCGCCAGTCCGGCTATTTCCTGGGGCATCGTCGGCCTGGCTCTGGTACTTTTCATCACAACGGCCGTGATACACGAATCCATTATCCGTAAGGCCAGGCACCTTAACGCCCTGAAAACCATTAACAAAAACGAAATTAAATTCCTTTGCCACGAGTTCCCCGAGGCCGCCCACACTGGGGAAGAATTCCAGAATTCCGACCATTATTATACGCCCGGCCTGGATATCTTCGGTGAAAAGGGTTTATTCCATTACGTGAACCGGTCCGTCACTGCAATCGGCCGGCGCCACCTGGCAGGTTGGTTGCAGTCCAAGGCCGAGCCGGAGGAAATAAAGAAACGACAAGAGGCCGTGGCAGAACTGTCTCAAAAAATCGACCTTCGTCAAAACGTCGCCAGCTACGGCATGTTTATAGACGACTCCTCCCAGAAACTCGATTCCCTACTCAAATTCCTCCATGAACCCTTCCTCATCCTGGGCAAAAAATGGCTGCTGGTTTTCATGTTTGTGTGGCCCATGCTCACCATCTGTGCCGCGGTTTCAATCATTTTTAAAATTCCCCTGGTCGTCTTTCTCTCCTTTGCCTTGAGCCAGTATGCAATCAATAAAAAATTCTCGAAACAGCTTGCGTATTTATACAGCCTGACGTCCCGAAGCCGAAAAATCTTAAAAGCGTATTCCCGTATCATCGGAGAAATCGAGACCGAAAACTTCAACAGCGAAAGACTCATTCAACTGAAAGATCGATTATCTAAGGCTAAACACAGGGCGTCGGTGTGCATTAGCCGATTTTCCAGGCTGATGGAATGGTTCGATGCCCGAAACGGGATGCTTCACAGCTTATTCAACAATATACTTCTGTGGGATCTCCACTGCGTTTACCACATTGAAAAATGGCGAAAACAAACAGCCGCCCATGTTCCCCAATGGTTCAACGTGATCGGTGAATTCGAAGCCCTGTCCGGGTTTGCCGCGCTGCATTTCAACAATCCCCAATGGACCATGCCGGAAATCCATGAGAACTCATTCCGCCTGCACGCCCAAAACCTGGGACACCCGTTGATTCCGGAAAAAGAACGGGTGTGCAGCAGCATCGAACTGGGCAAAAATGGGAAGGCCATCCCAGGGGGAAACCTGGCCATCGTTACCGGTCCCAACATGGCGGGAAAAAGTACATTCCTGAAAGCCGTCGGCATCAACACGGTTTTAGCCTTTGCCGGCGCACCGGTTTGCGCGGAACGATTGGTTATTTCCCCGGTAAAACTCATGACCAGCTTGAAAACAAGCGATTCTCTGGACAAGCATTTATCCCTTTTTTATGCCGAACTGCAGCGCTTGAAAATGATCCTGGACGGCATTTCCCGCAGCGAACCGGTGTTTTTCCTCATCGATGAGATACTCAAAGGCACCAACGCCCTGGACCGCCAAAAAGGCTCCATAGCCCTGTTGAAACAGTTGATGCGCAGCCACGCCAACGGCATTGTCGCCACGCACGACCTGGAATTAACTAAATTGGAAAACCTCGAAGAATGGGAAAAGTCCGGCGGCCAATACCCCGAAGGAATAAATATTGCCAATTATCATTTTGACGGTTATATCAAGGAAGATAAGCTGCTGTTCGATTACCATTTAAAAAAAGGCATGTGTAAAAGTCACAATGCCCTTTTATTAATGAAAAATATGGGCATCGATATATAGGACTTCCTCAAGAGTCGTGAACAATCTGAGCCAAGCTATTATCATCAACCTCGCAATACTCCCCTATTTTTCCGTAACCACCTAATTTTTCAGTAAGTTGCTGGCAATGTTGAGCTTAACGGAGTAAACTCACATTTTCTTCCTGGAGGATTTTAAGTCCATTGCGTCTGCCAATTCCGCCACCCCGGCATTTTTTTAAATTCTAACATAAAAAACTATTTCTTCAATAAAAACATCTTCTGTTCAGTGACAATCCTACGATGACATTCGGGGATATTCACTCTTGACCGCTTTCAGGAGGTCTATCGCTTCGAATTCGACTTCAAAGACTCCGGGGATTTCAGGAACATCCGTTGGATATACGAGAGGGATGAATGGAATGTATGTCAGAATTTCAAAGGGCGGCTGTGTTCCTGGCCGGCTCACTCCGTCAGAGGAAAAAACAGGCTGGCGGCGCCGTAAACGCCCACGTTCTTCTGGAGCTTCGCGGGCCGGATGGGAAGCGCCGCAATGAAGGGGCGATGGATGGTATATTGCGGAATCGTCCTGCGGATCCTGTCGAACAGAGGTTTCCCGATCTGTGCGACTCCGCCTCCGATTACGATCGCTTCAGGATCCAGGAGTGACACGATTCCCCCGAGCCACACGCCCAGGTAAAATCCCGTCTCGTCAAGGATCAACCGAGCCACTCGATCGCGGCGGAGCGCCGCGTCGGCAATCATCTTTGGAGTGATCCGGCTCAGGTCCCCGCGCGTCAGAGTCCGCAGCAGGCTCGGAGTTCCGGGCTCCTGCTCCAGGAGAATTCGCGCGCGGCGCGCCATGCCGGGTCCGGAGGCCAGCGCCTCAATGCACCCCCGCGTGCCGCAGCCGCAGAGGAAAGGACTGTGGTAGTCAATCAGAACATGTCCGCCCTCCCCGGCCACGCCGTTCTTCCCATGGTAAATCTTCCTGTCGATGATGATGCCCGTTCCGATGCCGGTGCTGACGGTCACATAGAACACGTTCCTGCAGCCCACAGCCGCTCCGATGAGCGTTTCCGCCAGACCGGCCCCATTGGCGTCTTTCTCCACCATAACCGGCAGGCCGAACCTCTTCTGGACCAGCCGGGCGAGCGGCACGTTGTGCCACCCGGGCAGATTCGGGGGGTTGATCACCACACCGGTTGCGGGATTCAGCGGGCCGGGGGAGCAGATTCCGATGCCGCGGAGATTTTGCTTTCCGCGCGCCAGACGGATCAGGCGCTCGATCAATTTAAAGACCTGCGCCAGGCTGGTTGTCCGGCCTTTTTCGGCCAGCGTCGGCACGACCAGCGACCGCGTCAGACGCCCTTTTCGGGTCACAAGGCCGCCCGCGATCTTGGTGCCTCCGATATCGATCCCAAGGGTTAATTTCTGCATTGCTGAATTTTTTGGCATGGATACTCCTTATTCGTACCTGGCGCGGCCGAATATCGCCAGTCCGAAGACATACATAAAACACACGGCGGGCACCAGCATTGCCGCGTGCATACCGTAATTGTCCCCAACCCATCCCACCACTGGCGGAATCAGAGCCCCGCCCATGATGGCGGTGCAGAGAAGTCCGGAGATCGTGCCGTGGTTTTCTGTGAAACTGTTGATTGTCCCGCTCATCATCAATGTGATGAGGACAGAGGTGAAGAATCCGCAGGCGGCAAATCCAACAGCGGTCAAACTTCTGGACCCGAAGTTGGCGGCCAGCAGGCAAACCACCGCCATGAATGAATAGAGCCGCAGGATCCTCCGGCTGCCGAACCGGTTGAGAACCGCGCCGCTCACAAGGCGGCCTGTGCCCTGCAGCCCCCAGAACAGGGCCACGATCAGCGCCGGCAGGGTGGGCAAGACTTTACGGAAGAGGCCGGTGGCCTCGAGATTGACGATGTCCGCGGTCAGCCCATGGACGCGCTCAAAAAACTTGACGATCCAGGATGCGGTTCCGACCTCTGCCCCGACATAGAAAAAGACGCCCAGGGCGTAGACCCGAACAAGGGGATTCTTCAGAATTTTGCCCAGTTGGTCCACGCGGATCCGGTCGCCGGCCGCAGTTACCGTGGACGGAAAGCGCGAAAAGGCCAGCGGCGCCAGCAGCGCCAGGCAAAGCACTGCAAATAAGATGTAGAGGCTCTGCCAGCTTCGGCCCGTCCCCCGGATGAAGGCCAGCACGAATGGCCCGAGGAAAGCGCCAATACCGCAGAACCCGATGGTCAGGGTCAGATTGCGATGATAATTCTCCGGGCGGTCCAGATGCTGGATCAGCGGGTTGCCGGCGGTCTGCAGGATGGTCACACCCACCCCGACTGTAAATATCATGGCCAGCATCAATGGGTAGTCCCGGGCCCATGCCACAACCAGACAGCCCAAACCCATCAGGATCACTCCGGCCAAAATGAGCGGCTTGGCCCCGAAACGGTCCATGATCAGGCCGGTGGGAATGGAAAAGAGGCCGTAGGCGATGAAGAAGCTGAACGCCAGGAAGCCGGCAGCAAACAGGCTCAATTGATATTGTCGGATGACTTCAGGAATGATCACGCCCAGGATGTTCGTGATCATGCCAAACGTAAAGTAGGCCAAAAAGAAGAATCCCAAGAGACCGGAAGGACGCTCTGACATATAGAGCCCTCCTAAAGGGAGCTAATTGATACAGAGACAATAAGCAAATCGCCGGCTGCGCTGAACATTTTCCGCTCTTTCCATTCCCTGAAACATGCCGTATAGTACTTTAAGTGTAAATCCGTAGTCAAGTGAATGGGGCTCGATGTGTGCATCTTCTCGTCCGCGCGCCGTCTTTTTGACATCGCTTGAATCCTGTGCTATAAATCCAGGAAAGGAATCCTGTCAGAGGATTCTTCTATCCATAATAAATTAATACAGACATTTTGTGAAACAATGAGCCTGGCTAAACTAAAGAAAGACGCCCTGGCCATTTTTCAGGCCGGAGTCGAGGCGGTCAATCCCGTTCACGCCGTAAAAAAGCATCTCCGGCTCGTAAAGAAAAAGCTGTGGGCCGGAGAGAAAACTTATGACCTTGCTGCCTATAACGCTGCCTATGTCATCGGCGCGGGCAAGGCGGCTGCGGCCATGGCGCAGCCCGTCGAAGAAATACTGGGCAGTCGTTTGAAAGACGGTGTCATCAATGTGAAGTATGGACATACTCTTCCCTTAAAGACTATCCGGACTTTCGAGGCCGGCCACCCTGTGCCGGACGAAGCGGGACTGCGCGGCATGCGGGAAATCCTCGAGCTTCTCAATCAGACCGGCGAAAAAGACCTGGTGATCTGTCTGCTCTCAGGTGGAGGCTCTGCCCTGATGCCCTGTCCCGCCGAAGGGCTGACGCTGGAAGACATACAGCAGGTGACCCGGCAGCTTCTCGACTGCGGAGCCGCCATTCCGGAAATCAACGCCATCAGAAAGCATATTTCGCGGGTCACGGGCGGGCGCCTGTCTCAAATGGCTTTCCCTTCCTCACTCATTTCCCTGATCCTCTCCGATGTCATCGGCGATGATCTCGAAAATATCGCTTCAGGGCCGACTGTGCCGGACCGCACGACTTTCAGCGACGGCTTGCAGATTCTGGAAAAATACGGAATTTCCCATAAAATTCCATCCGCTGCCCTCGCACATATAAAAAAAGGTGTCGCGGGGAAAATAGAGGAGACGCCGAAACCGGGCGATCCTGTCTTTGCCCGCACGCAGAATATCATCATAGGAAACAACATCACAGCCATCGAGGCGGCCGGACAAAAAGCGGAACGGCTGGGATATCACACACTGATACTCTCTTCCCTCATCGGTGGGGAGACCAGAGAAGTGGCCGGAGTCCATGCCGCCGTTGCCCGGGAAATCGCCCGAACCGGCCATCCTGTCCCAAAGCCTGCCTGTGTCATATCCGGAGGGGAGACAACGATCACTATTCGAGGCCAGGGGCTCGGCGGGCGCAACCAGGAATTTGCCCTGGCCGCGGCCACCGCAATCAACGGCCTGGAAAACGGGCTGATCCTGAGTGCGGGAACGGACGGGATAGACGGTCCGACCGATGCGGCGGGCGCCGTGGCCGATGGAACGACAGTCGAACGGGCCGTCCGGTCCGGCATGAATCCGGAAAGCTATCTTCGGGATAATGATTCCTATCACTTCTTTAAGCGCTTGGACGATCTGGTCATTACCGGCCCCACCTACACAAACGTCATGGACCTGAGGTTGATCCTCGTGGCCTGAGAGGAGGAGGCTGTGCTGAGAACAAAAATTGTCTGTACCATCGGGCCGGCCTCTCAGTCCCCAAAGATGCTGGAGCAGCTTATTCAGGCGGGCATGAATGTGGCCCGATTGAACCTCTCCCACGGGACACTTGCGGAGCATTCCCGTATCATCGCTTCTCTCCGGAAAACTTCCTCCCGTCTGAACACACCCATCTCCATTCTCCTGGACGTGGCCGGTCCCAAGATCCGGATCGGAAAGATCGAAGACGGAACAATCCGGCTTGAGTCCGGAGACCTGTTTACTTTGACAGCGAGAAAAGTCCGTGGAACCAAGAAGGAGGTTTCCGTCAGTTATCCCCTTCTCCCCAAAAATGTTCGCCCCGGCGATACTCTTCTCTTGAGCGACGGCATGCTGGAACTCAAAGTCCTTGAGACCGACGGCCGGGACATCAAGTGCCGGGTGGTCATCGGCGGTCCGCTCAGCTCCAAGAAAGGAATCAATCTTCCTTCCCGGTCTTTAACGGCGCCCTGTTTAACAGAAAAGGACAAGAAAGACCTCGCCTTCGGCCTTAACAGGGAGGTCGATTATATTGCCCTTTCATTTGTCAGAACGGCCGAAGATGTGCTTCAGGCGAAGCGTATAATGAAAAAAGCCGGCTCTTTTATTCCCTTGATTGCCAAGATTGAAAAGCATGAAGCTCTGGTCCATATCAACGAGATTATCCGGGTCATAGACGGGATAATGATCGCACGGGGAGATCTCGGTGTTGAAACACCTCTTGAGAATGTTCCCTCGGTCCAGAAGTCACTGATCCATAAGTCAAACCTGGCCGGCAAACCAGTCATTACCGCCACTCAGATGCTTCGTTCCATGGTGGATAATCCCCGGCCGACAAGAGCCGAAGTGACGGATGTGGCCAACGCCGTGCTGGATGGCACGGACGCTGTCATGCTTTCCGAAGAGACAGCGATCGGAAAATATCCGGTCGAGGCCGTGGCTACCATGAAAAGAATCGCTGAAGACGCAGAAGCCATTTTCCCCTTTGAAATATGGATGCCGCGCACAGAACAAAAAGGTGTGAAATCTATTCCCGAAGCCATCAGCTGTGCCGCCTGCAATCTGGCCGGTAACATCCAGGCCTCACTGATCATCACTTTTACCCAATCAGGAAGTACCGCTCGCCTTGTGGCCAAATGCCGCCCCCGTCATCTCATTCTGGCACCGACCCCCCTGGAAAAAACCTTCCGACAACTGGCTCTTATCTGGGGTGTCATTCCGATCCTGAGCAAAAGCATGAAAAATACCGATGAAATGGTGAAAAAGGCTCTGGCTGCAGCCTTCAAATCCGGCTATGTCCAACCGGGACAAAAGGTAGTCATCACAGCCGGTTATCCTGTCGGTGAGCCGGGGACAACCAATTTAATCAAGGCGGCCATCCTAAAATAACGGCCGGAGGTGGTTCGAATGAGCAGCCTTCACTTTCTTTTTCCCACTCTGATCGCGATTTTTATTTCCTTTCTTTTTGTCAGGGCTGCAGCTATCGCTTTGATGCTGACAGGAATGGAAAAGAAAAAGGCGAAATTCCAGGCCCTCTCAGCGTTTTCAGGAACGGGCGCGGCTTTGGAGATGTGAACGGTGAGGAGCGGCAAATTGAAAAGAATCCCTCCGGGGATTATAATAACGGCGAACCCAAAAACAGATCCGGAGGAAAAACGTCCGCAGGAGCGCAGGAATTCATGTCCGTGAATAAAAAAACCTTCGTCCTCCCTGAAAAACTCTCTCTTGAGAATTTAGCTCCTCTGTTGAAACTCCTCCGGCAAGAAAAAAAAGGCTCTCGGATCGCCATGGATTTTAAAAACGTCAAGGAATTCGATTCCTCGGGTGTCGCTTTTCTAAACTACATCCAAATCCAGCATGAAGATGTCGTCTTTCAGAACATTCCGGATGATCTGGAAAAAGCTCTGGCCCGGTTCAGCTCGGACCGCACCGCGGACATCCAGGTGCCTGCCCGCCCGCTCTCTCCGGGAAAACTGGAGGTCCTTGCCGACAAGTTCTTAAAGACGTCCGAAGAAATGAAAAAATTTTTCTCTCTTTTAGCGGATGAAATTTTCCATACCTTCCAGTACATTGGAAAACGCAGAGGAACCTACCCTGGAGACATTCTCCATCAGTTTTTTTTCATGGGCTACAGGTCGTATCCCATTGTCTGTATGATTTCCTTCCTGGTGGGAATTACCATTTCATTGACTTCGGCCGCCCAGCTCAAGCTCTTTGGGGCGAATATCTACCTGGCTGACTTCATCGGCATCGGCATGGTGAAAGAGCTTGTTCCCCTTATGACCGGCATCATCCTGGCGGGGAAGATCGGGGCTTCCATCGCCGCTGAAATCTCAACAATGAAAGTGATGGAAGAAGTTGATGCGTTGAAGACCATGGGGATCATTCCCGAGAAATTTCTCATGGTCCCCCGGTTGATCGCCATTTCACTGGCCGTTCCGCTGCTTGTGGTTCTGGCCGATATTGTCGGCATATTCGGGGGAATCCTTGTCGCCAAATTCTCATTGGGAATTCCCCCGGCGAGTTTTATCCAGGAAGCGCTCAGCGTCATCTCCCTGGGGGATTTCTTCATCGGGATAGGAAAGACCATGGTCTTCGGGTGGGCCGTGGTCATCAGCAGCGGCTTCAAAGGATTTTTTGTTCAGAGGGGCGCGGAAGATGTGGGAGTGGCCACGACGGAGTCTGTCGTCCTTTCCATATCCCTGATCATCATCCTGGATTGCCTCTTTGCTTTTGTCATTTATTAAGGCGATTAAAGCGATGGAAGTGATTGCAGCCAAAAATCTTGTCGTCGGCTACGGCGATTCCGTGATCCTTGAAGATCTGAATTTTTTCATTGCCAAAGGCAAAATCACCGTTATTGTCGGTGAAAGCGGTTCCGGAAAGACAACGCTCTTCAGAACTCTGATCGGACTGCTTCCTCCGTTGTCAGGTGAAATGTATCTCTCCGGCGTAAAGGTGGATTTTCATTCTGAAAAAAGCCTGCAATCTCTCTACAGGGAAATCGGCGTCCTCTATCAGGGCGGCGCTTTGATCAATTCACTGAGCCTCTACGAAAATGTGGCCCTGCCCATAAGGATTCACTTTCCGGGACTTCCGAAAGAGATTGAAGCCTCGATTGTCCTTTCCAAGCTGTCCCAGGTCGGTCTCAGAGAATGCAGCGAAAAATATCCTTCTGAACTTTCCGGAGGCATGAGAAAAAGAGCGGCCCTGGCCCGGGCGATGGTCCTGGACCCTCAGATCATCATCTGCGACGAACCGTCCTCAGGCCTCGACCCGATCACCTCATCCAGCCTGGATGACCTGCTGCTGGATCTGAAGTCCCGATGGGGCATGACCCTCGTTGTGATAACCCATGAATTGCGATCCATTGAAAAAATCGCCGATCGGGTGATTATTTTAAATAATGGAAGAATCCTGTTCAACGGGGAGCAAAGCCTCCTCGACTCCACGGAAGATCCTTATATCCAGACGTTCTTCCTGAAGAGAGGGAATCATGGTGACCAAAGAGCAAAAAATTAGATTGGGAATTTTTCTGGCAGTCTCTTTGGTGTTGATGATCATTCTTCTCGGTCTCTTTCTCCTTCCCACGCTGAAGGAAGAAGGCGAAACGTATTTCATCAATTTCAAGGGGATCTCTGTCAATGGACTGTATAATGGGTCCCCTGTCAAATATCAGGGAGTGGAAATCGGCAGTGTCAGTCAGATTACAGTCAATCCCAAGGACCTGAACTCCATCCTCGTTTATATCAAGGTGAAGAGGCTGTTTCCCGTGAAAAAGGACATGACAGCCACTCTGATCTACACGGGAATCACCGGTCAGAAATTTGTGGAGCTGTCCGGCGGGAAAAACGACTCAGAGAATCTTTCGCCGCAAGGGGAGATCCGCACAGGTAGAGGCCTGGGCGAAAAGGCCGAAGACATTGTCTCCAACATCGACTCCGCCGTCCAGAGCATCAACAGACTTCTTGACCCCAAAAATCAACAAAGAATCTCTCTCTTCCTTGAAAATGCCGAAAAAACATCGGAAGTCATTTCCAGCGTCCTCGGGAAAAAAAGGGAAAACCTGGAAAATTCTATCACCTATATCGAAAAGGCCTCGCTGGAATTCGGCGAGGTCACGGAGAAGCTCCGCCAGGTGATGGAAAATCTCCGGCAATTGACCGGAAAGCTGGAAGCCGGCTCTGGAGAGGCTCTGAACAGCCTGACGAAAAGATTTTCGGACGAGGAAATGGGTGAAGTCATCAAAAATCTCGATGCCTTTATCGAAATCGCCTCGTCCAGCTTGAAAAAGATGGAAAATGTTCTCCTCCTCCAGCAGGAGCAGTTGAAAAACACATTGGAAAATCTGGCTGTCGCCATCGACAATCTATCGAAATTTTCCAGAGAGCTGATGGAGGACCCCACCCTTTTTATCAGGAGCCGAAAGGAAAAAAAGAAATGAAAAAACTGGCAATTGTATTTTGGATACTCCTTTTCCTGGGGGGGTGCATCACCTCCGTTTCCAGAAAATATTATCAACTCCACATCCCCGGAAACACAAACCTGGCCCTCCCGACGATCGATAAAATCCTCTTTATCGAACCTGTCGCGGTGGACAATTTCTATGATGATTTCCGGATCATCTACAGGATATCGCCCTTTGAGCTCAATTATTACTCCTATAACTTCTGGGCTGAAAAACCGGCCAGGCTCATCAGAAATTCCATTTATGATTTCTTTTCCAGGAATAAAATATTCAAAAAAGTGACCCTCGTACTATCCGAAGAAAATCCGGACCTTGTTTTTAAATCCAAGATTTTTATTATCGAAGAAGTGGATGCCCGGGAGTCCTGGTTTGCCCGGCTCTCCATGGAGATTGAACTCAAGGATTACTCCTCCGGCCGGATTCTGGTCACGCACAGATTCGACCGGAAAGAAAAACTTCCGGCCAAGGAGGTTTCTGAAGTGCCTGTCATCCTCTCCCGAATTCTGCGAGAAGAACTGGATACAGTCATTCAACGCTTATCCGGATTGTAGAATCCCCCCGGCCAGACCTCGTCTTCATGTTCTATCGAATCTAGGAAAATGCGGAAGCACCGCCGTTTCGGTGATGACTCAGATTTGGAATAGGGTCCTGTCACGGCTCCTCCCCCTCCGTCGTGCCACCTTCCCTTGACGATCGCCTGCATCACAGAAATGGAGATGCTACCGGAAAATGCCGTTCATTTGAAGAAAAAAAGTTTATGTGCTACGCTATTCACGCATCTAAAAATAAATAAAAATTAATCGCATGCGGCTCATACTTTTTACAGGGAAAGGCGGCGTTGGGAAAACAACGCTCTCTGCGGCCACCGCCCTACTCTCCGCCAAAAAAGGCCACAAGACTCTCGTTATTTCCACCGATGCCGCCCACAGCCTGTCCGACTCTCTCGAAGTTCCACTCTCCAACACTCCGAAAAAGATTGCCGCCAATCTCTACGGCCGGGAGGTGAACGCACTCGAGGAAGTCGAGAAGAAATGGGGAGAAATCAAGGCCTATCTGTCTGAATTTTTCGCCTCCCAGGGAATCGATTCCGTTGAAGCGGAAGAGCTTTCTGTCTTCCCCGGCATGGAGGAACTTTTCAGCCTGATGGAGATCCGCAACTATAAAAAAACCGGTGAATATGATGTCATTATTGTAGACTGTGCTCCCACCGGAGACACTCTCCGGCTGCTCAGCGCTCCGGAGATAACCGGCTGGTACCTGAAGCATATTTTCCCCATTCACAGGACCGCCGCCAGGGCCGTCCGGCCGGTGGCCAGTCGCATTCTTCCCTTCCCTTTTCCGCAGGACAGCCTCTTTGAAACCATGAAAAAGATCACCTTGCAGCTGGCAGAAATGAAGGAAATCCTCGAGGATTCTCAAAAAACTTCCATCCGCATGATCATTAATCCGGAGAAGATGGTCATCAAAGAAACCCAACGCGCCTACACTTTTTTCAACCTTTTCGGCTTTTCCGTCGACCTCATCATCGTCAACCGATTACTGCCCCGGGAAATCCAAGATCCTTATTTTCATCAATGGAAAGCCATTCAGGAAAACTATCGTCATTTGATTGAGGAGTGCTTTTCCCCGCTGCCCATTTTTTCACTGAATCTCTTTCATCAGGAGATTGTCGGTATTCCCCTGCTTGAAAAAATCGGAAAGGAGATCTATGGAGAAAAAGATCCCACCCAGCTCTTTTTCTCACAAAATCCAATGCATATCAAAAAGGAAGACCGCCGCTACATCCTTTCGCTGAAGCTGCCCTTTGTCGACAAGGAAAACCTTGACCTCGCCCAGAAGGGAGAAGAATTGCTGGTTCAGGTCGGACATTTTAAAAGGAACATTCTCTTGCCCCGGATTTTGCTCAATTGTTCAATTCAAGGAGCAAAATTCGAAGGGGAAAGACTGAACATAACCTTCGCACAATAAGTGCGGAAAGGAAGGGAGACCGTGGCTGAAGAAAAAACCAAGGAAATCAGAATCACCATCCCTGAGGAACTCTTCTCGTTTTGCCTTGCCAGCCCCGCCTATGAACACCTGCTCAGGGCCAAGAAAGAAGCACTTCTTGCCCTCCGAGCCCTCATTGACAGCCGGATTGTCGCTTTGGAGAAAAAAGAAGTTAAAAAGACAGAAACGAAGAAAAAAATCAAGATCGACTGACAGACTTGATTTCAGATAAGATTTAGATTAATTTTTCTAGATTGAGTTGAAAGAGATTCAATGCCATCTAAAGATGAATAGTTCAAAGGGAGAAACATTCCGCTTTATACCTAAAAACTGGATAATCCTGGCCCAAGGTATTACCGATAAAGGGGCGGACCTCTTTATCCGGCTCAAATTCACCCCCAACTCCTTAAGCACTCTGGGTATGGCCGCCGGAATAGGAGCCGGTCTGTTTTTTTATATCAGGCGGCCTCTCTGGGCGGGAATTCTCATCCTGATCTGCGGACTTTTTGACGGCCTAGACGGTAAAGTGGCCCTGAAGACAGAAAGAAAAAGCGCCTACGGGGCCATTCTGGATTCAAGCCTTGACAGGTACTCAGAATTTTTTATCTTCATGGGCCTGGCCCTGTATTTTCGACCTCAGTGGATCATGTGGCTGTCCATCCTCGCCTTCTTTGGTTCGTTAATGGTCAGCTACACCCGGGCCCGCGCCGAAGGATTGGGATTTGAATGCCAAATTGGGATCATGCAGCGCGCTGAACGACTGGTTCTCTTAATTCTGGGTTCCCTTGTGGGTTCGGTGTTCAATATTTTTCCAATATCCATGGGCATTGTCCTTTCGCTCATTGTCCTCTTCTCCAACATGACTGCCTTCCAGCGCATTCTCTGCGTGAAAAAAGCAGAAAAACAGGAACATTCCAAAAAGGAGGGTTAGGCTGTGGACAGAATCAGAGTTGCGATTATCGGTGTTGGCAATTGCGCATCCTCTCTCATCCAGGGGATCGAATTCTACAAGAATGCCAGGGAGTCTGACTTTATCCCGGGCGTGATGCATGTCAGTCTGGGCGGCTGTCACATTCGCGACATCGAATTTACGGCGGCCTTTGATATCGACAAAAATAAAGTCGGTAAGGACCTCAGCGAAGCAATTTTCACTCCTCCCAACAACACGACCAAATTCGCCGCCGTGCCCTTTCTCAATGTCAAAGTCTACCGCGGTATGACGCATGACGGCCTGGGAAAATACCTCAGCCAGGTGATCCAGAAAGCGCCCGGCTCAACGGCAGATATCATTTCCATTCTGAAAGAAACCAGAACGGATGTGGTCATCAATTATCTGCCTGTGGGCAGTGAGGAAGCCACCAAGTGGTATGTGGAACAGGTTCTGACAGCCGGCTGTGCCTTCATCAACTGCATTCCTGTCTTTATTGCCAGCGAAAGATACTGGCAGAGGCGGTTTGAAAGAAAGAACCTCCCCCTCATCGGCGATGACATTAAATCTCAGGTCGGCGCGACCATTCTCCACCGGACCCTCGTCAACCTCTATCTGGACCGGGGGATGCCGATTGACAGAACTTACCAGCTCAACACCGGAGGCAACACAGATTTTCTCAACATGCTGGAAAGGGAACGTCTCCATTCCAAAAAAATATCCAAGACCAACGCCGTAACCTCTCAGATTAAAGCCCGAGGTTTGGGAATCGCTCCGGAGAACATTCATATCGGACCGAGCGATTATGTCCCCTGGCAAAAAGACAATAAAATCTGCTTCCTCCGCATTGAAAGCCGCCATTTCGGCAATGTCCCGACGACTCTGGAATGCCGGCTCTCAGTGGAGGACTCTCCGAATTCCGCGGGAGTCGTCATCGACGCTGTCCGCTGCATCAAGCTGGCTCTCAACCACCATCAGGCCGGAGTGCTGGTCGGCCCTTCCGCCTATTTTATGAAGACCCCTCCCCATCAGTTTACAGATACGGAAGCTCGAATTCTCACGGAAAAATTCATACAAAAATATGGGAAGAAACAGATGCCGCGCAAAGCGAAAAGAAAGGACCCAAGAAATAAATGAAAACCTCAGTCATCCTCCTATTCCTGGGAATTATTCTTTTCATCTGGACACCCGCCTGGTCCATTGAGACCGGCGAAATCAAAGGCAAAGTCCTGGATGAAAGCGCGGTCGAGCTGCCCGGCGTGGAGGTGACGGCCGCAAGCCCTTCCCTTCAGGGCGTCCGTTCCACATTTTCCTCCAGAAACGGGGATTTTTATTTTCCCCTTCTTCCGGTCGGCAATTACACCCTGACCTTCAAGCTTCAGGGCTTCAATACAGTCATCCAGGAAAATGTTCAGGTCCATTTGGGAATGGTCACCAGTCTCACCGTGACCATTATCCCATCGAAAATCGAGAAGGAGGTTGTGGTTAAGGCGGAAACACCGCTGATCGATAAGACCTCCACCGACACTTCTTATCACCTCAGTTCAGAAGACCTGGAAAAAATTCCGGCCCAGAACCGGACGATTGTCGACGTGGTGAAATTCACGCCCGGAGTCTCGGGCGTTCGGGTCAACACCCGATACGGCACCTCCATTGAAGGCCAGCCGAGTTTCCGGGGGGAAGGAGAAGAAGGCAACACCTGGGTGGTGGACGGCCTGGCCATCAGCGGCGTCCGTCTGAGAAGCTCGGGAATGCGGCTCAACTTCGACTCCGTGGATGAAATCCAGATCATTTCAGACGCCTTCAGTCCGGAATTCGGATCCGCCTTCGGCGGCATCATCAACATGGTCACCAAAAGCGGAAGCAATGAACTCAGAGGCGAATTCTCCCTTGTATTTACAGACAAGTCATTCCAGGCCGCCAGGGAGCCGCAGCTTTCCGTGGTCAGCGAACCGGAATATTTCTCCAATTCCAATTGGTATTTTAACCTGGGGGGACCCATCGTCAAAGATAAACTCTGGTTTTTTATCTCAGAAAATTTCTATTCCGATACCGAACAGACCACAGACGGCTTTGTCGATTATTTGTTTATCCCTGGAGGGGAGAAAACCACCCGCAACAACAACATTTTTGCCAAGTTGACCTATTCCCCCGGCAGCCGCCACACGCTCTCGTTAACTACCAGCTACAACAAGTCCTTCCGGCAGAAAGGAGGCACGGGAATCCCGGACTTGTACGAGCAAAAAAGTTACACAGATTTCTTTTTCCGGGCCAATTACAAAGGAATCCTCAATCCTTCGATGTTCATCGAAGCCGGACTGGGCCAGGTGCATAGAGACTCCCTGAAAAAGCCTCAGGATGAAGACCTCGGGCCCGCTATGTACTACATCGAGGACCTCGCCCAGAATTTCCACAACTCTTACGGCCTTGTGACGGATATAGAGAAAAGGCTGGATTTCAGCTTCAAATTCACCAAATACCTGGATACGCAGACCCTGGGCCACCATGAGCTCAACCTGGGATTTGAACTCTATCAATTCTCCTCCAATTTCAGGGTTGATTTCACCGGAAAAGAGGAAGACATCTTCCCGGGAAATGGATTCGATGCCGGGACCAAATACTATTTCGGCTCCTGGAAAGAGGGCCAGATAACACCCACTTTTTTCTATGAATACGGGGCTTTTAACTTTAAAAATACCGCTTCGGGGATCGGTGTTTATGTCAAGGATAAAATTATCTGGGATCGGTTCACTCTGATGCTGGGGGTGCGCAGCCAGACGCAGCTCTGCACAGACGATAAAGGAGAGAAGCTCTGGTCCTGGAATTTGAGGGACTTTCTTTCCCCGCGCTTTTCTCTCACCATTGACCTGACCAAAGACGGCGCGAATGTCCTTAAGCTCGCCTGGGGTAAATTTTCCGATTTGATCACCACAATGCCCATGGGCTTCTTCAATCCAGGAGCCGGCCTGACCTTCCGCAACTATACATGGAATGGGCCCCAGAATCCCTCCGAAAGCGAACTGCACGATCCCTCGAACTGGGAGTTCGCCAACGAGCCGCCGTCCGTGCGGTATGAAGTCGCCGAAGACATCAAACCCAATTTTCTGACCCGCACGCTCATCGAATTTGATCGAAGGCTTGCCGCGAACTGGGTGCTGAAAGCCCGCTACATCCATTCCGAAGCCAAAAACCTTCTCGAAATTCTGGCCGTTTTTGACCTGAATACAAAATACAAATTCCTTTACGACAATTTCGAATATAAAAGACGGAATTATTCAGGATTCGAACTCGAGCTCAATGGAAAAATCGGGAAGAACTTTTTTTTGAACGCTTCTTACTCCCATGCATCGGCCAAAGGAACGAATCCCGGACAGACCGAATACGGCTCTTGGTCCTCTGAAGAAGGGAGCACCAATTATCTGGGTCTTTTTGGAAATCATATCTTTGTTCCTCCCTGGCCGGGACTGGAAGACATCAAAGCATGGGCGGACTACTGGCTGGGAGGACTCGGCGGCCGAGACATCGGCGATGAAGGCTGGTATGGAAAGCTGCCCTACTCTCTTGACCACAATTTCAAGCTGAATTCGATTTTAGTCGCACCCTTTGGAATCATTCTCTCCGCTGCTTTTGAGTACATATCCGGATATTACTGGGAAAAAAGAGGCTATGTCCCATTTTTCGGCGGCTATTACTCCTTCCCTGAAGGACGAGGCTCGCGGAAGACCTCCGCCCACACGTATCTGGATATCTCTCTGGAAAAATCTTTTAGGATTCCAGAGTTATCCTTTATCAAAAACGCTTTCTTCTCGGTAAGGCTCGACATTTTTAATGTTCTTAACAGCCAGAAGCCCATTTCCTATGTCCGGGAAAATGTGCCCATCTTTGGGTCCATCTGGGGACGTCAGCAGCCCCGCCAGGCCCGCCTCATGATCAAAATAAAATTCTGAATCTTTTCTATTCTGAGTGGGTAAAAAAGGAGATCTCCGGAAGGGCTGAAGCGACCATTGAAGGTTTAGCCTTCCCGAGGCGCTTCTGGAGGGAACCCGGCTTTGCCGGGCGGCGAGGATGTCTGAGTATCTCTTTTTTATTCGACGGTCACACTCTTGGCCAGATTCCGAGGCTGGTCCACATCCGCTCCTCTTTTGGCCGCAATAAAATACGCAAAGAGCTGCAGCGGAAGGACCGTCAAGAAAGGCGTAAAAAGCGGGTGGATGGAGGGAATAGGGATGACCACATCGACATGATGGGCAATCTCTCTATCGTCCTCAAAGGCCACCGCCAGAACATATCCGAGGCGGGCTTTGATCTCGGAAATGTTGCTCAGCATCTTTTCATAAACCCGGTCCTTGGGGACGACCGCCATGGTCGGCATTTTCTCATCGATCAGCGCAATGGGCCCGTGCTTCATCTCTCCGCCCGGATATCCCTCCGCATGGATGTAGGAAATCTCTTTGAGCTTCAATGCGCCCTCCAAGGCCACTGGGAAGTTGACCCAGCGTCCGAGATACAGGAAATGGGAAAAGGAAACAAAATTCATGGCGACCTGTTCCAGAGTATTTGTCTGGCTGAGAATCTTCTCCATTTTGTATGGAATCCGCTGAAGCTCCTGAACAAAAGAAAGGCTTGTGGCCGGATCGATCTTCCCTTTTTGCTGGGCCAGATAGAGAGCCACCAGAGCCAGGGCTGTCAACTGAGCGGCAAAGGTCTTGGTGGCCGCCACGCCGATTTCAGGACCCGCGTGTGTGTACAGGACGCCATCGGCCTCGCGGGCTATGGACGAGCTGACGGCATTGGTGATGGCCAGCACGGCCAGGCCTTTCTTCTTCACCACGCGCAGGGCAGCCAGCGTGTCCGCCGTCTCTCCGGACTGGGAAATGACTATAGTCAGAGTGTCCTTATCGAGAATGAAATTCCGGTAGCGAAATTCAGAAGCATATTCCACGTCCACGGGAATCTGAGCCAAAAACTCCAGGAAATATTTGCCCACCAGGCCGGCATGATAGGATGTCCCGCAGGCAATGACCACAGCTTTCCCGGCTTTTTTCAGCACCGAAGGGGCAATGCCGATCTCCTCCAGTAAGGCCTGGCCTGAATCCAGGGAAGTTCTCCCCGTGAGAGTGTCGCGAACAACCTGCGGCTGTTCATATATTTCCTTGAGCATAAAATGCTTGAATCCTTTCTTCTCAACCATGAGGGAGCTCCAGCTCAAGATTTCTGCTTTTTTCTCGATGGAGTTTCCCTTAAAGTCAAAGAACTCCACCCCCGAGGTCTTGCAGACGGCCATTTCTCCATCATCCAGAAAAACCACTTTTTGGGTGTGTGCCAGGATGGGATTGATATCGGATGAGACAAAATATTCATTCTCGCCCAGACCGATCACAATCGGCGGCCCGACTTTGGCCGCCACGATCTTATCCAGGTCTCCGGTCGAAATGCAGGCAATGGCAAACGCGCCTTCAAGTTCCTGGATGGCCCTCCGCACGGCCTCCTCGAGGGAACCCTGAAAATATTTCTCGATGAGGTGAGCGATGACCTCTGTGTCGGTTTCTGTGCGATAGGTGTGGCCTTCGTCCCTCAGTTTTTGTTTTAAAGCCAGGTAATTTTCAATGATTCCGTTGTGGACAATCACCAGCGAGCCTGTGCAGTCCTGATGCGGATGGGCATTTTCCTCGCTCGGCCGGCCATGGGTGGCCCATCGGGTGTGCCCAAGACCGTAGCTTCCGCTTAAAGGCCGCTCCTGAAGACGCTCTTCCAGCGACTTTATTTTTCCTTTAACTCTCCTGATCTGAACTTTGCCTTGGTCGACAACGGCAATTCCTGCCGAATCGTATCCCCGATATTCCAATTTCTTCAGTCCTTCGACGAGCATAGAGACGACATTCTTTGTCCCCAGATAGCCAATGATTCCGCACATATGATCCTTCTTATTATTTTTTCTTTCTTCTCCGAGCCCAACCTGTTTTCTCGATCTGCCTTCCGCGGTTGACAGCCAGAGACCAGGGAGAAACATCCTTGGTAATGGTCGAGCCAGCCCCGACATAGGCGCCTCTGCCGACTTTAAGCGGGGCCACCAGTTCCGTCCCTGATCCGATAAATGCTTTGGATTCGACCAAAGTCTTGTGCTTTTTAACTCCATCATAATTGCAGGTAATAGTGCCTGCGCCTATATTGACGTCTTCCTGAATCTCACAGTCCCCGAGATAGGTCAGATGGCCGGCCTTAGAGCGCCTGCCGAAATCCGTGGTCTTCATCTCGACAAAGTTGCCTACCTTGGAGCCTGAGCGAAGGATGGTTTTGGGCCGGATGCGGGCAAAAGGGCCAACCTGAACATTGTCTTCGATTGTCGCTCCATCGATCACTGTGAAACTCAAGATTTTGACTCTATTGCCAACCCTGGTATTAGTGAGATGGGCGCCCGGATAGATCCAGCACTGCTTCCCGATCACTGTCTTTCCTTCAAGAATAACCGAAGGATAGAGGACCGTGTCCTTTCCTATCCGGACATCCAGGTCTATCCAAACCGAAGACGGATCATAGACTGTCACTCCGCTCCGGGCAAGCTGCCGGATTTTCCTGTCTCTGAGAACGGCGGCGGCTCTGGCCAGATCAAGTCTGTTGTTAATCTGAAAAACATCCTGGAGAGATGGCGGGCTGAAGACATCCATTTTTTTCCGATTTCCGGCCAGAACTCTGGCTATGGCCGCGAGCCAGGATTCATCTTCTTTGCTCAGACCCGAAATTCCCGGTAAAATCTGGAGAAGATCCCGGACTCGGATGATGCAGAGGTTCGGGGAAACCTCTCTCGAATTCCCGGTTTGAGAGGGTGTCTGTCTTTCCGGAATGACTTTAATCCTCCCTTTTTCAAGACGCACAATACGGACACATCCCGGCCGACTCTCTGTCTCCATTAGAGTCAATGCATTTCCGTTATTCCGGTGAAAGGACCACAGCGCTTTGAGCGCGGGAGGTTGAATCAGAGGCATATCCCCGCTGACGACCAGGAGGTCTTTTTCCTTCTCCCTGATTAAAGTTTTTCTGGCCCAGTGAGATAAAATGGCCTTCATCCCCTGGGACTGCGGCTGGATGAAATCCACACGGGAAAAGCGAACGCTTTTCCTCGCTTCTTCCACGTCTTCCTTCCGGTCCAGAAGGACATAAAGCCTTTCCGGTTTCATGGAGAGAACAGTCTCCGCGACCTGCTGGAACATGGATTTTCCTAAGATGGGGTGAAGGAATTTGTTTTTTTCCGATTTAAATCCGGCTTGCCTTCCCGAAGCCAGGATTAGTGACAGCAAGTCTTTCCTCATATCATCCGGGTGATGAGTTTAAACCTCTTGTCCTCCCAGAGTGGTTCAAAATCTGTCTCGTTCTGAGCGAGTATCTTAAAAAATTTATCCATTTGAATGGCCTTCTTCAGATACTCCAGAGAAGCTTCATGCTGACCCTTCTGACACAAAAGATCAGCCATCAGGTAGATAATCTTTGGCTCATCCGGATTCATCTTTTCGGCTTTTTCAAAGAGTTTCAGGGCTTCCTCAAGGTCGCCGCCGTTCATTTTATAGACACCATACTGGTAATAATCATCAAGCGTTTTCAAAGGAACGACATCCTTTTCCGTCTTGGCCCGCTGTTCGCTTATGGCCAGATAGATACGGGCCCGGTCCACGAGCTCCTTCTCCGCCGTATGCTTCTCTAAAAAATTTCTCAAAATTTCAGAGACCCTGTCAAACTTGCCTTTGCGAAATTCCTTCATGGCATCCGAATAGATGGAAAGGGCCTTTTGGTATTCATCCTTTTTTGCTCTTTCTTCTTTCACCTTGAGTCTCCTGCGAATTTATTAATTTCCCATTTTACTAATTTTTTACTGATAAGTCCAGAATTCAGGATTGTCCAGGAGAAATCTAACGGCTTTCAAATGAAGGTAGTGACCGGCCCTATCTCCTTTAAAATGTCCGATTAAGGGGAATCCCAGGAGGGCCAGATCGCCTAAAAGGTCCAGCAATTTATGGCGGACAAACTCATCGGGAAAGCGTAACGGTCCGTTGACCACTTTTTTCTCATCGAGGGCAATCGTATTGTCCAAGGAAGCTCCCAGGGCTAAGCCCTGGCGCCGGAGAGCGTCCACGTCTCTTAAAAATCCGAATGTCCTGGCCGGAGCAATCTCCCGGAGGAAAATCTCTGCGTTCATCTCCAGGCTGACCTCCTGCTTTCGGACGGCGGGATGGAAGTAATCAATGCGGTAAGAGAGCCTCAAACAGGAATCCGGCGAAAAAGAAAAAGAAGCGTCTTTATCGCGAAGGGTAAAAGGCTTAAGAATTTTCATGCATTTTTTCTTCAGATGGAGGCTTTTCACTCCTGCTTGAAGAAACGCCCGGGCAAAAGGAACCGCGCTTCCATCCAGAAAGGGAACTTCATCTCTGTCCAGCTCTACGACAAGGCTGTCAATTCCGAACGCATAGAGGGCGGCCATTAAGTGCTCGACCGTTTGAATCCGGAATTTTTCTCCAGTCAGGACAGTGCTGTTTTTGGCTTCGATATGTCGAGGATCAGGGCACAGTTCCATGCCGCCTAGGTCCACCCTTCGAAAAATAAGTGATCCGGACGTCGAAGGCTTTAAAATCAGGCGGACATCCCGGCCGGTATGAACGCCGACTCCGGAGAGAGAGATCTCTCTTTTCAGTGTTTTCATTTCAACCATTTTTATGCAGGAATTCGGCCGTATCGAATGAAACCAAGTATAACCTCTTTTGTTTCTGACATCAAATTAATATTTTCTTTCTGTCCCTTAACAGTTTGTGATAGAATTCGCCCGTGAAAGCTCTAATGGAAGATGTCCTGAGAAAAGTTCAGCAGGGAAAGCTCTCGCCGGAAAGGGCCCTCCGGAAGCTGAAAGATTACCCTTATCAGGACCTGAATTTTGCCAAAATTGACCACCACAGAGAATTGAGAAGGGGCTTCCCAGAAATTGTCTATGGGCTGGGAAAAACGGATGAACAGATACTGAAAATCGCTCAGGAGATTATCAACAAAGGGAGCAATCTCCTCATCACGCGGGTGGAAGCCCAAACTTATCAGAAAATAAAGAGAAAACTCCCCCGGGTCGGCTACAACGCCCAGGCGAAGGCCGTGTATTTAGAACAAAAGGAGGCTAAAAAGGGAAAGGGCAAAATTGTCATCCTCACTGCCGGGACATCCGATATCCCTGTGGCTGAAGAGGCCCATATCACCTGCTCTGTTCTGGGAAATGACGTGGATAGAATATACGATGTGGGCGTGGCCGGCCTCCACCGTCTGCTCGGTGAATATGAGAAAATCCAAGGGGCTCGGGTCGTCATAGTCGTGGCCGGAATGGAAGGCGCTCTCCCGAGCGTCGTGTCCGGTTTGGTATCGGTTCCGGTCATTGCCGTGCCTACAAGCATCGGTTATGGGGCAAGCTTCAAGGGACTGGCCGCCTTGCTGGCCATGCTCAACTCCTGTCCAGGAGGTGTGGCTGTGGTCAACATCGACAACGGTTTTGGCGCCGGTTATATGGCCAGCCTGATCAATCATCTTTAGCGCGCTCTCCTTGCCTTCCTTTTGCCTATTTTTTTCATTTTTTTTCATCTTGACAATTGGGAGATTCAACCCTATATTTACATAAATCGTTTTGTATCAAACAGATGAATATTAATGGAAATAACTGAAAAAATAAGGCAGGCGGCCAGTATAGCCGAAATTGCCTCTCAATACACGACGCTCAGACTGCGAGGAAAAAAACAGGTTGGTCTGTGTCCTTTCCACACCGAAAAGACGCCGTCCTTTACGGTGGACGAGGAAAAACAGCTTTTTCACTGCTTTGGCTGCGGTATGGGGGGGGATGTTTTTACCCTGGTCATGGAGAAGGAAAACCTCAGCTTCCCTGAAGCCCTGAAATTTCTCGCTCAGAAGTATCACATCCCTCTTCCCCAGGAAAAAATAATCTCTCCGACCGCTCTCAAGCAGGAAGAACAACTGTTAAAAATAAACGAATCCGCCCTGGCCTTTTTCAAGAAGAACCTCTACACCACCAATGAGGGCAAGGCCGCCCTGGATTATCTCAAAAAAAGGAATATTTCCGAGAGCACAATACAGGAGTTTAAGCTGGGCTATGCGTTAAATTCCTGGAATTTCCTGCTCTCTTATTTTACGGAAAAAGGTGTGGCTTCAAGGCTTCTCGAAAAAGCCGGACTGGTCATCCCCGGGAAAAAAAAGGAAGAAGTCTACGACCGTTTCAGGGGGAGAGTGATTTTCCCTATTTTCAGCCTGGCCGGAAAAGTCGTCGGCTTCGGCGGCCGGACGCTTTTCAATGCCGAGCCCAAATACCTGAACTCTCCCGAGACTCCCGTCTACTTCAAAGGACAGCTCCTTTACGGTTTGAACTTCACTAAAGAGGCCGTCCGGAATGCCGGAGAAATGATTCTTGTGGAAGGGTACACAGATTTTACCGCACTTTACCAGGCCGGAGTGAAAAATTGCGCGGCTTCTCTGGGGACAAGCCTGACCTCTCAGCAGGCCTCTCTAGCCCAGCGCTTCGCTCCCAGAATAATTATTAACTACGACGGCGATTCCGCCGGCAGAGCCGCCGCGCAGCGCGCGATTTCTCTCTGTTTTGAAAATGGAATTCAGACTCAGGTTCTCATTTTGCCCAAAAATCTCGATCCCGATGGATTTCTCCAAAAACACGGCCGGGAGGCCTATTCCAGCTTGATGAAAAAAAGCGTCTCCGGCCTCAAGTTTCTCATCGACACCGCCGTTCAAGGGAAACATATGGACATTCCGGAAGTCAAAACAAAGGTTCTCAAGGATATCCTGAAAGAGCTGGAAAATATCTCCGACTCTGTCCTCCGCAGCGAATACCTGAAGAAGACCAGTGAATATCTTTCTGTCGATGAAGCGCTTCTCCGCAGCCTGACTCAGAAAAAACCGGCAGAGATGCAAACCGAAATAAGGGAATTTCTGCTTCCCGCTGAGAAAAGACTTCTTCAAATCCTTTTCGAAAAGAAAGACCTGAGGCCCTCCATTTTTGCCGAAATGGAAGAGGAGGATTTCCGGGGCTTGAAAAGTGAAGCGATTTTTAAGATAATGATAGAACAGCAAAAAAAGGAAAAGGATCTGGTCTTTCAGGAATTGAAACAGGATATCGGATCCGCTTTATCGATGTTTCTGGCGCAGGCGCTTATTGAGAAGGGGAAAACACCGACCGTGAGTGAGGCGCGGGACTGCCTCCGCGCTCTGCGGATATGGACCAAAGAAAACCGGATAAAAGAGCTCCAGGTAGAAATCGCCCGCCTTGAAAAAAAGGGAGACGAGGAGAAAGTCCGGTCGCTTCAGCGCCAGAAACGGGATTTAACCATGCAAATTCTCCCTGATAGAACAGTCCGGATGAAACATAAAGAGTAAAACGGAAGTTATAACAAGGGGATAAATTTATCAAGGAGTTTAGATGTTTTCTGAAAATAAATACCAAAAAGATGAGATCAGTGAACTCATCTCCAAGGGGAGAAAGCAGGGTTACCTCCTCTTTGAAGATATCGACAAAACCTTTCATGACGACATGGAGTCGGAAGAAAATTTCAACGACTTCATGAGTTCCATCGATGACTATGGAATTAAAATCCTTGACACCAAGCAAAAGGAAATTATTCCACGAAGGCGAAAAAGCGAACTGCTCTCTCTGCAGGGGCTGGAAAGGACGACCGATCCTGTCAAGCTCTATTTGCGGGAGATGGGGAACATCTCTCTGCTGACCCGTGAAGGGGAAATTGCCATCGCCAGAGAAATTGAGCGCGGTGAAAAGTCCATCATCAAAGCCCTCTCCAAAACCCGTCTGGTTTTGAATGAAGTCCTTTCCCTGGAGGGCAAGCTCAAGATTGATCCCGCGATCATCCAGGAAACGTTCGATGTCAGTGAAGACGACATTGCCGAAGGGAAACTCGAAGAAAAACGGAAGCAAATCCTGGCTAAAATTAAGAAAATCAAGGACCTCAGCCACAAACTGGATAAAATTCCGAACACCAAATCCTACATTCTCGCCCGCAGCCGGATTATCGTTGAAATGAGCAACCTGATCCGTGAGCTCAATTTGCGTTCGAGCCAGCGGGAAAAAATCATCGGTGTCCTCAGAGAAAAACTGAGAATCGTCAACGACCTGGAAGAGAAAAAGGAAGATCTGAGCCTGAGCTTGAATAAAATCCGCAAGAAAAAAGAAATCGAAGCGATGAAACAAAAATTGAAAGAGGTCAACCGCCACCTCCGAAACCACCAGCGGGAAGTCGGGCTGGACTCCCAGAATCTCAGAAAAATCATCCGTTCGATTACGACAGGGAGGAAAATCAGCAACCAGGCCAAGAAAGAGCTGGTGGCGGCCAACCTCAGGCTGGTTGTCTCCATCGCCAAGAAATACAGCAACCGCGGCCTTCAGTTTCTCGACCTGATCCAGGAAGGAAACATGGGTCTGATGAAGGCCGTAGATAAATTCGAATACCGCAGGGGGTACAAATTCTCCACGTACGCCACATGGTGGATCCGGCAGGCCATCACCCGCGCCATCGCCGATCAGGCCAGGACGATCCGGATCCCCGTGCATATGATCGAGACCATCAATAAGCTAATCCGTATCTCCAGAAGTCTGGTCCAGGAAATCGGACGGGAACCCACCTGTGAAGAAATCGGCAAAAAGATGGACATGCCCGTAAACAAAGTCCGAAAAATCATTAAAATCGCCCAAGAGCCCATCTCACTGGAAACACCGATCGGCGAAGAGGAAGACAGCCATCTGAAGGATTTTATCGAGGACAAAATCCTGCCTTCTCCCCCGGATACGGTCATCCACATCAATTTGAGAGACCAGATTGAAGAGGCCCTCAAATCTCTCACTGAAAGAGAATCTAAAGTTTTAAAGATGAGATTCGGCTTGGGAGACGGAAACGAACACACCCTTGAAGAGGTCGGACAACAGTTCAAGGTCACGCGTGAACGAATCCGGCAGATTGAGGCCAAGGCTTTGAGAAAATTGAAACATCCCAGTCGGAGCAAGAAACTTCGCTCCTTTACCAATGGGAATTAACGACCTTCTTTCCTTATTCGCACTCTCCCAATCCTAAAATCGACCTCCCGTAAACATCGCGGATTTCCATAGGGTCATGAAGGGGACGGCATTCTGCAAAACCATGATCGGACCCTCGTGTGAATCAGGGAACATAAGCCTCGCTCTATGAGTGGCCTTGGAGAGTTCCTGTGTATTCTCGACCAAACCCACCCTTCCCCCTAGGTCTTCGAACACACAGGAACTCTCCAGGCCCCAATTGAATTTCTATCGGCAAGTTTGGGACGTCGGCAGAGGTTTGACTTGGGGGGGAATATTTGTTATAAGAAACTTTACGAGGGCCTATAGCTCAGCGGTAGAGCCACCGGCTCATAACCGGCAGGTCCCAGGTTCGAATCCTGGTAGGCCCATATCGTGTTGAGGCAATAATGTGGATATTGAATTCGACAAATTAATCCACCTCCAATGTGTTGATTCTCAAATAAATCACATCTCTTTACTTCTCGAACAAATCCCTTCCCAGATAGAAGAAATTGACCGGAAAATCAAGTCCAGCACTCAAATTGTCCTCGAGGCCAAAGAAAAATTGGCTGCCAATCAGAAAAAAAGGAGAGATTTGGAAGTCCAGGTGAAAGACTTACGGACCCAGATCACAAAGTATAAACGCCAGCAGTCGGCCATTAAAACAAACAAAGAATATGCGGCTCTCCTGAAAGAAATCGACGAAACTCAGCAGAAGATCGATGCCCTGGAAGAAGAGATCATCAACGAGATGATCCAGGCCGATGACATCGAGAAAGAGATCAAAGAAGCCATCCAAAAATACCGTGAGGAAGAGCAGAAGTTACAGAAAGAAAAAGCGGCCATCGCCCAAAACAAAAAGGAGCTGGAAGAGAATAGGGAATGTCTACTCCAAGAAAAAAACGAGCTGGTTCCCAGGATTCCTCGAGACCAGATCAATCTCTACCTGAAGATCTCCACGAAAAAGGGAGGCGTTGCCCTTTCTCCGGTCCCTGACGATTTCTGTTCCATGTGCCATATGCGCATCCGTCCTCAGGTCGTGGACGAGCTTTTCGGCACGAATACGCTCATCCTCTGTGAGAACTGCGGGAGAATCCTCTACTGGGAAAAGAAAGACGAAGAGTCCGAAAAATTGGAAAAAACGGCCAAACCTTAAGGCTTGAAAGCGAAATTCCCCCTCTTTTTATCGAGGCTCACCCAAATCATCCAGGTACATGGCGTCAATCAAATTTTTATACTTCTGCTCGATAATATTTCTTTTGACTTTCAGTGTCGGCGTCATTTCTCCTTTATCGATCTCGAAGTCCCGGTCCAGGAGGGAAATTCTTTTAATTTTTTCATAAGAGGCCAGATTAGGCGTCGTTCTCTCGATCTCTGAGAGGACAAAATGGATGATTTGTTCGTTCTGGACAAGGGCCGACCGGCTCAAAAAGGAAATCTGGCTGCCCCTGGCGTATTCCTCCAGCTTTTCAAAGTTCGGGACGATCAGGGCCGAGATAAACCTTCGGCGGTCACCAATGACAACGGCGTTGGAGATTAAAGGATTGGTCTTGAGGATATTTTCAATGGGCTGGGGCGCAATATTCTTCCCTCCGGCGGTGACAATCAAGTCCTTTTTGCGGTCAGTGATCACAAGGAATCCGTCCTTGTCGAAATGCCCGATATCGCCTGTGCGGAGCCAGTCCCCTTCAAAGATTTCCTTTGTCTCCGCCTCCTTCTTGTAATAGGCTTTCATGACGTTCGGTCCCCTGGTCAGAATCTCACCGTCCGGAACAATCTTAACTTCCACTCCAGGGATGGGCTTCCCCACTGTCCCAAAGCGCAGGTTTTCAAATGTGTTCACTGAGATGACGGGAGAGGTTTCGGTCAGCCCATAGCCTTCCAGAACGACAAGTCCGAGGGCGTAGAAAAATTCGGCGATATCCTGGGAGAGGGGGGCTCCCCCGGACACGAAAAACCGCACTCTTCCACCGGTCTTTTCGATGACCTTGGAAAAAACAAGTTTGTGGGCCAGATTTCTCTTGAACCGGAGAAATCCGGAAATCGGCTGGTTTTCAAGCTTCCGTCTCCCGTATTCTTTTCCCACTTTAACGGCCCAGAAGAAAATCTTCCTCTTCAGACCGGAGCTGGCCAGGACATTGTCCATGACTTTGGAATAAATTTTTTCAAAAACACGCGGCACGCTGACCATGATATGGGGCCTGACCTCAAGAAGATTTTCGGACACCGTTTCCATTTTCTCCGCATAGCCGATGGTGCAGCCCTTATAAATGTAGGTAAACGACACCATCCGCTCCAAAACATGCGAGAGCGGAAGAAACGATAGAACAGTATCTTTCTCATCAAACTCAATGACTTCAGCGGTGGCCTTGATGTTGCTGATAAAATTGCTGTGGGTAAGGATGACTCCTTTGGGAATGCCCGTTGTTCCTGATGTGTAAATAATCGAAGCTTCGTCATCGGGTTTGACCTGAAGGGCCAGTTTATTAAAAAGATCGGGCTGCTCCTTGGCGACTTTCTCGCCCCGTTCGATGATCTGTTGAAAGGTGAAGGCTCCGTCAGGGGCCACTGATTCAAAAGTGATGTAATGTTGGACCTTAGACAGACTGTCCTTGATGGCCTCTATTTTTTTCCATTGATCGAGGTCAGAGACAACCACCGTTGTGGAGTCAGAATCTTCGATGATATATTTCGCCTGCTCCGCCACGAGGGAGGTGTAAATGGGGACCGTAATTCCTCCCAGGCAGAGATTGGCAAGATCCGTCATGATCCATTCCGGCTTCGTTTCAGAGAGAATAACGAGCTTATCGCCTTTTTTAACTCCCAAACTCATGAGGCCAAGGCAAAAATGCTTTATTTGCTTGCCGAATTCTTCTGTCGAGATGGGGACATAGCGCCCCTCTTTTTTTACAAGAATGAATTCCGGTTTTGGAAAGGACTTGATCGAATTCAGTAATAATTGAGATAATGTGTGGACCATTTTTCCCTCCTCATAAATGTGTGCTCATTGTAATTTTGCCCTCTGGCTCTGTCAAGCGAAAAAAAAGACCTAAAAAGGGCGAGCGGCCAGTCGTTTAAATGATGTTTCGGGGCGAGAAGTGAATGGCGAAAAACCCCTCTGAAGACTGAGCGGGCATGGTTTTTCTTCGCAGAAGAAAAGAGCGAAGGATGATGGGAGCTGATTTTCCTCGCCGGGGAAAATCAGCGCGGTTTTGAGTTATTCACTTCGAGCCCGATTAACTCTCCCGCGCCTTGGCAACAGAGCAGACGCGGTCCTTCTCTTCGAGCTGAATGAGGCGAACCCCCTGGGTGGCTCTCCCGGAAGGCCGAACCTGTTTTGTTTTGATGCGGATCACCTTGCCGGATTCGGTCACAATAAGCAGGTCCTCTTCGGAGATTCCGAGGATTTCCAGAGCATTCCCGATCCTGGAGTTCACTTTCAGATTGATCAATCCCTTTCCTCCCCGTCGCTGCCGGCGGTAGAAATTGATTTCTGTCTTCTTTCCGTAGCCTTTCAGACTGGCTGTGAAGATAAACCGGTCTTTTTCATCGATGGCCACCATACCGATCACGGCATCCTTTTTTCCGAGCGAAATCGCCCGCACACCGGTCGCCTGCCGTCCCATGGGCCGGATATCGCTTTCTTTAAATCGGATGGCTTTGCCCAGCTTTGTGGCAATGATGATATCCTTTTTACCATCGGTGATCTTGGTCCACAGAAGTTCGCTTTTCGGCCGGAGTGTGACGGCGATAATCCCGCCCCGGCGGATATTCTTGAACTCATCGAGACACGTCTTTTTGATCAATCCATTGGTGGTCAGCATGACAATGAACTTGTTCTCGCTGAAATCCTTGATCGCAACGACAGAAGTCACATTTTCTTCCGGCTGAAACTGGATGAGATTGTTGATCGACTTCCCGCGGCCGGAGATGCCGACATCAGGAATCTCCAGGGCCTTCAGCCAATACACCCGCCCCTTATTGGTGAAAAAGAGAAGATAGCTGTGCGTGGAGCAAACATAGATGTTCTCCACCACATCCTCGGGCCTCATGCTGATGCCCTTCCTCCCTTTCCCGCCGCGCAATTGGAAGTGGTAGGAGCTGAGGGAAGTCCGCTTGATGTAGCCGGAGGAGGTGTAGAGAACCGCCACATCTTCTTCTTTAATCAGGTCTTCCGGACGAATCTCGGTAATCATTTCATCCCGGATTTCCGTGCGGCGTTCATCTTGGTATTCCTCTTTGATCTGTTTGAGCTCTTCAACAATAATGTCCTGGATCAGCTTATCCGAGCCGAGAATTTTCCTCAGCTTCAGGATGGTCTTCTTGAGCTCTTCACACTCCTGAACAATCTTCTGCCTTTCCAGCCGAGTGAGTTTCTGAAGCTGCATCTCCAGAATCGCCTGGGCCTGGATCTGGGTCATCTTGAACTTTTCCATCAATCCGGTCCTGGCCTCTTCAACGCTCTTGGAAGAGCGGATGAGCTTGATGATGGCGTCCAGGTGGTCCAGAGCTTTTGTCAATCCTTCCAGAATATGAGCCCTCTGTTCGGCCTTTTTCAGCTCAAAGCGCGTCCGGCGGCGGACCACATCCTGACGGTGAGAAATGAAATATTTGATTATCTCGATCAAGCCCAACAGCTTGGGCTGCTTATCCACAATGGCCAGGAGGATTATCCCAAACGATGTCTGAAGGGCTGTGTGCTTGTAGAGGTTGTTCAAGACAACCTCGGGGAGTTCTCCCTTCTTGACTTCAATGACGATGCGCATCCCTTCACGGTCGGACTCATCACGGATATCGGCAATCCCTTCGACTTTCTTCTCATTGACAAGCTCGGCCATGTTCTCCAGGAGGCGGGATTTATTCACCAGATAGGGTATCTCGGTGACAACAATTCTCTCCCTTTCGCCTTTATCCCCACGCTCGATGAGTGTTTTGGCACGGATATGGACAATCCCCTTACCCTCTTTATAGGCCTCGCAGATGCCCTGCCGGTTGAACATGTAGCCGCCGGTAGGGAAATCCGGTCCGGAGATGAATTCCATCGCCTTGTCCAGACTGGCATTCGGATGCTTGAGAAGATAGATCGTCCCGTCGATGACCTCAGACAGGTTATGCGGCGGGATATTGGTCGCCATGCCCACGGCGATTCCGGAACCGCCGTTGATTAGGAGATTGGGAAATTTGGCCGGAAGGACATCGGGCATGGTTAGGCTCTCGTCATAATTGGGGATGAAATTGACCGTGTCCTTCTCGATATCCGCCATGAGCTCCTGGGCAATCTTTTTCATCCGGACTTCAGTGTAGCGCATGGCCGCCGGAGGGTCGCCGTCAATGGAGCCGAAATTTCCCTGGCCATCCACAAGGGGATAGCGGAGGCTAAAATCCTGGGCCATGCGGACCAGTGTGTCGTAGACCGCCGTCTCGCCGTGAGGATGGAACTTTCCGATGACATCGCCGACAATGCGGGCTGATTTCTTGTACGGTTTGTTCCAGTTGGTTCCTGAATCGTACATGGCGTAGAGGGTGCGGCGATGGACAGGCTTCAGCCCATCCTTGATGTCGGGGATCGCCCGCCCGATGATGACGCTCATGGCGTAGTCCAGGTAAGAGCGCTTCATTTCCTCTTCAAGGCTGACCACAGAAACATCCGCGGCAGCCGGTGGGATTTCTTTTTTGACGTTTTTCTCTTCATCCATGGGACTCATTCCCACTGACTCTGACCGGACTTATGGGCACTCCGGAGGAACCTCTGCCCGCTTCCCGAATGAAACCAGCCCGCTTATTCTGGCCGGTGTCCATGTCGGGAGTGAAGTGCGCCGTATCCAAAGAAACTCTCTTTCAAATATCCAGATTCTGCGCCAGGAGAGCGTTGTCCTCGATGAACTGCCTTCGGGATTCGACTTCATCCCCCATGAGAATGGAAAATACTTTGTCCGCCTCAACGGCATCCTGAATGGAAACCTTCAGGAGCGACCTGTTTTCCGGATTCATGGTCGTCTCCCACAATTGCAGCGGCGTCATCTCACCCAATCCTTTGTATCTCTGGATGGTGATGCCTTTCTTGCCTTTTTCGAATAAATATTCCCTGAGCTTGATCTCGTTTTCAATCTTAACGGATTCCGAATCGCTGATGACGTCAAAGGGGGGCAAATAACTCTCCAGCTCTTTGCATATCTTGAACAGGTTCCTGTATTCCGTGGAATTGATCAGGTCCAGATTGACCTTGGAAGTAATCTGCATGCCGTTGATCTGGAATTTAAGGGTCAGTTCATAGGTGTCGTATTCTTCGTCCTTCGTGAGTTCGGAGGAATATCCTTTGGCTTCCAGGAGGACCTGGATTTTTTTCATGTTTTTCTTGTTCTGGAGAAACTCGAGCTCGGTCACATTTTCGCGAATGAGAACCTCGATGATATGAAAGGGGAAGTTTTTCCGCTCGAGGTACTCCCGGAAATTTTTTTTGGCGATAATGCGCTGGAAGAATTTCCGGAACTTCTCGCCTTCCAGGACTTCCTCCTGTCCTTTCACCTTCACCTTGAACTCTTCGGATATCCTTTTGATCATGTATCTGTCGAATGCCCGCTCCTCTTTGAGATACTGGCTTTCTTTTCCCCGCGCGATTTTGTAGAGGGGCGGCTGAGCGATGAACAGGTACCCCTGCTCGATGAGCGGGCGCATCTGTCTGTAGAAAAAGGTCATGAGCAGAGTCCGGATATGGGAGCCGTCCACATCGGCGTCGGTCATGATGATGACCTTATGGTAACGAAGTTTATCCAGGTTGAAATCGAACTGCTCCATCCCCGCGCCCAGCGCGGCGATCATCATGGTGATCTCTTCGCTCTTGATGATTCGATCAGAACGCGCTTTTTCGACATTCAAGATTTTACCCTTGAGGGGAAGGATGGCCTGAAAGCGCCTGTCGCGGCCCTGCTTGGCCGAGCCGCCGGCCGAATCTCCTTCGACAATGTAGATTTCGCTCAAAGCCGGGTCTTTCTCCTGGCAGTCCGCCAGCTTGCCGGGAAGCGATGTCGATTCCAGCACGCTTTTGCGCCGGGCAATCTCCCGTGCTTTCCGGGCGGCTTCGCGGGCTCTGGCGGCATCCAGAACTTTAAGGACGACACGCTTGGCGTTTGTCGGGTTCTCCTCCAGATAGGCCGAAAGCTGGTCATTGACGAGAGATTCTACGATTCCTTTGACCTCGGAGTTACCGAGCTTGGTTTTGGTCTGTCCCTCAAACTGGGGATTGCGCATCTTGATGCTCAGGACGGCGCACAGCCCCTCTCTCGCATCGTCGCCGCTGATGCCCTGACTGATGTCTTTTAACATGTTGTGGGCACTGGCGTAACTGTTGATGCAGCGGGTGAGAGCGGCCTTGAAGCCGATCAGGTGAGTGCCCCCTTCCGTTGTGTTGATGTTATTCACGAAAGAAAAAATCGTTTCGGAATACCCCGTGTGGTATTGAAGGGCCAACTCAACAAGGATGTCTTCTTTGGCGCTTTCGAAATAGATCGGCCGGGGATTGAGGACTGTCTTGTTCTGGTTGAGGTACTGGACAAACTCCTGGATTCCTCCCTTGTACTGGAATTCATGGGATTTGTCGATGCGCTCGTCCAGAATGGCAATTTTGAGCCCGCGATTGAGAAATGACAGTTCTCTCATCCGTTGAGTAAGAACTTCAAAATTGAATTCAATGGTCTCGAAAATTTCTCTATCGGGCCAAAAAGTGATTTTCGTTCCTGTCTTTTTTGTCTTCCCGAACTGTTTGACTCTGGTCACCGGACTGCCCCGCTCATAGCTCTGCGCGTAAATCCCGTTGTTCCTCTTGACTTCAAGATCCAGGCGCTCGGAGAGCGCATTGACGACCGAGACACCGACACCGTGCAGTCCTCCGGAAACCTTGTATGTCTTCGTGTCGAACTTGCCGCCGGCATGGAGCATGGTCATGACGACTTCGGCTGCAGACTTCTTCTCTTTCTTGTGCATCTCCACGGGGATACCGCGGCCGTCATCAATGACCGTAACGCTGTTGTCAATATGAATGATGACTTCAATCTTCGAACAGTATCCGGCCAGGGCTTCATCAATACTGTTGTCGACCACTTCGTAGACAATGTGGTGAAGTCCGTCAGGACCGGTGCTTCCGATATACATGGCCGGACGCTTACGGACAGCCTCCAACCCTCTCAGGACTTTTATGCTTTCAGCTGTATATTTTCTGTCTTTCATTTTCTGTGTACCGAAAAAAAGACGGGTTTGTGAGAGCCGAAATCTCACATCATCCAAAGAGTATTTTCAACGGTAAAAATTATACCAAAAATCCTTATGAAAGTAAATTAAATTTGAGGGCCGAATCCACAATATTTTGTGGGGGAGGACCTTCACGGTCCCCATTTTTTGGGGTTTGACTTCATCCTGAAATCTCGCATCTTCTGTCCTGAGACATCTGGATGGAAAGCCGGACTCAAGGGCCCGCATAAGACACCCCTAAATAAAAAGAAAAGGCTCTCTACTATTTGGAGTGGATGAGAAAAAAGATATCCAGAATGGCTGCGCTCCCCTTCAGGTTTTTCACGCCGTTCCCTCTCCGCTCCTGGAGGCGGCTGCGGAACTCGCATCATTGATTTGTTCATTAAAAGGAAGATTAAAAAATGGGAGAAAGCTCCCATTTTTTCCAATGCATATCCCTTTTTCGGGAAAAGCTCAGACATCCTCGCCGCCCGGCCAAGCCGGGTTCCCTCCAAGAGCGCCTCGGAAAGGCTAAACCTTCAATGGTCGCTTCAGCCATTCCGAATATCTTCCTTATATGAATCCACCCCAAATGGAAGAGAACCAATAAAAAGAATGAAATTGAAGAAATTGATAATGGGTCCCCGAATTCAGTATAATTTTGAGAGGAAGGAAATCCAATGCCGGCCAATCTGCCTCCCCAATATTTTGATACGGAAAGAAAGCTCAAGACGGCCCGGACTCCCCAGGAAAAAGTTGAGATTCTGGAAGAGCTTCTGTCCATCGTACCCAAGCACAAAGGAACGGAAAAGCTCCAGGCTCAACTCAAGACCAAAATCGCCAGACTCAAGGACGAAATGCAGAAAAGGCCGGCCTCAGGCCGGCATGGCCCGAGTCACATCATCGAAAAGCGAGGAGCCGGCCAGGTCATCGTCTTCGGTCCTCCAAACACAGGGAAATCCACGCTGATCAAATCACTGACCGGAGCTGAGCCGGAAATCGGAAATTACCCTTTCACAACCCGCCTTCCCGCGCCGTATATGATGAAATACGAAAACATTCAGATTCAACTTGTCGACACGCCGCCGCTCTCTGCCGACACAATGGAAAGCGGACAGATTGAGCTCATCAAAGTGGCGGACGGAGGTCTGCTCGTCGTCGATCTTTCCGACTCCGCCACACCTGAAATCCTGGAGGCCCTTCTGGCCAAACTCAAAGAAAAAAGAGTGGAGCTGGTCCGTAAAGACTCCGTCCCTGCAGAAGACACTCCCGTTCCCCCCTTCCGGAAGAGAGCCTTAGTCATCGCCAACAAGAAAGATCAGGATTCTTCCGGCGAAAATCTCAAAGCTTTAAAATTTTTCTTTGACAATCAATTGACGATTCTTCCGCACTCGGCAATACACGGCGAAAGTCAGAACGACCTCAAAAAAAAGATTTTCTCCTTTCTTGAAATCATCCGCGTCTACAGTAAAGCGCCCGGAAAAAAGCCCGATTATGAAGAACCTTTTGTCTTGAGAAAAGGAAGCACGGTCATGGATATGGCCAGGGCCGTCCACAAGGACTTTGCCCTGAAACTCACCTACGTCCGGATTTGGAGCCGGAGCAAATATGACGGCCAGATGGTCAACCGCGACCACGTCCTCGAGGATGAGGACGTTCTCGAGCTCCACATTTGACTTCGTCCTCCTGAAAAGCCGCTGTTAAAATCTCCAGATAATCCCTGACCCCGGCCTCCCTCGGATTGGAGGAATTGGAATTGTTCGCATACGACTTTTGGGCAATTTCCAGAAACTGGCTTTCCTTGATGCCCAGGGTCCGGAAGGCCGGAATGCCCAGGGCACGGGACAAGTCTTTGATCATTTGGATGAGGGACCGGGCGGCCTTTCTGTCATTGTGTTCCTCAATTCCTGCGATCCTGGCGATTTCCGCATAGCGCCCGACCGAGACAGGGAGGTTGAACTCCATCACAAAAGGGAAAAAAATGGAGTTGGCCACGCCGTGGGGAATATCGTAAAGAGAGCCGACCGCCTCGGCAATGCAGTGGACAGAGCCGACGTCGCTGTTGCCAAAGGCCAATCCCGCCAATAGACTCGCTTTCATCAACCCTTCCCTGGCTTCTCTATTTTTTTTGATATCTTTATATGCTCCCTCGATGAATCGGAAAACCAAAAAAAGGGCTTCGCGGGCAAACACGTCAGTCACGAAATTCGCCGGTTTCACGGAATAGGCCTCAACGGCATGCGTCAGGGCGTCCAGCCCTGTGGCCGCCACCAAGGGCTGCGGCAGCGTCCGGAGCAAATCGGGATCGACAAGTGCGACCGCCGGAAACATCAGCGGGCCCTTGATGCTCATCTTGAACTGGCGTTCCTCGTGGGTGATGACAGAAACCCAGGTGACCTCGCTTCCTGTTCCGCAGGTCGTCGGAATGGCGAGCACCGGAAGAGGCGCGGCTTTATATTTCCCTCTTCCTTCATAATCGGCGATGTCCCCGCTGTTGGTGGCCAGCAGGGCAATGGCCTTTGCCGCATCCAGAACACTTCCTCCCCCAAGGCCGATGACAAGGTCAGGCATCCGCTTGCGGACAATCTGGCCGCCCCGGTTGACTGTGCGGCTCTTTGGGTTCGCCTCGATTTCATCAAAAACATGGACATTCGGCAACTGGGAAAGCACTTTTCCAGCCAAGCCGGCCTGGACAATTCCCCTGTCCGTTACAAGGAATGGGCGGGAAGCGCCCAGTTCCAAACTTACAATCTCTTTGAGCCTGGATAGTGCGCCAGTCTCAAAAATGATGCGGGTGGGATTAAAAAACTGCATTATTTGCGGAAATTCCGGGCATTTGGATTGGTCATGTTCCACACGGCCGCCCCACACAGAGAACTGAATAAAGTCCACACGACTTCTTAATGGACCGCCTTCCTCCAGAACCTCTCGGAAAATGGAACTCCAGCGAATGAGGATCTCTCAATAGTGATTCCGTTTTAAATGCGGATGGAAATTCCTCCCCGCAGCAGGAAGCCGTTCCAGATTCCATAATCCACCAGGAGATACACATTCTTCGTGATCATCCCTTTGACCCCGAAGCTGAGCTGGATAAAGGGCAGAAAGCCTGGATAGGTCATTGGCTCTCCTTCATCGCCCTCTTCTTTCTTTCGCTCCTCATCTTCTTTCTTTAACTGCGCGAGAGTCTTGGAGGCGGATTCTTCAATAATCTCAGAGCTGCCGTCCGGATTAAGTAAAGTCCCTATAAAAGAATAGGTCAATGAGGCGTTGTCGAGAGCCGAACCGCCGGCAAAGCCAAAGCCCAGAGTAATGTAGGGCCGGACCCTCCAGGAGGGCTTGATGTCCCAGCGAAAGCTCAAATGAAATGACAGCGGCTTTATAAGGAATTCGCCATTCGCATCCGCCTGAAAAGAGCCGGTTTCCCCGAGTTCATTTTCCAGGACCAGAGAAGTGGCCAGACTGGGCAGAGACAGCTTCATGGTTGTTTTTTCGACGGAGAGGCCCAGGCTGAAGGAGCCCTCTTCGCCCCCCGGATACCATCGGAATTCAAAACCGAAATTATTTCCTCCCGAGTCGAAGTCGACAACATTTGTGTAGCTTGTTTCCTGCCATTCCGGATTATCCTCCTTGATCTTATCCACCATATTCGTCTTGATTCCATCGGCGATCATATCCTCGACCATGGATTCCAGCCAGTTGATGCTCCAGGAAGAAAAATGAAATCCGAACTCAATCTTTCCCTTAGCCGAAAGGGGAAGAGTCAAGACCATCAGAAGACACAGAAGGACGGATATTCCCATAATTTTTTTCATTTTCCTTAAATTCTCTCTCCTCATATGAAAATACATTTCTTTTTTGAGTTTTTTAAATCTATAGGACGGAAAAATAAAAGTCAAGAAGAAAATAGGCTCCGCTCCGAATAGAAGAAATTCCATAAAAAAAGGATTGTAACTTTACGACTCACTGTTTCGTATCAACAATCGGATGAATGTTCACTATTGCTTTTCTGTCCAATCCTCCTATATATTTTCAATTCATGTCTCAAGTCCCTGTCGACCGGATCCAACGTTTCTTCTTCTTGTCTGCCAAGGAAAAAGGAGGAGTGATCCCAAAGAGCTTTCAAAAAAGCCGATTCTTATAAAAAGGAGGTCCAATGGCGAAAAAGACACTCAGACTCAGCGGTCTTATTGTCTGTGTCTTTCTTCTTCTTTCATTCCAAACTCAACTTCGATCGGACGATGACCTTCACCGGGTCTGGGCCGTGAAGGACTGCCGCATTATCTCTCTCTCCGGCCCGCCCATAGAAAAAGGCACCATTGTCATCCGCAATGGAATGATCGAGGCCGTCGGCCCAAATATATCCATCCCCCCTGACGCCGAAGTCATTGACGGAAGCACGCTCACCGCTTATCCGGGCCTGATCGACGGTCTCGGTCAGTACCTGCTTAAGCTGCCCGAGGAAAAGTTCGATATCACTAAAGTCTATACAGGAGAATTCACGGACAAGGACAAAGGCCTAACTCCCGAGCTCAATGCCTTCGACTTTATCGACCTGGGGAAAGTATCTCTTGAAAAATACCACACTTTCGGATTCACGGCCGCTCATGTGCTTCCGGAGAAAGGAGTTCTCGCCGGCCAGGCTTCGTTTTTCTCGCTGAGCTCTTCGGAAAAAACCAAGGCCCTGCTTCTCAAGGATACATGCCTCGGCATTGGATTTTCTCCGGCTTCTTTCCTGGTCTATCCCAACTCTCTCATGGGCGTCGCGGCGCTCCTCCGCCAGACATTCCAAGATGCCTCTCATTATCGCCGGATCCAGTCCCTGTGGAAAAAGGAAATGAAAGGCATGGGCCGCTCCGAATACGATGCCCGTCTTGAGGTCATTTCGGATTATGTGACCGGAAAAAAATCCATCGTCTTTCTCTGCCGGAACCAGCACGACATCCGAAGAGCTTTGAGCATTGCCGATGAGTTTAATCTCAATTACTTTATCTGCGATCTCGGCAGTGAAGCGTCCGCTCTCATTCCCGAATTGAAGCGGGCCAAGGCCAGGGTCCTCTGCACAGTCGGATTTAAAGTGCCGGCCACGAGCATTCATTCTCAGCTCGGGAGAGAGGAACGAGAAAAAGCAGAGAAAGAAATCTACCCCAAGAATCCGGTCAAACTGGCCGAGGCGGGAATTCCTTTTGTGTTCTCCTCCCTGGGAACGGACGCCCCCAAAAGTTTCCGGGAGGGAATCCTTCAAGCCATAGAAGCCGGTCTCTCCCAGGAAAAAGCCCTTGAAGCGTTGACCAAAAACGCCGCCGCTTTCTTTGGACTGGACCAAGCGCTGGGCACTATTGAGCCGGGGAAAATTGCCAATCTGGCACTCGCCGAAGGAGACATCCTGGGCAAAGAGGCCAAGGTGACGCATATTTTTGCCGATGGACAGAAATTCGAGGTCAAAGCGGCCAAAGCCAAAGAAGGAGAAAAACCCGCTGTCAATATCACTGGAAAATGGGAACTCAACGTGGAAGGAGGAATCAAGCTGACCGTTGAATTCACGCAGGAAGAAGACTCTCTTTCCGGCCGGATGACCACTCCTTTCGGCGTCTTTGACTTTACCGGTGGAACCGTATCCGGAAAAGAAATCTATTTCGAGATGTCCCTGTCGATCGGAGGACAGGAGCTCGACCTCTATTTTTCAGCCACCGTGGAAGAGGACACGATGAGAGGATCGGTCGTTCAGGGCACTTCCGGATCGGCGGAATTCACCGGAAAACGCATTCCTTAGGAGGAAAGCCATGGAGTCTAGACTTAAAGTCACCATCATTATTGTTGTCCTTGTGCTGGGCAGTCTTTCGCCTTCCCTTGCGTCCGAGAAAAGCCTTCTGCTTAAAAACGGCAACATCATCCCGGTGAGCGGCGAAAACATCTTAAATGGGGACATCCTGATTCAGGGGAAAAAGATCGCCAGAATCGGTCACGATCTGACGGCGGGGCCGGATACGGAAGTCATTGACCTCAACGGAAAATGGGTCATTCCCGGAATCATCGACTCCCACTCCCATATTGCCGTCGAAGGCGGAGTGAATGAAATGGGCGACCTCATTACCGCCGAAGTGGACATTCAGGATGTGATCAATCCCGAAGACATCAATATCTTCTATGCCCTGACCGGAGGTGTGACCGCCGTCCACACCATGCACGGCTCGGCCAATCCGATCGGCGGCCGCGGCGTGGTTCTCAAGCTCCGCTGGGGAAAAAGCGCCAGTGAGATGATTTTTGAGGGCGCTCCCCTCACAAGCAAATGGGCGCTCGGTGAAAATCCGAAGCAGGCGAATTCTTCTAGACCCGGAAGAGCCCGCTATCCAAGATCAAGGATGGGTGTGGAAGCTTCCATCAGAAAGGAATTCGAAGAGGCCAGAGAATACATGCGGAAGTGGAATGAATACGCCCAAAAAGTCAGGGATCCCAAACAGACGAGAGGAAGAAGGCCCCTGCCCGTTCCGCCCAAAAAAGATTACCGTCTGGAAGCCATCGCTGATATACTGAGAGGCAAATACTGGGTTCGCTGCCACGCCTACCAGTCCGAGGAAATGCTTTCCATCATGCGTCTCTGTAAGGAATACGATGTGAAGCTTGTCTGCTTTGAGCACGGCCTGGAGGGTTATCGGATCACGAATGAACTGGTGAAATACGGCGTGGCCGTCTCAACCTTTGCCGATTTTTGGGCCTACAAGTGGGAGGCCTTTCAGACGATGCCCCATGCCGCGGCACTGATGGCCAAAAGAGGGGTTCTGGTAGCCCTGAATTCCGACGATGCGGAACGGATGCGCCGCCTCTTTAACGAAGCCGCTAAAACGGTCCGCTTCGGCGGCCTGTCGGAGCGTGAAGCACTGAAGACGATCACCCTCAATCCGGCCATCATCTTGGGCATTGACAAACAAACAGGAACGATCGAAGTCGGGAAAGACGCCGACCTGGCCGTCTTCAGCCGCCATCCTCTGGACCCCTACACCATCTGCGAGATAACGCTGGTGGACGGGAAAGTCTATTTTGACCGCACAAAATACCTTGAGGACAGAAAACGCGCTGAGGAACAGAAAAAGAAACCAGAGGAGGACGTCCAAAAGCCCAGGGAAAAGAAAAACGGAGCGGAGGTCTGACCATGAAAAAAGTCAAAATTCTGACTGCAGCCATAGGACTTCTGGCCATCTGGCTGGCCGGCCAGGGATATCCCCAAAAAATCCTGATCAAGAACGCCGTCTTCATTCCCGTTGTCGGCGAGGACCTGGAACGCGGAAGCCTGCTTATTGAAGACGGCAAAATCGCCGCTATCGGCCGGGATATTCCGGTTCCGGAAGGGACGGAAATCATCGACGCTTCAGGGATGTTTGTCTACCCCGGATTCATAGACGCTTTCACTCATTTCGGCCTCCTGGAAATCGGAGCCATCGGTAGTACGGTTGACGTCCGCGAGATGGGAAAAGAAAATCCCGAACTTCGCGTGGCCTGGGCCATCAATCCCCAGTCGATCCATTTCGCCACTTCCCGTATCAACGGCACGACCACAGCCGTGGTTGCCCCCCAAGGGGGGACTTTTCCCGGCTTGACGGCTCTCATCAAGATGGACGGTTGGACATTCCCTGAAATGAGAGTCCAAGAGGTAGCCACCTCAATGATCAACTTCCCCATGACTCCCCGTCCACCGAAGGAAGGGGGCACTCAACAGGCGGAAACCAAACAGGACGTCACCTCCAAACTGGTGGAAAAAATCAAAGAATATCTCGACGAAGCCCGACGCTATCTCCAGCTCAAAAAACTGGCTTCGGAAAATCCGGCAATGACTCCCCCTGCGCCCAACCCAAAGTATGAGGCATTAGCTCCTGTGCTGGATGGAAGCCTTCCGGTGATTGTCTCTGTGGAAAAATCAAGGGACATCGAACTGGCATTGAAATTCATAAAGGAGCAGAAACTCAAGGCCATTTTCCGCGGGTGCGCCCAGGGCTTCAAGGTGGCTGATCAAATCCAGAAAGCAGGGATTCCCGTCATCATTGATAATCTCTACACGAATCCGTCCGAGCCTGAGGACGGCTATGACGCTCCTTACCGGAACGTGGCAGAACTGGCCAAGGCCGGAGTACTGATCTGCTTTTCTTCTGGAGAAGATCCCTCCACCGGCAAAGACCTGCCCTATCAAGCGGCTAAAGCAGTGGCCTTTGGGCTCGACCGCACAGAAGCGATCAAGGCTCTGACCATCAATCCGGCCCGTATTTTCGGCCTTGCATCGAGGCTGGGCAGTCTGGAGCCGGGTAAGGACGCGGACCTGTTTATCACCACCGGAGATCCGCTCGACTTCAAATCGGAAGTGAAATATCTTTTCATCAACGGAAAACCCATCGACCTCGACAACTGGTGGGAGACTCTGTACGACAAATGGAAATCGCGGCCGATTAAATAAACACAAATGGCCAATTCTCCATCCGGAGGACATCTGGAGAAATATTTTTGTTGACCTCATTGATTCACCGCGGGGATTCTGGTATCTTCATTATTCCTTGAAGGCAGATTAAAATCGACGGAGGTCATTATGCCTATAAAAATTTTCCTCCCCTTTGGAGTGGCGTTTTTTCTATTGGCCATTCCCTTTCTGAGCGCGGAGGCCGCAGAAAATCCCAAAGTTCTTCTTCAGACGACAAAGGGCGACATCACTATCGAGCTTTACCAAGATAAGGCCCCCATCACGGTGAAGAACCTTCTCTCTTATGTGGATAAAAAATTCTACGACGGGACCATTTTCCACAGAGTGATTAAAGGATTCATGATTCAAGGCGGAGGGCTTACGGCGGACTTTGTTGAAAAACTCGCTGATTCTCCCATCAAAAATGAAGCCGCCAACGGATTAAAAAACCTGAGGGGAACGATCGCCATGGCCCGGATGCCGGAAATCCACAGCGCCACCTGCCAGTTTTTCATCAATCATGTGGACAACGCCTATCTGGACCATCGCAGCAATACGCCTGAGGGGTACGGCTACGCCGTATTTGGTAAGATCATAAAGGGGCTGGAAGTGGTCGACGCCATAGCCGCATCCCCCACAGGGACAATCAAAGGAAACGCCGATGCTCCCCGGCAGACCATCACCATCCTCTCAGTGAAAAGGTTGGAAAACAAGTGAGCTGAAACAGCTCCGGAAGCCCCTCCAAGTATTTCATTCGCACCGCGGTGAATCCGCTGGGATTCCAATTAATACGAACGCAATAAATGACGTGACAAAATATATACGGCGCTGGGGCCGCCCTCAACCCCCGAACCCCGGGGAACCAGTCCCGTCGGTTCCCCCTTCGGATAAGCCGATGGGGGCCCCCTCCGCTACAGTGGCTTGAGGGCGGCCTCAGCGCCGATCAAAGATTGTCACTTTATTTATTGCCTCCGTAATAGATTAATGAGACAAACAGATTAGTCAATAGCGATGTCCTGGAAAGCTTTTTTTGACTGGGTTTTTTCTTTTGTTCATCTCGCCCTCCTTCTCGGAATCCTTGTCTATGCCGGGGTGGCACTGATCCAGGCAAACATCGCCCGTTTCGGGGTGGTCTTCGGATGCCTTATTGGATATTACGTTCTTGTTCTTCACCCGGCTGTGAAAAAGGAAATAGAAAGAAAAAGAAAAAAAGATAAATGAAAAAGAAAAAAAGACGGATTCTCTTCCTCGTTCTGAGCGTTTTCTCTGTCCTTGTGGCCTTTTCGTTCATTTTTGTTCACCTCGCAAAGAAGAGATCCTCTCTCCGCCGGGAGGAATCATCTCCTCCCGCGGCCGAAGCTGCGGCGGACGCTCTTGTAGAAACAAAGGTCATCCTCCAGAAAGGAATGACCCTGTCAGACCTTCTCAGCCGCTATCATTTTTCGCCGGCTGAAATCCACCGTTTAAGAGAACAAACAAAGCCGGTCTTCAGCCTCAATCGAATCAAGGCCGGACAGGAGATTTGCTTTGTGACTGATGCGGACGGCCGGATGAAATCCATGAAATATCAGATCGACGACCTCCATTATCTTCTCATCCAGATCAAGGACGAGAACTATGCGGCGTCGATCGAAGAATATGCCTATGAGACGCGAGTGGATGCAATCTGGGGAACCATCGAGGACAACCTGGTTTCTGCGTTCAACGAAAAAAATGAAGGGAATAAACTGGCCCTGGATATGGCGGAGTGTTTTGCCTGGGATATCGACTTCTACACCGATCTCCGTCAGGGAGACTCTTTCCGCGTGATTTTTGAAAAGAAATATCTCGACGGCCAATTCACCGGCTACGGAAATATTCTGGCGGCGGAATTCGTCAACCAGGGAAAAAAATTCCAGGCCTTCCGTTATGTCTATCCGGACACAAAAAAGTGGGACTATTTCGACGGGGAAGGGAAATCCCTGAGAAAAGAGTTTCTGAAATCCCCGATCAAATACGGCCGGATTACCTCTCGCTTCAGCCTCAGACGGCTCCACCCTATCCGAAAAGTCTACCGGCCCCATTTCGGAGTGGATTACAGCGCTCCCATCGGCACACCGGTTCAGGCGACAGCGGACGGCACAGTGACGCTTGTCGGCTGGAACGGAGCGTCCGGCCGAATGGTCCGAATCCGCCACGCGAATAATTACGAGACCATGTATCTTCATCTCCAAAAATATTTCGTCAAAAAAGGGGATCCGATCAAAGGAGGCGAGACTGTGGGAACCGTTGGTTCATCCGGCGAGTCCACAGGTCCCCACCTGGATTATCGGATTAAATTTCGAGGAAGCTATATCAATCCTCTGGCCTGGAGATTCAAGCCCGTGGCGCCTGTCCGGCCGGAATATCTGGAAGACTACAAAAACACCGTGGCCAAATTCTCTTTTTTTCTGAACCTGCCCCTTTTTATCTGGTCCCGTCTTTATTAATTATTGTTGATTTTCGCTTCACTCAAAGAGCCCAAACGTCCTCTGTCATGTTTTTTCTGATTGACAATAAATATCCATGAAAATACAATAACCTCATCCATTTAAATAAAATCCAAGGAGGTTCAATGAAAATTACTCTCAGTGTCTTAAAAGCAGATATCGGGAGTATCGGCGGACACATCAAGCCCAGCCAGGCTGTCTTTGACGAAGTCAAAAATTTTGTCCAGAAAAACGGCAAAGGTCTAATCATCGATTCTTATTTCAGCTCAACGGGTGACGACATCGCCATCCTCTGCACTCATGAAAAAGGTGTCTCAAACGAAAAAATCCATAAGCTGGCCTGGGATGCCTTCCTGTCAGGGACTGAAGTGGCCAAAAAACAGGGGCTTTACGGCGCCGGACAGGATCTGCTGAAAGATTCCTTCAGCGGAAACATTAAAGGCATGGGTCCGGCTGTCGCCGAGATGGAGTTTAGTGAGCGGCCCAATGAACCCTTTATCTTTTTCGCCGCTGACAAGACCGACCCCGGCGCTTACAATCTGCCCTTCTATCTGGCCTTCACTGACCCGATGTACTGTGCGGGACTGCTCCTGAGTCCCAAAATGAGCGAAGGATTCACCTTCCGCATCATCGACGTGGGCTACACAAAAAAAGACAAAATTATCGAGCTCAACGCTCCGGAAGAAACCTATGATATCGCCACCCTGCTCAGGGACAACGAAAAATACGTCATCGAAAGCATCATCTCCCGAAACACAGGAAATCAATCCGTATCCATCTCCACCACGCGCCTGCACAATATTGCCGGCAAATATACGGGAAAGGACGATCCGGTGGCGCTCGTCCGGGTCCAGGGAGAATTTCCCGCCACCGGAGAAATTCTGGCGCCCTTTCAAATCGGTCCTTTGGTCGCCGGCTTCATGAGAGGAAGTCATAACGGTCCCCTCATGCCGTGTCAGTTGAATTCCACCATTTCCTATTTCGACGGACCTCCGGTGGTCACCGGCGCGGCATTCTGCGTCAGGGAGGGAAAATTGACCGAACCCGCGGATGTCTTCGACCATCCTTTCTGGGACTACGTCAGAGCAGAAATATCACGGAAAGCCGCAGATATCCGAAGACAGGGCTTCTCTGGAGCCGCCATGCTCCCTTACAGCGAACTCGAATACGGCGGTATTGTCGAAAAGTTAGCCACGCTGGAAAAGAGATTCACATACAGAGATTGAAAACAATTTCGCAATCCGGATCCCAATTTTCATCCGAAAAGGGACCCGGAGAGCGGCGGGATTCAAATTCGATTTAGAGCGGACAGACTTCGAGAGAAGCGGCTTCCAAGAGGTTCCCATCGGCCGTTATGAAGCTCGCTCATTGAAACGAAAATTTTTATACAGGAAAAGCGCAGCCCCACATGAAGACATTTAAAAATCCGGTTCCCACGGTGGACATCATTATCGAAATTGAAAGATCGGATGGAAGGAAAGGAATTGTCCTCATTCAAAGGAAGAATCCTCCGTTCGGCTGGGCTCTTCCAGGCGGATTTGTCGATTACGGCGAATCTCTAGAAAAGGCCGCTGTCCGTGAAGCGGAAGAAGAGACCTCCCTCAAAATCAAGCTCCGCTATCAGCTTCACACGTATTCCGACCCGGTTCGCGATCCCCGCCAGCACACAATTTCCACGGTCTATGTGGCCCGGGCCAGGGGCATGCCGAAGGCTCAAGATGATGCCCAAGAAATACGGATATTCACTCCAGAGGAAATCAATTTCACCCTGGCTTTCGATCATAAAAGAATTCTGAACGATTATTTCAAGCGAGAAGGGATGACAAAAAATGGATACCCCCAAAGGAAAAAAGTCTGATCGTGATATAAAACTTAAAGAACTGATTAAAGTGTGGGGCCCTGTGGAAGCCGAAGTTATTAAAAGCTTTTTGGAGAGTCACGGTATATCGTGCCTTTTTCAGGGCCGTGTGGTTCATGCCGTTCACCCATTTTCAACAGATGGCCTTGGAGAAATTCGGATATTTGTGTCCGAAAATGACCTGGCCACGGCGAAAAAACTGCTGGAAAGCCGGGAGGGCGAGCCCGCCTAAAAAGTTCTCTTCCATCAACTGACTATATTTAGTGTCTTTTTAAGAAGTTCCCCACCATATTTAGAATCATAAAAAATTTCAGCATTTTAAAGCTATTTTTGCTTGACTTTTATAACCTTCTTGCTTATATTTCATGAAAATGGGATAAAACGGGACAAAATGGGAAATATGTTACTTGGAAGCTGCACAGCGAAGCTCGATAAAAGCGGGCGGATAAAGATTCCCGAAAAATTCCGCACCGCTATCGAAGAACAATATGGAAAAATGCTTTTCATCACATCTCTGGAGGATGAATCTGTCCAGCTTTTCCCCCTACCCGTCTGGGAGGAAATGACGGGAATCACCAATAAAGGAACCCTTCATCTCGATCCTACGGTCAGAGAATTTTTACGCCGGGTCAACCGCAAAGGGGCCTACGCCGAAATTGACTCGAAGGGGCGGATTCTGATCAGTCAGCCCTTGAGGGAAAAAGCCAATTTCCAATGCGAGGTGGAAGTGATTGGCCTGACCAACCACCTGGAAATATGGGACAAGAGTATCCTCGATGAAAAACTGGAAAACAAACCCCTGACCCACGAAGACTTTAAAAACATCGCCAAGCTTATGAGTAATGGGAAACTGGAATGAATGGCGGAGAACATATTCCAGTCCTGCTCGAAGAAACCCTCGAATATCTAAATATCCATCGAAAAGGAATTTATATCGACTGCACTCTCGGTCTGGGAGGCCATGCCTCAGAAATCCTTCAAAGAAATCCGAACGCCTCCCTCATCGGCTTTGACCTGGACGAACGGTCGCTTCTCAAAGCGAAAGAAAATCTCAGTCCCTTTGCGCAACGCGTGACGCTGTATCATTCCGATTTTAGATATCTCCCCGACCTCAACCTCAATTTTTCTAAAGTCCGGGGAATTCTGATCGACCTCGGGATGTCATCCTTCCAGCTCAACTCTCCGGAAAGAGGTTTCAGCCATACACTGGAAGGGCCCCTGGACATGCGGATGGACCTGCGGAACAAAACCACCGCTTTTAAAATCCTTCATAAATATTCCGAACCAAAGCTGGCACAAATCTTCCGGGATTTTGGAGAACTCAAGCCGGCCAAAAAGCTCGCCAAGGTCATCGCCTCTCGAAGGAGAATCAAAGAAATTGAAACAACCACCGAGCTCCGCCAGCTGGTGGAGGATATCTTTTCCTGGAGGCCTCAAAAAGGGAAGATCCATCCCGCCGCAAAAGTGTTTCAAGCCCTCCGCATTGAGGTGAACCAGGAATTAAAAGACCTTGACGCATTTCTTGAGCGAGTGGCCTACCGTGTCCCGCCCCAGACCCGAATTGTTGTCATATCCTTTCATTCTCTGGAAGACCGAATCATCAAACACACATTTTTAAGCCTCTCCATGTCCCCGAACAACCATAATATCCTGCGCATCTTAACCAAAAAGCCTGTGACACCGGGTCCCGAAGAGATTGACCGCAACCCGAGAGCCCGCTCGGCCAAGATGCGAGCGGCGGAGAGAATTCCAAATGGTACGAAAAAAGTATAGTCCAAAAGAAATCGCCGGGGCCGCTTTTTGTCTCCTGGCGGCCATTCTTATTCTCACTCTTTACATCTGGCATCTCACCGAGAATATTCGCCTTGGATACGAAATTAAAAAACTCGAAGGCCAAGTCTCCTCCCTTCGCGAAGACGTGAATCAATTGGAGGTCCGGAAGACTACGCTCCTCGCACTCGATCGCGTGGAGAGAATTGCCAGGGAAGAACTCAAAATGGCGGATCCCAAAGACGGCCAGATTATTTATGAGGATTTCCAGCCAGAGCCTTAGGTCATAAACCTGATGAATCATCACTTTCAGAATAAAGCCCGGAAAAGGACCCTCATCCTGACTCTTTTCCTCAGTCTGTGGTTCTGCGGAATCGTCCTGCGTCTCATTCATCTTCAAGTCTTCAGCTATTCACGCCTCCGCGCTGAAGTCCTCGAACAAAACCAGAACAACAGGGCCATTCTCCCCCGCAGAGGAACGATTTTTGACCGGCACGGTAAAATTCTGGCCAGAAGTATTCCGGCCCAATCGGTCTTCTATATTCCCTTTAAAAAAGAGCCGGTGGAATCCCAGATGCAAACCATCCTCCAGCTCAAAGAGATCCTCGATCTTTCAGAAAAAGACTTGGAAAGAATTAAAAGTCGACTGGAGAAAAGGGACCATTTTATCTGGATCAAGAGAAAAGTGGATCCGGACAAGTGGACAACCGTAAAGAGCCTGGGCCTGAGCGGAATTTTCGCCCAGGAGGAAAATAAAAGATTTTATCCCATGGGAACACTGGCGGCGCACATCCTGGGCGGCGTCAATATCGATGATCAAGGCACGAGCGGAGTGGAATTCAAGTACAATCCCATCCTCCAGGGGAAAAAAGGCCAGGCCATCATTTTGAGAGATGCCAAAAAAAGAACATACAATCTGGAAGTCATTAAAGAAGCGGAACGGGGAAAAGACATCATACTCACCATCGATGAGACAATCCAGTACATCGCCCAGAAGGAACTGGAAAAGGCCGTGCTCGAGAATAACGCCTCATGGGGAACGGTCATTATTTCCCATCCTCCCTCTGGAAATATCCTGGCCATGGCCAGTTTTCCGACTTATGACCCGAATGAATATCCCCCACCCGCTCCAGAATTAGAAATCAACCGCGGCATCCGCCACAATTTTGAACCGGGCTCGACTTTTAAAATGATCACAGCCTCGGCCGCCCTGGAAAATCACTCTATCGGCCTCAGCGATACTTTCGACTGCCGGGAGGGTGTGATTCGTGTGGCCGGAAGGCCGATTCGAGACCATAATAAATTTAAAATTCTCTCATTCCCTGAAGTTTTTATCCATTCCTCGAATATAGGGACTATTCAAGTCGGCCAGAAGATTGGGGAGAATTCTCTTTATGAGACGATTCTGACTTTTGGGTTTGCCCGAAAGACCGGGGTCGGCCTTCCGGGCGAAGAATCCGGAATTCTTCTCCCCTTGAAAAGCTGGAGCCGGCGCTCTCTGGCATCTGTGTCTATTGGCTACGAAATCTCTGTGACCGCCATTCAGATTCTTCAGGCAATGAATGTCATTGCCAACAGGGGAATACTTGTGCCTCCCAAAATCGTCAAAAGAGTCCTGGGCTCGTCCCAAAGGCTCGACGAAGGCGCTGGAGATAAAAAGAGAATTCTCTCTGAGAGAACCGCTTCGGAGCTTGTTTCGATCCTCGAGCGGGTGGTTCTGGAAGGAACCGGCCAGACCGCTCAAGTCAACGGCTATACCATCGCTGGAAAAACAGGGACGACTCAAAAATATGATCCTGAAATCGGTACGTATTCTTCCTTAAAACACCTGGCCTCCTTTGTCGGTTTTACTCCCGTGGACAAGCCCGCGCTGTCCATCATCATCGTTCTGGACGAGCCTAAAAAGTCGGCCTATTACGGCGGCCAGGTCGCCGCTCCTGTCTTCCGAAATATCTCTTCAAAAGTCCTCCGCTATTTGCATATTTATCCGCAAAAAAAACAGCTTCCCGGCCTCATCACAGCAAAAATATGGAGAGAGAACGATCATGAAGCTCAATAAACTGCTGAACGGCGTTCCTGTCCTCCATGTTTCAGGCAACCGCCAGGTTGAAATCCGGGGAATTGCCTGTTCCTCCAAAAAACTCATGCCTCGATACTTGTTTGCGGCTTTGAAAGGATTAGAAAAAGACGGTTTTGATTATGTCAAGGAAGCTCTCACTAAAGGCGCCGCCGCCATTCTTTCCGAACGGCCGAAACTCCCTGAAATAAAAAAATCCTGGATCCAGGTCTATGATTCCCGCGAAGCCCTGGCTCTCTGTTCAGCGAATTTCTACGACCATCCCTCTCATAAAATGAAAATGGTCGGCATCACCGGAACAAAAGGGAAAACAACCATCACCTATTTGCTTGAGGAAATCATTCGAAGAGCCGGGGGCGTGCCGGGCGTCATCGGCACGGTTTCTTACCGCTGGCCGAGCTTTCACACGGAAGCCCGAATGACGACACCCGAGGCTCCGGACATGCAGTGCATGATGAAAGACATGGCGGAACACGGGACGACCCACTGCCTCATTGAAGTCTCCTCCCATTCCCTGGAGCAGAAAAGGGTGTGGGGGATCAGTTTTGATGTGGCCGTCTTTACCAATCTCAGCGGCGAGCATCTGGACTACCACCATTCTATGGAAGACTATTTTGAAGCCAAGAAAAGGCTTTTTTCTCTGAATTCAAAAAAGAGGACGGCCGTCGTCAATGAAGACGACCCGTGGGGAAAAAGGCTTATTTCCGAGCTCCCCATGACCACCATCACCTTCGGCCTCGAGCCGAGCGCACTGGTCAGAGGTGAACGATACAGATTCAACGGCAGCGGCATTGAAGCCATTGTCAGATATCCCGGCGGTCAGACCGCAATTTCCTCTTCTCTCACAGGGAAATACAATCTCTATAATATCCTTGCCGCATTCGCTATCGCCCTCGCCCTGAACATTCCTCCTCAAGCCATCCAGGAAGGCATTGCCTCCCTTCGGCAAATCCCGGGAAGGTTCGAAAAGATTGACAATCGTCTCGGACTCCAGATCTATGTGGACTACGCCCACACGGATAACGCCTTGAAAAACCTGTTGGAAGCTGTTCGCGATCTCAAACCCAGCCGCATTCTCCTTATCTTTGGAGCCGGCGGAGACAGGGATAAATCCAAAAGGGAACGGATGGGAGAAGTCGCCGCCACTTATGCCGACTGGATTTTTCTGACCTCTGATAATCCACGGTCCGAAGACCCGCTGGCCATCATTCAGGAGATCGAGAAAGGAATCCTTAAAGCGGGGGCCAAAAAATACACGGTCATGCCTGACCGCCGCGAAGCGATTGAAAAAGCTCTGACCTTCGGAAAAAAAGGGGACTATATTCTGGTGGTGGGAAAAGGCCACGAAAACTATCAAATTCTGAAAAATAAAACCATTTCTTTCAGCGATGCGGAAGTGATTAAGAATATTCTCAAAAAATTGGAGCCAGGCCAACATGGCTGAACTCCGCCTGGACCAGGTCGCCAGAAAAATCAGGGGAGAAATTTTACAGGGCGCCCCTTCCCTCCTCTTTCATAAGTTCAACATAGACTCCAGACTCACAGAGCCCGGAGAACTTTTTTTTGCGCTCATCGCCCGCCGGAACGGCCATGACTTCATCCGGCAGGCTGCGGATAAAGGAGCCCGAGGGGCGGTCATTTCCCAAACAGTCAGCCTTCCCGACCGAAACTTTGCCCTCATCCGCGTGAATGACACTCTGGAAGCCCTCCAGGCTCTGGCCGGAAAAGTCCTATCAGAGCATAGCATCAAAGTTGTGGGCATAACAGGAAGCATAGGGAAGACAACGGTCAAGGAGTTCACGGCCGCGCTTCTGGCCCGTGACACTGCCGTGCTCAAATCCGAGGGAAATTTCAATAACCATCTGGGCCTCGCCCTCTCCCTCCTGCGGCTGGAAAAGTTCCATCAAGTGGCCGTGCTGGAAATGGGCACGAGCGCGCCGGGTGAAATCAGAGCACTCACACGCATAGCTCCACCGGATGTCCCTGTCCTGACAAACATCCATCCGGTTCATCTTGAATTTTTCAATACTCTTGAAAACATCGCCCTGGCCAAAAAGGAAATTCTGGAAGGGACCAAGCCTGGAGGAACGGCCGTCCTCAACGGGGATGATCCTCTGGTCCAAAAAGTCAGCAGAAACTGGAATGGGAAGAAAATATACTTCGGCTTTTCGCCCCGCATGGATATTCAAGCCAGAAACATCAAGGCGATGGGATATGACGGCATCACTTTTGACCTTAAATACGGGAAAAAGAAGGAACGGCTTCTGGTTCCCGTCCTGTATGAAAGCTATCTCTATAACCTCCTCGCCGCTCTGGGCGTGGCTTACGCCCTTGCTTTTCCTATGGACAGAGTAGTCGGCCAGGTCCACAGTCTCAAACACCTCTCCGGCAGGGGAATAGTCCACCACATGGAGAACTCCATAGCGGTCATTGATGATACCTATAATTCAAATCCTGTGGCCCTGGAATCTGCGCTCAAAGGCCTGGCAGCGCTTCCGGCGAAAAGAAAAGTGGCCGTCCTCGGGGATATGTTGGAACTCGGAGAAAACGAGAAGAGCTTCCACACCCAGGCCGGAAAACAGGTTGTGGACTGGGGCTGGAACCTCCTGGTGACAGTCGGGCCGCTGAGCCGGCACATGGCAGAAGGAGCGCGGGCTGCAGGAATGAGTCCGACACAGATTTATTCCTTTCCCGATTCGGACGAAGCATCCGCTCATATTATGGATCTTGTCCGGGAGGGCGACCTCCTTCTCGTCAAAGGCTCCAGAGGAATAAAAACAGAAAAAATCATTCAAACGCTCATGGAAAAACTAAAGGAGCGCTAACGTGTTGTACTGGATTTTGGTGCCACTGAAAAAATACTTCTTTGTATTCAATGTCTTCCGTTACATTACCGTGCGAACCGCCCTGGCCGGCATAACCGCCCTTATCATTAGTTTTATTTTAGGCCCGATGGTGATTCGGCTTTTGAAAAAACACCAGATCGGCCAGGAAATCCGGTCCGACGGCCCCCAATCCCACTTCACTAAAAAAGGAACCCCATCCATGGGAGGCGTCCTCATCATCGGATCCACTCTCATTCCCACCCTCCTCTGGGGAAATCTGAGCAACACCTATGTCTGGATGGGTATGGCAACCATGTTCTTCTTCGGATTTGTGGGATTTCTGGATGATTATCTCAAAATATCGAAGAAAAGGTCTCTGGGATTGAAGGTGCGAAATAAGCTCCTTCTCCAGTTTCCTCTGGCTGCGATATTCGGCCTTATTATTCTCTATCTGGGGTCAAGTGGAAAATTCGACCTCCACCTTTTCCTCCCTTTCCTGAAAATATGGACCCCCTATCTGGGCTGGATATATCTTCCTTTGATTATTTTAATCCTTATCGGCTCGTCCAATTCCGTCAATCTCGCCGACGGTCTGGACGGACTGGCTATTGGCCTGACCTTGATCAGCGCCAGCGCCCTGACCGCCCTGACCTACGTGGCCGGCCATGCTGCTTTTTCTTCCTATCTCAATATTGCCCGCGTCCCACAGGCGGCCGAGCTGACCGTGTTCGCCGGCGCACTGACCGGTTCCTGCCTGGCCTTTCTCTGGTTTAATTCTCACCCGGCCCAGGTGTTTATGGGCGACGTGGGGGCCCTGTCTCTGGGAGGGACCCTGGGGATGATCGCGCTCTTGATCAAGCAGGAATTTCTCCTCTTCACTGTGGCCGGTGTCTTTATTCTTGAAGCCCTTTCCGTCCTGCTTCAGGTTTCTTTTTTCAAGTTGAGCGGAGGAAAGAGAATTTTTAGAATGGCGCCCCTCCATCATCATTTTGAGTTGGCCGGCTGGCCGGAAGAAAAAGTGGTGGTTCGATTCTGGATTCTGGGCATCATATTTGCCCTGTTCAGCCTGACCACATTAAAACTGCGATAATCCAATGCATTTAAAAGATAAGAAAGTCCTGATCGTCGGCCTGGGAAAAACAGGAGAAGCGCTGGCTCAATTTCTGCTGGAGAAAGGTGCCCGAGTCAAGATCAGCGAAAAAAAACAGGCCTCCGAGCTCGGATATGAACTCGCCGGATGGAAAAACCGGGGTGTTGAAATTGAAACAGGAACGCATGTCCTCAGCTCTTTTCTTGAAGCGGATCTTATTATCCCCAGCCCGGGTGTTCCCAAAATTTTTGAGCTCGAGGAAGCCCGGAAAAAGAACATCCCCATCGTTTCAGAAATTGAACTGGCTTCCCATTATCTCCGGGGGAAAATCGTGGGCGTGACAGGGACGAACGGAAAATCCACAACCGCCACCCTCATTCATAAAATTCTGAAGGAGGGAGGTCTTGAGGCCTTCCTCGCCGGCAACATCGGAATCCCTTTGATTTCATTTGTCCATTCGAGCCGGGAGAGCCATATCTATGTCACGGAGATATCAAGTTTCCAGCTCGAATACATCGACACCTTCCGGGCTCCCATCTCCGTATTCCTCAACATTTCCTCCAATCACCTTGACTGGCACCCTTCCTTTTCAAGCTACTTCGAAGCCAAGAAGAAGCTCCTCCGCTCCCAGAAAAAAGGTGATGCGGCTGTTCTCAACCGAGACGACCAGCTTGTCTGGCCGCTGCGCAAGGAAGGAGACTATCGGAGCTATGGCTTCAGCCGGAAACATAAGGTTGCGCCCGGCTGTTTCCTGAAAGAAGACTGGATCGTGATTCTGAATCAGGCCGAAGAAAGATTAATGCCCCTCTCTGAAATTTCTCTTCCCGGCACGCACAATCGGGAAAATATCATGGCCGCCGCCCTGGTCGGCCATCTCTTCCAGATTCCCCTTCCCAGGATGCGGGAATCGATTAAGACCTTTCAAGGCCTCGAGCACAGATTGGAAAAAGTCATGACCCTGGAAGGCGTGGAATTCGTCAACGACTCGAAAGCCACAACGGTGGATGCCGCCATTAAGGCCATGGAGAGCTTCGACCGTAAAATCATCCTCATTATGGGAGGGAGAGACAAGGGAGCCGATTTCAGAAAGCTTCGCCGCCCAGTTCGCAAAAAGGTTAAAAAGATTATTCTTATCGGCGAATCCAGAGAGAAAATCCAAGAAGCCCTGGAAGGCACGGCACCGATACAAACGGCCGTTTCACTCAAAGAAGCGGTGTTTTTCGGCTTTCAGGCAGCTTCTCCTCAGGAAATTGTTCTTCTTGCCCCGGCGTGCACGAGTTTTGATATTTTCAAGAATTTTGAAGAGAGAGGGGAAGTGTTCAAACGGGAAGTCCGAGAATTGGCTAGAATCCGACAGAGACAGAGGACATGAAAAACATGGAAATCGTCCGGCCCTACCGATTTGATAAACCGCTGTTCTTCACCGCCCTCGCTTTATTGACCCTCGGCCTGATCATGATTTTCAGCTCCTCGGGAGTCCTGGCCGGAGAAAAATACGGTCAGCCTTTCTATTTTTTCATCCAGCAGATCGCCGGAGCCGCCACCGGCCTGGCCCTGATGCTTATAATCCTCTCTATGAAAAAGCCATTCTATCAAAGCCCTTATTTTATTATCGGCCTGCTTCTTTTCACCTTCGGCCTTCTACTCCTCTGCTTCAGTATGCCCCCCCATGCCCACACCAACAGATGGGTGGAATTTTACGGATTTCGGTTCCAGCCTTCCGAGCTGGCCAAAATAAGCCTCGTTCTTTTTCTCGCTCTTTATATCGAGCGGCGAAAAGAAAAACTGCAGGAGGTTCCGACGCTCCTCATTCCCTTTGGCGTCATCCTCCTCTTCGTCCTGCTTATCTTAAAAGAACCGGACTTCGGAACGGCACTCTTTGTCTTTTTCCTCTGCGGCCTGCTTCTTTTCATGGGAGGCATCAAGCCCAAATATTTTGTTTATCTGGGAATTCTCTTCATCGGCATATTCGCCCTTTACATGCTCAAGGCGGACTATCCAATCGAAAGATTCACCGCTTTCTTCTATCCCGGCCAAGACCCTCAGGGAATGAATTTCCAGATGATCCAATCCAAGCGGGCCATCGGCTCGGGAGGCGTGCTGGGAGTGAGCATCGGATTGAGCGTCCAGAAGCTCTATTTTCTTCCCTGCGCCCATACGGATTTTATCTTTTCCATTCTTGGAGAAGAGCTGGGCCTTTTCGGGACGCTGACCACCCTCCTTCTCTTCGGCATATTCTTGTGGAGGGGCCTCCGGATTTCTTTCCGGGCGCCGAATCTCTTCAGCCAGATTGCGGCTGCCGGATTGACCTTTGTCATCTGCACTCAAGCGCTGCTCAATATATCGGTGGCTCTCGGGCTCGGCCCGTCCAAGGGAATCCCACTGCCACTGCTCAGTTATGGGAGGTCTTCCCTCGTCTGCAATCTCATTGCCATAGGCATTCTTCTTCACATCTCCCAGAGGAAAAACATCCACCAGGTCATCTCATGAAAGAAAAAAGAGTGATCATCAGCGGCGGCGGAACAGGAGGACATGTCTATCCCGCGCTTGTCCTCGGCCAGAAGCTCAAGGAGAAAGCTCCTGATCTTCAACTAACTTTTGTCGGAAGCCGCCGCGAGGCCGAAAAGAAAATTATGGAACATTACGGCGTCCGTTTTATCCCGATGAAAATCGAAGGCCTCAGGGGAAAAGGCTGGAAAAGTGGTAAATCGCTGCCTCTCCTCCCCTCTTCTTTTATCAAGTCTCTGGCCATCCTGGCTCGGACCAAGCCCCACCTGGCCGTGGGAGTGGGAGGATTCAGCTCGGGACCGATTGTGCTCCTCGCCTCAGCGATGAAGATTCCCACGCTCATTCTTGAACAAAACCTGAAGCCGGGATTCACCAACCGGATGCTCCTTCCCTGGGCCAAAAAAGCCGTGGTCGCCTTTCAAAATTCGCTGCCCTATTTCAGGGGAAAGGGTGTTTTTATCGGGAATCCTGTCCGTGAGGAGTTCTATGCGCTTGCACCCAAGGCCCGCACGAGCCGGCTCACTCTGTTGATTTTCGGGGGCAGCCAGGGCTCCCATTTTCTCAACCAGGCGGTTGTGCACACCCTTCCTTTTCTCCAGAAAGAAAAAGACCATTTACACATCTTTCATCAAACAGGACCAAAGGATCTGGAGGAAGTAAAGAACGGCTACAAGCAGAACGGCTTCACCGAGGCGGTCATTGCGCCGTATTTTCACAATATGTCCCATTACTTCCAGCAGTCCGACCTCATTATCTGCCGCGCCGGTGCCACAACCTGCGCCGAGCTTATTGCTTCCCAAAAAGCGTCCATCCTCATCCCCTTTGCCCGGGCCGCAGACAACCACCAGGCCCTCAATGCGAGAGAACTGGAAAAGGTCAAGGGTGCGGAAGTCCTTCTGGAGGCGGAATTTTCCCCTCAAATTCTTGTCGAGAAAATCCTCTCTTTGATGAGAAATAAGGACCGGATCACACAGATGGAAAAAAACCTGGGAGCTTTAAAAACGGAGAAAGTCGCGGATCAAATAGCCAGCCTTTGCTTGACATTGATGCGATCTGATAACGAGGAGGAATGAAGTGGTTAAAAAAGTGTACAGCAAATTCCAGCACATCCACATGATCGGGATCGGCGGAACCGGAATGAACGGGATCGCCGAGGTGCTTCTCAACCTTGGCTATAAAGTGACCGGCTCCGATATCCAGGCGAATGAGGCCACACGCCGTTTGAACCGCCTCAAGGCGAAAATTGTCATTGGCCACAAAGCGGAAAACATCAGAGGGGCCGATGTCGTCGTTATCTCTACGGCGATCCGAGAAAACAATGTCGAAGTTCAGGAGGCCCGGCATCTCCAGATTCCCATCATTCCCCGCGCCGAGATGCTGGCCGAGCTGATGCGGATGAAATACAGCATTGCGGTCACGGGGTCTCACGGCAAAACCTCGACCACATCCATGATCGCCACCATTCTCGAGCGGGCTGGGCTGGACCCGACGATCATCGTCGGCGGCCGCCTGAACACCATTGGAGCCAATGCCAAACTCGGCGAAGGGGATTTCATCGTGGCCGAAGCCGACGAAAGCGACCGTTCCTTTCTCTACCTCTCTCCCTTCATCGCGGTACTGACCAACATCGATGAAGAGCATCTCGACCAGTACCAGACTGTGGAAGAGATCAAAAAGACGTTCATCAATTTTGCCAACAAGGTTCCCTTTTACTCTCCGGTCATACTCTGCCTGGACGACGCCAACCTGCAGAGCATCATTCCTCAGATTGAACGGAGGATCATCACCTACGGATTCTCCGCTCAATCGGATATCTTCACGCGCGAACATAAATTCTCGCATTTCTCAAGTATATCCACCCTTTACCATAAAGGCCGGAGCCTGGGCGATTTAAAGCTCAACGTCCCCGGCAAGCACAGCATCCTCAATGCCATGGCGGCGGTCGCGGTCGGCCTGGACCTGGACATTTCCCCTTCCATCATCCTGGAGGCTCTGGAGAGCTATACCGGAACAGGCCGCCGGTTTGAGCTGAAAAGGAACGTGCGGGACATCATGATTATCGAAGACTACGCCCATCATCCGACGGAAATCAGGGCCACCCTGGATGCGGCCAAAAGAGGCTGGCCGCGCCGCGTGGTGGCCGTCTTCCAGCCCCACCGCTATACACGTCTCTCCCGCCTGATGAAAGAATTCGCCACTTCTTTCAACCAGGCGGATGTCCTGATCGTTACGGAACTCTATGCGGCCGGCGAAGAACCCATTGCCGGCACTTCCGGCCAAGCCCTGTATGAAGAAATCATGCAGTTTGGACACAAGAATATCTCTTTTGAACCGAACATGAAAAAAATTCCCGAGCTTCTCAAGAAGATGGTGCTTCCCGAAGACATCATTATCGTCATGGGAGCCGGAAATATAAATAAAATCATTCCGGAACTGGCCAAGAAACTGGAGGCCAAAGGATGAACCGGACCGATTATCTGGATGCCCATCTGATGCAGTTCCAAAGAGGAGAAAAAAAGGCCCGGATGAAAAAAGTGAAAAGAAAAATTTCCGTGAGAATCAATCATATCCTGCTCTTTCTTGTTCTCCTGGCCGTCCTGTTTTTGGCCGTCCAGAAACTCTGTCTTTTTCTTCTTTCCTGGAAGTATCTGGAGATTAAAGACATCCAAATCGCCTGTCCGCAGGAAACAATCCGAGAAGATGTGCGTGGAGTCCTCCAGGATCGATACCCGGGCAACATTCTCCTCCTCAATATCCCGGCTCTCCGGGACAGACTTCAAATCTCGCCCTGGATCAAAGAGGTCGGGATCAAAAAGATTTTTCCCTCTTCCTTGAGAATCGAGGTCTCCCTGAGAAAACCGGCGGCTTTCATCCGCAAAGATTCGATCTATCTGATCGATGAAGAAGGAGTGGCTCTGGAAAAGATTGAAATCTCCGAACGGACGGACTTCCCTCTTCTTATTGATGAGAATCATTTTAAGCCAAATGGCGAAGAAAAACTCAAATTGGCCTGGGCATGTCTCACAGGCCTGAGTGCCGAGGTCAAAAGCTTGGTGGAGACGGTGGATCTGACGGAAAGAAGGAATGTCGTCCTCCAGTTGAGGGGCAATCCCACAAAGGTCATTCTCGGCGGCGACCGATTCGCCGCGAAACTCGCCATTTATCTAAAAAACAGGGCCATATGGGAAAATCAGTTCGGCGGCATGGAATATGTGGATCTCCGCATTCCGGACCGAATCTATCTCGGCATGGCCGCCAGCCGCACCGCGAATGCGAAAGATGTTCCCAGGGCCAATAAGGAGGTTGGATAATGTCAAAAAACGGCTACGTTGTCGGGCTGGATATTGGAACAAAAAAAGTCACGGCGGTCATCGCAGAAATTACGGAAGAAAAAAAAGTGGAAGTCATCGGCATCGGCACATCGGACTCCAGAGGATTGAGAAAAGGAGTTGTGGTCAACCTCGACATTACCTCAGCGGCCATCAAGAAAGCCCAGGAAGAGGCCGAACTCATGGCCGGAGTCGGAATCAGCTCGGCCTTTGTCGGTATTTCAGGAGCCCACATCAAAAGCTTCAACAGTCGAGGAGTCATCGCTGTTTCAGGCAAAAACAGGGAAATCAGCCGCGACGACATCCGCCGCGTAATCGAGCAGTCCAAGGCGGTCTCCATCCCCCCGGACAGGGAAATCATTCACATCATTCCCCAGGAATTCGTTGTGGACGAACAGGACGGAATCAAAGATCCGCTGAGCATGAGCGGGATCAAGCTGGAAGTGAATGTCCACATCGTCACCGGCGCAATCACTCTCGTCCAGAACCTGAGAACCTGTGTCGAACGCTCGGGAATCAACATCGAAGATATCGTGCTCAATCAGATCGCCACGAGTGCCTCCACCCTGACCCATGACGAAAAGGAACTGGGCGTGGGCCTGATCGATATCGGCGGCGGAACGACCGAAGTGGCCATTTTTGAGCGGGGAAGCCTGTGGTACACCTCGATCATCCCTCTCGGAGGCGACAACTTCACCAACGATATCGCCGTAGGATTGCGGACGCCCATACCCGATGCAGAAAAAATCAAAAGAAAGTTTGGCTGTGTCTCGAGCACACTCCTGGATGAGCAGGAAAGCATCGAAGTCTCTGCAGTGGGCCGGGGGCGAAAACCCAGGGTGGTCCCCCGCCAGCTTCTCGTCGATATCATTCAACCCAGGGCTGAAGAAATTTTTCGCCTGGTCGACAATGACATCAAGAGGATGGGCTATGAAAGATCTCTCAACTCGGGGATCGTCCTCACCGGCGGCACGGCGCTGCTGGACGGCCTGGAAGATGTGGCCGAGCAAATCTTTGACCTGCCCGTGAGGCGGGGAGAACCGGCGGGTGTCGGCGGACTCACAGACAGGGTCAACACTCCCGACTTCGCCACGGCTGTCGGCCTCATCCTCTATGGATATCACCTCATGAAGGAAAAAGGCGTATCCAAAGATAGAAAAAAAGGATTTTTGACCAGGTTCAAAGACTGGTTCAAAGAAGAATAGGAGGGAAAGATGGCTCAGAACAATTCGAGCAAACTGAAATTTCATCTCGTCGAAGAAACTCCGGCCGCCAGAATTAAAGTCATCGGAATCGGAGGCGGAGGAGGAAATGCCGTCAACCGGATGATCGAAACCGAAATTGAAGGCGTCGATTTTATCTCCGTAAATACGGACCTTCAGGCTTTAAACAGCAATAAGGCTCCGACAAAAATTCAGATCGGCTGCCAGCTGACAAAAGGACTCGGGTCAGGGGGAAAGCCGGAAGTCGGCCGACAGGCCGCTCTGGAAGATACGGAAAAGCTGTGCAGTATCCTGGAAGGCTCGGATATGGTTTTCCTGACCGCCGGCCTGGGCGGCGGGACAGGAACAGGATCCACACCGGTTATTGCCAACCTGGCCGCAGAAATGGAGATCCTCGTCCTGGCCATTATCACACTGCCGTTTGAATTCGAAGGAAGGGTCCGTACCAAACAGGCCGATGACGGCCTGAATGAACTCAAATCCACTGTGGACACGGTCATCGCTATCCCCAACCAAAGGCTTCTGGAGACAGTCAGCCTGGATACCTCGATTCAGGATTCCTTCAAAATGGCAGATGACATCCTCCGCCAGGGAGTCCAGGGAGTCTCTGATTTAATCACCAAGCCCGGTCTCATCAACCTCGACTTTGCCGACGTGAAATCCATCATGAAAGGGATGGGAATGGCCTATATGGGAATGGGGACCGCTTCCGGGGAAAACAGGGCTGTGGAAGCGACCAATAAAGCCATCTGCAGTCCTCTGTTGGTGGACACCTCTATTGAAGGCGCCATGGGAGTGTTGATCAACATCACGGGCGGAAAAGACCTCACTCTCCACGAAGTCTCCAAGGCCTCCCAGCTGATCCATAAACTGTCTCATTCGGAATCCAACATCATTCTGGGCACGGTCATCGACCAGAATTTGAAAGAGATGGTCAAAGTGACGGTCATTGCGACCGGTTTCAACCGCACGCAGCAGAAAGAAGTCTCTCTGAAGGACGAATTTCCTCATCTCTATGACAACTACAGAAAAACACCGCCGCCTTTCCCTGTCCATACAGAAACCCCTCCGATTGAATTCGAGCCAAGAGGAAATTCTTTCCGTTCCAATCAGCCCGAGTGGGAAAAGCAGTGGGCCTATTACGAAATCTCTCCCATCATCCGGAAAAGACATTCTCAGTTCCGTAAAAATCCTCATGGCGTCAGCTGACCTTGCGGTCGTCAACTGCCGGCAGCTCCTCACCTGCAGAGGTGGAATTCCGAAAAGAAAGGAGGCCCTCCAAAATCTCGGCATCATCGAGAAGGCCTGGATTGCGTCCCACCGGGGAAAGATCGTCTTTATCGGCACGGAAAAAAATTTCCGGAAGGAGGTCTCTCTTGAGAAAAACGGCATCCGGCTGGATGGTGAAGGCTTTGTCGGTCTGCCCGGTTTTGTCGATTCCCATACGCACCTCCCCTTCGCCGGAAGCCGTGAAGAGGAATTTTCACTTCGCCTGAAAGGCCACACCTATGCGGAGCTCGCCGAGCGCGGCCTGGGCATCCGAACAACGGTCAGGGCCACCCGTCAGATCTTAAAAAAGGAACTGATCGCGCTCTGCCGGAAGCGCCTCGACCAGATGCTCCTTCTGGGCACGACTACGGCGGAAGCCAAAAGCGGCTACGGCCTGAATCTCGAAGACGAAATCAAGCAGCTGGAGGTTGTCCGGGTGATGGATCAGACCCATCCGATTGACCTCGTTCCGACCTTTATGGGCGCTCACGAAATCCCCGAAGAGTACCGTGACCGGAAGGAGGCGTATATCGAGTTTCTCATCCGGAAAGTCATGCCCGAAGTCAAAAAAAGGAAACTGGCCCAGTTCTTCGACGTGTTTTGCGAGAAAGGCGTTTTCTCAGTGGAAGAAACACGCCGTCTGGCCGAGGCGGCAAAAACGGCCGGATTCAAGGTCAAAATTCATGCCGATGAGTTTTTCCCTCTTGGAGGAGCCGAGCTGGCGGCGGAAATAGGCGCTGTCTCCGCTGACCACCTGATTGCCGTCACCGAAGAAGGCATCCAAAGGCTGGCGCGGAGCGCGACCGCGGCCGTCCTTCTTCCGGGAGTGTCTTTTTTTCTCATGCAGGAGAAGCGGGCGCCCGCCCGGAGGCTCATTGATGAAGGAGCAGTGGTCGCCCTGGCTTCGGACTTCAATCCCGGAAGCTCGATGACCGAGTCCATGCTGTTCATCCTCCAGCTCGGCGTTTTTACACTGAAGATGGGTATCGAGGAAGCCATCCAGTCAGCAACGGCCAATGCGGCCTATGCTCTGGGAATGCCGGATGAAGTCGGAAGTCTAGAACTCGGCAAAAAAATGGACCTCATCCTCTGCGACATTCCTGACTATTCCCACCTGGTCTACCATTTGGGCGTAAATCCCATCCGGCACGTCATCAAAAACGGCCGGATTGTGGTTCGGGAGCGGCAGATCTGTACATCCTCGGATGAGTGAATTGTAACGGCCAGATATTATTCGATAGGAGAGTTGGCCTCTGTTTCCGTAAGGACAAAATCATATTCGGCCAGGCATTTCTGTTTTAAAACAAGCCCGGACCATGGATATCTTAAGGGATATCCAATTCCAATACATAGGCGATATTTTTTATTGAACTCGAATTTTTTCCCCTCGATGGGTTCCAACTTTATCCTGTACCAGGATGATCGGCCGTGCCAAATTATCCTTTCGGCAATAATGTCATTCCCATCCAGGATCAAGTGTTGACCGGGGATAAATCCATGTCGATCACACCGAATCTCGAACCAAATCATTTCAGGCGAAAAATAGAGAATTTTCATAAACGACTTTGGCATGTTCAGCCCATGATAATATTGTATCGTTGATTTGCTCTCCTGCTCCGCATAGGCCATAAGCCCGATGCCAATCAGGACAAAAAACACCCCAAATGCATATTTTTTCATTTGACTTTCCTTCTATAAAAAATTTTATTGTCATTTCTTCTCCTGTGTCAACTACTATTTTCCTGCTATTTTCCTTCTCCGTCTACTCCACTGTTTATCATAGAACCTTATTTATATATCTGAACGAGTTCACATTCTCCATTACTTGTGAAGCTCTCAGATGATGTACCCCTCAATGTATAAATCGTGCTGCCGGTTCACATACAGAATCAAGACTCAGAATTGCCGATCGAACGCTGAAATCCCCCGGACTTGGACTTCTTCATCCTCTCAATGATCGTCCGGAATTCGGGGGTCTCGCGGAGAGGGGCCAGGTCCTCGGCGTCCTCTATGGCCTGGACATTCGAATATCCCTTGTCCACAGCCTCCTCCAGATAATTCAAGGCCTTCTTCCTGTCGCCGAGACGCGCTGAAACACAGGCGAGATTGATCAGGAGGTAACTTTCGCGCGGATTTCCTTCTGCGCACGCTTCGAGGGCCAGTTCGAGGAAGATTTGGGCGCGGGCCATGTCATTTTTCTCATAATACTCAATAGCCCTGGAATCCGATTGGAAGCTCAGATCGAAAAGAAGGCGGGAAGCAAGACTGCGGTCCTCGACCGTCTGCCCTTTCTTTAGATCGTCCTTGAGAAAGGCAATCTTCAATTCCCTCATAAGACCGGGGAATTCGCTTCTCCACGCTCCATCTTTTTCAAACGCCGAAACAGCGCGGGCGAATCTCTGCCGCGTCTCCGTTTCCCGCTTGTCCCTTTTCCGCTCGTCCTTGAGGAACCGGACGTATTCTGTGCTCTTCTTGAGCCTCTCGATTTTCTCATCGATCCCCCGGATCTCCTGAAGACCTTTTGCCAAGTTGCGGGCCGCTTCATAGCGGCTGACCGCCCAATATATCCTTCCCGTTTTTTCCAGGGCCTCCCCCTCCTTGATCTCTATGTTCAGCACCTCTTCAATCAGGGCGGCGCTCTTCTCCCTCAAATCCCGTTGCACAGAGACAAGCTCCATCCATCCGACCGCCCGTGCGCACCACTCTGTTGCGGGCCAGGCGTGTCCGCCTTCGAAGACGAGAAGGCGGTTGAAAATCCCGGCCTGATCCAACGCGGCCATAAGGCCTTTCATCTCACTATAATTGAAATCAGAGAGACCGACAATTCCGAAGTACGCGGAGGGGCGGATGTCCTCCGGCTTGAGGGCCGCATTCAACCCCGCCCCGCAGCCGATGATGCCGGCGAGATTCCGGCTGATGATCCGCCCAAACAATGATGCGACGCGCGCGCCTCCGGAAAATCCGCCCGCATAAATCCGCCGCTCATCGAAGGGAATTCTGTTCCGTGCGTCATTCCACATCGCCCAGGCGGCGCGGGCAATGGGCTCCCAGGGGCCGTTGCGGGAGTTGTTGGAGCCGGTGAGGATCCAGCCGAATTTCTCCGCGGCTTCGCGGAACCGACCGACGGCGACGGCTCCACGGGCTCCTGGATCGAAGAGAAAGAGGACGGGCCAGGCCTGAGCGGCGGTGAAATACGAGGGGAGGTAAAGCGCGTAGCTTTGGCCGAGATCATTCCGGCAGACGACTTTTTCGTGGACTTTCCCCGGCTCAAGAGCCTGGGCTTCGGCGAAATGCGAGGACAGGAGCAGGCCCAGTCCGGTTGCCGCAAGGATGAACGCAGGGAACTTATGGAGTCGCATAACCATACCCAGCCTTTCAATTCTAATTTATTCGCTGGGCCGGGTCAAAAATGAACGGCTTCTACCCGATGTCCTCCCTACCGTTCAGTCTCGAAAATTGGCGTTCAGGATGGGAAGGATTTTCATGTATTTCGGGTTGTCGCGGACGATGTTGATCAGGCCGATCTGGACGCCTTTCAGCCGACGAGCATAGTTCACCAGGCCGATGGTCAGGCCGGTTTGTGTCCCCCTGATATGATTGAACGCGCTTGCCGAAAAGCCGATCATATGGCCGTCGTTTTCCACTCGCACGGTTCCCAGAGCGAGTTGGACGCCCTTCAGGATATTGCCTCCCACGCCGAGGCCTCCGACAGTTACGCCCTGAACTTCTGGGGCACCGGCGCCCAATCCGCAGATAGTCAGTCCGATTAATTTTTCACCCGCCCCGGCACCGAGACCTCCAATGTTGATCCCGGCCAGGTTACGGCCCGCACCGATTCCCAGACCTCCGATGTTGATCCCCGCGACATCCCGGCCGGCTCCTGCGCCCAAGAGCCCAATGTTTATTCCCCTTAAATCCTGGCCAGCGCCGACACCCAGGCCTCCGATATTCAGACCGATGAGATTTTGACCGCATCCGGCACCGATGCCTCCGATATTCACGCCGACCATGTCTCCCCCGCTTCCGATACCCAGGAGGCCAAGAGACAATCCGGCCATCTTTTTCTCGGCTGCGACCCCAAGTAGGCCGAGCTGTATTCCATTCAGGCGGCCCGCTCCAGCAATCAGTCCCAACGATAATCCGTTGACAGAGGCTTCCCCATTGTCTTTTCTGGCCTGCCAGAGTGTCACGTTGATTCCGTTTACGCATTTCACCTGGCTGTCGCGGAAATTAAACCTGAGCCCTGTGAACTCTTTCGAATTTCCGAAACTGATTCCCCACTTTTTTGAGGGGAAATCAAGACTCTCCCCCCGGATGAACGCGCTTCCGGAGAGGCAGATGAATATCCCAAGAATTGAAAATGCCGCTTTCCGATGAAGTCTTCCTTTTTTTTGAATCATGCTTGACCTCCATTCCGGAAATGTATTCTATTCGAACTCAAATAGTTCTCTTTGTTTTTTCTTTAAAGTATTTTTTCCATGTATGATCTTCGATAGACGGATCTTCCGTTGGGCTCTCCAGAAGCACATTTCTGTATACGAAAGATGAACCGGAAAAGTTCCTCTTATATTTTCCGGCAGACCAACTCCCCTCTCTCAATCGGCACAACCAGAGCGTCCACGCGCTCGTCGGTCAATGCTCTTTCAATCATTGGCTCTAAGATTTCTTTATGACTGAGGACATTATCCGCAGACAATATCCCTCCACTGACCATATTGGGCACTAATTTCTCATAACAATCCAAATAATCCCTTTTTTCCGCATCCAGAAAACAAAAAGCGATATCTTTGTAATTCTGCAAGAATTCTCTGGCATCCCCTTTGATCAGGTCGACCACATTCTCCAGCCCTGTTAACTGAAAAGTCTCCCGTGCCAACTTCGTCTTTTCCTCAAGCACCTCAAAGGTGACAAGCTTCCTGTTCCGCTCTTGACATGCCAAAGCCAGCCAGAGAGCAGAATAACCGGCGCTTGTGCCGATTTCCAGACAGGTCCCTTTCGGAGCGGTGGCAGCAAGTAAAGCAATGAATTTTCCGGTCTCCGGCGTTATCTGCCTGAGCCTTTCCATAGGAGATTTATCAGAAAGTCGATCCATTTTATCCATAGATTCTAAATATTCCATTCTTTCTTTAATGGCTGTTGTAATATTGTGAAACATCAGGTTTTCTTCCTCTCATTGGATTATTAAGTCTATCACCTATCAATCGAGTAAAAGGTTTATTATTTTTTATGGAAAACGGCCCGGTCATTTTTTTATTGTATGGAGGATGTTTTTGACAATGGCTGACTTTTCGGAATCCGGCTCCAGTTTTAAGAATTTCTCGAAATTTTCGATCGCTTTGGCATGATCCGCTTTATTCAAATACGCATAGCCCAATTGGAGATAGGGCTCACTCCACTTGCGCTTGATTTGGGCCGCCTGCTCAAAATAGTGAATGGCCTCGTCCATTTTCTGGTAGGAAAAATAAATCTCTCCGACATTGAAAGCCAGAATTTCATTGCCCGGGGACATCTCGACTGATTGTTTAAATAGATTCTGAGCCGCTTCATAATCCCCTTTTTTCAAATAACAATCGCCGATACCGGCTGTGGCTTTGGCTGTCATTTCCTTCCCCAGACGATCATCTTTTTTGGCGGACTCCAAGACTTTATTGAAGTTCTCCACTGTTTTCTCAATATCTCCTTTTTCTCGATAACATTTGCCGATGCTCAGGTACGTCTGGTAGGAATCGGGATTGATCTCAAGAAATTTCTCGAAGTACGTGATGGCTTCATCGTATTTTTGCTCGGAAAAAAGCTGATTGCCTTTTTCCATAAATTCCAGGGGAACCTCATTTTGAGTGGACGATGGCTCCACATCCGCCACTTTTTTAAGCATCAGGGTGACCTTTGGATTCCTTTCTATCTCCTTGACATAAACGCGTTTTACATCCGGCAGGTAACCCACTGCCGAGGCCGTTATGGCCCAATCTCCTGTCCCAATTCCTATAAAAGCCCATTCTCCTCTTTTATTGGTTTTGGCTTCTCGCGTAATCTGCTCGTTTTCCCCGAAGGCAATGACCACCTTAATGGATGGAAGAGGATTCCCGTTGTCGTCAATGACGACTCCAGAGAGACTGGCTGTTCCTCGACCCGCTTGGGCCCAGGCGTTGCTCAGAGAGAGCAAAGAAAAGAGAACGATCGATAAAATTTCAATTTTTTGGACTTTCATTCCAATCTCCTTAAAAAAATCAGGCCTTATCGTTTTTTTTCGGCCTGGTAATAGATAGAAATCTGCTTTTTGCGTGAAGCGGCAATAACGCCCATCACGGTCGTAATTTTCTGTTTCCCCATCATGAGAGATGGTAAATCACGCCGAGGAAAGAAGTCAAGGCGCTGTGAAAGGCACGGGGATGCCAGCCTGGCATTCCTTCTTCGAATTGACCGCCCATTTATTCAAATCTCTTTTCTTTTTGAATGCTGTAAATAAAATTTAAGAGGCTGAAAAAAAATTACGCTTGCAGCCAATCTATTGCAGAGATCTCTAGAGTCTATTGGATGATTCCCTTTGGCACAAAGGATGCATGAGAGTTTTTTAAATCAACGGCTCAGAAAATAATCGATCATACGGCAATCTAGGCCTGTCATTCTATTTGACAGCCCGGCAAATAAGGATTATAAAAAATCTTTATTCCAAACAACAGGAGGATGAATGGAAAACCTCAAAATATTCCATCCCATGGACAGGCGAAATTTCCTGAAAAAAGGAATTACCACCGGAGTGCTTATTGCCTCCTCTCCGCTCTGGAAATATCTCGCCGCTAAAGACCCGGACACACTTCTTGCCGAAGATGTGTTTTCGCCATTTAAGCTCACTCAAGAAGAACTGAAGAAGCTTCTTGAGGCCGCGCTCAGCCGCGGCGGAGAATTTGCCGAGGTTTATCTGGAATACACGGTCAGCAACAGCATTTCACTCGACGAAGACAAGATTACCGCAGCGACCCGCGGCCTGGATATGGGAGCCGGTTTTCGGGTGCTCCATGGCGAAAAGACAGGCTTTGGCTTTTCGGACGACCTGGATTTTGCCCGGCTGAAAGAGGCCGCGGAAACGGCCGCGCTTATCGCCTCAGGAAAGGTGAAGTCCAAGCCCAAAAATTTCACACCCCTCTCTCTCCCCTCGTATTATCTGGTCCAGGTTTCTCCAGACACCATCGCTTCCAAAGCCAAGGCCGAACTGCTCATGAGGGCAAATTCAGTGGCACGCGTCTATGACAACCGCATCACTCAGGTGGGCGTCGGCTTTTCGGACACGAACAAGAAGATCCAGATCGCCAATTCCGAAGGGCTGTCCGTTGAAGACACCCAAACATTAACCCGGTTTGGCGTCAGATGTGCGGCTCTGGAGGGCGATAAAAGGAGCATGGGCTATGAGTCCAAGGCCGGAAGCTACGGATTTGAGCATTTTGACATCCGCCTCGCCGAGGATTTTGGACGCAAAGCGGCTAAAATGGCCATCCGGACGCTCCCGGCTGAAGACGCGCCGGCCGGGGAGTTTCCGATCGTCATCGCCGCAGGTTACGGGGGAATTTTCTTCCATGAGGCCATCGGCCACAGCCTCGAGGCGAACGGAATCCGGAAAAAGACGTCCTGTTTCTGGGACAAACTGGGCCAGCCCATTGCATCCCCTGTCGTCACTCTTGTCGATGACGGAACATATAAAGGCGGCTGGGGGGCCATCAATGTCGACGATGAAGGCTGCGTCGGCCATAATACCGTTCTGATTGATAAAGGCGTCTGCTCTTCCTTCATCCAGGATAAACTGAACGCCAAGCTGATGAAAGTGAAACCAACAGGAAACGGCCGGCGGGAATCCTACCAGTTCTTCCCCATTCCGCGCATGACCAATACCTATCTTCTGGCCGGCGATTTGTCGCCCGAGGACATCGTCCAATCCGTCGACAGAGGCCTTTACATCTCCAAGATCAGCGGAGGGAATGTTCAGCCGACCACCGGAAGGTTTGTCTTTTCAGTGTCCGAGGGCTATATGATTGAAGGCGGAAAAGTCAAACAGCCGCTCAAAGGGATCATGCTCATGGGCAGCGGCCAGGAAGTGCTCAAAAATATCAACATGGTCGGGAATGACCTGCTCGTCATCGGCGGTGGAACCTGCGGAAAGGACGGCCAGTCCAAGCCTGTCGGCTTTGGCAATCCCACCTTGAAAGTCACCAAAATTACCGTCGGCGGGAAAAAGGCGTAAAGGAGGAATATCATGGATTTCAAGACACTCGGTGAAGATGCCGTCAAGAAGGCCGTTCAATACGGAGCGGAAGAGGCAGAGGTCTGCTTCGAAAACATCAAGAGTTTTGACGTCAACGTGAGGAAAGGGGAGGTGGAAACTCTCCAGAAATCCGTTTCCAGGGGTCTAGGCCTGAGAATTTTCATCAACAAACAGCTCGGATTCTCCTACACGACAGACCTTTCGCCCGCATCCTTGGAGGACACCATCAAAAAGACCGTTGAGCTCGCCCAAATTACGGAAGCGAAGCCCTGGCATGGCCTCCCCGATTTCGGGCCTCAGCCGATTTCTGATCTCAACCTTTATGATCCCGAGATGGCCAATATCCCCGATGAGAAGAAGATTGCCATCGCCCGCGAGGTCGAAAAAATCGCCATGGCTCAGGACAAACGCATCACCAACAGCGAAGGCGGCTCCTTCTCCAATGTGGAAAGGGAAGCCGGAATTTTCAACTCCAAGGGCGTCTACTGTGCATTCAAAGAAACCAGCTGCTTCTTCGGCGCCTATGTCATCGCCAGCGATGGGAACAATATGCAAGGCGGAGGATGGTCGAGCCGGAAACGCTTCTTCAAAGAGCTGGCCCCGGTCGAGGATGTGGCCAAGACAGCGGCCAAAAGAGCCGTGGAGATGCTCGGAGCCAGGCCGGTCGAGACCAAGAAAGTGCCGGTGATTTTCGATCGATACGCCGCTCCTGCGTTCTGGATGGGCATCCTCTCGGCTTTGAGTGGGGATGCCGCTTTCCGCAAAACCACCTTCATGACGGACATGCTTGAAAAGCTGATCGCTTCTCCGCTCATTACCGTCATCGATGACCCCACCCGGCCGCGCTTTGTCGGATCGATTCCATTTGACGGCGAAGGGAATGCCACGCGAAAGAACATCGTTGTGGATAAAGGCGTGTTGAAAACGTTCTTCTATGATTCCCAGACCGCGCGGAAGGCCGGCGTCAAGGTTCCCACCATGGCCCGCCGGAACGGATACAGGTCGGGTCCATATGCTGGATTTCTGTGCATCACGCTCGAAAACGGAAATGAAGATCCGGCAAACCTCTTCAAAGATGTGAAAGAAGGGCTTTTTGTTATTGGAATGAGAGGTTCAGGGACCGATGTCACAACCGGAGCATTCTCTGTGGGCTGCAGCGGATTCTGGATCACGGACGGGGCGAAAGCCTTTCCGGTGGACGGCGTGACTCTTGGAGGCACGACGCTCGAGGTCCTGAAGAATATCGATAAAGTCGCCAACGATATCGACCTGCGCGGCAGCCTGAACAGCCCCACATTCCGGGTGGCGGAGATCACCGTCGGCGGGAAAAAAGCCTGATCGAGCGGAAGCCAGGGTCTGAAGAATTAAGCATTCACTCCGGATTTGATGCATGAATACTATTATCTTCGCCAGGGAGTTGTGCAAGCGCTACGGGACATTCACCGCCCTCGACCGAATCTCGTTTGATATCGGCGAGGGCGAGTGTTTCGGTTTCCTGGGGCCGAACGGCGCCGGCAAGACCTCGACCGTGCGTATGATCCACTGCGTATCTCCCGTGTCATCGGGCACGCTTATGGTCAGCGGCATGCCGGCCCATATCGACAACCGCGCCATCAAAAAAATGACCGGAGTCATCCCCCAGGAGATTACTCTGGATATCGACCTCACCGTCCGCGAAAATCTGATGGTTTTCACCAAGTTCTTTGATATCCCCAGGCGCGAAGCCCGCGAGCGGATCGCCGAACTTCTGAAGTTCGTCGAGCTCGAGGCCAAGAAGGACAGCAAGATCGACCAACTGTCCACGGGCATGAAACGGCGCCTGCTCATCGCCAGGGCCCTGCTCAATCAGCCGAGACTCCTCATCGCCGACGAGCCCACGACCGGCCTGGACCCTCAGGCGCGGCACCTGATCTGGCAGAGGCTGCGCCAGCTCAAGAGCCAGGGCGTCACCTTAATCCTGACGACACAATATATGGAGGAAGCCCAGCAGCTTTGCGACCGCATCGTTATCATGCATAAGGGCAGGATATTGAAGGAAGGCGTTCCGGTAAGGATGATCGAGGAGGAAATCGGCAAGGAAGTGGCCGAAATCCGCATCGGGAAAGAGCAGGACGAGCAACTGATCGCCAGTCTCGCGCCGCTGTCGTGCGGGCACGAGCGGGTGGGCGACACGCTCTACTTTTACTGCCGTGACGGGCATGAACTGAGAAAAAAACTGATCGAGCTCGACCTGCCGAACACCATGTACAGGCCGGCTTCCCTGGAAGATGTATTTCTGAAGCTGACCGGCCGGAGTCTGATCGAATGAACTTCTCCTACCGCATCATCTACGTTTTTTTCCGCAACCTCGTGTCCTACAAGCGCTTTGTCCTGACCACTTTTTTGGCCAGCCTCATTCAACCCCTGTTCTATCTGATTACCTTCGGCATCGGCATGGGCGCCTACATCGGGTACTTCGGCGGCAAGCCCTATCTCTATTTTCTCGTGCCGGGAGTGCTCGTATCCTCGGTCATGATGACCGCCACCTTCGAATGCCTGTACGGCACTTTCATCAAGATCGTGCACGAGCGGCTCTATGACTCACTCATCTCGACTCCGGTTTCCGCCGAAGACGCCGTAGCCGGAGATATCCTCTGGGGGACTTTCCGCGGCCTGGTCAGCGGGACGCTGATGATGCTCGTGGCCATTATCATGGGGATCCTGCCGGTCTCCATTCTCAGCGTTCTCCTGCTGCCGGTCCTGATGGTCTTTGTCGGCATCCTGTTCGCCTCGCTGGCCATGATTGTCACCTCCTTTGCTCCGAATTTCGATTTTTTCAACTACTATTCGGAGCTGGTCATCACCCCCATGCTGTTTTTCTCCGGTGTTTTTTTTCCGCTCGACAAGTTTCCCGCCTGGATGAAGACGTTCTCGCTGTTCATGCCGCTGACCCACGCCGTCCGGATCGCACGTGCGGTCTTTTCCGGAGTCTATTCGCCGGGAATCCTCTACCATTTCCTGGTTATCCTGATCCTGGAAATGGCGGCCCTCTTTATCGGCGTCAAGCGGATGAAAAAACGCCTGATCAAATGATCCGATCTTTGTTTTCTTCAACGGCGGATGGATGGGAATACTAGAATAAAAATGATTGAATAAAATCCACGGCGGCCTTCAAGACCATCCCAACAGCAATCAGGAAAAATGGAGCGCCCAAAAGGCCCACAATCCAATCGGCGCGGGTCGCTTTGCCGGCCCTTCTGACTTTCCAGAATACAAAAGGAATTAATCCTGAAAAGATGATAACTAAACCGGCTATAGAAAATCGGAACTGGTTAATCAGAGCATTAATGGAAATGAACAGTGCCGCCAGGATAAAGACTGCCGGCGTCAGGGGATACCCCCAAGTCCTGTAGGGCCGGGGAAGGTCGGGTCTTTTTCTCCTGAGAATAAACACGGCGGCCACGGTCAGCCCGAAGAAAATCCACTGCCCGAAGATGACATATGTAAAAAGCTGTTCAAATGTCCCGGAAAGGCTGAGGATAATGCTCCAGACACCGATGGCGATGATGGACACGTGGGGAGTTAAAAATCTCGGATGAACGGCGGCTACTTTCTTAAAAAACACGCCGTCTTTGGCCATGGCGAAATAAACTCTCGGGGAACAGAGGAAGTTCTGGTTGGCCGCTCCCGTGATCGAGAAGAGAATGATAAAGGAAACAATCGAAGCGCCGATGGGCCCTACGGCAATATTCATGGCGTCCGCGGCTATTCTTGCCGATTTGGCGATGGCGCTGGAAGGGAGGACATACAGATAGGCCAGCTGGGCGGCAAAGTAGATCAGGACGATCACCAGAGTCCCGATCAAGATCCCCCAGGGGAGGTTCTTCTGAGGATTTTTGGTCTCGCCGGCGCTGTAAGTGGCTGACTCCCAGCCCTTATACGCCCAGAGCGAGGCCACCAGAGCCACTCCAAAGCTTCCCAGCAGCCCTGGAGAAAAAGTTCCGGGCGCAGGTTGAACAAAATTCGCGGGATTTCCCCTGGCAAAAACAAAGATGACGCCGCAGATACCCGCCAGGGCGGCAAATTTTATCACCGTCAGAAGATTCTGAAGGTTCGCTCCCCATCTGACCCCGATATAATTCACGGCCATCAGAAATGTGATGAGGACAACGCATACAGCTTTTTGGGCGACGGGAGAAATCGTAAAAAAATGGGGGAGATATTTCGAAGAAAAGGCGACGGCCAGGGTGGCTATGGACCCTGAATCAATCACTAGAAAAAGTGTCCAGCCGAAAAGAAAAGCCACAATCGATCCATAGGCCTCGCGGAGATAGACATAGGCCCCTCCGGCCTCTGGCATAGAGGCTCCCAGCTCCCCGAAAGCGAGGGCTCCGAAGAGACTCAGCAGGCCTCCCACAGCCCAGACGGCAAGGATGAGCAGGGGGGCTCCCACCTGTGCGGCCATAGCCGCGGGCACAAGGAAGATCCCGGATCCGATGACACCGCCGACAACAATGCTGACAATATCCCAAAGCCCAAGAACACGGGGAAGGCTTCGCTCTGTTGTTTCCATGGGGGCAGAATACTCTTTTTTCTGATTATTATCCAGATTTTCATCCGGACATCCCTCTTCACACAATATTCACATTTTTTCAGAATCACTCTGCTTTTTATTGGAAGAATTTACCCGCCGCTGCGTCTAAAGAATTGAGAGAACGAAATCCATGAACTTTCCCACCTCATCAATGCCAACACGCATCAAATTCCATATAAGGAGAGGATCATGACTAAAGCCAAAAGCATCATTCTTGGGATCCTTCTCGGGCTGGCCCCTCTGACCCTGTGCCTTGCGCAGGACCAGGTGGATGTCAGCGGCGAGTGGGACTTCACTATGACCACCCCCCGCGGAGAGATGAACTCGACCGCTAAGTTCGTCCAGGAGGGTGAGACGATCACGGTGACCATGATCAGTCAGCGCGGCGAATCCACCGGCACAGGCACCATCAAAGGGACCGACATCGAGTGGACCATCATCCGCGATACTCCCCGCGGACAGTTCACCGTGACCTACAAGGGAAAAGTCGAGGGCAACACCATGAAGGGTGAGGCCCAGATGGGAGACCGCGGCTCCATGGAGTGGAAGGCCACCAAAAAGACCTCCTGAAAGAGCAATGGATCAGGACTCGCTGGAAGTCATCGGCGGCAGGTCCAGAAAGGTCTTTTGAAAGTAGAGACAGGTGTCCTGAATGGTTTTTTCAAAAGCAAAATAGGTGTGGGCGAATTCCTTCTGGCTTTTTGCACTGGAATAATAGGCCCGCCAGCCGCTGAGCCGGCCGTAAGCGGACGTTAGAAGGGGCTTCTTCCGAGTGAAGCCACTGATCAGTTCAAGAACTGCTCCGGCGGCCGCGACCAGAAAAGAGGGAACGGGAAATGGATACGCCCTGCGGCCGGCATGTCTGGCGATCCGCCTGATCACATCCGAATAGCGCACATTCGCGCCCACGACCAGATATTTCTCACCCAGCCGGCCCCCGCCCTCAAGGGCCTTGATGATGACGGCCGCCAGGTCCCTGACGTCCACTGCGGCCAGGCCTCCGGCAAACGAACCACAGAGCGTCTTTGTATGGATTGTGCGATAAAGCTGGTTGTGAGGCGTCTCTAAATTCCAGTCTCCCGGCCCCATGATGGAGGCGGGATTCAGGATAATCGCCCGCAGCCCTCTCCCCTGCACAGCCTCTTCCACAATCTTCTGCCCTTCGTATTTGGATGTCATATAATAGAAACTGGAAGGCCAGTTAAAGGGCGTTGTCTCATCCGCCGGCCGGCCGTTCTTGAAAAAGCCGACCGCACCCACAGAGGAAATATGAATGAGCCTCCGGACATTAAAGCTCAGGCAGGCTTCGACCACGTTTCGGACTCCATCGCGGTTGACCTTCATCAGCTTCTCCAGGTCATACTTCCAGTAGGAGATCAGCCCTGCCAGATGGATGACATGGCTGTGTCCCCTGCAGGCGGCGAACACAGCCTCCCTGTCGGCAATGTCTCCGTCAAACAGGCGAATGCCGTGGCCGCTCCAGGTATCAGGAATTTCCTCTCCGGGCAGGACAAAGGCGGAAAGCGACTCCGGCCCGAACTTTTTCATAAGTTCAGGCATAAGGACCGAACCCACGAATCCTGTCGCCCCTGTGACCAATATTCTCATATTATTTCACGCCTTTGAAATACAGGAGTGACCACACTTTTTTCATACGGATAAAAACCCGGGTCCTGTTCTTTCAAGTTTGAGGACGATGATAGCGAAAATAAAGGAACGTATCATTGCTGATGCCGACAAGAGCATGAATGAAAACCGTGTAGAGAAAGGAGCCGGTCCAGTAGGCAACCAGCCCGAAAATAAAGCCCGCGCCCAGGGAAGCGAAAATCTCCGTGTCCGGATGCCCGATGTGGTACAGAGTGGACAGGAGCGTCTGGAGGGAAAGCGCTGCCAGCAGACCGCTGGAGGAAATAAAAGGGAAAAAGAGCACTCCCCGGAAGACAAACTCCCACGTCAGATAATACAACAACAGATAGGCCGTCTCATACCCAATAAATTTCTGCAGACTCGAACAGGCGCTTTTTGAGAACGGATACTGGCGCTTCATCACCGGATCTCTGGAACCGACCAGAGCCGCCAGGAGCGCCACTGGCACAGCCGCTGCCATGAGCAGCAATCCCAGGCCGCTCCTGCCCGTAGAAAAACCTATGGCTTTCAGATACTGAAGCGGGGCTTCGGCGGAAATCAATACAATCAAACAGGGAACGGCCATGAGGGTCAGAAAGAAGAAGCCAAAATACAAAAGGAATGCCCGAAAATCATCGTATTTCTTGAGAAGGCGCCTGTAGTTAAAAACCGTGAGCATAAGCGTAAACGCAAGGGATAAATAAAGAAGAAGGACGGCCTGCAGGGACCCGAAATTACTGAATAAACCCATTCTCTCTTTCCTTGAGATACCAGGAGACAATGGACCGGATCTGCTTCTCCGTGTCATCGTCGGGATCGTAGCCGAGCTCGGCGATCGTCCTGGATATATCATAGGTGGTATGTGTGGTTATCCTTTTCAACCGGTAATAATTAATGGACGGCTCATACCTCGGAAAGAGTTTTTTCAGCATCTTGAGAACGGCCGCGATGAAGAAGGCAAAAAAGACGGGAACATAAATTCTCTGTTTCTTATGTAGCCCTTCCTGCAGCCCCTTGAAAAAAGTTTTCCAGGTCGGAAGCTCTCTATTGGTGACAGTATAGGCCCTGCCCTCGATTCCCTCCCTGGTCAGAGCCAGATGGGTGGCCTGGCAGAGGTTGTCAATATAACAGAAGCCGAAATACCAGTTTCCGTGGCCCACAATGAGGGGGGTTCCCCTCTCGATGCCTCTCAGGATCTGGGCGCAGGATGTCCTGTCGTGGGGGCCGTAGACGTCTGCAGGACGGAGGACAACCGCCGGCAGACGGTTCTCCTTCCACTGATTGAAAAAGAATTTCTCTGTTTTAGTTTTATAGCGTGTATAGGCCAGAAATTCTGCGGACTTTCCCAGATTTTCTTCGGATATGTTCCATCCGTCGAATCCGAGAGTCAGAGCCGTAGAAATATAGATAAATCTTTTCAAGGACAGTTTGAGTTCCCGCACCCTCTCGACGAGGTTGACGGCTAAAATGTAAATATTCGTGCGGCAGACATCCTCACTGGCGGTGTCGGAGACAATGGAGGCCGAATGGACGACGGCTTCCACATCGCGGGGGATGTCAATCTGCCCCGGGGCCCGCAGGTCTCCATAGACAAGCCGGACATTGAGCCCTTTTAAAAAATGGAGGTCCGATGTTTTCCGGACCAGACCGTAGACCTCATGTCCCCTTTCCAGGAAATACCGGCAGAGATTGGAGCCGATAAAACCGTTGACCCCGGTGATAAAGACTTTCATGGATTTTCCGGCTGCCATTTTAACACAACTCGATTCCATCCTTTAACCAGGCGCGTAGCCAGTCCTACCGCCAGCAGTGCGGTCAGAATCCCGATGACGACATCCGTGACATAGTGATATCTCCCGTAGGCGGCCGAGACATACAGGGAAAGGATGATGGGCGTCAGGACGTAGAAGGAGGGCTTATGGTAGCGGTAAGCCATCAGCCACATGATGGTGGCCACAGCGCAATGGGGGCTGGGAATGCAACCTCCGATGGAGTGGACATGGGTCCGGATATACTCGCCCCAGAAAGTGAAGAAATAGCCTTTGAGGGGAACCGTATAAAGCGGTTTGATCGCATAGAGGGGGCCTGCGACCGGAAAAAGAATAAAGCCGATATCACAGAGCACGTTGGTGACGCCGAGCGTGAACAGGTAGTCTTCCATCTGGTGCGGCCCGCGCTTGAAATAAATGATGCCGCAGAGCACCGGATAAATCGGCACATAAATCACATAGGAAAACATCATCCATTCCGTGAGCGCCGGCGACATGAACTTCTGGAACCAGACGGTCGGCTGGAGGCCGAAGACCAGCTTCTCAAAATTGAGGACAACCGGGTCCTTCCACTCCGAAAAAAGAATGAGCTGGAGCGGATGGACGGCCACAAAGAGATGCGCTAAGAGCAGCTGGATCGAGGCCGTCCTGAGGATGAACTTCAGCACCCGGGAGGAAGCGATCTGGTGGAGGTAGACAAAAAGAAGGTACAGCAGGGCAATGCCCGTATTTTTAAGAATCATGCGCTGCCAGCCTTCTACCCGGAAATGGAAAATGGCCGTGAGAATGTTGAAAAAAAGAAGCACCGCCAGAATGAAGACGTCCGTGACATGGAGTCCCAGCCCGAGGACATAGAACCGCTTTCCTTCCATCGTGACGAACGGCTTTCTGATTGTCTTCGTCTCTGCCTTCGTTTCCGGCTCTATTGCTTCCATATGGACGTTCAAATATTAAAGAATTTATGAATTTCCATTTTATAACCAAATCGGGTGCGAAAGTCAAAGAAAACAGAACGAACGGTTGATCCAGTGAACAAAGCCTATAACAGGCCCTGCTCTCTGTACCAGTCGACCGTGCGTCTGATGGTCTCCGGCATGGTGTCTCTGGCCTGAAATCCGAGCTCTTTTTCAATCCTGGAGCTGTCGTAGACCCAGTCATATTTCCTGGCCGCAACGACACTCCCCCGGTTGACGAGCGGTGTTTTCCCGGTCAGTCTGGAAAGCACCTCGGCGAAGCCGGCGGCAAGATACTGAATTCCATAGGGAACTTTCAGAATGAAACGGTCCACACCGAGCGCTTCGGCAATGGCGTCCGTGACCTCGGCCCAGGAATAGGGGCGGGATTCTGCGACATAATAAATTTTGCCGTCGGCCTCTTTGTGCTCTGCAAGCAGAATGGCCGCCTGGACCACGTCGGCGACGCTGCACAGGCTTGTCCGGGGCTCAAACCTTCCCATAAGCGGCAGGATTCTCTTTTGAATCAGCTTGATCGATTCGAACAGCTCTTTCTGGCGGGGCCCGATGACATTCGGAGGCCTGAGAATAGTCACAGGGATTCGGGTTCCATATTTGAGGACAATCTGTTCCGCAAGCCACTTGCTCCGGCCGTAGTCGGAGATCGGCCGGCATTCATCGTCCTCCCGCAAGCTTTTACCCTTCGGGGAAGGCCCGGCCGCACTGATGCTGGAGACAAAGACAAATTTTTTGAGCGTGGGATTTGCGGCCAAGCAGGCTTCGATGAGGTTCTGCGTTCCAAGCGTATTCACCTGATAATAAGTCTCCCAATTCGGGGCATAAATGGCGGCCGCCAGGTGAAAAACATAGTCCACCCCCCTCACGGTACTGTGGAGGGATTCCTGATCGCGGCATTCCCCGCAGACAAGGCGGACATTGATTTTTTCCAGCCACTGGATGTTGCTTGTCTTCCTCACCAGGCAGCAGGCATCATCTCCCCGGCCGGCCAGTGTTTCAGCCAGATGCCCGCCGATAAATCCGCTGCTTCCTGTCACCAGAGCTTTCATTTATTTATTGACTTTCGCATCAGATAGGAAATTTTGCTACTCCTGTTCCTCATTCCTCTTTATTTTTTCACTTTTTACTTTTTTACAGGGGGTTTCATATCGGCGGGAAGCGGCGACTTGTATTCCCTGCCTTTTTTCTTTCCCTGCCATTCCCGCCTCATTTTCTGGATGAGCTCGGGACGGGTCAGAAAATCAATTCCCGAAGCAGCCATGACCTTGGCGGCCACAAGAAGGCATTTATGGCTGATGGACATGCCTCCGCAGGCTACGGACGACCAGTGGTGTCCGGGCGTCCCGATGGGCTTAAAGGCCACGCCCAGGGAGGTCGTCGGGGTCAGCCAGCTCACTTCTGCCACATCGGTGGAGCCGCTCCCCCAGCTCCTCTGCGGCAGTGTGAAAGGCTCGATTTCTGTTTTCAGGCCCTTCTCTTCCGTTTCCAGGTTCTTCTGGATTTCTCTGGCAAAAGCCTGTTCTTCCTCTGTAAAAGGCGGAGGGCCGACAAGGAGGAGATTGCTGTAGACGGTTTCTGCGCCTGCCCGGTTGGGAAGCATCTCATGGACCCCGCTGACGAAATGGATCTGATAAGTCGTCTCCGTCATCTTGGCTGCGCCGTCCACAATCTTCAAAAATCTCTCGTAATCTTTCTCCACGTTTTCCCTGTCGCTGTTCCGGATATAGTACCAGGCCTTGGCATAATCCGGGACGACATTCGGAGCTCCGCCTCCGTTGAGAATGACATAGTGGATGCGGGCCGTCGGCAGGAGATGCTCACGCAAGTAATTCAGTCCCACATCGGTGAGCTCGACGGCGTCCAGGGCGCTTCGGCCGTGCCAGGGGTCGCCGGCCGCATGGGCCGTCTTCCCGAAGAATTCAACCTCCACCTGATTCAAGGCGTTGGACGAATCCAGAGAGACCTGGTTCGACGAGTCCGGATGCCACTGGATGCAGCAGGAGAGACTGTCAAACATGCCGTCCCGGGCCATAAAAACTTTGCCGACCACTGTCTCTTCGGCCGGGCAGCCGAACAGCTTCACTGTTCCGGGAAGATTGTGCCGGACCATAATCTCCTTCAAGGCCGCGGCTGTGGCCGCGCTGGCCACACCGAAAATATTATGGCCGCAGCCGTGCCCCGGCTTTCCGGCCTCCAGGGGAGCTTTGTGAGAGAGCGTCTCTTGGGAAAGGCCGGGAAGAGCGTCATATTCGGCCAGGATTCCAATGACCGGCTCTCCTGAGCCGAATGTGGCCACAAATGCTGTGGGCATCGATGCCACTCCCCTCTCCACGCGGAATCCCTGTGTCTCCATATAAGTCGCTAAAGCCTCCGCCGACTGAAACTCCTCCATGGCCACCTCGGCAAAGCCCCAGATCCTGTCACTGAGTTTGGCCAGTTCTTCCTGATGGGCATCTAGCCAGGCAACAATTTCTTTCTTTAGCGGTGTGAGTTTGGCCGGCTTCACTTGAATTAAAAGGGGATTCGGTTCCTCCTTCTCTGCATTCACAAAAATTCCACAACAGAGAAAAAGGGCCAGCCCTAATGGTATAAATTTTTTCACCTCAGCCTCCTCAAAAAATTTAGACGGAATTCATAATATCCCAGCGTCTTGAATTTGGCGTCAGGCCTGAAGATGTTTTCTCCCAACTTTTTAGCTTTCCATTCTACCAAAAGGGATAACCGCAGGGCAAGGAGATTCACGAACCCCAGGATTTCCTCTGAATCTTTTCCTCCGGGTTGATTTATGCAAAAAAAACCCCGGGAAAATTGCTTTTCCCAGGGTTTTCGACTTCTGAAAGTTTAGAATGCCAGACTGAAGCCGAACCGGAATCCTGGCTCTGAGCTGCTCCTCAGGGGATGGACGATCTCGCTGTACAATACCCAGAAATTGGTCCCGATCGAGACATAGGGATAGGAATATCCGTTGTTCCGGGAGAACTCGACTCCACCCCCGCCGTAAAAACGGAAAATGAGGAATTTCTTGGGAATCATATAAGCGGCTCCGGCTTGAAAAAGCAAATCCTTTTCCTGGCTGCTGTAATCCATGTTTCCCGTGAGAAAGAAGTTGGTTCGTACTTGATGCTTGTAGCCAACGCTGAGGGGATGGAGCAAGAACAGGGATACGTTCAGATAATTATCCGCGGGACTGTAATAACGGGTGCGCGCCTCCGTGCTGGAGAAACTCAACATGAGGATAACCAATCCCAGCAATCCGATTGACAAACATTTTTTCATTTTTTCCTCCAGTTCATTGTCAATTCGCTCCTATATATGCAAATCGCGTGCCAATTTTTTTACCCTGAATCAAGCTGGAAACATGTCCTTTAAATAGGACACTTAAAAGAATTTCCTTTTCAGCTGTGGTGGCCGAGTGGGCCTCGTCGTATCGATTTACCCCTCCGGCCATCGTGAGGAAGTATAGAGGCTCAAAGAAAAGGTCTTATGGGAAGATCATTTATATTATTGAAGTTATAAGAAAATCCTTCTGGGAAGCGTAAAAATTGGGGGAACTTCTATTTGGGCTTGTATTGACAGAATGCGCTTCATCCATTATTATCTTCAATAATCCCAGGAGAACAAGAACGGATAAGATTCAATCTGTCTCTTCCCTGATTCAATGAAAAACTCCTGCCAGAAAAAGCCCCAGAGAAACCAGGAACTCCTAAAGCTTCGCCAGCGAATCGTGGAATTAGAGAAAGTAAAAAAGGAGCTCAAAAAGACCAAACAGGAGCTTGAGAAAAGCGAGCTCAAATACCACAACCTTATTTCCTCAACTTCTGCTGTCATCTACACGTCAAAAGTTGCAGGAGATTACGGGGCGACTTTTATTAGCGACAATGTCAAACAGGTTACCGGTTATACGCCTGAGGAATTCACCAAGAACTCAAGTTTCTGGGTCGACTGCATTCATCCCGATGATAAAGAGCGGATTTTGAACGAAGTGAAAAAAATATTTAAGCTGAAAAATTATACGTATGAATACCGCTTCCTCCATAAAAAAGGCCATTACATCTGGGTCCGGGATGAAATGAAGCTTGCCCAGGACAAACGGGGAAAACCGCTGGAAATCATCGGCTACTGGCAGGATATCACCTCCCGCAAACAAGCCGAGGATCTTGCCCTGGCTCAGCGTGACCTCAGCCTGAAATTAAATGAATCGACAGGGATTGAAGAGACCCTCCGGCTCTGCACAGAAGCTGCAATCCGGATTTCCGGAATGGACAGCGGCGGCATCTACCTCACAGATGAGAATACGGGAGGCCTGGTTCTCGCATATATTCAGGGACGCTCTCCTGAATTTGCGCAAACAGTGTCTTATTATGGTCCTGACTCGGAGCAGGCCCGCCTCGTCCTCTCAGGAAAAGAGATCTACTTAGAAGAGGAAGTCCGGGATATCCGTGTGCCCGAAGGAATCCGCAATGAAGGACTTCGCTTTCTGGCTGTCATTCCCATCCACTTTGAGAGCAAAGTCATCGGCTGCCTGAATGTGTCCTCCCGGACGCTCGACCAGGTCCAGAAGTTCTCCCGGAATGCCCTGAAGACCATCGCCAGCCAGATTGGCAGCGCCATCATCCGTTCCACGCTGGAAGACGCTCTTCGGAAGAGCGAAGAAAGATACCGAACCTTAACTGAAAACTTGAATGTCGGCGTGTTCCGGAGCACTCCAGAGCCTGACGGTATCTTCCTTGAATCTAACCCGGCCAACCTTAAAATCCTGGGCTACAATAAAAAAGAAGATTTGAAAGCCGTCAAAGTCTCCAGCGTTTATCAGGATCCAGCATCCCGAAAAAAATTCAGTGAGATGATGCTCAAGGAGGGGTTTGTCAGAAACGTGGATCTGAGATTGAGGAGAAAGGACGGGACTCCCTTGATCGGCTCTATTTCTGCAGTGGCAGTCAGAGATGATAAAGGAAACGTAAAATATTTTGACGGGATCATCGAGGACATCACGGAGCGCCGGCAAGCTGAAGAAGATCTTAAAAAAAGCGAAATGACCTACCGTCACCTCTTCGAGCAGAGCAACGACCCGATCCTCCTCATCAACGAGAAAGGTTTCTATATCGGCGCCAATCAAAAGGCGGCGGATATGCTCGGCTACCGCAAAGAAGAGCTGATCGGGATCCATTTCAAGGATACCATCAGTACTTCTGAATTCCCGGATGCTGAAAACAAACTCAAATCCCTTCTCGAAGGAAAGACCATCCCCCTCTATGAACGCATCATGCGTAAAAAAGACGGGACTGAATTTCCTGTGGAGATCAACATCTCTTTGGTTCGCGACCCGGAGGGAAAACCTCTTTTTCTCCAGAGCATCATCCGCGACATCACGGAAAGGAAGAAGTTCGAGAATGAGCTCAAGACTGCATTAAAAGAAAAGGATGTCCTCCTCAGGGAAGTCCACCACCGCGTTAAAAATAACATGCAGATCATCATCAGTCTTCTCCGGCTTCAGTCCAATTACATTCAGGATAAATCCATGCTCGATCTGTTCAGGGCCAGTCAGGACCGGATCAAATCCATGGCCCTCGTCCATGAAAAGCTTTACCGGTCCAAAGACCTGGCCAGTATCGATTTCAATGACTACATCCGGGGTCTAGTCTCCCATCTACACTACTCCTCCGGATTGGACCTGTCCTGCATTCAGATGGAAATAAACATCGGCGATGTGAAACTGGACATCAACCGGGCAGTCCCTTGCGGACTGATCATCAATGAACTGACAACCAATGCCATCAAGTACGCTTTTCCCCAGGGCCGATCAGGAATGATCCATATTGAGATGTTCTCCCATGCAGAAGGGCATTTCACCCTGACCATCAAAGACAACGGATCGGGGATTCCAGAAAGCCTAAACCTGAGAGAGCCCCAAACGCTGGGGCTTCAAATCGTCAATGACCTGGTCAAACAAATCGACGGGACCATGGAGGTCGAACGGGGCGCCGGAACAACATTCAAGATCATATTTTAATTCCATTCTTTGTCCGTCCGGCAAGCTGGCCGCAGGCGGCCCGGATGTCCTTCCCTTTAGAGCAATGTTTCTACAAGTTATGTGGAAAGAAATAATTTAACAATGAGAATGAAGGTTTACCAGGCTAACAAATGCCTTTTCCAAAAAAAACGAGAATCTTGGTTATGCTGTTGCCTTGCATTTCATGTATTACAATTTCTGCCGGATTCATCAAACATTAAGGGTACCACCAGCGATGGAAGCCAAGGTAACAGATCATGTTTGGACAATTGAGGAAATTTTAAGATTATTAAATAATTGCCGGATTTCTTGATTAAAGACTTCATTAGTTTTAAGAATATTTTTTATTTCGTCATCTCCAATTTTTTTGCATGAATTTGTAGTAGTAATTTCAATAATTTGAATTTTCCCCCCACGTTATAATCATGCGAGGCTGTTTCTGATAATAAATAGACAGAAAGGATTTTTGCTTTTTCGGAAGAAATAGATTGGTCAAAAAATTTAGAGCAAAGATAAGTAGCATATTGTGAGAATTCCCCAAAAACAGGATGTTCTCCGGCAAGTTCTGGTATAAAACCTTGGTTGCTTCTTATAGATTTGACTATTTAGAAAAGGACTTTAGTTTTCGACTGTATCTAGAATGCTTCAATTTTCTTATCGCTTTTTCTTGTATTTGCCTTATTCTCTCACGTGTAACCTTGTATTGCTGCCCGACTTCTTCTAGGGTATGCTCGTTACCGTTTCCCAACCCAAATCTCATTTTTAAAATATTTGCCTCCCTCTGGGTGTGAGTTTTCAACGCTTCCTCAATTTTCTCTTTCAAATCAACAGAGATGACTTCATCGACAGGCAAAAGGGTATTCTTATCCTCGATAAAATCCTTCAGCTGACTTTTTTCTCCTTCTCCTATTGGGGTCTCGAGTGAAAGGGGTATTTGGGCAATTTTTATTATTTTATGTACCTTACAGACGGGCAAATCCATCTTTTTCGCAATCTCTTCAGCTGTTGGTTCTCTACCTTTTTCCTGGACGAGGTTTCTTGACACTCTATTTAATTTGTTAATGATTTCTATCATATGCACAGGAATCCTTATCGTCCTTGCCTGGTCAGCAATTGCACGTGTTATTCCCTGTCTTATCCACCAATGGGCATAAGTTGAAAATTTATACCCTCTTTGGTATTCAAATCTATCCACTGCTGTCATCAAGCCTATGTTTCCTTCCTGGATCAAATCAAGAAACTGGAGTCCGTAGTTGCTGTACTTCTTGGCTATGGAAACCACGAGTCTCAAGTTAGAGTTGACAAGTTTATTCTTCGCCCGATCGCAGATCTGCTTTCCTTTGGCTATCGTTTGCAGTGTCTTTCTTAATTTCTGTGAATCAAAACCGATCTCTTTCTTGTATAATCTCAGAAGCGTGCCAATTATTTTGACTCTAAATTTCAGTTCCTCTCCTTCTTTCTTGCCCTTAGCTCTATTTAAAAAGGCATTCAATTCTTGCTTACTTATCTCTAATTTGTCGATGACCTTTAGCTTTTCACTAAGACTCTCAGCAATTTTTTCTCTATAAGCAGAACGGATATTTAGTTCCCTGATGAGACGACTCATATTAACTATGGGACGCCCACGCGCAACCGCATATTTCTTTGATGCAGGGATTTCTTCTAATTGAGTGTTTAACTTTCTTATTTCACTGATTATGGCTAGAATCTTCTGCTTTTTCTTCTCAAATATTCCATCAAATATTCCTCTTGCGAATTCCTCTTCAACGGAATTAAACAAAGCAAGGATGATTTCATCATCTTTATCGAGTTTCTCTTCCAGTGAAAGAATTTCATTTTGGACAAATCGTGTTTTTGAAAGGGCTTTAATGACTATCTCCTCTCCCCTTTCAATTTCCTTTGCTAGGACTACTTCTTCTTCTCTTGTTAGCAGTGGAATTTGACTCATTTCTTTCATGTAGATTCTGACAGGATCCAATGTTCGCCCCGGTTCCTCGAATGAGATGTTGAATCCAACCTTTTGCATTCCGATTAGGATATCTCTTCCTCTCAGGGATAGCCAGCAATCAATCTGCCTGATAATAGCAAAGAATCACGTGAGTAAATTAGGCATCTTTTAGGCAGAATTTTCCTTTTTTTGACTAGAATGATAGGAGTATTTACTAATTTGTAGATACAAATGGGTAAGCCTTGTAACTCTTAAATATGCTCTAATGCAAAATTTGATTGTGATCTTGAATGTCCGAGCGCTGCTTATTAGAAACTTCTTCTCCCCCCAAATCCACCTCCGCGGTCGTCACTACGAGGGCGGGCCTCGTTGACTTTAAGAGTGCGCCCCTTCAAATCTTTGCCATCAAGCCCAGAGATTGCGGATTTGGCTTCGAGACCGTTTGGCATCTCCACAAATCCAAATCCCCTCGAATCGCCGGTGTACTGATCTTTGATGATTTTAACAGATCTAACCTGCCCGAAGGCTTCAAAAGCCTGTCGCAAATCTTCTTCAGTGGCCTCTCGCAATAAATTACCTACGTAAATATTCATTCTGACTTCCTTTTAATGTTGAATTTTTAATAAGGGAGGGAAACATTTTTTTTATTGCAATTTTCCCTGATCCCCTGTAATTCCTGCCTGCTCTTTCAAATGAAAATGTCTCTTCAATCTCAACATGTAATAATAATAGCAAAGGAAAGATTCCACGTCAATGAAAATTAGGGACGTTCTCCAAAGTACCACTCTATCGAATTCTAAAGAATTATGCGCCATTCTGCTTATTAAATGAGAATGCAAGTGTTCGTTTGGAAGATTGGATTATCTAGCTACTTTTCCTCATCTTCATCAGCAAGATCATTTTCCGATACTTCTTCTTCTTCTTCTTCTTCCTCTTCTTCTTCAGAGACTTTTTCGTCCTTCTCCGACTCGACCTTTTCTTCTTCCCCTTCAGTCTCTCCTTCTTTGTTCTCTAATTCTTCGCCGATAAAGACCTCAGCCTCGACATCATGAAGTTCTTCTTTTTTAGACTTGACGATATTAAAGCCGATTACACCTTGCTCAATTTCTTCCTGAGCGATCCGTATGAGGTTTCTAAACTTTGACTTTATTTTTGGCTTCGCCCCGTTAATCAGCTCCTTGGCTCTCTTTGAGGCAATAATCACAAATCTGAATTTACTATCGATCTCTTTAGGAAATTTCAAATATGATCAACTCCTCAGATTGGTTTCGGATTCTTCTGCTGAATTTCTTAGCTACGGTTCTGCACTTACTACAGAAACTGCTGTCGGACGGATATCAAAATAACATCTGGAGCATTTCATGGCCCTTTTTCCCCGTATGAATGCTTGGCCAGAGAATATCACCAATAGAGAAATGAGTCAAATACGAAGAGCGAAGACCTCTCCATCTATGCTTGCCGTGTGACCACGGCGTCAATATTTTCTTCAATAATACCGGTCCATCATGCGGTACTGGATGGCCTCGGAGATGTGGGCCGGTCGGATCTCCTCCTCCCCGGCCAGGTCAGCAATTGTCCTGGCCACCTTCAGAGTCCGATCATAGGCCCGGGCGCTAAATCCCAGGCGGTCGACGGCCATCTCTAGAAGCTTCTCGCTCTCTCTGTCAATGCGGCAGAACTTCTTGATCTCCCTCCGCCCCATCCGTCCATTGGCGTAGATTCTTGTCCCTTGGAACCGACAAAGCTGCTTTTCTCTGGCGCGGCAGACCCTCTCGCGGATCTGCTTCGAGCTCTCGCCTTCAGCCCTGGAAAGGATATCCTGGAACTTCACGGCCGGCACCTCGACCTGGATGTCAATCCGGTCCAGGAGGGGCCCTGAAATCTTCGAATAATACCGGCTCCTCTGGGCTTCTGTGCAGTCGTTTTTCCCAGAGGAAAAGCTCTGGAAGACATCTTCGCATGGATTCATGGCCCCCACAAGCATAAACGAAGAGGGGAAAGTCACGGCCATCAAGGCCCGTGAGACTGTCACTTTTCCATCTTCCACAGGCTGCCTCAAATCTTCCAGGACCTTGCGCCGGAATTCGGGGAGCTCATCCAGAAATAGCACGCCGTGATGGGCCAGGCTAACTTCTCCAGGCCTGGGGACGATTCCACCGCCGATAAGCCCGGCATCAGTAATCGTGTGATGGGGCGCTCGAAAAGGCCTGCGGGCGACCGCGCCCCTGTCTCTCAGCAGTCCGGAAGCGCTGTAAATCTGGGTGACCTCGATCATTTCGCTGAAAGACATAGGGGGCAGAATCGTCGGCAGCCGCCTGGCGAGCATCGTCTTTCCCGCCCCGGGCGGGCCGATCAGGAGGACGTTGTGCGATCCGGCCGAGGCCACCTCAAGCGCGCGCTTCACATGATGCTGCCCTTTGACTTCCTGAAAATCCACATCTTCCTCCGCCGGAGAGAAAAGCTCCTCCGGAGAATACCGGCAGGGCTCGACACGTTCCGGGGAATTGAGCAATTCCATGACCTGGACGATGTTTTCAAGCCCGTAGATATCCAATCCTTCGACAAGCACGGCCTCTTTGGCGTTCTCTTTTGGAATCACGATCCCTTGAAAATTCTTTTTCCTGGCCAGAAGCGCTGAGGAGAGGATCCCCCTCACGGGCTTGAGTCTTCCATCCAGGGCAAGCTCTCCCAAAAACAAATAGTCCTGGAGTCTCTCCGGAGACACGACGCCAATGTAGGCCAGGAGGCCGAGCGCAATGGGAAGGTCGAAGGCCGGCCCCTCCTTGCGCCGGTGGGCGGGCGCCAAATTGATCGTGATTTTCCGACAAGGAAACTCATACCCGCAATTGCAGAGAGCCGCCCTGACCCTCTCCTTACTCTCCCGCACCGAGGCATCAGGAAGTCCCACGGTGATAAACGCCGGAAGGCCGGTCGAGATATCGACCTCCACCTCCACGACATAGGCTTCGATTCCCAGAAGGGCCGCGCTGTAATTTTTAAAAAGCATCCGTCAGGATATAAAGACGGCAGAACTCCTTGCTTCCTGTCAAAGAAAAAAGGGGAATCAGACAGGATTTATGAATAATCCGGGAAGAATTGAGTGGTAAAAAAATGAAATCAGAGGGGCAGGGCTGATCCCTGTCTTCCTATCGTTCGGGGGGAGTAAACTCGACTTCCTCTCTTTTCTCAGCCGCGGCTGCTGCCGCCGGCTCTTTCTCTCTGTCCCCGAAAATCTTCACCCTCACTTTGGGAATGGCGACCTTGGCGATTGCCTTGAGACTCTCAAAAACGCCGCGCCCGTTAATGGCCGAAGCTTCAATGAAAGGAACTCCTTTGGGATTGAGAAGACTGTTGAGGGTTTCGACGGGAATGAGATTATCCAGGTCGCGCTTATTATACTGGAAAACCAGGGGCACGGCATTCAGATCAACCTTGAGTTCCTGAAAATTTCGCCGGAGCCCTTCAAAACTCTCCAGGTTGGCATCCAGAAGAGGAACCTGGGAGTCCGCCACAAAGACAATCCCGTCGGTCCCGATGAGCACGTTTTTTCTGGAGGCCTCATAATACACCTGCCCGGGCACGGTCATGAGCTGGAAGTTGATTTTAAAAAATCCGATATAGCCGGCCTTGATGGGCAGCATATCAAAATAAAAAGTCCTTTCTGATTCGGTCTCCAGGCAGATGAGCTCCCCGCGCGAAGAGGCATCCAGTTTATGATGAATGTAGCGGATGTTTGTCGTTTTTCCGCTGAGGCCGGGTCCGTAGTAGACAATTTTCACCGTGATCGTATTGGTGGTGTAGTTGATAAAGGCCATTTATTTCAGCGAGGTAAAGAGTATATCATATTTTTTGAGAATTTGCGGCCACGTATAATTCCGGCAGATGTAATGCAGCCCGTTTTCTCCCATGACCTGCCGCAGCCGGGCATCTCCGAGCAATAGGTCAAGATCCAGAGCAAATTCCTCATACCTCTTATAATATAACCCGCTTTTTCCAACAAGGCAATGCTGTTTGAGCGGGTCGGCCTCTTCCTGAACCAGAAGCGGAGTGCGGACGGCCAGGGATTCGAGGGCGGCCATACAAAGGCTCTCAAAGTGAGAGGGATGGCAGGTGACCTGGGCATGGGCCATGGCGACGTTCTTTTCTTCCGGCGAGACGAATCCGAGATACCGGATTCTCGGGTGAGGAGGCAATTTCATGAGAAGATTTCCGATGAGAAGCAGCGATAGGCGGGAGTTTTTCCGGCTGTACTTCAGGAAATAATCCGTCAGTTCCTGGCATCCCTTGCCCGGCTCAATCCGTCCGGCATAGAGGACATACGGCGCAACGGCTCTGTATTTCGGGCGGAACCGCGAAAGCCCGACATTCTCAGGAATGTCCACGCCGACACCCACGACATCCTGATATTTTCCGTTGAAGGGAAACATGCGGCTGAGCATCTGCTTTTCTGATTCCGTGTTGAACATGAACGCGTGGGGCAGAGAAAACACATCTTTCATGATGCCGAGCCGCAGGGGGAGTTCATCATGAGCGGTGGGAACAAGTACCTTTCTTCCTTTGATGGCCTGGAGGCCCCAGAAGGTGTTGTAATAGAGATATGTAAAAAAGATAAACAGATCATGGTCTTTCTCTTCCCTCTCCAGGGCTTGGATCAAATCCGGACAGTAGGGCCCCTGGCGTTTAAGCCATTCGACTTCATCTTTCCGGCTGTGGGCATTGAGGAAAATCCAGTCCGAATATTCATTGAATGATTGGATGTCTCTTTTCTTTTTGACCTTGAATCGTTTGATCACAACGCCGTTCAAAATGAATTCTCCGGCGGGATACTCATTCTTCCAGGTGATGTAATCCTGGGCCGTGGTTGTGTAGACCGTGCAGTCATAGCCGGAGGCGGCCAATCTCTCGGCGATGAGGCGGCAGTGAAGCTCGGACCCTCCCATGACTTCTTTTCCGTATCTCTGGATGACAAAAGCGATTTTCATCTTACTTTTTTCTTTTGAGGTTTTTTAAACTCCGGAGGAGAAATTCTTCCCTTTTGAATTCCCTGAATTTTTTCAGCTGACTGCGCTGGCTCTGAACGATTTTTTTTCTCAGATCCGGGTCATGAGCGACAAGGTTCACCAGCTCGGCCACATAGTCCGCTCTCTGGTCGCCGATCAGGATGCCCGCCTCTCCCAGCGTATAGGGCACAGCCGTGGAATTGAAGGCGATGATCGGCAGGTCGAAGATCATGCTCTCCACCAGCGGCAGGCAGAAACCTTCATGTTCGCTCAAGGAAAGGAAAACATCCGAGGCCTTGTAAATGGCAAACATCTCCTCATCCGGAACATGGCCGAGAAACCGGATCTCTTCCGGCTTGAGGTAAAATTCATCCGCCATCCGGACAAGGCTCTGGTAGTACTTGGGAAAAGTGGCGGTCTTGCCGATAATAATCAGCCGGATCAAAGGGGAAATGTACTTTTTAAAGTAAAAGGTGACTTTGATCAAATTTTCAATTTTTTTATTGGGGGCGATCCGGCCGACGAAAAGAACATTGACTCTTTCTCCCTTGAAGAGGTCAAAGACAAAGCGGCTCATGGGCTTCCTGTATCGGCCGAAGTCGATGAAGAGCGGAAAGACATGTGAATTTCGATATCCGAGCTCCTCCAGCTCTTTCCGGTTATACTCCGAATCGGCCAGAGCCAGATCCACGCGGGAGGGAAGCATTTCCAGTTCTTTCCTTCCCCGGCGGGAAAGGTCCGCCATCTCCGGATGGATATCCGCGAAAAACTCCGGAGGAGTGATATTGTGGTAGATGAGGACTCTTCTGGACGGAAGACGGGCCAGTGCCTGGCTGAGCGGAGAGGGCAGCGCGAAGTGCAGAATCGTCACATCCGAGGGAGACGACCTGGGGAAAGACGAGAAAAGCTTGGACTCGCGCTCCAGCCCGCTGTCCCGTGTCAGGCAGTAGATCTCGGAAGTGAATCCGCTGGATCTGAAAAAACTTTTCAAGTGGGCCGCTTCATCGCCGATGGCGTCCCCGCGATGAAAGGCCGGAACGAGCTGGTCAATCCTCACGATCGGCTCATCCTCCGGATATGTTTAAGCAGAATGCGGCTGACGTTCTCCCGCCTGAATCGGACCAACGCCTGGATCTGGGAATCAATGATTTTCTTTCTCAAGTCTCTGTTCCTGTGAATGCAGTCCAAAAGAGCCGCAATCCGGAAAAAGTCTTTATGGCGAACGATAACACCACCCCGGTTCATCGTCTCTTCGACCGCTCCTGCGGCATACGCCACAACAGGAATCCGCATGGTGAACGCTTCAAGCAGAGGGACTCCGAACCCTTCATGCTCGCTCAAGCTCAGGTAGAAGTCGGCAACCTTGTAGAACGCGAGAAGCTCCTGGAATTCAACGTGCCCGCTGAAAAATACATCGTATAGATTTAGTCGTTTTACCAAATCCTGCAAGGAAAAAAAATACCGGTCCAGCCCTCGGGTGTCCCCCACCAGGAGAAGCTGGGAGTCCGGATTAAAATATTTCTTGTAAAAATAAAAGGTCTTGATGAGGTCCTCGAACTTTTTATTGGGAATGAGCCGCCCGACAAAAAGGATTGTGGTTTTACCGCTGGAAAAGAGGGTCTCGGTGACCGGGTCGGCCCGGCCGCGAAATTTTGAAACATCCATGAGGATGGGAAGCACGCCGGTGTTCTTGTACCCGGCTTCTTCCAGCTCCTGCCGGTTAAACTCTGAATCGCCCAGAGCCAGGTCCACCTTGTCCACAAAGAGCTTAATCTCCAGGCGTCCTTTGTAGCATTCCCTGCTCAGGATGCGGTGAGAATCGATGAAAAACTCATGGGGAGTTATGTTGTGGTAAATCATGATCTTTTTATCCGGAATCCGGAAAAAGAGCTTGGACACAGGCGAGCCGATGGAAAAATGAAAAATAACGATATTGTTGGGAGAGCTGAACTTCCGGTACTCCCTGTAATCCCTGATATATTTGGCCGTCCGGGGATCAAAGAACCGCACAAAAATCTCCGACCGGAAGCCCTGTTCACGGAGGACCTGCTGGATTTCCAGCATCTCATCCGATATGGCATCGCCGTAGCTTAAGGAAGTGGCAAACTGATGGACTTCGCTCATGGCCGGACTCCCAGTTGATGGAGTATCCTGAGATATTTATGCTCGATGACGTCCCAGGTGTAATTGTCTCTGAAGTATTTCTGGCCGTTCTTCCCCAGCGACTGGCGAAGTTTCGGATCATTGAGGAGAAGTTTCAGCGATTCTTTGAACTCCCCGGAGTTTTCGTAGTAAAGGCCGCCGTTGCTCCTCCGGCACTGTCCTTTGAGGACCTCACAGAGGGCATTGGCAAGAACAGGCCGCTGCATCGCCCAGGCCTCCAGAGTGACCATGGATAAACTCTCATAAAAGGAGGGCATCACCAGGAGCAAAGCCCCGCTCAGGGCGTCAAATTTGTCTTCCTCGGAGAGAAAGCCGAGATGGAGGATGTCCGGGTGGGAAGGAATTTTCAATACCGAATTCCCGACCAGGACCAGCTTGATAGGGGTGGTTACGGCCTTCTTAAAACTCAAAAAATACTCGAACAGCTTATGGCAGCCTTTGTTCTCATCGATCCGGCCGATGTAAATGATGTAATTGCCCTCGACCTTGTGTCTGGCGCGGAACCGCTCCGGCGAAGAATGTGAAGGGACCTCTGTTCCCACTCCCACGACCAGTCCGGGGATGTGCTCATTCCGTGAGAGGGTGTGGATCATCCGCCTCTCCTCTTCCGAATTATAGACAAACGCCCGGGGTTTCCGGAACAGCTCCCTGAATATCTTAAGATGGACGATAGGGTCATGCTCCGCGGTGGGGACCAGAATGCTCCGCTGGGGAACGGCATTTATCCCACAGTAGGAATGGTAATAGCGGTAGCTGAAAAAGATAAAATAGTCATACTCTTTCTCACGGGCTTTGATAAATTGGATCAAGGGAGGAGACAGGGGCCCCTCCTCCTGAAGCCACCTGAGCTCATCTTTTCCTCTGTGCTCCCTGTGAAGGATATGTTCCTGGATGCGGCCGAATTTGGCGGGGTTTCTGGACCGGACCACTGAAAATCTCCTTACCGGAATGCCGTTGATGACCTCCACTCCCTCGGGATAATGATTTTTCCATGTGATGTAGTCGTATGCCCTTGTCGTCAACACATCGGTCTGAAAATATTTCTGCATGTGCTCGGCCACCCAGCGGCAGTGGAGCTCCGCTCCGCCGTTGATTTCGATTCCGTACCGTTGAACGACAAAGGCAATTTTCATTTGAACGTTTTTTTCTCCAGAGCTTTTTCTCTCTTTTGCAGGATTTCCAGGTCCTTTTCCAGGATCCGCATTTTGCTCTTCAGATCTTCTTCCTCGATCTTCAGCTTGGTCATCTCGACAACAAGATTGTGGCTCAAATTGTGAAGGAGCTTGATATAATCCATGGACATGTCTCTCTCGGCCAGCTTCCGGTCCAGATAATCCAGCCGTTTGTTCGTTTCATGGAGACTCTGGATGGTCCTCATCAGCTCCTCATGGATGGGCAGGCCCAAAAGTCGGATCAGTGGGAAAAAGGGTTCCATCAGCCTGGCTATTTTGGCTCTCACCTTCTGCTTTAAGCCCCCTGCCTGATCGCCTGCCGAAAGTCCGGCTCCGGGTTCCGGAGTCATTCCAGGGCCTGCGTCCTCGGGGAACAGCCCTCCGGTTCCCGTCTCTTCCGGCTGCTCGGTGACGATTCTCTTTATCTGATCCATGATGTTCGCCACATCAATGTTTTCATAGTCCATCCGGATGGAATAAATTCCTTTGGGATTGCCGATATTGCTCTGATTCATGGAATCCTCCCTATCGGGCCGTCCGTCGTTGCCCCCCATTTATTTTTTGTTCGGATAAAGATGGTCTTCATAAACGCCTTGGACGTCCTGAATATCCGGAAGAGGATGCAGCCTCATTTCCGTAATTTCACGGACTTCTCTCTCGTTGTAGAAATCCCCTTTTTTCTTCTCCGCGATTCTCTTTTCAATCTCTTGAAGGACTTTTTTTTCCTCTTTTTTCCCAAGGCTCTTAATCCTTATGAATTCCGACATGGCATCTCCTTTTTTCGCATTCATCAGCGGATATAGCCCAGCGCTCTCAACTGCTTCTCGAGATCGCGGCTCATCCGGTCGCGGCGGATATCCCGCCATTTGGCTTTTTTATAAATATCTTCAATCCGCTGGAGCAATTGCCTGACGAGTTGAGGATTCTCAGCCGCGCAGTTTCTTGTCTCCTCCGGATCATGATCCAGGTCATATAATTCAACGGCCGGGATTGTTGGGGGCGGAGTCGTGAGGATATCAAGGACTTCCTGACTCAACTTCCTGTTAAGGATGATTTTGAACTTCCCGGCGTTCATTGTCACTTTCTGGGGAATGTAAGGATTAAGGACAGACTCTTCGGGCGGCTGTAATTCGGACGGGCCCAGCCAGCATGTATCGGCAAGAAACGCCCGGTCCTCATGGACTCCTTTGATCACCGGAATCAAGCTCTGCCCTTCGAAATCAAAGCCGGAAGTTTCAATTCCCAGAGTCTCAAGGATGGTCGGCAGGACATCGATCAGCCGGACGATCTGCGGAATCCTTGCCCCCCGGAACTTTGAGCCTGGAAATTTGACGATCAGTGGAACCCTCAAGCATTCGTTGTAAACATCCTGTCCGTGTCCCCAGCTCTTGTGCTCAAAAAATTCCTCGCCGTGGTCGCTGACAAGGACGATCAGGGTTTGGTTGTAGAGGCCGAGAGCCTCAAGCTTGACCTTCAGCGGCCGGATGAGCGCCTCGTCGGTGTAGCGAATTTCGCCGTCATAGAGGTCAATTACATTCTGCCGCTCCTTCTCTGTAAGCCGCTTGAAAATTCCCTCTTTGAATCCGAATTGTTTGATAAAATCAAACTCTTCCCAGAGGGAATTTTCACCCAGAAACATCGTCCCCAGGGGCTTGGGAGCATTATAGGGGAAGTGGGTCTGATAAGTATGAAGAAAGAGAAAAAATCTCTTGTCCGCATTCTTTTCGAGCCATTCGGAGACACTCTCACCGAGATGCTCAGCGGCAGAGGGAGAGGAAAAAGCGCCTTCGCCATCCTGGTAGAAATCAAATCCTTTGGAGAATCCGTAGATCGAGCTGACAAATCCTCCCCCGGTCATTGCGGAACACAGATAGCCTCTGGACCCGAGGATTTCCGCCAGAGTGGTCAGAGAGGGGTCAATTCTTTCATCCCCACTGGAGACCTGATGCTGTGGGCCTGAAAGGGAAGTCATCATGGTAACATGGGACGGAAGCGTCCAGGGAGAAGCGGAATACGCCTCGAGGAAGAGGACGCCGTCCTGGGCCAGAGCATCCATATACGGACTTGTCTTTCTCCTGTAGCCGTAAGAACTCAAGTGGTCCGCCCGCAGAGTATCGATGGAGACGAGAATAACATTTTTTCCATTCCTTTTGCCGCTGTAGAGGAGAGGATGGGACCAGAATGCGAAAATGCCTTCCTCCCCATATGTCAGTAAATGGATTTTCGCCGGCTGCGCTTGAGAAGGGAGTCGGACCTTATTCTGGGAAAAGTTCATCGTCCGTTCTTTCCGATGAGGAGGAAGCTCTAAAAATTTCTGAAAAACCGTTTTTTTCTTTCCTTTAATTTCAAGAAGAATTGTAAATCCCACGCTTTTCTGTTCACGGCCGTCGAACTTTTGGAGAGCTTCGGAATAGCTGTCCTGGATAACTCCGATGCCGAAATCCAGAATTCCATCCTTGGGGAGCATGACATCATAGACAAATTCGCTCTCCGGCGGGGAAAAGAGAGTCTTGATTTCCACGCCGCCCAGGCCTATTTTTCTCTTCAATCCGAGAGGGCATGCCTCTGTTCCCCGTTCACTAATGGAATAGGAATCCACTGGAAAAAAAGATTCGGAAAGAGAATTGTAGGTCCCGTCCAAAAAAGGACTTTTTCTAATATTTTCCTGTTCCAACCGGTCGACAAATTTGAAAATGAGAGCATCCACGCTCTGCGCTTTTCTGCAGAAACCGGAAAAAAAGAAGATCCCGATAAGGAGGATCCCCATTGTATATTTTGACGTTATCCTCATCGACAGAGATATTGTAATCCAATTGAAATTCCCATTCAACCAGTGGGTCCTGTCACGGTGTGTCCCCGCCCGTCCTCGCTAAAGCCCCCCCACCCACCACCATTCGCTGAGGGCGGGCGGCGACGGACAC
>JBAVVD010000061.1:0-15516 GCA_049697115.1 Candidatus Aminicenantales bacterium
AGCCCAAGACGGTGGCGACGCTTCGGTGGCAGCTCATCGAAATCGCTGGACGAGTTATCCGTCACGGCCGGCGTCTCATCCTTCGCTTAGCGACAACCCTCGAAAAATATAGGCTCATGCTTCAGATGCGTCGTCGGGTGGCAGGTTTCACTTAACTCCTTGTTTCCCCCTTCCATTAGACTCTTTGATTCGCAACAGAATGACAGGGAGAGATCGAACCAAAATAGCCTAAAAGGTATACTCCTGGTTAAAAGCCAGTGATCATCAGTACCTTTTTGATGAAAAAAGGCGTTCCCTTCCGCTTGGATGAAAATTCCCCCTCATTAAAAATTCCTATTGGCAATTTTGGGGAACATGATAAAACTTATATCCCGACAAAACATCAGAATCCCTGTTTTATTTTTGGCATTCCTGATCGGCGGGATGGCTCTTGGGCCAAAGGTCGCAACGGCAAAAGTCGTAAAAGTAGAAATGAATCATCGAGAAGTGGTCTCCACTTCATTGGAACACAGCCGCTCCGGTTCCTACGAAGTGATAAAGGGTATCATCTATCTTGAAGTGGATCCCGATGATCCCGCTAATCAACTGATTGTGGATCTGAGACTTGCCCCAAGAAACAGTCGCGGTAATGTCGAGTTCTCCACGGAATTTGAATTGCACAAGCCGGTTAACGCCGATCGTGGCAATCATAGGCTGCTCTATTTTGTCAATAATCGCGGCAACAAGCTGGGAAATTGGCATTTCAACCACCAGGCCGGAAAGAATTGGCTTTACAGCCAGGGGTGGTCGTACCTGTGGTGCGGTTGGAATTGCGATGTGATCGAAAGCGATCAAACGCTTAACATCAAAGTCCCCGTAGCAACCGAGAAGGGAAAAACCATAACAGGTAAGATTTATGCGGAAATGATCTCCTATGCAAACAATATCACCTACAGCCAGCCGATCGTCTGGGGCGGTTCTATCGCTTACCCTCTCGTTGATAGGAATCAATCACAGGCAAGTTTGACGATGCGCCAATACCGATGGGACGAGCCGATAGATATACCACGCGATCAATGGGAATTTGCCCGTCTGGAGAACGGTCAGACTGTTCCAGATCCCGGTTTTGTATATATCAAACAAGGATTTAAGCCCGGCTGGTTATATGATCTGGTGTATGTCGGAAAGGATTCCAAAGTGACCGGATTGGGCCTGGCGGCCATTCGTGATGTGGTCTCGTTTTTCAAATATGAAAAAGCCGATGAAAAAGGACAAGAAAATCCTTTAGCTGATATGATCGCCTATGCCTATGCCTGGGGACATTCCCAATCGGCACGCCTTTTGAACCATTTTATCTACCAGGATTTCAACAGTGATGAAAAACAGAGGATGGTCTTCGACGGTTTGATGGCCAATTGCCCCGGCGCTGGCAAGGGACTCTTTAATTCCCGTTTCGCCCAGACTACACGCCATGGCAGCCATCATGAAGATAATCTCTTCCCAATAGATTTATTTCCATTCAGCACGGTTGAACAGTACGATCCCGTCACGGGAGAACGGGGGGACGGATTAGCGAGAGCCCGGAAATCTGGTTTCTTACCCAAAATGTTTTTTATCAATTCTTCCACCGATTACTGGACCCGAGCTGCTTCCCTGCTTCATACAGATGTCGAGGGGAAGAATGATTCAGCCATTGATCCCAATGTTCGAATTTATTCTATAGCGGGAAGAGCCCATACAGAGTCACGGATCGGTATTATCGGACGGTCATTATTGGTGGCTTTGGATCAATGGGTCAGTCATGGTGTAGAACCGCCGGCATCTCAGATTCCAAAAATCTCCAACAGAACGCTGGTTGACATGGAGACCTTCCGCAAAACGTTTCCTGATATTCCCGGAGTTCTTATGCCAGATTCTTTTTATAATCCCTACCGGTTGAACATGGGCGCTCGATGGCAAACGAAGGGCATTGCTGATAATGTGCCTCCAAAAACAGGCCCCCGTTATGTGTGTTTGATTCCTCAAGTCGATGAAGATGGAAACGAAATAGCGGGTATCCGTTTACCCGAGATATCCGTGCCATTGGCCACGTTTACAGGCTGGAGCATGCGTTCTCCTTTGTACTCCCGCACACTCCGGCGCAACGCGGGTCGAGTCTGGCCCTTCCCTATTTCGGCTGAAGAACGCAAAAAGAAAGGGGATTCCAGAAAGTCGATATTAGAACGATATCCCGATAAAACGCATTACCTCTCTGAAGTGACAAAGTCTCTTTTAAATTTAAGACATCAGCGATTTTTACTCGATGAAGACGTCTCGATGTTGCTCAAGGAGGCTGCTGAACAGAATTATTGGCCGATAGATGAGAATGCAACTCTTGTTTCAATCAAAACAGCTGCAACCCAGACCCCGGTGGTAAAACGCGGAGAATCGGCAATACTCACAGTCAGGTTTGAAGGACTGCCGGGCGATATCATCAGTGTCAAAGCCGTCGTTCGGGAAGCGCCTCAAAATTTTTATGTGTTCAATGACAATGGTCAAGACGAAGACGAACTGGCGGGTGACAATGTGTGGACAGGCAGACTCGATGTGGTGTCGGATGCCGTTCCTGGAGAGTATCATTTGGATATCCAAGCTTTTGACAAGAATTGGAATCCCATTTTTCTCTTCGGCACTATAAAAGAGGGCAGAGGAGAAATTGGGTCAATAATCATCACTGTGAAATAATGGCGGCCATCATTCGGACAACTCCATATGTATTCAGCGATCTTGACCAGGGATTGAATCATTGCAGGAATTCTCAAATTGGGATGGCGGTGGCCCTTATTTTTTCCGCGCGAAGCAGAGGATGGAGCTGCCGAAAGGAAGGCTCAAATACCTCGTGAGGACAGCTTCGCATTTGAGAATGTGATAAAGCCAATTGTTGAGTCGCGGATCGATGGCTTTTAAATCGGACCGGGCGATTGGATTCTGGCCGGGCAGAATCTTTGTCAGCCGTCTGGAGAGGAAGACAAAGAAGAAAAGAAAGAAATTGAAATAGCTCATTTTCAGGACACCAAAGCCGGCCTGTTCCAGCCGCTGCAAGAGAGTCTTTTTGGTGTATCTTTCCCGGGTGTGAAAGGCGAGATCGTGCTTTGACCGGAGGAAATTAAAAGCGGAATCAGTGATGAGAAGATAACCGCCGTTCTTTAAAACGCGATGCACTTCCTGGAGGACACGGGTGTCGTCCCGGACGTTTTTATGGTAGAGAACATCGAGGAGCGCCACAAGGCTGAAACTCCGGCTTTTAAATGGGAGTTTCTGCACATCCCCGCGGGCCACTTTTTTCAGGCCCCGTTTCCGGCAGAAAAAGAGAGCGTCTTCAGAGAAGTCGCAGCCGAAAGAGTTGCCGAAGTTCTCGAAAAAATTGAGATTGAAGCCTGTACCGCAACCGGCATCCAGAATTTTCTGTCGACTCCGGGTGATCGCGAAGGATTCAAGAACGCCGAGAATAATATCCCTCCGTCCACGGAACCACCAGAAGCTCTCTTCGAGCGCATAATGCTTTTGGTATTCTTCTTTTTCCATCACTCACCCGGCCATCATTTGGACAGGGGATGCGGATTTTTCTGATGAATTTTTTTTATGGCCTGACAGACTTTTTGGATCTGGGATTGAGTCAGGGCCAGCCCTGAAGGGAGATAAAATCCTTTCTGGGATAGTTCTTCGGCTACGGGGAAGCGGAGTCCCTGATATTCTTTTTGCCCGGTAAACACGGGCTGCCGGTGAACGGGAATGAAGAATGTCCGGGTGTCTATGCCTTCCTCTTTAAGCCTCTTCATGAGGTCGTCTCTGGAGAGGCCGAATTCCTTCTCCACCAGGACCGAGTACATCCAGAAGACATTTCTGGCCCATTTTTTTTCCAGGGGGAGAGTCAACCCTGGAATCCCGGAGAGCAACTTGCCGTAGGCCTTGGCCATCTTCTGCTTGATTTCAATGAACCGGTCGATCTCTTCGAGCTGAGCCAGTCCGATGGCGGCCTGGAGATTGGTCATCCTGTAATTGAAGGCCAGTTCGGTGTGAAGGAATCTCTGTTGCGGCGCATGGGCCAGGTCTTTGAGCCGTCGGGCCCGCTCGGCCAGCCGGTCGTTGTTGGTGACTACCATGCCGCCTTCGCCCGTCGTGATGATCTTGTTGGCGTAGAAACTGAAACATCCGATGTCGCCGATTGTCCCCACATACCGTTCCTTTTTTCTGTCGTTGTCCGGATAGTACAACGCTCCATGAGCCTCGGCCGCGTCCTCCACCACAGCCAGGTTGTATTCTCTGGCCGCCGCGAGGATTCTGTCCATGGAACAGGGGTGGCCGTACAGATGGACCGGGAGCAGAGCCTTAACCTTATTTTTTGTTTTTTTATTCAGGAGAACCTTATTCCGGCGGTCAAACCGACATTCTTTCTGGATGAATGCGGTGAGTTGACGCGGATCGAGGTTAAAAGTCTCGGAATCGACGTCCACAAGCACAGGCCTGGCTCCCGTATAGAGCACGGCATAGGGGACGGCAATCATGGTCAGGGCCGGAATGATGACTTCGTCTCCGGGTCCAATCCCCACTGCGGACAGAGCCAGATGAAGGGCTGTGGTGCCGCTGGTGGTGGTGACGGCATGTTGGGCCTTCAGGTATCTTGAAAATTCTTCCTCGAACTTCCGGATATAAGTTCCGGCCGAAGATATCCAACCCGTCTGGATGCAGTCGGTCACATACTTCAAAGTGTTTTTAGCGATTAAAGGTTCGTTGACTGGAATCATGTTTCTTAGAAAAACTCCTTGTCGTTGTCCCCGGCATAGGGCCCCTGTTTGACCTCGAGGATTTTTGCGTCCTCGAGAACTTCGACCTTGTGCCCCCCTCTGGCAAGAAGAATGGCATCACCGGGTTTCAGGATGAGGCTCTTCAGGCTCTGTCCCTGGTCATTGTAGAGGTCCACCTGGATTTTCCCTTTGAGGAGGACGAGGACTTCCTGGGTATGGAAGATTTCCCTTTTGATGAGCTTATGCCTGTGGCGTTTGACGATTTTTCCTTGTTTATGGATAAGCATGCCGAGCTGTTGGGAAAATTCGCCGGGAGTAAAAAAGCTCGGGCCCGGCTCGGAGAATTCTTTCCGGATGACAATGGCGTAGAGATAATCGTTTTCCATGATTTTTTCAAGGCTTTCCATGGTTGGGCTATCCTTTTTTAATCTTTGTAAACTTCAGTCTCCAGGCCAGCCAGATATATTTCCAGCCTTTACTGATATAGTCCATGAAATGGGAGCCTGTCTTGGAGCAGCCGGATTTTCTGGCTGTAGAGACATAGGGAATTTCTTTAATTCTGTAACCGAGCCGGCGGGCCCTGTAGATCAGGTCAATAAAATATTCTCCATAATCGCCTTTGAGCGGGATCTGGTCTAAGACATTCTTTTTGACAGCAATAAAACCGCTGGTCCAGTCTTTGAAGCCGGGATCAAGAAATTTCTGGAGGAAGCGGTTCAAGGAGCGGCTCATGAGAAAAGCAAGGAGCGTGTCGCTGCTTTCTGTGATGACCTCAACGCCGCCACCTTTAACAAACCGGCTGCCGACAGCCATGTCATAACCCATGGAAATGCTCGAGAGAAGGTCTTTCATTTTTTCAGGAGGCATGGAGAAGTCGCAGTCTGACCAGATAATGACGTTTCCCCGTGAAATGGCGATCCCGTCTTGGAGGGCGGAGACCAGCCCTTTCTTGTTTGTGCGACGGAGAAGATAGATATTGTCCTGAGTTCTGGCCATATTTTCTACGACCTGCCAGGTGCCGTCCGGAGAATCGTCGTCAACGACGATGATCTCAGTCTTCTGGGGCGTGTATTTAATGGCCTCCTGGATGAGAGGAGCGATATTATCCTTCTCGTTGTATGTGGGAAAGATCACGGATACTTCTCTCGGAGGCCGTTCCTGTTGCGCCATCTGCCAGTTTATTTTACATGTTCTTTCTTTTTCCCGCCACAATTTTTTAACTGGATAACGATTTGAAATTGAGCCGGCACTTTTTCTCTTGCATGAGACCAGAATCTATGATAGTAAAATATTTTATTCTTTCATATTATCATTACTTGGAAGCCCTAAAATGAAAAGGACGCGTTTTTATACCAATCAAAAAAATCTTAAGGCCAGAATGATCGAATTTTTCGGCTGGGAGCTGCCTGTCGAATACTCGGGAATCATCAATGAGCATATGGCTGTGCGCCAGACGGCGGGGCTTTTTGACGTCAGCCATATGGGAGAGATCCTCATCACAGGAAAAGAGGCGCTGTCATTTATTCAATATCTCACTCCGAACGATGTTTCCCGGCTGTCGGTGAACCAGGTCCAGTACACCGCCCTGACCACCCCCCAGGGGACTTTTATTGACGACTTACTTGTTTATTGTCTGGGGAGCGATAGATTTTTACTCGTCGTCAATGCGGCCAATACAGACAAGGATTATCAGTGGGTCCTCAGCCATGTGGCCGGTTATAATGTTAAAGTTGAAAACGTATCCGACCGCTATTCCCAATTGGCCCTTCAGGGGTGCCGGGCGGGAGATATTCTCCAGCCGCTCACGGATATTCCTCTGGATGAGCTAAAACCGTTCTGGGCGAATCAAGGAAAGGTGGCCGGAGTGGATGTCCTTATTTCGCGCACGGGCTATACGGGTGAGGATGGCTTTGAGATTTATTCCCTTTCCACTGAGCCCGGCGTTATCTGGGAAGCCCTCCTTGAGAGCGGGAAATCCGATGGCCTCTTGCCGGTAGGGCTGGGGGCGCGGGATACGCTGAGGCTGGAGGCGAAGCTTATGCTTTACGGAAATGACATCGATGAATCGACCACGGTCCTTGAGGCAGACTTGAAATGGATTGTGAAGTTTAAAAAAGGCGATTTTCTGGGCAGGGATGTGCTCCAAAGGCAGGCCGAAGAAGGAATTCAGAAAAAGATCGTGGGATTTGAAGTCGTCGAGAAAGGAATTGCCCGTCCCCACTATCCGGTTTTTCTAGCCGGTGAGAAGATTGCCGAAGTGGCCTCAGGCACATTTTCTCCCTTTCTCAAGAAGGGCATCGGACTTGTCTATCTGCCCATCGAGAACAGTGATATTGGGACAGAGTTTGAAATCGGCATCAGAGACAGGAAAGTAAAGGCCAAGGTTGTCCCCACGCCTTTTTATAAAAGAGAGTATTGAAGAATCCCTCAATCCCCCTTATTTCAAGGGTAAAAATGGGATTCAATGGATGGCTTCCGGTTGGATATGTGTGCCATAAAGCCAAGAAGTATAAGAGTTGAGCTGGGTTCTATGGAAGCAACTGGCAAGCAACCTTAAGGTTTCAAGGAGGTGACAACATGTTTCCCAATGATTTTTATTACACGAAAGACCATGAATGGCTGCAGGTCAAGGGTGAAGAAGCCATAGTCGGGATTACGAATTTCGCCCAGAAACAGCTCGGTGATATTGTCTATATCGAGTTCCCCTCTGTCGGGACTTCACTTGAGGTCCATCAGACAATCGGAACCATTGAGTCGGTCAAGGCCGTCTCTGATGTGTATTCCCCGATCTCCGGCGAAGTCCTGGCCGTGAATACAGAGCTCAATGGCTCGCCCGAGCTTGTCAACCAGGACCCCCATGGAAAGGGGTGGATTATCCGCCTGAAGATAAAGAATAAATCCGACCTGGATCAACTCACGAACGCAGCGGATTATGAAAAGTTTCTCGAAGGACTTGAAGGCTGATAATGAGTTATATTTCTCTAAGCGATAAGGATAAAAAAGAGATGCTTGCCAGGATTGGCGTCTCTTCAACGGAGGAGTTATTTAGCTCCCTGCCGAAGGAAATCCGGCTGAACAGAGGGCTCAAGCTCCCTCCGCCCCTCTCAGAACCGGAGTTGATCCGCCTGTTCGAAGAGATTGCTGGCCGGAACACTGGCTCCAGATTCCTCTCTTTTCTGGGTGCCGGGGCCTATTCCCATTTTATTCCCTCGGTTGTTGATTATTTGAGCATGAGGGGAGAGTTTGTTACTCCCTACACGCCCTACCAGCCCGAAGTCAGCCAGGGCACGCTCCAGATCATTTTTGAATTCCAGACGCTCATCTGCCAGCTCACAGGCCTCGATATCGCCAATGCCTCGCTCTATGACGGCGCTTCGGCGGCCGCAGAGGCCGGTCTGATGGCCCAACGCCTGAACGGGAAACCCAGGATTCTGGTCGCCCGCAGCCTCCACTCCCAATACAGGGAGACCATCCGGACGTATACCAGAAATCTGGCCGTTCAGACAGAAGAAGTCAAATTTGCCGAGAGCGGCGAAGTCGATAGGGAAGATTTATCCAGAAAGCTGGATAAAGATGTCAGTGCGTTTATCTGCCAGTCGCCCAATTTTTTTGGAGTCATCGAGAACATTAAAGAAATGGCCGACCTTGTCCACAGCCATCAGGCCCTTTTCATTGTGACTGTGGCTGAAGGAGCTTCGCTGGGCATTCTTGAGGCTCCTGGGAGACTTGGAGCGGACATTGTCTGCGGAGAAGGCCAGTCCTTCGGCCTTCCCTTGAGCTTTGGCGGGCCCTATCTGGGTTTTATGGCCTGCAAGAAGGACTATGTCCGGCAGCTTCCAGGCCGGATCGCCGGTGAGGCAAGGGACGTCGATGGAAACCGTGGGTTTGTTCTGACATTGTCCACTCGGGAACAGCATATCCGTCGTGAAAAGGCCACATCCAATATTTGCACTAACCAGGCCTGGTGTGCCTTGAGGGCCACGATATTTCTGGAAACACTGGGAGGCGAGGGACTGAAAGAGCTGGCCGCTCAGAACATCCAGAAGGCCAATTATGCGGTGGATCAGCTTGTTCAGCTCAAAGGAGTGAAAAGAAAATTTCGAGGGAGCGTGTTTAACGAATGTGTCCTGGAGTTTTCCAGAGATCCGGATGAAATAAATGATTTCCTCAGAGAAAAGGGAATAATTGGGGGCTTGAGCCTTTCCGGTTTCTACCCTGAGCTCCGTCAGTGCGCCCTTTTCTGCGTGACCGAGGTGCATACAAAAGAAGAGATTGACAGATTGGCTGATTTCATAGGAGAAAGTTCAAAATGATCCGCGAGCCACTGATATTTGAGATAAGTGCCAAGGGAAAAAATGCATTTGTGTTACCCAAACTGGATGTTCCGGAGAAGAAAGATCTGTTCAAAGCGCTTCCGATGAGGGAGACAATTGGGGGTTTTCCTCAGGTTTCCGAGCCAGAACTTGTCCGCCATTTCACCCGCCTTTCCCACGCGAATTTTTGTGTGGACATCGGATTTTATCCACTTGGATCCTGCACAATGAAGTACAATCCTAAAGTCAATGAGGAGGTCGCCTCCTTTCCCGGATTTCTCCTCTCCCATCCTCTGGCACCTCAGGAGTTAGTCCAGGGGAACCTGGAAATTCTCAAAATGATGGAAGAGTTCCTCTGCGAGATAATTGGAATGGACGCCTTCACTCTCCAGCCCTCCGCAGGCGCACAGGGAGAGTTGACGGGGATGATGCTGATCCGGGCTTGTCTGGAAGAGAGGGGAAGCCCCCGGAAGTTTGTCCTGATCCCGGATTCGGCGCACGGGACAAATCCATCGAGCGCCCACCTCTGTGGCTATAATATCCGGGAAATTCATTCCAATGAAAAGGGGACGATTGACCTCGAGGACCTGGCCCTCCGGATGAACGAAGACGTGGCCGCCCTGATGGTCACAAACCCGAACACGCTGGGCGTATTTGAATCGGATATTAAGAAAATTGCCGAAATCGTCCATGCCAAAGGCGGTTTCCTGTATATGGACGGGGCGAACATGAACGCCCTCACAGGAATCTGCAGGCCGGGAGATATGGGAGTGGACGTTATTCACCTCAACCTGCACAAGACATTTTCCACTCCTCACGGCGGAGGAGGGCCGGGCGCAGGGCCTGTGGGAGTCAAGAAGGAACTGGAGCCTTACCTCCCCGTACCTTTGATCGAGAAGAAGGGAAAAGGATGGACTTTGAATTTTGACCGGCCCAAGAGCATCGGCCGGGTCCGCGCCTTTTATGGAAATTTTCTTGTGGCCGTCAAGGCACTGGCGTATATTTTGAGCCTGGGTCCGGAGGGAATAAAGGAAATCGCGGAAGTGGCCGTCCTCAATTCCAATTATGTCCGCAAGGGCCTGGAAGGCGAGTATCATCTGAAATACACGACGCCCACGCTTCATGAATGCGTTTTTTCGGACAAATTTCAGAAAGAGCACGGCGTCCAGAATATGGATATCGCCAAGAGGCTCATCGATTACGGCGTCCACCCGCCCACCATGTCCTTCCCGTTGATCGTCCACGGAGCGCTGATGATCGAGCCGACAGAGACGGAGAGCCGGCGGGACATGGACCTGTTTATCACCGCCATGAAAAATATTGCCCGGGAGGCCAGAGAAATCCCGGAGGTCTTGAAATCGGCTCCCCACCATTCCTATGTCCGGCGGCTGGATGAGACCTCGGCCGCCCGGAGCCCTGTTTTAAGGTGGCTGGAAAAAGGCGAGGGATGAGCATTCAGAGCCTGATTATGAGTCTCCAGAAATTCTGGGCCGATCAGGGCTGCTATCTGGCTCCTACCTATGACCTTGAAGTGGGCGCAGGGACGATGACTCCGGATACTTTCTTCCGGGTTCTGGACCGGCGACCCTGGAAAGTCGTCTATATTCAGCCTTCCCGCCGGCCCACCGATGGGCGGTATGGAGAGAATCCTCACCGCGTCCAGAAGCACTTCCAGTGCCAGGTCATCATCAAGCCGTCCCCCCGGGACATTCAAAAGATTTATCTCGACAGCCTGTCCGCCCTGGGCATCCGCCTCCAGGATCACGACCTCCGTTTTGACGAGGATGACTGGGAATCGCCGACGATTGGAGCCTGGGGAGTGGGCTGGCAGGTCATGCTGGACGGACTGGAGATCACCCAGTTCACCTATTTCCAGCAGGCCGGAGGAATCGAAGTGCTCCAGGTGCCAGTAGAGATCACTTATGGTCTGGAACGGCTGGAAATGTTCCTTGAGGATAAAGACAATATCTTCGATCTGAAATGGTCGGAGGACGTCAGCTACCGCGACCTGAGGTTCCGGGATGAGAAGGAATTTTCGGACTACAATTTCAATACGGCCAACGTCAAGTCGCTCCAGGAGTCATTTGCACTGGCCGAGAAGGAGGCGCTGCAGCTCATCGCTAAAAACCTGCTTCTTCCGGCCTATGACATGTGCCTGAAGTGTTCTCATTTGTTCAACCTCCTCGACTCCAGAGGGGCTATCAGCGTGACCGAAAGAGTGAAAATCATCGGCCAGATAAGGGCTCTGGTCAACCAGATTGCCCAGAAATACACAGTCAGTGAGGCTTCAACCTGATGGAGTTCCTTCTGGAAATCAACACCGAAGAGATGCCGTCTTCCCACGTGAAGATTGCGCTTGAGGAAATGAAAGAGAGGTTCGGACGCGACCTCGCTTCATCCGGCATTGCGGTGAAAGAGCTGCGCACGCTGGGAACCTCGCGGCGTCTGGTTGTTGTCGGTGACATTGCTTCCCGGCAGGAAGACAGGGAAGAGCTCCTCACCGGGCCGCCGAAATCCGCGGCGTTTGCCCCGGACGGATCGCCCACTCCGGCCGCTCATGGATTTGCCAGGGCACAGGGAGTGGATATCGGCCAACTGGAGATCCTGAAGACGAACCGTGGAGAATATGTGGGCATCAAGAAAATTCAAAAGGGAAAAGAGACACCGGAGATACTGGCCAGAATCATCCCGTTGATGATCTCCTCTCTTTCTTTTCCAAAAATGATGAGGTGGAGAGAAGGCTCCTTTAAGTTTTCGCGCCCCATACGGAATATTCTCTGTGTGTGTGGCGAAAAGACACTCTCTTTTTCCTTTGAAGGACTAAAGGCCAGGAATTCCACAACGGGCCACAAAATCCATGCGCCTCAGCGGTTGATAGTCAGGACTTTCAAGGGATACAAAGCCGCCCTGAAAAAGAAGAAAGTCATCATCGAGGATGAGGAGCGGAGAAAGATGATTCTCAGCCAGGCTGAAGAACGGCTGAGTTCTCTTAAAGCCCAGCTTCTTCCGGACCAGGAACTTCTGGAGAAACTGTCCTGTGATGTGGAATATCCCCACGTTTTTCTCGGCTCTTTTTCGGAAAAATATTTGAACCTTCCTCTGGAAGTTCTGAGCACAGCCCTGAGGGAAGGCCAGAAGCTTTTCTCCGTGGTCAGGGGAAAAAAGCAGCTTCCCTATTTTCTAGGGATTGCCGATAATCCCGCCGATGAAAAAGCGTTAATCCGCAAAGGAAATGAACGGGTGCTGAAAGCACGGCTTGAAGACGCGCGGTTCTTCTGGGAGCAGGACCTTAAGCTCAATCTGAGACAGAGGGCGTCCGGACTGAAGCAGATTCTTTTTCAGGAGAAACTGGGAAGCTATGAGGATAAATGCCAGAGGCTGAAAAAGATTATCGCGTATCTCTGCGATAAGGCCGGAGTGCCGAAGATTAAGAAGGAGGCCGTCCAGGCCGCGGAACTCTGCAAAGCGGACCTTTTGACGGAGATGGTCAGGGAATTTCCATCTCTTCAGGGAAAGATGGGAGGCCTCTATGCCAGGGAAGAGGGGCTTCCTTCACTTGTGGCTCAGGCCATCTATGAGCATTATCAGCCGGGAAGCCTGGATGCCGAGTCTCCTTCGTCCATGGCCGGAGCGCTTCTTTCCATCGCCGATAAGATGGATTCTATTGTGGGGGTTGTGGGAATTGGGATTCAGACGACGGGTTCCAGTGATCCCTTTGGGCTGCGCCGCAATGCCCAGGGCATCTGTAAAATTATTCTGGATAAAAAACTCATATTTTCTTTGGCCCGGTTGTTGGACAAAGTCCTTTTGGTTTATGGGGATAAAATCAAAAAACCCGCCGATGAAGTTATTGCGTACTGTCAGGATTTCTTCCTCAATCGCCTCCGTTACATCTATGAGAAACAGGGATACCGGTATGACCTGGTCCATGCGGCTCTGGGAGCCGGAATCGATAATATCTATTTTTCGCAACTGCGATTGAAGGCGCTGGACAGTCTGAAGTCAAGTCCCCAGTTCGAGCCGATGATCCTGATGGCCAAGAGGACTAACAATATCATCAGCGGCCAGTCTTTTTATTCCATTAATACCGGCCTGTTCCAGGAGAAAGAAGAGAAGGAGCTCTATTCCACTTTCTCGATCATCAAGCAAAATGTGGTTCCCATGTTTGCCAAAGGAGACTTTTCTCAGGCCCAGAAAATAATCTTCCGGATACAGCCCTCCCTTAATGGTTTCTTCGATCATGTCCTGGTGATGGCCAAGGAGACCCGGCTGAGGAAAAACCGCCTGGCCCTTCTCCAGGCCATCGGTAAAATAATGATCCAGATCGCGGATTATTCTCAGGCGGTCGTCGGCGGAGAAAAACTGCCAAAGGGAAAAACCTGAAAAAAGGGCAATTCGGTCAGTATCCCCGGCTTCCGATCAAATGCTGAATTCGCTCTTATCCGATTCGTTGTCGACAGCCGTGCTCTCGTCCATGAATTTTTGTTCCAGAGCGATGATTTTAACCAGGTTTCCGGGATAGTTTTGGTCTTTTTTCTCCCCGTAAGTATGGAATTGGACGCCGATTTGATATTTATAGCTTTTGCTGGGATTTGGGGAAAACCAGCGGACCGTGCCTTTGAGAGAAAGGGGAATTTTCTCGCCAGGGACATGAATCTCGACGAGAAGTTTGGTTTCGAATTTAATGAGTTCATGGGTCAGAAAGCGCACGCCTCCCCGGCTGATATCAATGACAGGACAGAATTCGCTCATTTCGTCTTTTTTGAGCAGAGTTTTATCCCGTTTATAAGTCACAGTGGCGCCCGGTATTTTAAACCTTACGCATTCCCGCTTTTCAATGCTTTCCTCGCCCATGGTTTAGATCCCTCCTCCTTTTTCCCTTTTGACATGTGTTTTCGAGGCTTTCGGATGCGAAAGAAAGCGCTCCAATGTACCTTTTCCTTTTTCTTATTAGCCTTATATATGATAAATATAATAAACGTGGGAAAATGTCAAAGGAAAAAAGCGGAGTCCGACTTGCCATTTTTTCACTTGACGGGTGCAGAATTTTCCTGTATAAAAGGCGGGACATGCGCATGAGAAGCCGGAGTTCAATGTTATTCAAAGCGGGAATGGCTTCTCTTCTTGCCTCCATCCAGGTTTCATTCAACAATAACATCAATAATGTCCCCTTCTAGGGGACGTATATCATTCATCCAGCCGTCTCTTTTTTTCCACAGACCATTCTGTCTGTGACTCACACACAAAGGAGATTAAAAATGTTTGATATAGATGCGTGTTTAACCAGATTGCGATCGGAAAATGTCCGGAGGGCGGTGAAAATTCAGGACCGCATTCTCCGCTACTCCAGGGATTTCCTGAGCCGGAAGGGATTTATCGAAATCCTGCCGGTCATCATTTCTCCATTCACCGATCCCCTAACGGATCATCGGATCAGAGGCGAAATCGAATGCTACGGCTTTAAATACCAGATCACCAAGAGCATGATTTTCCACAAACAGATTTCGCTTCTCTCTCTGCCCCGCATTTTCTGCTTTTCCCCAAATGTCCGGATTGAGCCGCAAGAACGGCAGACAAGCGGAAAGCATCTCATTGAATTTGTCCAGTTGGATTTGGAAATAAAAGAGGCGACCAGAGAAGATGTGATGAGGCTGGGGGAGGAGCTCCTGGTTGATATCCTTCACAATATCAAAGACAGCTGCCGATCCGAGCTCCAGTTCTTCAAAAGGGAAATAAAAATTCCCACGCCCCCTTTCCGGAAATATTCCTATGAGGAAGCGGTCGGCCTCTATGGGCTGGATTATGAAACCCGTCTCTCCCAGAGCTTTTCAGAGCCGGCGTGGCTGGTCGACTTCCCGGTGGAACACAGGGAGTTCTATGACCGCGAATACTCGGAGAATCCCGGAGTTCTGAAGGATATGGACCTGATCTATCCGGAAGGGTACGGCGAAGCCCTCTCCGGAGGAGAAAGAGAGTTCGAATATGACAAGATCAAAAAGAGAATTGAGCGGAAAAAGATTGATCTGGAGTTCTATGATATTTACCTCCAGTTTGCCCGGAAAGGACTGCCGCCCTCGGCCGGATTCGGGATCGGAATAGAAAGGCTGACCCGCTTTATCTGCGGCCTTCAGGAGATCCAGGAAACACGGTTTTTTGCAAAACTGCCCGGCGTCCAGGGCTTGTGAGCTTTTCCATTTGCGGGCGTATGGGGGCATTGCTGCGCCATTGACGTCGCTTCAGTGATCCACACGTAACCTAAATGATTCTCTTCCATTTTGGGCGGATTCATTTAAGGAAGATATCCGGAATGGCGAAAGCGACTATTGAAGGTTTAGCCTTCCCGAGGCGCTCCTGGAGGGAATCCGGCTAGTATTTTCCATCCATTTGAAACTCAGAACTGTCCAGCCAGAAACCGGAGCGGGTGACGGAATCATACTGCG
>JBAVVD010000062.1:0-54970 GCA_049697115.1 Candidatus Aminicenantales bacterium
GGGGAAGGGCGATCCTGAATTTTGGGTGGACGTAATTCGACCAGGAAGAATCCTGTACGAACTGGAGGGCGTCACTGAGGATGTGGCCAAAGAGGCCATGCGTCTGGCCGCTCATAAACTTCCCATGCGAACGAGATTTGTATCCAGAGAAACGAGAGAACTTCGATGAAAATCCAAGCGTTGCGTGAATTAGCGGATGACGAGTTAGTGAGAAAAGAGACGGAGCTCAAGGACCAGCTCTTCAAGCTTCGTTTCCAACATGAGCTGGGGCAGCTGGATAATGCCGCCAAGCTGAAGATTGTGAAAAAGGACATCGCCAGAATCCAAACGATTCTGAAGGATAGAAGCCGTGAAAGCCAGGAGTAAAATGATGGAATTGGCTATGGATACCAATAGACAAAAAAGAAAGATGATAAAAATAGGCACAGTGGTCGGGAAGAAAATGAAGAAAACCGTGAAGGTGCGAGTGGAACGGCAGGTGAGACATCCTTTATATAAAAAGATCATCAGAAAAAGAAAAGTGTTTCTCGCTCATGATGAGTATGAAAAATGTAAGGTCGGCGATCAGGTGAGAATCGTGGAGACACGGCCCCTCAGCCGGAAAAAGCGATGGAGGATAGTGGAAATTGTCGGCCTTTCCGCTCATGAGATTGAGAATGAAACCGGGGAAAGCAATAAATGATCCAACCGTACACGATGCTCAGAGTGGCTGATAATTCGGGCGCCCGGAGGATCAGGTGCATCACTTCCATTGGAGGAGGAGTGGGGAGGACCGCGTCCATCGGAGATGTGATCTCAGCGACAGTCAAAGAGGCTGAGCCTGAAAGCAAGATCCCCAAGGGTAAGGTCGTTCGGGCCGTTATCGTCCGTGCCCGGAAAGAAATCCGGCGCAAGGACGGCTCCTACATCCGGTTTGATGACAATGCGGCCGTCATTATTGACAAGGCCGGCGAACCCGTCGGAACCCGCGTGTTCGGCCCTGTCGGAAGAGAGCTCAGAGAGAAAAAGTTTATGAAGATTATCTCTTTGGCGCCGGAGGTTTTGTGATGAGCAGTCTGTCCATCCGAAAGAATGATATCGTCTTCGTCAAGTCGGGAAAGGACAAGGGGAAGACAGGGAAAGTCCTTAAAGTGATCCCGGAAAAACAGAGGGCAATCGTGGAACGGATTAATTTTATCAAGGAATTCATTCGCCCGGACCGCAGCCGGAACATCCAGGGGGGAATTATGGAAAAGGAGTCTCCCATTCATGTCTCCAAGTTGATGCTCTATTGTTCCGAATGCGGCCAGGGAGTCCGAGTCCGCAATAAGAGGCTCGAAGACGGAAGCAAAATTCGAATCTGCAATAAATGCGAATCGAGCCTGGAAAAGTAGAAGCGAGGTGTCTATTATGAACCGTCTTTTAGAGAAGTACAGAAAGGACGTTCTTCCTGATCTGCAGAAGGAGTTTAACATAAAAAATAAAATGGCTGTCCCCAGGCTGGAGAAAATCATCATCAACATTGGAGTGGGAGAGGCCATCCAGAACGTCAAAGCTCTGGATGCGGCTCGAAATGAGTTGAGCTTGATCACCGGGCAGATGCCGGTCGTCTCCAGAGCGAAAAAATCGATCTCTGCCTTTAAATTAAGAAAAGGACAAGCGATCGCCTGTTTTGTGACCTTGCGGAGCCGGAGGATGTACGAATTTTTTGACCGCCTGATCAACATCGTCCTCCCCCGGGTCAGAGATTTCCGGGGAGTGTCCCCCCGTTCTTTTGACGGAAAGGGGAATTACACCCTCGGCCTGCGCGACCAGCTTGTTTTTCCGGAGATTGATTACACGAAGGTGGAAAAATCCAGAGGCATGAACATCACCATCGTCACTTCCGCGCGAGGTGACCAGGAGGCATTTGCCTTGCTGAAAAAATTGGGCATGCCTTTTCGAGAATCATAAATAAAGGAAGGAGACCGTGTCAACTATATCGGCTTTTGCGAAATACTTAAAAGAACCTAAATATTCAGTCCGGAAAAGGAGCCGCTGTCGGATTTGCGGGCGGTCCAGAGGATATTACAGGAAATTTGATATGTGCCGCTTGTGCTTCCGGGAGTTGGCGCTCAAAGGAGAGATCCCGGGAATCATTAAAGCTTCCTGGTAAGCTCTGGGAAAGGATAGGAAGATGAGTTTAACTGATCCCCTGGCGGATATGCTAACCCGAATAAGGAATGCGTCTTCGGTCCGAAAAAAGGAAGTCCAGATGCCCTCTTCCAAGACGAAGGTCGAGATCGCCAAAATTCTCAAGGAGGAAGGGTACATCAAAAACTTTAAGGTTGTCGATGACAACAAACAGGGCGTCCTCAGCATTCTCCTTAAATATTCCGGAGACAATCAGAGTGTTATTTCCGGGGCCCGGAGGGTGAGCCGGCCGGGATGCCGAATTTATTGCACAAAGGATTCCATTCCCAAAGTCCTGGGCGGCCTGGGAATTACCATCATTTCCACGTCCAAGGGAGTTCTGAGCGGAAAAAAATGTGAAGAGCTCAGCGTGGGCGGAGAAGTGATTTGTTATATCTGGTAAGATTTAAATGAAGAGGACCTGAGACATGTCGAGAATAGGAAAACGAGCGATTCCATTGCCGGAAGGCGTGAAGGTGAATATTCTGCCGGACCGGATCGAATTCGAAGGGAAAAAAGGCCGGCTGGCCTCGCCTCTTTATGCGGGGATCCAAGCGCGCACAGAGAATCATAATCTTGTCCTGACACGGTCCGATGACTCCAAAACACAGAAGACCAACCACGGCCTGTGCCGGAGCCTGGCTTCGAACGCCATCATCGGAGTTTCTGCCGGTTTCGCAAAGCAGCTGGAGATAGTCGGTGTGGGATACAGAGCAAAGATCGAGAAAGACAAACTCGAGCTGAGCCTGGGTTATTCCAAGCCAATCATCTATCCTGTTCCTAAGGACGTCGAAATTGTCGTTGAGAAACCCACGCTGATTACGGTCCGGGGGATTGACAAGCAGAGGGTGGGTCAGGTGGCCGCCGATATCAAAAAATTCCGGAGTCCGGATCCATACAAACTCAAGGGCATTCGTTATGTCGGCGAAAAGTTGCTTAAAAAAGAACGGAAGGCGGGGGTGACCGGTGCATAAAGATAAAGTCAAGATAAAAAGGGAGACGAAAGCTCGTATCCGACGCAGAATCCGGAAAAAAGTCCGGGGCACGACCGAAAGACCGAGGATTTATGTTTTTAAGAGCAACCGTTATATTTATGCCCAAGTGATTGATGATACCAACGGCACGGTTCTGGCTTTTGCCTCAACACTGGAAAAAGGATTTGCCGAAAAGCACAAGAATACCAAGAATGTGGGAAGCTGTGAGAAGCTGGGCGAACTCCTGGCCAAAAGATTGAAAGAAAAAAAAATAGAAAAGGTTGTTTTTGATAGGGGCATTTATCCCTATCACGGCCGGATCAAAGCTTTAGCCGAGGCCATCAGAAAAGGAGGCCTTATTTTTTAACATGAATTCGGATTCTAGAAGGAGGACAAAGCGTGGGAGACAAGGAAATTAAAGTCGAAAAGACTGTACAGTCCGAAATCGAGCCGTTAGATCTGAAGGATCAGGTGATTTCCATCCGGAGAGTGACCAAGGTTGTCAAAGGTGGTAAAAATTTGAGTTTCTCGGCACTGGTCGCGGTGGGGAATGAAAACGGCTTTGTTGGCATAGGAAAGGGGAAGGCCAGAGAAGTTCCTCAGGCGATCGCTAAAGCGGTCGAAGATGCCAAAAAGAAGCTGATGAAGATTTATCTCACCGATTCGACCATCCCCCATTTTGTCCAGGGCGAGGCTGGAGCCGGAGTCGTCATCCTCCGGCCGGCATCCAAAGGAACGGGCGTGATTGCCGGAGGTGCTGTCCGGGTCATCCTGGAGTTGGCCGGAGTCAAGGATATTCTGACCAAATCCTTGCGAAGCAACAATCCGATCAGCGTCGCCCATGCCACGATCAATGCGTTGAGAAAAATCAAAAGTCCTGAGTTTGTGGCGAAAAACAGAGGAAAGGTTAAGGAAAACATATGGCAGTGAAGACATCCAAGGGAGATATAAAAATAAAGCTTGTCCGAAGCCTTATTGGCTACCCCAAGAGACAGAGAGAGGTGGCCAAAGGCCTGGGTTTGCGGCGGCCCAATTCTGAAGTCGTCCGCAAGAACTGCCCTGAAGTGTGGGGTATGATCCATAAGATACCTCATCTGCTCAAAGTGGAGGTTTTAGAGAAGAAATGAATCTCAGCAATCTGCATCCGGCAAAAGGTTCTTGGAAGGACAGGAAGAGAGTCGGCAGAGGACCAGGCTCCGGGCATGGAAAGACATCCGGCCGCGGCCACAAAGGTCAGCTGGCCGGCGCGGGATTCTCCCGAAAACGGGGATTTGAAGGCGGCCAGATGCCGCTTCATCGCCGGATTCCGAAGCGCGGCTTCACCAATATCTTCAAAAAAGTTTACGTGGAGGTCAATCTGAACCGCTTGGAAACAATTAAAAAAAGCGAGATTCACCTCAAAGACCTTGTCGAAGCCGGACTGATCAAAAGAGAATCGGATTGTGTTAAAATTTTAGGACAGGGAGCTGTCTCTTCAGCCATGACCATACATGCCCATAAGTTTTCTCAATCCGCCCAGAAGAAGATTGAGAAAGCTGGAGGCAAAGCCATTTGTATCGGAAGTCAAAATGCTTGAGAGTATACGCAACATTTTCAGCATTCCGGAGCTAAGAAAAAGAGTCATTTTTACTCTTCTCATCCTCGCTGTCTATCGCATCGGCGGCCAGATCCCTAATCCGGGCATCAGCTCAGGGGCTTTAGCTGAATACTGGCAGTCCCAGAAGGGGACCATTCTGGGCTTTATTGACCTATTTTCAGGGAGATACATGTCTCGGATGACCATTTTTGCCCTTGGGATTATGCCCTATATCAGCGCTTCGATTATTCTCCAGTTACTGACGGTCGTCTGGCCTTACCTCGAGAGGCTGTCCAAAGAAGGTGAACTCGGGAGGAAAAAGATCACACAGTACACCCGGTACGGAACGATCATCATCTGCGTCATTCAGTCTTTTGCCATCAGTTTATTCCTCCAAGGCCTGCGAAGCCCCGGCGGAGCACGGATTGTTCCTCACCCCGGTATCGGATTTCAATTTCTCACTGTTTTGACGCTGACAACGGGGACGGTGTTTGTCATGTGGCTTGGAGAACAGATTTCCGAGCGGGGAATTGGGAATGGCATTTCGCTGATCATCTTTGCCGGGATTGTCGCCAGATTTCCGGCTGGCGTGAACAGCGTCATCACAGGCTTGAGGACAGGAAGCATGGATCCTATGAGGATGATTTTCCTGGTGGCAATAATGCTGGCCGTCATCGCCTTTATTGTCTTTGTGGAAAGAGGTCAGAGGCGGATTCCCGTCTCTTATGCCAAAAAAGTCGTCGGGCGGAGAATCTATGGGGGCCAGAGCACGCATCTTCCGTTGAGAGTCAACACCGGCGGTGTCATCCCCATCATTTTTGCCGCTTCCATTATCACCATTCCTTCGACGATGGCCCAGATGGTCAAGGTTCCTATGCTCCAGAATGTCGCCAAACAATTCGGGATGGGAATGCCTCTCTACAACCTCCTCTATGTGGCGTCCATTATCTTTTTCACCTATTTTTATGTGTCCATTATTTTTAATCCTTCAGATGTGGCGGACAACCTCAGGAAATACGGAGGATTTATCCCCGGCATCCGGCCCGGCAAGAATACATCCGATTATATCGATTCCATTCTCTCCCGAATCACTCTCGTCGGAGCCGTCTATCTGGCGGCCATCGCCGTGTTGCCCGAATTCATGATCACCGGATTCAAGATCCAGGCGCTTCCTTTTGTTGGAAATTTCCTGGAGGCGAACTTGCCCAAATGGTTCACCCAGGGATTGAACATCGATTTTTATTTCGGCGGAACCTCCATTCTCATTGTCGTCGGCGTGGCCATGGATACCCTGCAACAGGTTGAAGCGCAGCTCGTCATGCGTCACTATGATGGATTCATGCGCCGCAGCCGGCTCAAAGGGAGAAGGTGATGAGGATTATTCTCCTCGGCCCGCCGGGCAGCGGCAAGGGAACACAGGGAGACCTGATCGCCCGGAGATACGGATTTCCCAAAATTTCCACAGGGGACCTTCTGCGCGAGGCTATTCAGAAGCAAACGCCGCTCGGAAAAAGAGCCGAGTCTCTGGTCCAGCAGGGCCAGTTGGTGAGCGATGATATTGTGGAGGAGATGGTGAAGGAAAGAATCAGCGGCGCCGATTGCCGGAAGGGATACATTCTTGATGGTTTTCCCCGAACGCTTTCCCAGGCCAAGGCTCTGGAAAGGATGGACGGCCGGCGGCCGGAGATTGTGATCGATATGCACGTGGCCGCTCCAATCGTGCTTGACCGTCTGCGTCAACGTCAGGTATGTGTGGAGTGCAAGGCCATTTATAATACCCATCTACACAAACCCCGGAAAGAAAATGTATGTGATATCTGCCAGGGAAAGCTGGTCCAGAGAGAAGATGACAGCTCTGCAGTGGTCCGGGAACGATTGAAAATCTATGAGGAACAAACCGCCAAACTCAAAGATTACTATCTCCAAAAGAACGTCTTGAAAATGATTGACGGCTCTGGAAATGTGGAAAGCATCTTTCAGAAGATTGGGGCTCTATTGGATGAAGAGTTGGCCAAATATCCAGAGAAGAAGAACGGCCGATGATTATTTTCAAGACCTATGCCGAGATTCAAGCCATGAAAGAGAGCGGTCAAATTTTGGCCGTCATATTGGATGAATTGAAGGCGATGATCATTCCGGGTGTCCAGACAAAAAAGCTGGATGACTATGCCGAACGCAGGGCCAGGGAGATGGGCGCCTTGCCGGCTTTTAAAGATTACCGCGGCTATCCGGCTTCCCTCTGCACATCTGTCAATGAAGAAATCGTTCACGGCATCCCCTCCTCTCGGACATTGAAAGAAGGGGACATTATCAGCCTCGACTTCGGAGTGCTTTATCACGGTTACTACGGCGATGCGGCGCGCACCTATCCGGTGGGAAGGATTGCGCCGCTCGCGCAAAGACTGATCGCAACCGCCGAAGAGGCTTTTACCAAAGGCCTGGAGCAGCTGGCTGGAGGAAAAAGAATCTCGGACATTTCTGCCGCAGTCCAGAATTATGTGGAATCCAGAGGATTTTCCATCATTCGCACATTTGTCGGCCATGGCATCGGCCATTCTCTGCATGAAGAACCGCAGGTTCCCAACTTTGGTGTTCCTGGTTGCGGCCCAAAGATTCGACCGGGCCTGGTTCTGGCCATTGAGCCGATGATTGCCGCGGGAAGCGGAGATGCGGAAATTCTGAGTGATGGCTGGACGGCCGTAACCAGAGACAGGAGTTTGGCGGCCCATTTTGAACAGACAGTCGCTTTGACGTCCAAGGGGATAAAAATTCTCAGCACATTGGATGAAGACACGGATAACGCGCATTTTGCGAAGGAGCATCAGTATGCCTAAAGAGGCTGTCTTTGAAGCCGAAGGCACTGTTTTAGAAACTCTGCCCAATGCCATGTTTCGAGTGGAGCTGGCCAACAAACACAAGATCCTGGCGCACATCTCCGGAAAAATGAGAAAGCACTTCATCCGCATTCTTCCTGGAGATAAGGTCTTGGTTGAAATATCTCCCTATGATTTAACGAAGGGAAGAATCACTTACCGATTCAAATGAAGGAAGAGGTTGAAGAAATGAAAGTGAGAGCATCCATAAAAAAAATTTGTAGGAATTGTAAAATCATTCGTCGGAAAGGGAGCGTGCGGATTATATGCTCCAATCCCAGACATAAACAAAGGCAAGGTTAAACGAGGTTAAAATGGCAAGGATTGCAGGCATCACTCTTCCCCCGGAAAAAAGAATTGAAATTGGATTGACCTATATTTTTGGCATAGGGCGTTCCAAGGCGAATAAAATTCTTGAAGAAGCAAAGATCGATAGAAACAAGAAAGTCAAGGCTCTCAATGAGGATGAGGTCAACAAGATCCGTCAGATCATCGAAAAGCGGGAAAAAATCGAAGGAGATTTACGGAAAGAGATCAACCTCAACATCAAGCGCCTGATTGATATTAGCTGTTATCGGGGCCTTCGTCACAAGAGGAAACTGCCGGTCAGAGGCCAGAGGACAAAGACCAATGCGCGGACAAGAAAAGGTCCCCATGGCCACACGATCAAGAAACTCAAGGGAAAATAAACTGAACAAGGGAGTGTTCATTCATGGTCAAACCGAAATCGAAAGTTAAGAAAAAGAAAGCGAAGAAGGAAGTCGGATTTGGAGTTGCATATATTCAATCGACGTTTAACAACACCATCATTACCATAGCCGACCATCAGGGAAACACAGTCTGCTGGGCGAGCTCCGGGACAGTCGGATTTAAAGGAGCGCGCAAGGGAACACCTTTTGCGGCCCAGCTTGCGGCTAAGGAGATTGCCGCCAAAGCCAGGGACTACGGCGTTCGGTATATGGATGTCCGAATCAAGGGGCCGGGCGCCGGCCGTGAGTCTGCCCTCCGGGCTCTCCAGTCGGCCGGGATGGAGATCAAATCCATAAGGGATGTCACGCCGATTCCCCACAATGGATGCCGGGTGAGGAGGCGCCGGAGAGTTTAGTCAATGGAATAGACAAGGAGATTAGGATGTCAAGACATAGAGAACACGTTTGCCGCCTCTGTCGAGTCGAAAAAACAAAGCTTTTCCTAAAGGGAGATAAGTGTTTGACGGATAAATGTCCGGTCGAGCGCAGGGCTTACGCCCCTGGGGAGCATGGAAGGGCTCGAAGACGCATACTCGGCTACGGCCTTCAGTTGCGGGAGAAGCAAAAGCTGAAAAGATATTATGGGATGTCCGAGAGACAGTTCCGCCTCTTTTTTGAAAGGGCGGAAAAACGGAAAGGGGTCACCGGTGAGACGCTTCTGATCATGCTTGAACGGAGGCTCGATAATGTGGTGTTTATTTCTGGATTCTCTTTTTCCCGCACCCATGCCCGGCAGTTGATCAATCATGGACATTTTTACGTCAATGAAGGGAAAGTCAACGTTCCTTCTTTCCTGGTGAAGGAGGGAGACGTGATCCGTTTCAGCGATAAGTCCGCCCGGAGCAGCGAGACAAAAGCGCGCGTCGAAGCGCATAAAAACAAATCTGTTCCGGGCTGGCTGGAAGTGGATTGGGACAATATGAAGGCAAAAGTGCTCGCTCTGCCCACGCGCCAGGATGTCACTCTGCCGATCGAAGAGCACATGATTGTTGAGCTTTATTCCAAGTAAAGTGCATGGAAGGAATTGAGATATCCTCAAAAGGAGGAGCAATGAATGAGACCGGTTTTCAGAGGCCAAAATTTCTCGAATGTGATTATGAGACTTTAACCAACATCTATGGTCGTTTTCAGGCCATGCCCTTTGAGCGTGGATTCGGAGTGACTATCGGAAATGCTTTAAGGAGAATTCTCCTTTCCTCCATTAAAGGAGCGGCGATTACAGCGGTCCGTATTCAAGGCGTGCTTCATGAGTTCTCCACTCTCCCGGGAGTGGTCGAAGATGTGACGGATATTCTACTGAACCTGAAGAGCATTCCCCTGAAGCTCAACGGCGATCAACCCAAGACCATGACCCTTAAGAAAGAAGGACCCGCAACTGCCAAAGCCTCTGACATTATCCATGACTCCGACATCGAAATTCTGGAGAAGGAGATTCATATAGCTTCTCTAGATAAAGATGGAAAACTGGACATAGAAATGATCGTCAGGAATAACAGAGGGTATATCCCGGCGGACCAGAATTTTGATGAGACACTCAGCGTGGACTTCATCCCCCTGGATTCTTCCCATTCTCCGATCAAGAAGGTCAATTATAGAGTCGAACCCGCTCGCGTGGGGAAACGCATTGACTATGAGTCCCTTACCCTGGAAGTCTGGACCTCCGGTGCCGTTAAACCCATCGATGCTCTGGCCCAGGCCGCTAAAATCATGAGGGACCACATGGTCATCTTCATGAATGTCGTGGATGAACCGATCGAGAAAGAGCAGATCGTAGCCAAGCGGGAAATTCCCTACATGACCCAGATCGATATTCTGTCCAAGCCCATCGAGCACCTGGAGCTTTCTGTTCGGTCAAACAATTGCCTCCGTTCGGCGGGCATCGAGAAGATCTATGAGCTGGTCCAGAAGACAGAGGAAGAACTACTCAAGACAAAGAATTTCGGGCGCAAATCCCTAAGCGAAATCAAGGAGACGCTGGGCAATCTTGGCTTGGGCCTGAATTTGGACCTTCAATCCAAGTTGGTAGAGAAGATCAAAGGCGATATGAAAGTCAATAAAGAGAAGGAGTACGATGGATGAGGCATTTGGTCAAGGGTAGAAAACTCAGTAGGACGTCCTCTCACCGAAAAGCCTTGCTCCGCAACCTGGTCACATCTTTCTTAGAGAAGGAAAGGATCAAGACAACTCTGGCCAAGGCCAAAGAGGCCAAACCGCTGGCGGAGAAAATGGTCACTCTGGCCAAGAAAAATTCTCTCCATACCCGGCGCCAGGCCCTGAAATTCCTCACTAAGGAATCCGCCGTCACGAAGCTTTTTGACAAGATCGGTCCGCGGTTTTCGGAAAGGCCGGGAGGTTATACCCGCATTGTGAAGGTGGGCCCCCGCGCCGGCGACGGAGCCCAGATGGCCATGCTCGAACTCATCGGTTCCGAGTACAAGAAGAAAGAGAAGAAGAAGAAAAAAGCGAAAGAGATAAAGAAGGCTTGATAGGCTGTTTCCTGCAACAGGAATGCCGGCAAGTCCCAATGGAAAGAGGATATCCAGTCTTGCCGCGCATGTTCTTTCTCATTGTATTAATGGGGGTCGTCTCCTTTCCTGGGTGTATCCGTTTGAGAAGCGTGGGCATCCCGTATCAACCTCCACTGATTCTCGAAGAATGTCTTTTCTTCGGTGGTGTTGAACTTAAAGACGACTGGGCTCAGCCGGTTCAGCCAAAAAAGGTTTTTGTTAAGGGACAGGATCAGAGGATTTGTTCATTTCTGAGATTTCGAGAAGTCAGCGGGGAGCATGCCCTAGTCTGGAAATGGTATGACCCTTCAGGGAAGATTTACCGGACGACCGATCCGACAAATGTCGGCAAGGAAGGTCAGTTTTATAAAAAGTACATCGCCTGGGATAACATCCTTCTTTTTGAAGAGAAAGAAGCCGGAAAATGGAAGGTCACGGTTTTTTTAGACGGCCAGTTACTGGCGGCGGAGGAATTCGAAATCCGGTCAGAATCCTTCCCAAAATCAATTCTTCAGGATTGATGAATAATCCAGGTCAGTCGAAATTGGAGTTCGCAGCGGCGCCCCGGCCGGGTATTTTCAACCTTTGGCCGGGTCTGATCAGATAGGTGCGGCGCAGCCCGTTCAGACGGGCAATCGCCTGGACGGATGTCCTGTACCGGCGGGCAATGGCTGAGAGCGTTTCGCCTTTGCGGACGATATGCCAGGTGTAAGTGGCTTCGGGGGGAATCCACTGGCTGAGAGTGTTGATGTCCTCAAGGGCTTTTTCTCCATAGCCCACGGGAATCTTAAGGAGATACTCGTGGTTAGGAGTGGATTCATAGCGAAGCTCGGGATTTAGATAAGCCAGTTCCGAGCTTTCCAGTCCCAGCGCTTCTGAGAGAGAGGAAAGTTTGATCGGACGATGAATGGTGATGGTCTCGAATTTGAGCGTCGCATATGGAGGGGGAAGATTGAAGCCGTATTTTTCCAGATTGTTGATGATCCGCAAGGCGGCGATAAAACGGGGAACGAAACGGGCCGTCTCATAGGGAAGCCTTTCCCAGAGATCCCAGAAATTATCAAGGTAATTGATATGCTGGGTGCGAATCACATTCTGCACGCGAATCTCGCCGCAGTTGTAGGCGGCCAACGCCGTTGTCCAATCGCCAAAAAAGGAATGAAGCTCACGCAAATATTTAATGGCCGCCTGAGTGGATTTCAGGGGATCCATCCGCTCATCAATCAGGCGGTCTCGGGACAGGCCGTAGCGGTAGCCTGTGGAGGCGATGAATTGCCACAGGCCCAGTGCCCTGGCTTTAGAGAGGGCTTTGACCTTGAATCCGCTTTCAATCAGAGGGAGCCAGCCAATCTCTTCCGGCAGTCCACTCTTTCTGAGCTCCTCGGTGATCATTTCCATGTAAAGGCCTGAGCGCATATAGGCTTCTTCAAAAGTTTTTCGTTCGACGCCCTGAAAACGTGTGATTTCCTGGAGCACCCATTTGTTTTCCACGAGGGGAATTGTTCCACGATTGTTGCTGATGGGCGGAAGACGGGACGCATAGATTTCTTGAATCCTCTGGGCAATCAATAGCCGTAAATCATTCTTTTCCTGGAAAAGAGGGGAATCTTGGGAAATTTCCACTTTCAGAATCAGGCTGTAAGCCGAGTCCAGTGCACCCAATGCCGCATCAAAATCGCCCCTTTCCTTGGCCTGTTTGGCTTCCTGGTAGGCATTCAAGGCCTCTTCGAACAGGCTCGTGGCATCGTCTTTCTCCAGAGATGAAATTTTATCCTGAGGCGAAGCCTCTGCGGCGATGGATTTTTTTTCTTCGTCGGGAATGATTGTTTTAAGGGGAGAGGACTGTGGTTTGACTTCAATCACCTGCGGATTATTTCGGGCCGCAGGAGCCGGGGGAGACTGGCTGGCGGGAGGGACCGGGGATTTCCTGGCCGGCTTTGGATGGGAGGAACAGTTCCAGAGAAAAAAAGAGAGACTTATCAACGCGAGCGACAAAAGGAATTTTTTAAAATTCATTATGACAAGGAAACATTTATACCATTTGAAGGAATATGAGTCAAATTCCTTTTTTATGCCAGTCCCAGGCCGTTTGGATGATTGTTTGAATGTCAGAAAAGTTGAGCTGCCAACCGAGGAGGCGTTCGGCTTTTTCTTTGGAAGCCAGGAGGACAGGGACATCTCCGTGTCTCCGTGGCCGTTCTTTATAGGCAATCTTTTTACCTGTGATTTCTTCGACTTTTTGGACAATCTCCAGGACGGAATAGCCCTGGTTTGTGCCCAGGTTGATGAACTCGCTCGTTGAGGTCTCCAGAAGCGTTTTCAAGGCCAGCACATGGGCTGTGGCTAGATCCGTCACATGGATATAATCCCTGACGGCCGTCCCATCGGGAGTGGGAAAATCCGTTCCGTAAATTTCAAAATTTTTTTTCTTCCCAAGCAGATAGAGAAGAATGTTGGGAATGAGATGGGTTTCCGGGTTATGTGTTTCCCCCATTTGTCCTTCCGGATCCGCTCCAGAAGCGTTGAAGTAGCGGAGGGAAATGAATTTCAAGCCGTAGGCGCGGTCGTACTCCTCAAGAATTTTCTCGACAAAATATTTTGTCTGGCCGTAAGGATTGCAGGGGACAAGGGGATGGGTTTCCGGTATGGGAATATGCTGAGGGATTCCATAGACGGCTGCGCTGGAGGAAAAGATGAAATACCGAACCCCGGCTTCGACCATGGCATCCAGAAGATAAAGGCTTGTGATCAGGTTTTGGTTGTAATACTTGCGGGGCTGGATATAAGATTCGCCGACCTGGATGAGGGAAGCGAAATGAAAGACGGCCTCGATCTTGTGGGCCTTGAACATTCCCTGGAGCCGGATTTTGTCCATAAGGTCGCCGACAACAAGCTTCCCGCCGCGGAGGAATTCTTTTTTTCCCGTCGAAAGATTGTCATAGACAATGACTTCATACTTTTTTTGAAGGAGTTCTTTTACTGTATGAGATCCGATATAACCGGCTCCGCCAGCGACAAGGATTTTTTTCATGCGTTCTTCTGGATGATCTTTTTAGCGATCTGGAGGCCCTGAGCTTTTGTTTCAAATACGTTGTCCAGTTGGAGATGATAGAGATGTTTCAAGATTTTTCCCATCTCCGGGCCTGGCGTCACTCCTTTTTTGAGCAAATCCCGTCCCATAATCATGGGCTTAATGGTATCCCGGTTGATTTTGTACTCCTCGAATTTTTTCAGGAGCCATTTCGCCTCTCTGTCCAATCCGGTCAGCAGCTTCTTTTTTCTGCCACCGCGGTCAGCGGCATCCAGGTAAATCAGAAGCTCAATTTCTCCGTTAACGTCTGCTGCCAGGCGATTGAAGGCTTTCCGTGTAATGGCGTGCCTATTCTGCCAGAGTTCTGAGGCGCGGTGGTGGGTTTTGATCAGGAGCAGGACAATTTTCCTGAGATTGTATCCATTCCAGGAAAATATTTTAAAACGGTTAAACATCCGTCTGGTCATTTTTTCGCTTCGGTTGTCATGTCCGGCGCTGGTGATCACCATTCTTCCCTTTTTGAACTCCCATTGGGTCGTGTCTGATTTGCCGACATCATGGTAGAGGGCAGCCAACAGGAGAGCCAGTTTTTTAGCCGGCTCAAGCCGGGCGAAATCGGCAAGCCGCTTGGCCTGGTCCACGGTGAGTTTGGTGTGATGCCAGACCGTGTGGTGACCAAAGATGTCCTTTTCCGGATGAAAGAGGGAATCCTGGATAACAAGCGTCAGGTTGTAGAGTTCGGGAAAAAGCTGGCGAAGGGCGCCGAGGCGGAACAATTCTTCAAGCCCTGAGGAGGGAAGTGGGGAATGCATCAGGATTTTAAAGAGCTCTTCGTTCACCCTCTCCACGCTCAGGCCGGACAGGTCTATTCCCCTGGAGATTTCATAAATCGCCGGATCCACTGTGAAGTTGAGCCGCGCGGCGAAGCGGGCCGCGCGGAGGACGCGGAGCGGGTCTTCGGGGAAAGCCTGGGAGTTGGTAACCCTGATCATCCTGGCCTTGATATCTTTAGCTCCAAGGAAAGGATCGATGAGGGTATTGTCGGCAAGCCGGAGGGCTATGCTGTTGCACCGGAAATCGCGGCGTTCCAAGTCTTTTTCGATGGGAAGATTGGGTTCGGCCGAGACACGAATGTCTTTGTGCCCTCTTATTTTCTCTCCGACCGGCGCATCTTTGCGCGGAAGAGCGATATCATAGGCTCTCCCTTTGATTGTCAGCTTAATGATACCGAAGCTTTTTCCCACCAAATCCACCCGACCGAAGGGCTTGATTTTTTTAATGATATCCTCGAGGAGGTGCCGAGTGATGAGAATATCGACTTCTTCAGAGGGAGTTCCCATAATGAGGTCCCGCACAAATCCGCCGACCGCATAGACGTCTTCTCCAAAGAGACGGACAAAAAACGCCTTGTCTTTGAAGTCAGCCGCCATGATTCTCATTTTTCTTGTGATTCACCGGAATCGTAAAATATTTTTTGGCCCTGATTTTGATTCTCGGAACATAATTATAAAAGCAGCCGTCTGGAAGTTCAAACTAAATTTTCGGCGCTCTTCCATTTTGCGGGAGGAGATAGAGGACCCATCCGGAGGGACATTGCTTCCCCCTGGATTTTTCACGCCGTTCCCTCACCGATCAATACTCTCCCAAAATTGCTTGAAATTAAAGAGGGGGGCTGGGTACTCTTTGAAGGCTTGTCCTGAAAGGGTCAATAGTGTAGACTTTAAGCGCGAGGAATGACCATGGGGAAAAGATTGATTGCAGTGGAATTGGGAATGGCGATGGCGGTTATTTTCATTTCTGTCCCGGCGGCCGGACCTTCCACATTGGATATCGCCATTGCCCTGAAAGAGAAAAAAGTTGAGAGCCTGAGTCCGAAGGGATTGACGCTTCTGTTTTACTTCGAACTGGCAAATTCTTCTTCTTCACCCTGTTTTCTGGTGAAATATGATTATAGGGTTATGATTGAAGACCGGGAATATCTCAGTCTCCAGACGCCCTTGGCCGAGGCCATCCGGATTGAATCCCGGGAAAACACGTTGGTCGCGCTCCCTTTGAAAGTGACCTATGCCCTCCTCTTTCAAGTGTTGCCGGAATTGAAGGACAAAGACGTTCTGGAGTGTTTCCTTGGAGGAGGAATGACTTTTCAGGATGAAAGGCGCAGGGAAAAGAGAGTTCCCATGGTCGTCACGGGAGAAATTCCCGTTTTCAAGGAACTGGGCATTAAAATCCAGCCCATTGAGACCAGGAGTCTGTCCATCGGGGGCGCTGAACTGAATTTCAAAGCGCTTTTCCAAAACCCGAACGCTTTTATCCTGACGCTCGAAAAGTTGAGTTACAGACTGGAGCTGGCCGGGAAGACGGTGGCCGAGGGAGAAGCGGATGGAGAAATGAGACTGAATGGTCATGGAGAGGAAATGTTTTCTCTTCCCCTGCTTCTGGATTTTTTTGAAATCGGCAAGGATGTGTACCAGCATTTTGAAAGTGCGCAGGTTTTCGCCCAATTTTCCGGCCGTCTCGATGTGATAACAATCTGGGGGAAATTCCAGATTCCTTTTCAAAAAAGCGAGGAAATTGCGGTCCTCCGAGCCTCCTGATCCAAAATTCTTTCCATGATTACCGTTATCATTCCGACCTTTAACCGGGCCTACTTTCTCGGGGAAGCGATTCAATCCGTGCTGGATCAGGATTATTTCAGAGAAAAAAAACACCGGGATTCCTTCGAACTTTTAGTCATTGATGACGGGTCGGAGGACGGGACAGAAGAGCTTGTGGCCGCTTTAAAGGCCGACGTGAGCTACCATTATCAAGACCATAAGGGTGTCAGTGCCGCCAGAAATCTGGGGATCCGCCTGGCCAGGGGAGAATTTATTGCTTTTTTAGATTCAGATGACCTCTGGAAAAAAGAGAAGTTGCGGACTCAGATGGCTTTTATGCACGCCTTTCCATGGGCGAGAGTCTGTTGCACAGAAGAGATCTGGATCAGAAGAGGGAAATACCATAATCCGGGGAAAAAACATCGGAAACACTCCGGATGGATATTTGATAAGGTCCTTCCTCTTTGTCTGTTGAGCCTCTCTTCTTCCCTGTTCCGGAAAGAGATTTTCGATGAGATTGGAGTTTTTGATGAAGACCTGCCGGTCTGCGAGGATTATGATTTTTCTCTTCGTCTGGCTCATAAATATCCGATTTATTTTTTAGAAAAACGCCTGATCGTGAAGCGCGGCGGGCATCCGGACCAGCTGTCCCTGAAATACTGGGGAATGGACCGCTTCAGAATCAAGGCTCTGGAGAGGGCTCTTTCTTTGGATCTGACTCCGGAGCAGGAAAAAAGAGTGCGCTCGGAGATCGTCAAAAAAAGCCGCATCCTGGCCAATGGTTTTTTAAAGAGAAGGAGGAAGGAGGAGGCGGAGAGGTACTTTCATCTTATAGAGAAATATCAATGATGGGAAGGGCCCCCTTTTCATGGCCGTTGAGAATTCGGTCTCCCTGGATAGCGTTGGATATTTTTGAGAGAACAGAGGCGTGTCGCCGCCTGTTCGGTCAGTGATGGACAGCGGGAATGAAGCGGTCTTTGGCGACTAAAACCAGTAATTGAGTCCGAGGGAAAGCTGATACCCGCTGAGGTCGAACGGATCCGTAAAACCCAGAAGGGCTTTCTTAAATTGAGATCGGACAGAGTTGAATTTAAATTCGCAATCGAGAGTGAGTCTATGGCCAATGGGAAACATGAAGCCACCGAGAAGATGGTAGCCCACAGTTAACCGCCCGAAGTGTTCTCCTTCGATCGCGTTGGCATAGTAGATGGGGTAAAGGGGGATTTCGTTGGATTCCGGGTCCACGTAGGATTCAGAGAGCAGGGGGTCAAAGTTGACGATATATCCTTCCAGCCGGACACTCCAGATATAAAGGCCCATGCCTCCTCCGATATAAGGAATGAATTTCATACGTCTGCCCAGTGGAATAAATTTCAGGGATAGCTGAATAGGTGTTATGGAGATATCCAGGCGGTGGCCGGGAACATATTCTTCCTCAAACGAGTTGGAAGGAGCGAAGATCTTCTCGTAATCCGAGAGTGAAGCGTAGTTTCCAAGAAAGTCTTTTCCGGCGGAGTCTGTTCGAGACAGGAAGTATCCGACGTAGTCATTGTAATATCCGAGTTTGCTTTTACTGTATGCATCTATCGAAAGAACCAGACTGATTTGCTTGGTGAGAAAATATTCGTAGGCGATGCCAAAAGAAGAATCATGAAAATTGGACTTGGTGAAGTCCATTTGATCCAGCTCAATGGTCCATAGGCTGTCCGGAAAATTGGGCCCGCTTTGAGCCCGCGGCATGAAATAGGACATTTTAAAGGACATAGTATCCGAATAAACAAACGCCGAGCCAACGAAAATGAGAAGGGTAACTAAAATCATGTATTTTTTCATTTCATCCTCCGCCGTAATTATACAGCAAAATTTGTGCCATATTTGGTCGCCTTATATCCAGAGATCCCGGCTCCAGGACTGTGGCGAAAAGGAGTCATGTGTCCCCAATTTCCGGCCTCCAAATTCCTCAATATCATATCTCCAGAACATGTGAATAATCCACGTTGAGCGATTATTGTAAAGTTTTAGACGGGATCAAGTCAAACCATCGAATCCTCCCGGTAGCATCTCTATTTCTGTGATGGGGGCGATAGTCGAGGGAGGGTGGCACGGCGGGAGGGCTCCCCGCTCGCCCGGAGCCTTACGGCCCTTCGATCATTCCTTCTCTGGCATTCTCCTAACTTCATTCATGGGATTGAGAGGGAAGAACACACGCTTCGTCCGATGGCGGCCCCGGACGGTCCCTGTGTGTTGTTTTCGGGAATGTGATATGATTGTCTGGAAATGAGAACCAAAAATACTTCCTGCATTCAGATAAATCCCGACAGAATTCAACCTGTTCAAATAAAAAGGATAGCGGCTGTCTTAAGAAAAGGAGGAGTGATCGCTTATCCAACGGACACTTTTTATGGGCTGGGCGTCGACTGTTTTTCTCAGGAGGCCGTTCAGAAAATATTCCGCTTGAAGAGAAGAGACTATTCGAAGCCTCTCCTGGTGATGGTGTCCGGTCTCCGGATGGTCGAAGGAATAGTCGTTTCGCCTCCGGACGTTTTCTGGCGCCTGAGCCGCAAATTCTGGCCCGGCCCGTTGACCTTCGTTCTTAAAGCCAAGCCTTTATTTCCTCAGGGAATCTTAAGTGCCGATCAGTCCATCGCCGTCAGGCTTCCCAATCCGGTTTGGCTGAGGGAGCTTGTCGGCCGGGTGGGTTCCCCGGTTACAGCCACTAGTGCCAATATCTCTGGAGAAAAAGAAATCTCCAGTTCCGGGAAAGTTTTTGAAATTTTTAGCGGTAAGGTTGACCTTATTGTGGACGGAGGGGAAACGCCGGGAGGTTTGCCTTCCACAATTGTGGACATGACTTCACGAAGTCCGAGGATTCTCAGAGAGGGAGCAATTCCGGCGGCCGAAATAAATAAATATCTGAAAGCGTGACTTTGCGCCGGCTCCCGTCCGGTCCTATTCCCCGCGAGGAATGAAAACGATCCTTTCACTCCATCTTTTCTTGAGAGGGCGCAACGGCGTTTCGCCGGATGTTACTTGACCTTGGCCCCTGCCGGCACGTCGTCTCTGAAGAAAGGAATCGATGCTTTCCCCTCGATCTCCGCGGCCAGAATCATCCCCTGGGACTCGACTCCCCGGATCACGGCCGGCTTGAGGTTGACGATGACGATCAATTTTTTTCCGACCAGCTCTTCCGGCGCATAGACATCCGCGACACCGGCGACCAGTGTCCGTTTTTCCGTGCCGATATCCACCTCGAGTTTGAGGAGCTTGGTCGTGCCTTCCACTCTCTCTGCCTTCAGGATTTGAGCGACCCTCAGGTCCATTTTTTTGAATTCCTCAAAAGTAACGGTGTCCATTTTCTCCTCCTTTTTTATTTCGGCGGTATGTCTGGCCTCCTCGGTAAGGAAGTCTTTTAAATCCACCCTTGGGAAAAGAGCCGTCGGCTCTTGGATTTTCTGTCCTGTCTTAAAGTCGTTGAAGTGAAGGTCGGAAAAATGAATCTCTTCGATGTCCTTCGTTTCGCCCAGGAATTCCCATATTTTTTTGGAGGATTCAGGCATGACCGGATAGATCAAATAACTGATTCCCCGGATTGCGGCCGCTGCCTGAAAGAGGATTCGGCCCAGCCGTTTTCTTTTTCCCGTGTCCTTGGCCAGCTTCCATGGCGTGTTGTCCGCCAGATATTTATTGAGCGCGTTGATGTAAACCCAGATATCCTCCAGAGCCCGGTTGATCGCATAGTTCTCATAGAAAGAAAAAACCCGATCTTTCAGTTCATTAAAGGAAAGCCGAATTTTCTGGTCTTCCTTTTGTTCGTCTTCCACGTCTTCAATTTTTCCATCAAAGTACATTTGGACCATGGTCAGGGTTCGGTGGACAAGGTTACCCAGGTCATTGGCCAGGTCGGAATTGACGCGGTGGATGAATCCTTCATGGGAGAAATTCCCGTCCAGGCCGATCGGAATTTCCCGCAGCAGGAAATAACGCAGGGGATCGGCTCCGAAAGCCTCGAGGATCACACGGGGATCAAGGACGTTACCTTTGGACTTGGACATTTTCGTTTCGTCCTTGAGCCACCAGCCGTGGCCGTAGACGCATTCCGGCAGAGGAAATCCGGCGGCCATGAGAAAAGCCGGCCAGAAGATAGCGTGAAACCTGAGAATGTCTTTTCCGATGAGATGAACAGTAGCCGGCCAGAATTTCTCGAACAGATTCAAGTCCCGGTCGTAGCCGATGCCGGTGAGGTAATTATGGAGGGCGTCGAACCAGACATAAATCGTATGCTTCGGATCGCCGGGGACAGGAATCCCCCATTTGACTGTGGTCCGGGTGATGCTTAAATCCTTGAGTCCCTGGCGGACAAAGCTGACGACCTCGTTCATCCGGCTCGGCGGCCGGACAAAGGTCGGGTTCTGGGCATAAAAGTCGAGGAGAGGTTTCTGGTAGACCGAGAGTCTGAAAAAATAGCATTCTTCAGAGATAATCGCCGCTTTCCGTCCGCAGTCCGGGCATATTTTGTATTCATCATCCGCAAGGGGGACATCCTCGGCGAGAAAGTTTTCGTCAGAGACGCAGTACCAGCCCCTATAGAGTCCCTTGAAAATATCGCCTTTATCCATAAGTTTTTTAAATATTTTCTGCACGCCCTTTTCATGAGAAGAATCGGTGGTGCGGATGAAATGGTCATAATCAATGTGGAGGTCCTGCCACAAAACCTTGAACCTGGCGACCATTTTATCGGCCAGCTCGGTCGGTGTCAGCCCTTTTTCCGCGGCCGCTTTTTCCACTTTCTGCCCGTGTTCATCCGTTCCGGTGAGGAAAAAAACATCGTATCCGGCCAGTTTGTGAAAGCGGGCCAGGGCGTCGGCAATGATCGTCGTGTAGGCGTGTCCGATATGGGGGATGTCGTTGACGTAATAAATCGGCGTCGTGACGTAAAAACGGGATCTAGACTTCTTTGCCACCGGTCATCCCTCCCCTGATCAAAGTGATGGCTTCCGAGCGCGTGGTTGAGCTGGTCCGGAAGGAGCCCCTCACAGCCGAAGTAATAGTCAGGGACTTCGGCTTTTTGGCCCCTCTCATGGACATGCACATGTGCTCGGCTTCGATCACGACCATGACGCCCAGCGGCTTCAGATGCTCGCTGATGAGGTCGGCAATTTGCTTGGTCAGCCGTTCCTGAACCTGAAGCCTCCGCGAGAGAATATCCACGACACGGGCGATCTTGCTCAGCCCCACAATCCGGCCTCCTTTGGGGATATAAGCCACATGGGCGACTCCGGCAAAAGGAAGGAGGTGATGCTCGCACATCGAATAGAGGGGGATATTTTTGATCAGGACCATCTCGTCGTGCTTTTCATGCTGAATGGCCTTCAGGTGTTTTTCAGGATTTTCTTTGATCCCGCCGAGAATTTCAGAAAACATACGGGCCACTCTCTCGGGGGTGCTTTTGAGGCCGGCCCGCTTCGGGTCTTCGCCGACACCCTTGAGGATCAGCTCTACGCCTCTCTCGATATTTTTTAAATCCATGGTTCCTCTTTTTCGTAGAGCCATTCTATTTTGCCCTTTTTTGGAATTCGCCGATGGCGATCTGGACGACTTCCTTGACGGAAAGCCCCTTTTTTCGGGCCAGCTTCATGCAGTCAGCGAATTCAGGCTGGATGTTGATTTTTTTCCCATCCAGGTAGGATATTTTGATCCCGATTTCTTCTCCCAAAACCGTTGTTTTTTGTATCTTCCTCTGCAGGACTCTCCTTTCGACGGGGTAATATCTCACTCCGATAGAGCTGGTTTCCTTAAAGACAGCCGCCGTGAGCGTATCTATTGTATCAATCTCTGCCAGAAGGGTCAATTTGGTCGCCAGTCTGTTTTTCTTCATGACCACGGGAGTGAAGAACACATCCAGGGCGCCCAGTTCGAACGCCCTGTCCATGAACTGGGCGAGGATCTGGGGGCTGGAATCGTCAATCGTCGCTTCAATGGTATAGACTTTTTTTTCAGCGGAAAAACTCTTTTTGTCGCCGTAAAAAATTCTCAAGATGTTGGGAAAATCAGGGAAATCTTTATTCCCCGCACCGCAGCCAATTTTTTCATATGTGAGCTCCGGTAAAGAGAGGAACTTTGTGACCAGCGTGGAAACGATAGCGGCTCCTGTGGGCGTGACGAGCTCTTCTTTGACCCAGGCGGAGTAAACGGGTACCGAGGTGAGGAGTTCCGCAACAGCCGGAGGCGGGACGGGGAGGACTCCATGCGAGGTCTTCACCCAGCCTTGGCCCACATTCAGCGGGGAGGAATAGAAAGCGGTGATGTTCAGCGCTTCCGCCACATAGCAGCATCCCAGGATATCGATAAGGGCATCATCGGCTCCGGCCTCATGGAGATGGGCTTCCTCAAATTTGTGTCCGTGGACTCTGGCCTCGGCCTGAAAGAGGTTTCTGAAGATGGCGAGGGCGTCGGCCTTCACGGCTGCGGAAAAAGGGCTTTTCTGGACAAATGCTCTGATGTCTTTCCATTTCCGAGGCATGGATTTTGTGTTCTTTGTAAGGACATCCACTTTCAAGCCCCGGAGCCCTGCCCGTTTGGTCTCTGTGATCTGAATTTTCACAGGAAGTTTGAGTTCAACCATTTTGGCCCTAAAAGATGAAGGGGAGAACCCCAGATCCAGGAGGGCGCCCAGAATCATATCACCGCTCAATCCCGCCAGGGCATCAAAGTAGATGTATTTCATCTGATGAATTTCCTTTCATGCGCGGATGTTTTTTTGTCCGACTCTCCTTCATGTTTTTTCCTTGAGCACAAGCATTGTATGCGTGCCGTCATTCCTCTTCTCCGATTGATTTCCCGTTTCTTTTTCATGGAATGATTTCCTGCCCTTATCGGAAATTTCCCGCGTTGAGCTGTTCATCTATCATAGGAAGCAACTCGCCCGCTTTTCGCCTGAAGGATAGGTCTGTATAAGAAGTCAGGGGGGTCGGATCCGGATTAATTTCAACGATTTTAGCTCCGGCCTCGGCAGCGTGAAGAGGGAGGGAGGCGGCCGGCTGGACGAACGCGGAAGTGCCGATCACCAGCATCACATCGCACTGGGAACTTATGAAAAAAGCGTTGTGGAGGATGTGGGGATTGAGGGGTTCTCCGAACCAGACCACATGGGGCCGCAGCAGAGCACCGCATGAGGAGCAAGAAGGGGGAATCTTTTCCAGAGGATGATTATAATTTTCCGACACGACTTCTTCTTTGGTGCAGCGCATTTTCCAGATATTGCCGTGAAGCTCGAGGATATTTTCAGAGCCGGCCTTGGTGTGAAGTCCGTCGATATTTTGAGTGATTATGTAAAATTGAGGGAAGACTTTTTCCCATTTCGCCAGTATTTTGTGGCCGGGATTGGGCGCGACATTGGCAATAATTCCCCGGCGCCAGTCATACCATTCCCAGACAATCCTTGGATTGCGGTGGAATGCTTCAGGGGAGGCCAGATCTTCGGCCCTGTATTGTTTCCACAGTCCGTCTTTGCCGCGAAAGGTTGGGATTCCTGACTCTGACGAGATTCCGGCGCCGGAAAGGACCACCACGCGTTTTGAATGGCGAAGCAGTCGGGTCAGAAGTTCAATATCCTCAGTGTTCATGATTAAACCAGTAGAATTTATATAGGATACTGATTTCCCTCAGAAAAATCAAAGAATTAGCCGTTTTCTTGACATCCCTCCTCATAAATTATATATCAATACTCTGTCTGGAGGAGGTCATATGGCAGGAGAAAGAGAGAAGCTCTGGCCTCGAGTGGAGATAGGAATTTTAGGAGGAACCGGTCTGTATGAAATGGAGGGATTTGAGAACAGAGAAGAAATCCGCATAGACACTCCGTTTGGCAGTCCATCGGACTCTTATGTCATCGGCGCACTGGAAGGGAAGAGGGTGGCGTTCCTCTCCCGCCACGGCAAAGGCCACAAATTTCTTCCTTCGAAGGTCAACTACAGGGCCAATATCTACGGATTCAAAAGGCTCGGCGTGGAAAGGATTATCTCCGTCAATTCTGTGGGATCGCTCAAAGAGGAGATACGGCCCAGGGACATTGTCTTTTCTGACCAGTATTATGACCGGACACGGCGCGATAATACTTTTTTCGGAGAGGGAATCGCGGCCCATATCAGCTTTGCCCAGCCCGTCTGTCCCGAGCTTTCCAGGTTTCTTTACGAAATCGCTTCCGATCTCGGCATAAAGGCCCATCTGGGTGGAACATACATCTGCATCGAGGGGCCGGCCTTTTCAAGCAAAGCCGAGTCCAAGGTCTACCGCCTCTGGGGCTGTGATGTGATTGGAATGACCAGCGCCACTGAAGCCAAGCTCTGCCGGGAAGCTGAAATCTGCTATTCCACAATGAGTTTGGCCACGGATTACGATGTCTGGCACGCGGAGGAGGAAACGGTTTCTGTGGAGCTCATCCTGGAAAACTTAAGGCTCAACATTCACAGCGCCAAGGCCATTATTAAAAAGGCCGTGGCCACTCTTTCCGCCCGGCAGTTGGGACCGTGTGACTGTCAGAACGCCTTAAAAAATTGCATTGTCACGAACCCTGAGCTTATTCCGAAGGAGAGCAAAGAAAAGCTCCGCCTTCTGATCGGGAAATACATCAAAAACTGAGGATATTCTCATGAGCTTGGTCGTTGTCGGTTCCGTGGCCTTTGACACGATCGAGACGCCCTGGGAGCGCAGGGAGAGGATCGTCGGCGGCTCCTGCACCTACTGTTCTTTAGCGGCAAGCTTTTTCACCCGGCCCAAAATTGTGGCTGTCGTCGGCAGGGATTTTCCTCAGGAGACGATCCGGCTTTTTCAAAAAAGAAAGATTGACATCCGGGGACTGGAGGTCCGGCCGGGAAAAACCTTCCACTGGGAAGGCCGGTACGGCTATGACCCGAACCAGAGAAAAACCGTCCGGACGGATTTGAATGTTTTCGCCGACTTTAATCCAGATCTTCCCCCGGAATATCGGAAGGCGGATATTGTCTTTCTGGCCAACATCGACCCGGATCTCCAGGAAGACGTTCTGTCTCAGGTTCAAAAGCCGAAGCTTGTGGCCATGGACACCATGAATCTCTGGATCGGTACCAAGCCGGATTCGGTCCTCAAAGTGCTGGAGCGCGTGGATATCTTTTTTGCCAATGACGAGGAGATCCGGATGCTGATCAAAGAGACCAACCTGATCCGGGCAGGCAAAAAGATTCTCGATATGGGCCCGCGGCTTGTCATTGTCAAGAAAGGAGAGCACGGCGCCATGGTTTTTGGAAAGGACCTCATCTTCGGCATTATGGCCCATCCGTGTGAGGAAGTGGTTGATCCCACAGGGGCTGGAGACAGCTTTGCCGGAGGGTTTCTGGGCTATATGGATAAAGTCAGGAGTTTCAGCCAGAGGGAGATCCGGAGGGCGGCCGTCTTTGGAAGTGTCCTGGCCTCTTTTACAATTGAGGATTTTGGCATCAACCGGTTTGCCACTCTCCGGCCCAGGGAAATCCAAGACCGGTTTTTCCACTTTAAGAAGCTGGTTTCTTTTTAGCCGGATATTGGAGGGAATGGAATTTCCGGAATGGAAACGGCCGTCTGAGTAAATGGGAAGGAGGAAAAAGCCATGGTGATTGCGGAATTCGCCATATTTCCCACATCTGAAGGGCCGTCGGTCAGCCGCTATGTGAAGGAAGCGGTGAAAGTGATTGAAGAATCGGGATTGAAGAATGAGACAGGAGGGATGTCCACGACCTTGGAAGCCCCGGACCTTCGGACGCTTTTTCAGGTGATTGAGAAGGCCCATGATGTTCTGGTCCGAATGGGGGTCAAAAGGATTCACATCGATTTAAGGGTGGACCATCGTCTGGATAAAAAAGCCTCCATTGCTTCCAAACTGAAGGCCATCGGGAAGCGCTGACTTCTCTGACCGGACCCATCTTTCCATCTTTGCGTGAGTTTGGGGCTCAAGTTTCCTATTGACATACCCTCTGTTGGATTCTATATTTAATTTATACAAAATATAGTATATTGTTGGCTCAACAAGGAAAATTCATGGTTAAAGAGAATCCGTTCACTCCCAATGCTCTCAAAATCTTGAAAGCCCGCTATTTTGTGAAGAATGAAAAGGGGAATTTTCTGGACACGTCTCCGTCGGATTTGTTTCAAAGGGTGGCCGAGGCCATCGCTTCCGCTGAAAAGTCGAAAAAAGAGCGCGAGTTTTGGGCGCGAAAATTTTATGAGGCAATGATGAGTCTTGATTTTCTGCCCAACAGTCCCACGCTCACCGGAGCCGGCAGAGATATGTGTCTGAGCGCCTGTTTTGTCCTCCCTGTGGAAGACTCCCTTGAGTCCATCTTTGAGACGGTCAAGAATGCGGCTCTTGTCCATAAAGAGGGCGGAGGAACAGGCTTTGACTTCAGCCGGCTCCGTCCCAAAGGAAGTTTTGTCCGGAGAACGCAGGGAGTCGCCTCCGGCCCTGTCTCCTTCATTAAAGTGGTGGACGCAGCGACTGAGGCCGTCAAGCAGGGAGGAACGCGAAGAGGCGCCAATATGGGCGTCCTCAGAGTCGACCATCCGGATGTAGAGGAATTCATTGAAATGAAAAGAGACGGCCGAAGCGCCGCCAACTTCAATATCTCTGTGGCTGCTTCTAACGCCTTTATGGATGCGGTCAAAAAGGACAGCATTTATGATATTTATGACCCGTTCCTGAAAAAGAAAGTGGGGCAGAAGAAGGCCCGGCTCATTTTTGAGATGATTGTTGAATCGGCCTGGGCCGTCGGAGATCCGGGACTCATATTTATTGACAGAATCAACCGGTCGAATCCCACCAGAGGCCTGGGGCCCATTCGGGCCACTAATCCCTGCGGAGAACAGCCGCTCCATGAGTATGAGTCGTGCAACCTGGGATCCATCAACGTCGCCCGCTTTTACAATCCGCGGAAGAAAGACCGGTTTGACTGGGAAAGGTTCGCCAAAGTCATCCAGGTGGCCGTTCGCTTCCTGGACAATGTCATCGATGTCAATAAATATCCGCTTCCTCAAATTGAAGAGATGACCAAAGCCAACCGGAGGATCGGCCTGGGAATCATGGGGTGGGCGGACCTCTTGATCAAGATGAAGCTGAGATATGACTCAGACAGGACGCTTCGCCTGGCTGAAAAGCTGGCTTCTTTTCTCAGAGAGAAGGCTGTGGCTTCCTCTCAAAGGCTGGCCGAGCAGAGAGGAAGCTTTCCCAACATTTCCAAGTCCATCCATCGAGGAAAAAAGATGCGGAATGCGACCGTTTTTACCATCGCTCCCACAGGGACGATTTCGCGTATTGCCGGCTGTTCTTCCAGTATCGAGCCTGTTTTTGCCTATGAGTACACATCAAAAATTATGGACGGGGAAATCAAGGATGTGCACGCTCTCTATCTGGAATGGAAGCAGAAGCATCCCGGCCAACCGTTGCCGCCTTATTTTGTCACGGCCCATGAGATTGCGCCGGAAGGGCATGTCCGGATGCAGGCTGCCTTCCAGAAATATGTGGACAATTCCGTATCCAAGACGATCAATTTCCCTCATAAATCCACCGTTCAAGATGTGGAGAAGGCCTACCTTCTGGCCTATGGGCTGGGAACGAAGGGAATCACAATTTACAGGGACGGCTGCCGGGCCGAACAGGTCTTATATAAATCCAAATCCAAAGAAAGGCTCATTCCAAAAGAGAGACCGGCTTCCCTTTCTTCCGTGACCGATAAAATCAAAACGGGCTTCGGCAACCTCTATGTCACCATCACCTATGACAACGGCAGGCCTTTTGAAGTCTTTGCCAGCATCGGCAAGAGCGGCTATTCGACCATGGCGGACGCCGAAGCTCTGGGCCGGCTGATTTCCCTGGCCCTGCGCAGCGGTGTTGATCCCAAGGAGGTCATCAATCAGCTCAAAGGGATTGGCGGCGCGGAGCCGATTTTCACCGAAGGAGGCCTGGTGGAGTCCATCCCGGATGCCATTGCCAAGGTGATGGAAAGGCATTTCGGCGGGACCAAAAACAGTGCCCGGGATATTTTCAAAAACATCTGCAGGATTTGCGGGGCCAGTCTACCGGATGAGAAATGCCCGACCTGCCCCAACTGCGGCTGGAATCGCTGTTCGTAAGAAATCCTCTGTTTTCTATCCGCAATTCGAGGAGGGATTGACAGGGGCGTTCGGAGTATCCGTGAAGGACAGGCCTGAGAGATTATTTGATCCGGTAAAACCACATCAATGGCAGCCAGAGCTGATGGCCGTAGGGAAGCTTTTTATGATTGACAAGAATTTCTGTTTTTTCCCATTCGTGGACGAGGTTGAATAGCTCAAAGAGGTCATCCACTTCAGCCGGTGTATAAACGGCTGAATGACGAATCCATTCACCGCTGCCTTCTTCTTTGTAGGTGGGATTTCTTTTGGCGAGCGCCACGGCCTTCTCGTAGTCCGGAGACATTTTATATCCGAAAACGATCGTGATGCGGAAGGACTTGGCCTGTGTGCTGGGATAGAGGATATCCGCCAGCTTTTCTTCCATGGCTGGGTCTTTGGTCATGTCCGGCTCTCGGGATTATTTTACTGGATTTGGTTTTTTCATTCAAATCATTTGGCTTTTATTAAATACGAACAAGGAGGCTCATGCTTCCGGCGGTTATTTGCCGGAGGGGAAGAGATGTTGTCGGATCCATTTTTTTTCTTTGATCAGGACCTGTTGGAGCTGACAGACAAAATCGGGAATTTTTCCCAGGGGAGAACCTGAGAAAGAAGCACTGACCGGGCAGACACGGCAGTCTTCCATGTCCGGACAGAGAGAACAATCCGTCTGGGAAGTGGAGAAGTTCACCAGAGAAAGCCGCTCGCAATTGGCCTGGACCGGAGGATAGACTTGCGGATATTTTTTTATGAAGGAATGCAAGCGGCCGAAATAATATTTTTTATACTCAGAAGTTTTTTCTTTGCCCTGAAAATAGTCCGGGAAGAGAAGGCATCCCCAGATATTTCCCTTGGGAGTTATGGCCAGCCTGTCTATTCCGGCCGCACAGGTAAAAAATCCTTTTAGGGGTTCTTCCCTGAAATTGACCACAGGCATAATTCTTTTTTTTTCATAATAGGACAGAAGGATTTTTCGAAGCTTCTTCAGCTCTTTCTTGAGTCTCCGGATAGAGTCCTCATCCCAAGGCTTAAGGGTGGATAGGGAAAAATGAATATGGGAACAATTGAGGTGAATGAGCCATTGGAGCGATGCGGAAAGACAGGATGTCGTTTCCGGAGTGAATACACTGTTGATTTTGAGGCGGATGTTCGGGTAATTCGATATTTCGTCGATCCGGGCAACGGTCTTGGCGAGGCTCCCTTTTTTCCTGTGGACTTCCTGAGCCAGGCCGTCGAAGCTCAGAACCACCGAGAATCTCTGTGCATTGAGAAACTGAAGGATCTCCCTTGAGAGAAGGCTCCCGTTTGTCGTCAGGGAGTAATGAGGTTTTTTCCGGAAAGCTTTGCTCTTTGTGTTGAGTAAGTGAACCGTCTTCTGGATCAGGTCAAAGGAGAGAAGGGGCTCCCCTCCATAGAAATTAAGAAAGTAATCTTTGGTCAGCCGGGGCAAAAAAAAAGCAGCGCAGACTCTGCCGTCGAATAACTCATGGAGCTTTTCGACTTCTTCTTGTAACAGTAGCTGCAGTGAAAGTTACAGTTATCGGTGATGATGAGCGTCAGGCTGCGCAGCTGGATTCTCAATTTTGGAGCGCGAAAAATACCGCCTTTCTCAATCTAATAGACAAACTTAAAAAATAGTCAGTCGCTCAGCCGACCCAGGCCCTATTCGGACGGCAGCCGATCATGCCTCGGTTGGGTTGCGGCTTGCCTTTGAATGTGAGGTCCAGGTAGCTCACCGCCCTTTTCGCCCTATTCTTCAGATCCCCCTCTGGCATGGTCTTTACGACTTCCTTGAAAATTGCCAGGCATTTCTGGACGTTTGGAGTCACCCGAATGGTCTTGCTTTTAGCCATGATTCCCTCTCTTTATTTTATGATTTTCTTAAATGCTTCTTCTTCTTTGTAAGGGTAAAAATTTCTGTCCAGGTCGATGTATCTGTGAAAAATAAACTTCTCTTTCTGTGAGGTGTCTTTTGTGAAGAAGGATTTGAGATATCGATATCCCTGTTCTCTGTCTCCAAGGCCGAAGTAAATGGAGGCCCACTTGAGATCCGTTTCAAAAAACCTGAATTCGCCCGGTGAGATTCTCTGGATTTCCTGGATGACGGCCTCGGTTTCTTCCTGGTTTTTTCTCTGCGCAGAAATCATTCCCAGATAGAACAGCGCGCACACCCGGAATTCCAGAGGGACGTTAAATTGCTGGAAAATAGCCTGGCTCTGTTCCAGATCACCCAGGTAGTAATAAAGTTCGCCCATTAAAAATTTGGTCGTTAAGGTGGAGTCGGCTTTTTCAAAGATCTGGCAGACCTGGATCGCCCTGTCGAATTCTCTGTTGAGAATCAGAAGATACACAAAGATTATATTGTTCAAATCAAAAGGATTGGCCCAGAAGCTTTTGTCTTTGTATTCCAGGGCTTTGGCGAAATCCTCGTCCTTTCCTTCTTGGCCGTATTTTTGATAGTAATGATATCCGACGATGGAATTGAGCTGGGGGTGATTGGAGTGTTTTTTCAGGCCTTTTTCGACGAGACTGGCAACCATCTGGTCTGTTTTTTCTGAGAAACACACTTCTTTTAAAATGTAAATTTTGATCAGGCAACTGTAGTATTCGGGCAGGTCCGGGCTGATGGATTGGGCTTTCTGGAGAAGCTCGACAGCTTTATTGAGCCATGTCTCATGAAAGTTCCAGCTGAAATTGATGTTATTGGCATAGCAGTTGGCCAGTCCAATATAGGCAAGGGCGAACCGGTCATCCAGATCGATGGCCTGGCTGAAGAAACTGATGGCCAGCTCGTTGGCTTCAGCAGTCAGCCGTCCGCTGTAGAAATTCCCGCGGTTGTAGAGCTGCCAGGGATCGTCCTGTCCGCGGCTGATTCTGGATGAGAGAAAACTTCCTTTTAAATAGTCATCAAAGGCCCGTGAACTGCGGGCGTTTCCATAATAAAGGGTGGAAGAGTAGTCTTCAGGAATTTTAAGTTTTAACATCTCATGGATTTTCAGGCAGATATTGTCCTGGAGGGAGAAGAGATTTTCCATCGGCTCTTCATAATCCGCCTTCCAGAGGCTGGAATTGTCTTTGGCCCGGATCAATTGCACGGTCAGATAAATTTTTTCCTCCACTTTTTTAACGATTCCCTGCAAGATGTAATCCGCTCCCCATTTATCCCGGATTTGCTTGGTGTTGATCGGTGCGTTTTTCTCTCTATAGGAGGAGACGGCCGGAATGACTCTCAATTCACTCTGTCTCGTGAGATTATTCGTGAGTTCATTAGTAATCCCCTCGGAAAAATATTCTTCGTGTTCTGTAGCGCCGAGATTTTTAAAGGGAATGATAATCAGAGAGGGGACTTTAGCGGAGGAGAGAAAGGATATTTTATGAGTCACCAAGAGAATGGAGAAGAAGAGAAGCATGGAGGTTGCGATGAAAACCATTCCGATGGACAGTTTTTTATTTTCCCAGAATTTTTTTTTCCTCGTCTGTTTCAGATGGGCTCTCTCTTGCAGCCAATCGTCCAGCTCCGCTTTATAGGCAAAAACCTTCGAACGGGAAGAGCCCTGGTCGAAACGGCGAATGGGAAGGCCCAGTTTTTTTTCCCAGCGGGCCAGAGTCCTGGGCTCCTTATTTAAATAATCAGCGATTTCTTTCCAGGAACTCAGAATTTCTTCGTCTTTCATCTCCGCCCCAATTCTGTCGTATATTAATTTTACACGACCAACCGCATTTGTCAATAAATAACATATGAGTCATATAACCGTTTCTCCGGATTGAATGAAGTATTACAGAATGAGCATGCAATCGCCGTAAGAATAAAATCTGTATTTTTCTTTGACGGCTTCCCTGTAGGCCTTCATGATAAGGTCATGGCCGGCAAAGGCGGATACCATCATCAGCAGGGTGGATCGGGGTAGATGGAAATTGGTGAGCAGCCGATCGACGAATTTGAACTCGTGGCCGGGATAAATAAAGAGGGAAGTCGAGCGGGATCCGGACATCAATTGGCCCTCCTGGAAGGCGCTTTCCAGAGCACGCACCACGGTCGTCCCCACGGCCAGGACAGATCTTGATTCACTCCTGGCCTTGCGGATGGCGCGGGCCGCGGCTGCGCTTATGGAAAAGGTTTCCTCAAGCATACGGTGGCCCTCCGGGCGATCGGCCCGGACAGGCTGGAATGTGGCAAGCCCCACATGAAGACTGATTTCGACGATCGCCACTTTCTTTTTCTGAATCTGCCGGAGGATGAACGGAGTGAAGTGAAGGCCGGCCGTGGGAGCGGCGATCGCTCCTTCTTTTTTGGCGTATACGGTCTGGTATCTTTCCAGGTCCTGGCGTTGGAGTGCATCCTCTTTCTTTGGGCGCTTAATGTAAGGGGGGAGGGGAGCAAATCCGATTGTTTTAAGACGCGAAAGGATGTCCTTTTGCGAAAACCGGAGCAGGCGTTTTCCTCCATTTCCTTCTTCGACGACCCGGCCTTCAAACTCCGGGGCAAAAACTATGATGTCCCCTTTGTTGACCTTTCTGGCAGGCCGGCAGAGAACTTCCCACACGCCGGTTTCCTGCTCTTTAAGCAGGAGGAATTCGATTTCTTTTCCTTTTTTTTCCCCAAAAACTTTTGTCGGAATAACCTTCGTATTGTTGAGGACGAGCACATCACCTTTTTCCACATATGCCGGCAGCTGCCTGAACTGAGAATGGAAGATATGCTTCTCCCGGCGCCGGACAACCATCATCCGTGAATCATCCCTCTGGGCCAGAGGCTTCTGAGCGATCAGCTCCGGAGGGAGGTCGTAGTCAAAATCGGAAGTCCGCATTTCCTTCGCCCTCTCTGACAATGATGTTTTTGATCTTCCCTGATATCCCGTGTCTCAGATAAGGGGGACAGGCCCTAATCCTTAAAGAGTTTTTTTTGAGGGTGGGAATAGGGAAAGGAAAATCCCAAATGTTGATAGGCCTTTGGCGTGAGCTTTCGGCCGCGGCTCGTTCGTTCCAGGAATCCGATGCGCATGAGGAAGGGTTCGTATATGGACTCAATCGTGTCTTTCTCTTCATCAATGGCGGCGGCGATCGTGTTGATTCCCACAGGCCCTCCGCCGAAGTTTTCGATAATCGTGATGAGAATTTTGCGGTCAACGTCGTCCAGCCCCATGACGTCCACTTCCATCATGTCCAGAGCATTTCTGGCTTCTTTGGCTGTGATCATGCCCTTTCCTTTGACATCGACATAATCCCTGACTCTTCTGAGCAGGCGGTTGGCCACCCGGGGCGTTCCTCTCGAGCGGAGGGCAATCTCTTCGGCTCCTTTTTCGTCGACCTTGACCTTGAGGATGGAAGCCGACCTCATGATGACGTTTCTTAGATCTTCCTCCTTGTAATAGTCCAGACGGTAAATGATCCCGAACCTTCCTCTCAAAGGAGGCGTGATGCGACCCGCACGGGTGGTCGCGCCAATCAGCGTGAATTTTTTTAAACGGAGCTTATGACTGCGGGCACTGGGGCCCTGGCCGATGACGATGTCCAGGCAGAAGTCCTCTATGGCCGAATACATGAGCTCTTCCACGGCCGGGTGGAGGCGGTGGATTTCATCAATGAAGAGAATCTCTCTAGCCTGGAGATTGGAGAGAATGGCGGAAAGGTCTCCGGTGCGTTCGATGACGGGCCCTGAGGTGGGTTTGATCCCGACGCCCATCTCTTTGGCGATAATGTAGGCCAGGCTTGTCTTTCCCAGGCCGGGCGGCCCGTAGAGGAGGACATGATCGAGGTGTTCCTCTCTTTTGCGGGCCGCCTCGATGAATATCTTGAGGTTGGCTTTGACCGTCTCCTGGCCGACGAATTCATCGAATGTCCTCGGGCGAAGGCTGTCTTCAAACAGGATGTCTTCTTTGGTGCGAACAGGACTGAGGACCGCAGACATCTTGACTTTCCTTTTTTGAATATTCCAATATTAACAAAAAACGGACGCGGATACAGCAAAATTTTATGGAGTGCCCCGGGTTCTTCTTTTCTAGACTTTAGCCACTCTTTTTAAACATTCCCGCAGAAGCTTTTCGAATCCCACTCCCTCGGAAAGGGCATGGATTGTTTCATCCGCCACCTTCTCCACTTCTTTCCTTCTGAATCCGAGGTTGGTCAGGGCTGAGATCAGGTCCTCTCTTTCCTGGGAGCCCTTAACAGCGAGGAGCTTTTCTTTTTTCTCGATTTTATCCTGGAGCTCCATAGTAATGCGCAGCGCCGTCTTTTTTCCGATCCCCGGGATGAGAGAGATTCGGGCGACATCGCTTTTTTTTATGGCTCTTTCCAGGTCCGGAGCTTCGATGCCGGAGAGGATGTTCATCGCCAGTTTGGGCCCGATCCCGGAAATGTTGATCAATTTTAAAAAAAGATCCCTTTCTTCCGTGGTGGAGAAGCCGAAGAGTGAAAGGGCATTGTCCGAGAGATGGGTGTAAATGAAGAGCTCAACGGGATCGCCGGCCTCGCCGAGCTTGAAAAAGGTGGAGAGAGGAATCGCCGCACTGTAGCCGACGCCTCCGACGTCGATGATGATCCGATGAGGAAATTTCTGCAGGATGTTCCCTTTAAGATAGGCGATCATTTTTTTTAGACCTTTGCATCCTCCAGATTTTTTTGATAAATGCGCGTATTTAAATGGCAGAAAGCACAGGCCAGGGCATCCGATTCATCCTCCTTGAGGGGTTCTTCTTTGAGATTGAGGAGTGTTCTGACCATGGTGTTGACCTGGTCTTTTCCGGCCTGGCCGTAGCCTGTTACGGATTTTTTGATCTCCAGGGGAGAATATTCGAAAAGGGCGCATTTCGACGCGGCGACAGCCACCAGGATAGCGCCCCTGACTTGGCCCAGGGTCATAGCCGTTTTAATGTTCTGGGCATAGAAGGGATTTTCGATGGCCACATCCTCGGGAGAGTAAGTGGCGATTATATTCTCGATGGCACATTTGATCTCGTGGAGTTTATTTTGAAATGGAATCCGGCGGGATAGCTTGATAATGCCGCTGGCAATGACCGTGGTGTTGTTTTCGGAGAATTCGATGAGACCGAATCCTGTGGACTGGCTGCTGGGATCAATCCCGAGAACCCTCATCGAGTCTGTATCTCAGGCATTGGAGTACTTGGCGATTTCTTCTTCATCGATGTCGAAGTTCGCCGATACGCTTTGCACGTCATCATGGTCTTCAAGCTCTTCCATCAACCGGAGAAGCTGCTGGGCTTGTTTCCCTTCGAGTTGAATGTAATTTTGAGGCAAATATCCCAGATTGGACGTGGCGATTTCAAAGCTGTTCTTTTTAAGGGCTTCCACTACCGCTTCGTATTTCTCGGGAGAGGTGATGATTTCATAGCTGCTTCCGTCGTCCTTAACATCTTCAGCTCCCGCACTCAGGGCAATTTCAAGAAGCTGGTCCTCAGAGGCATTTCCTTTATCAATGTCAATGTAGCCTTTGTGCTTGAACATCCAGGCCACACAGCCGGATTCGCCGATATGGCCGCCGTTTTTGGAAAAGATATGCCTCAGCTCCGAGACTGTGCGGTTTTTATTGTCGGAGAGAACCTTAACATAGATCGCTACCCCTCCCGGACCGTATCCTTCATAGACGATTTCTTCATACTGAGAGCCTTCCAGCTGTCCTGTGCCTTTCATAATGGCCCGCTTGATGTTGTCGGCAGGCATATTGACACCTTTAGCGTCAGATATGGCTTTTCGCAGGCGGGGATTGGTGTCAGGGTCGCCTCCACCCTGGCGGGCAGCCACGCTCAATTCCCGGATGATTTTAGTGAAGAGTTTGCCGCGCTTCGCGTCCACCGCGGCCTTTTTATGTTTGATAGAATGCCATTTCGAATGACCTGACATTTGATCTCCTTATGGAACGAATCTCAAAAATGATAACACAAAAAAAAAGTCAAGGCAAACAGAGCGGTATTCTTTGAACTGTCTGTCATTGAAATTCGAAGAATGATATGCGGTCAGTAATGATTGCGATTGATGGGAATCAATTTTTATTTTAAAATATAGGTAAAAGCGATCACAAGCAAGGAGGATAAGCCATGAAAATGAACCTGAGTCCCAGCGAGAGGCTCCTGCGACTCCTCTTTACCCTCATGATTGCTGTTCTGTATGCCACAGAGATGATCAAAGGAACGCTGCTGCTCATTTTAGGGATTATCGCCGCTATCTTTTTCATCACCGCTGCCATTGGTTTTTGTCCCCTCTATTCGGTTTTTAAGTACTCTTCCAGAAAAAAAGGAGACCTCATTTAAGAACACGGATTCGGCGTTTTCCAGATTTTCAGCCTGAAAAACCTCAAAGAGGAGATTGTCATGGATGGCTTCCGGTGAGGCTAGAAATCCTTACTGCCGACCACACACAAAGTATATTGACGGAAGGGATGGATGTCAACGCAGCAAAATTCCACAGACATATTCCAACAAATGCACTTTTTTAGGGCGCCTGACCTCTGGCCAGCCGTTCACAAAGACGAAGTCTCTCTTCAGGAAGCGCAGGGATCTGTTGGAACGAGACTGCCCGCCCGTCCTTGATCCCCACAGCTTGGGTTGCGGCCGAAAGGAAGAGCCCCGGCTCATGGGAGGCCACGATGACAGAAGCGCCGGCCTGGACGCGGCTCAGAATCCAGTGGAGGATTTCTTCCTGAATGCTCCGATCCATGGCTTCCATCGGCTCATCCAGAAGAATGTGAGGTGGATTTCCAATCCAGGCGGCTGCAAAAGAGGCCCGCCTTAGGCGGATATTGACCTCATATTTATTTTCTATCGAATTTGGTTATTGGAGGCCGGAAGAATATTTGCTATTTTATAAGCTGAGTGCAGACCCCGATCCGCCTTCGGGTCAAGGAGGATATCCTTGAGATAAACCGAATCGATGGATGAAGAAAGCCTGATGGAGTGAAGTGGATGGAGCCAAAAAAAGTCGTCGTGGCCATGAGCGGCGGAGTGGACTCTTCTGTCGCAGCCGCCCTTCTCAAGGAGGACGGATACGATGTCATCGGAATCACGATGAATCTCTTCTCTTTTCCTCCGGAAGTCTGCAGGTCTGAGGCGTTGAGGAGTTGCTGCGGCTGGAGGGCCAAGGAGGATGCCGGCCGTGTGGCCAAGGCTCTGGGAATTCCCCATTATGTCGCCGATTTCCGTCAGGAATTCGAAAGGCGGGTCATTCAGGATTTCTGCCAGGAATACGGCCTGGGAAGAACACCGAATCCCTGCATCCGCTGCAACCAGCACATTAAGTTTGACCTTCTTCTGGAAAAAGCCAGAAAGCTCAAGGCCGATTGGATGGCGACGGGTCATCATGCCCGGGTGAAATACAATCCACGCTTGGGAAGGTATTTATTGAAGAAAGGAAAGGACAGGGAGAAAGACCAGTCCTATTTTCTCTATCCCCTGACCCAGGCGCAGCTCTCAAGGATCCTATTTCCTGTGGGTGAGATGACCAAAAAGGAAGTCCGTGAAACCGCCCGCCGGATGGGCCTTCCGGTCGCCGACAAGGAGGAAAGCCAGGAAATCTGTTTTGTCCCAGATGGGAATTATGCGGAATTTCTGAAAATCCGGATTCCTGAGTCTTTTGGTCCCGGCCCCATTGTCGATTTGAGCGGCCGGGTTCTGGGCGAGCACAGAGGCATTGTCCATTTCACCATCGGGCAGCGCCGGGGCATGAGAATCGCCGCTCCTCATCCGCTGTATGTCATCGCGCTCGACGGGGGAAAAAATGCCGTCGTTGTGGGAAGAGATGAAGACCTTTATCAAAAGCGGCTTTTGGCGTCCCGGCTGAATTTCGTATCCGCGGAAGAATTCAAGAGACCCATTCGGGCTAGAGTGAAAGTCCGGTTTAGACACAGGGAAGCACGGGCTGTCATCCATCCACTGGGGAGGGGAGAGGCGGAGGTGGAGTTTGAAACCGCGCAGAGGGCCGTCACTCCCGGCCAGGCCGTCGTTTTCTACAAGCGGGATGTGGTCCTCGGCGGCGGAACGATTGAAAAAGCTCTCTGAACCGGGGAGAAACAGTTCCTTTTTGTTTATTTAATTTTCTTGGCCGGAAGCTTCTGTCCACCCTGGTAGAGAACAAGTCCTGTCACTATTCCCGAGCTATCCTTGATAAATTCAATCTGGGCATCCACGACCTTAAGGAAAAATTGCGTTTCTGATTCAGGAAAGACTTCGAATTTTTGCTGGCCGGTGGCCTGGGTCATGAGCGTGTTGTTTTCCCTGGTGACAAAAATAGAAAAACCAGGGCTGAGCTCGTATTCACCCGCATACTGATCGTAAATTGCAGGATCAAGAGTGATCGCCTTTCGTTCCAGAGGCAGAGGCTTTGCTGTTTTCGCGTAGGTTTCGATGGGGCCGATACGGTTTATGACTTGGAGCCCTGTGACTTCGCCCTTTGTGTTCTTCTCAAACTGAATCCGGGCGAAGGAATCTTTAGAGAAAAATAGCGTCTCAGAAGCAGGAAATATCTCATTCTTGCTCCCGCCTGCGCGCCTGGAAAAGATTTGAGTTCCTTCCCGGCTGATATATCTTTCTTCGATCTGGTCATTGATATAGACGCCGAGAAGAGGCGCGATTGTTTTTTCCGGAAGAGTTATGGCCACGGGTTCCTTGTAGGGCCTGCCCAGCATTAGCGCCGTTATTCTGAAGACCAGAGGCTCTGGCGCACGTCCTTCGATTGCGCTGTTGGTCAACAGCGCCACGAAAATCTGGTCTTCGGGCAGGGTCAGGGCATAGGTCGTGAAACCGGGGATTCCGCCTCCATGTTCGATGATGCGGTGGCCTTCATAGTCTGAGATAAACCAGCCATAGCCGTAGCGGGAGTCGGAGCCGTCATTTAATTTATAAGAAGTGAAGGCTTTCTCGAGAGTGTCTCTCCGGATGAGTTTTCCCACAAGAAGCGCTTCATTCCAGATGGCCAGGTCATCCACAGAAGAAAGAAGAGAGCCCGCTGCATAGGGCTGCGTCATGCTGAGATAAGGAGCATTCTCAAAGCCTGTTTTTCCTTTGACATATCCAGGAATCCGCCTGAGGATGATACGCGAGGCACTCCCGTAGCAGGAGTGTTTCATGCCCAGCGGCTCAAAGATATGGTTCTGGAGAAACGCTTCGTAGGATTCGCCTGAGACTTTTTCGATGATCGCGCCGAGGAGGATGTAGCCGGAATTGTTGTACTTCCATCGGTCCCCCGGAGAAAATTGCATGGATTTATTTTTAAAGAGATCGATGAGTTCTTTCAAGGACATATCTTTACGTATTAAAGGCAGCCATTCAGGCAGATCGGTGTAGCTTTGAATTCCTGAGGTGTGCGTCAGAAGGTGTTCAACGGTAATGGTTTTTCCCTGCGTGGGGTAGTCGGGAAGGAATTTGAGAATGTCATCCTGAAGCGAGAGCTTTCCCTGCTCGGCCAGCATCAGGATGGCAACCGAGGTAAACTGTTTCGTTATAGAGCCGAGGCGAAAGGTCATGTCCGGCTTGATGGGAACTCCAAGCTCCATATCCGCCAGGCCATAACCTTTGCGAAAGATGACTTTTCCCTGCTTTTTGACCAGCACGGCCGCGCCCGGTTCATTGGCTTTATAGACATTGGCCAGGAGGGAATCAATCTGTGAAGCCAGGTCGTTTTCTAAAGATTGGCCGGCGGGCTGCGATGGATAAGCCGAGATAAAGAAAAGTGGGATTAAAAACAAAAAAACTGCTTTTCTTTTCTTGACGGGCATCAAAACCTCCGTCTCAATTTTTTCATTTCCGGTATTATACACCAGATCGGCTTTAAAAAATTATCGTATCTTTGGAAAACATATTTTTCTGAAATGACTTCTTGTAAAGAAATGGGTGTCTTGGAACAGGATGTCCTCATGGTGTCCAAGCGCGGCATTCGACCTGAAAGATTTTGTTCCAAGATAATTTAGCGCTTCTCCCAAAAATCTTTGCTGCGGAGAGGTTTACCGTAGCCGAACAGGTCATCCAGCAAAACCAGAACTCGATTGAACGGGGAAAGGTTTTTTATGACAAAACGGGCCATATCGTGAATGATCCCCCTTGGTTTATTGAATGGACAGACCTTGATACAGTTGTTGCAGTCCATCCGGTTTTTTGCCCAGAAGATAAAACACTTTTTGGGATGAATATACCATTTAAAAATCCCTGAATGATTGGAAAAAGAGGGGCCTTCTATTGTCTTCCCGCCATAGGGGATAGCCTGGGATGGACAGTGAATGGCACATTTTTTACACGTTTCGCAGAATTTTGTTACTCCAAAGGGACGGTAGGTGTCATAGGCCAGAGGAAGGTCTGTAAAGACCTTGCAGATTCTCACCAGGGGCCCGAATTTTTCAGTTATCAGAAGCCCCATGCGGCCCACTTCTCCCAGCCCTGCGGCCAGGGCCAACGGAACAGAGAGGGCCGTATCGTTTCCGGAGGGAACAGCTCTGTATCCAAGGACGCGGATAAATGCGGCCACCTGGTTAGCCAGGACTGCCTGTCTGGAGTATCCTAGGCCGGTAGATGCGCCCGAGATGGCGTCCGGAGAATGACGCGCAGAATCGTAGTCCATTGCGACAGCCATCACGATGGCATTTTGACAGCCTTCAGGCAGCTCAAGAGGAGTGTGCTCCATGGTCATTAAATTATATTCATGCGAATAGACCAGATTCGGATGAACCCGGCATATTCCCACACCGTCTGCGCCCAGAAACTGGGCCGCTTTCTTTACGATCCGGGAGTTGACTTCCGGTGCATGGACGACCGGTCCGCCTGTTTCCACAAAAGGCCTGACTTTGGCGGCGATTTCTGTCCATGAATACAGGCCGTAGTTGCTCCGCATGGTTCCAAAGCCAAAACCATACTCAATGTTCCAGGCGGCGGTCCTCAGGGCATAGTCAAGTTTCCTGTAGCCATATCTGTCCCTGTACTCGACCTCATTGTAAAACCGTTTTGCATGGGGGATTATTTCTTTATCCCATGTCCTTCTCTTGAACATCTCGTTTCTCTGGTCGAACCGATAGTTTGGGACAGAAATGGGAAACTGCAATTTATCTTCCTTGGATGAATGGGTGTTGTCAGCGGACATTTCTCTCGTGCCTCCATTTCACCGGGGCGCAGTGTGAAATATGATTATAGATAGAAAGCTCTTCTCATGCACCTGTTTTTATTAAATCCCGGCCGCCTGCTTTTATTTTCGCCAGACATATGCCTCCATCTGAAGGGTTTCTTTCCGCTTTTTGGCGCTAAAATTTATAGGTCAGAAAAAAATGAGTGTCAAGAAAAAAAGGGGGGATAAATCCGTACAGCAAAAAAAGTGAATGACTATCCATAAAAAAATTTTTCGGCTAAAATCCCTTATTGGCGGTACAAATGAAAAAAATTCCAAAGCTCATCCTTGTTTTGTTTGTGAACCAATGCTTCGTTGGATTTTTAGCCATCCTGATCAGTAAAACTTTAGGTTCGTCACATATCTCGAGCTTTCTGGCCTACATCTCTCGTCCTTTGTTCCTGGCCATGACGGTTTCTATCTTCTACACCAGGAGCCTGGCCAGGGTTCCGTCTTTTCTAGGGTTTCATAAAAAATTCTTCCGGCCCTGGATCCTCGGGATGATTCTCACTATTCCCAACGGTCTCCTGATTTTATTTCTACTGAACTGGAAGCACTTGCCTTTTTCATTTGAATTCGGCGAGGCGCTGATTCACCTTATTTTCATCTTCCTCGGCCCGGGTCTTTTTGAAGAAGGGCTCTTTCGCGGGCTTGTCTTCCGCCGGCTCTTAGAGACAATGCCTTGGTGGAAGGCGGGGCTGTACACGGGAGGACTGTTTGCCTTCTTCCATTTAGGGAATCTCGCTCTCGGATACCCTCTCGCCCAGGTCCTTTTTCAGCTGCTGCACGTTGTCCTGCTGTCTCTTTTGTTAGGTTTCCTCACATGGAAACTCAACGGCAATATCTGGGCGTGCGTGGCATTTCATACCATCAATAATTTCTACGCCGCGACATTAATCTCCGATCCGCACCTGCAACAGTATTTAATTCCTTTTTTCTTGCTCGGCGTTCTGGGATTGACCTTTTCGTTTGCAGGAGCGATCATCCTGCTTCGCCGCAAAAGAGAGAAGCTGGAAACGGTTCCCTAAATTCAAATGGATGTCAAGCGCATTCCCTCGGTTTTTCAAGATATTGTTGAATATATGGAATTTCCTTGATCCAAGCTGAAAGAATCGAGGAAAGTCCTGATGTCAAATTTCCCGCAATTGTCGATAAAAAATAAGAGGGTTCGGGAGAGCGAATACAGGAAGCTCAAGTATAAATTTTTTGCCGGCCTGGGACTCAGTGCTTTACTTTTCATGGGGAGTTCGCCCCGCTTTTTTCCGTGGGTGCCTCTGATTCTCCAGAATTATTTTGTCCTCTGGGCTCTGACGACGCCCGTCCAGTTCTGGATCGGCGGCAGGGCCCATCCTCTTTTTCTATCAATTTTGGGCGGTATGATGAAAGGAGTTAATTTTACTTGATAAATACTATAAAATTAATATAATATAAGGAGAGGCCAGAGGGCCTTTTAAGTGAGTCGAAGATGATTCCAAAAAACTATTTCGTTTATGGAGGTTAACATGAGTAAACAATCCAAGATTTTCGCCCTGGTCCTGGCGGTTTCTTTTCTCTTTGTTCTGTCAGGGATCGCCCAACAGGCAGCCGAAGATACAGTAATCTGCCCTGTGAACGGCAAGGTCATGAAGACATCCGAGGCGAAAGCCACCTTTGAGTATCAGGGGAAGACGTATTACTTTTGCTGCGAGAAATGCAAAGAAGAATTCGTGAAGAATCCGGAGAAATATCTCCAGAAAAAAGCGGAGAAGAAGGAAGTCTATACCTGTTCCATGCATCCGGAAGAGAAATCGGAAACACCCGGAAAATGTCCCAAGTGCGGTATGAATATGGAAAAGAAAGCCATGTCCAAAGGGTGTTTGCAGGAGCAGATGATGAAGGAAGGCGGGAAGGCCTGTTGTGACATGAAGAGCTGCCCGATGATGATGAAAGACGTGGAGAAAAAGATAGAGAATATCGCAACTGGAGTGGTGATCACCCTGACATCGAAAAATCCGGAGACAGCCAAGAAGATTCAGGAACATGCGGCCAAAATGAAGGAAGGCTGCGCAAAGATGAAAAAGACAGGCAGCGGGGAAGAACAGAAGAAATAGAATCTCCTCCTTTTCCCAGCTTGACAGGCCGGACCCGTTTATGTATGTATTATTCGTCCGGCGGAAGATACTTTGCATTTTCCGTTAGGGGTGCTTTTTACGCTGAGCGCGGAAAGCTGAGACCATACCCTTTGAACCTGACCTGGGTCATTCCAGCGGAGGAAAACGGAAGGGAGCGGAACGATGGAAGCCGTTTTCCTGACGCGCGGAGAGCGCTCTCGGGAAAACGGTTTTTTTATTTCTGGCGTCATTTGCGCTCTGGAGGTGTCAAATGTCCATGATGGATTCCAAATCTGTCTGGGAGGATGTCCAGCGTATCCGAACCGGAGCGCCGCTTGTGCACAACATTACCAATTATGTTGTGATGAACACGACAGCCAACGCACTCCTGTCCATCGGGGCTTCTCCCGTCATGGCCCATGCGGTGGAGGAAGTGGAAGAAATGGTGGCCATAGCCCATGCTCTTGTGATCAATATAGGGACGTTGAGCGCGCCCTGGATTGCCTCCATGCTGAAAGCCGCCCGGGCGGCCAGGGAGCGGGGGATTCCGGTTGTCCTTGATCCAGTTGGAGCCGGCGCCACAAGTCTTCGAACGGCAACAGCGCTTCGTCTGTTGAAAGAAGCTCCGCCGGCGGTCATTCGGGGTAATGCCTCTGAGATCAGGGCACTCTGTTATGCCGAAGGGGAAACAAAAGGCGTGGATAGCCGGCATGAAGCCGAAGCGGCACTGGAGGCGGCGCAAAAGCTCTCCAGCCAGTTCAACTGCACGGTGAGCGTGAGCGGCCCTGTGGATCTGATTCTCCATAAAGAATCTCTCTTCCGGGTTGCCAATGGACATCCCTTGATGCCCCGGGTCACCGGACTTGGCTGCACGGCCTCTGCCCTGACCGGAGCATTTGTGGCTGTGAACCCCTCATCCTTTCAGGGAGCGGCTCATGCGATGGCGGTCATGGGCATTGCTGGAGAGATGGCCGCAGAGCGGTCGGCCGGGCCGGCAAGCTTTCAAATGAATTTTCTTGATGCGCTCTACAGCCTCACCGAAGAAGACATCCGGAAGCGCCTGAAAGTGGAATCCTCTTGAAAAAAGTCCCGGATTTGAGACTCTATCTTGTGACCGACCGGAGGCTCTGCCTTGGCTGCCCGTTTGAGAAAATGATTGAGGCGGCTTTACGAGGTGGAGTGACAGCCGTCCAACTGCGCGAGAAGGAGTGTTCCACCCGCGAATTTGTGATGACGGCGAAGCGGGTCCAGGAAGTGTTGAAGTCCTTTCATGTGCCTCTAATCATTAATGACCGTGTGGATGTGGCCCTGGCTGTCGGTGCCGAGGGCGTCCATTTAGGACAGATGGACATGCCTTACAGGGAAGCGCGGAAATTGATGGGGCCGAAGGCCATTATCGGGCTTTCCGTGGAGACACTCGAACAGGCTCTTGAAGTGGAAGACTGGGATGTGGATTATCTCGGCGTCAGTCCCATTTTTCCCACGCCGACGAAAACGGATACCCTCTCAGAGTGGGGGATTGAAGGATTGAGAACCCTGCGGTCTCGTTCCCGCCATATGCTGATCGCCATCGGGGGAATCCATCCGGCGAACGCCGCCCAGGTCATGGAAGCGGGCGCAGACGGGATTGCCGTTGTATCCGCCATTTGCGCGGCGGCTGACCCGGAAGAGGTTTCCCGCCAATTGCGGAGGATTGTCGAGCGCACGGTGTCAGACAGTCCGGGAGATCGATGATGAAAATAACGGAACTCGGTGAGTTTGGCCTGATCCGCCGCTTTTCGCCGCCGTTTCTTCATCACCTTCCGAAAAGGATCGTCGGCATCGGCGATGACTGTGCGATTGTTCCGTGGGAAAAACAGGCGGCTCTCCTGGTGACCACCGATATGCTTGTTGAGAACGTCCACTTTTTACGGGCGAAAATTCCTCCACAGGACCTTGGCTATAAGGCCCTGGCCGTGAACCTCAGCGATATTGCGGCGATGGGAGGGGTGCCGGAATATGCGTTTCTGTCCATGGCCATTCCCTCTGGGATTGAAGTTCAATGGCTGGATGAATTCTTCCGGGGGCTGCGGGAGCTTGCGGAAAAAGAAAACGTCCGCCTGCTGGGCGGCGATACAACAGGCGCGCCCGTTCATCTCGTCATCAATGTCGCTGTGAGCGGAATCGTCCATCCGGACCGGGCAAAATTTCGTTCAACGGCTCGGCCTTCGGATGTCATCTGCGTGACCGGATATGTGGGGGATTCCGGAGGCGGGCTCAGGATACTCCTTGAAGACCGGGCTCTTCTTGACGACGAAATGTATCTTGTCCGCCAGCACCATCGGCCGCGGCCGCACCTGGCCGAGGGAGCCTGGCTGGCGGCTCAGGAAGGGGTTCATGCCATGATGGACATTTCCGACGGGATTGACTCCGACATCCGGCGGATCATGGAAAGTTCGGAGTGCGGGGCGGATATCCATCTGGAGCGACTGCCCACATCCGGGCCGCTTCAGCGGTCTTCTGAGAAATATCAGTGGAATCTCGAAGAACTGGCGGCCGCTGGAGGAGAAGATTACTGCCTGCTGGCAACCGTCAAAGCCAAACAGTTCCCACGGATTGCCGGGCAATTCGAGCGCCGGTTCGGCAGGCCTCTGGTTGATGTCGGTGCGATTACCGGAAGAGAGATGGGATTGAGATATTTCCGGCAGAAAAAGCACGTGAGGCTTCGGGGCCGGGGCTTTGACCACTTCAGAGGAAACCCGATTGTCCCACAGCGGTAGCTGACGGAGTCCCATTTCCTGAAGCGGACGGAATACGAATCTCCGTTTATTTGGATTTGGATTTCTTTTTGGCCGCCTGAATTTTTTTGTCCGTAATGTTCAGAATGTCCTGAACGGTGATTTTTTCGAAATAGTCTTTCAGGAGCTGTGTGGCTTCTTTCCAGATTTCGAATGTTCCGCAGGTTTTGATGCGGTCACAGAATGTCTCATCCTCAGCGCATTCAACCAGGCTGCAGGAGCCTTCAAGGGACTGGAGGATGTCACACACTTTGATTTCGGAGGGGCGCCGGGCCAGGCAGTAACCGCCTCCCGCTCCCCGTATACTTTTCACCAGCCTGTTGATTTTGAGGGGAATGATGATCTGCTCGAGGTACCGGATGGATATGCCTTCATCATTAGACACGTTCTTGAGGATGACGGCTTCATTTCCGGCATTGTAATGGCGGGCGAGATTGACCATCAATCGGGTTCCATACCGGCCTTTCGTAGAGAGTTTAATCATCTATAACTCCTTTCTTCCAGGATATGTATTCCGTTCTGCCATCATAGCGCAGAAAAAAATTAATTTCAACACAAATTTATAGAATTTATAGGCTTTATGAAGAATAAGGAGTATACCCCAAGCCCAATGACCTCATGTTTTTCACGGTTTTGGATACGTTCCTGATCTCCAAAAAAGCTTCGAAACTTGACATCCCTTCGCAGCCTGTGATACAAATCAACCAAGGAAGAGGAAGGCGATGTATGATTCTGGAAGCGGGAAATCCTATCATACAAAGAAGAAATTTTTTGCCTTTAACAATCCTCAAGAACAGAATGAATAGCCGGGGGAAAAAACAATAGTACCTCTTGCTGGTTTACATGGCCGGCCTGGAAGGGAATGGTGTCAGTCCCTTCGGGATAGGTATTAGGAGCTGGCTCCTATACTTAGTTGTAATCGGTTTAAGGAGGCGCTGTGATGGAAGACAGACGCAAGAAGCTTAAAACCGAAAAAAACACGATTGGAAGAACTGAACGGTCCGGCTTAAACCCGGAAAAACCCTTGAAAATCGAGCAGGAGAGGACGATGCATGCCCAGCATGAAACTCAGAAGTGGTTTCGTGCCAATCTATACAGCATCGGCGATGCGGTCGTCACAACTGACCGAGAGGGCCGAGTGCGGCAGATGAACCCTACCCACCGCAAACGGGCGGAGGAGACGCTGCGGGAGAGCGAGGAGAAATACCGCCAGATAGTATCCACTTCAACCGATGCGATCATAATCTTTGAGGCGAAGGCGAAAAATTTCGTTGAGGTCAATAAAGCCGCAGAAAGTCTGTACGGATATAGCAGAGAAGAATTCTTGAAGATGAATATTTTAACTATCACCGGAGAGGAAAAAAAGACCAAGGAAAGCTTTGAAAAGGTCCCTCGAGGTGAGCTTGACCTTGTCCCCGTTCGCTATCACAAAAAAAAGGACGGAACCGTTTTTCCAGTAGAGATTTCTGCCAGTCAGTTCAAGGTCCGCGACCGGACCTTTGTTTGTGGAGTGGTCAGGGACATCACCGAGCGCAAGCGGGCCGAAAAAACGCTGCAGGAGTCGGAAGAAAAATACCGCCATCTCTTTGAGGAAGCACTGGATGCCATCCTCGTCGCGTCTGCTGAGACGGGCATAATAATAGACTGCAATCGGGCGGCCACTCTGCTCTGGGGCCGAGAGAAATCAGAACTTGTGGGCCAGCACCAGCGCACACTCCACCCCCCAGAGGAAATAGAAGGCGGATTCTCCTGGACCTTTCAACAGCATCTCCGGGAAAAAGAAGGGCAAGTGCTCGAAGCGCAGATTGTGACCAAGAACGGGGAAATTAGAGGCGTGGAAATCATGGCCAATGTCTTTGAGCTAGGTGGCCGGCGACTTATTCAGGGGATATTCCACGACATCACCGAACGCAAGCGGGCGGAGGAGGCGCTGCGCGTGAGCGAACAGAGGCTGAAAGAAGCCCAGCGGTTGGGCCGAATCGGGCACTGGGAGTTCGATCTGGAAACACGGCAGATATACTGGTCGGACATGGTGTTCGCTATCTATGAGCGCGACCCGAAGCTCGGACCACCCACCGAGGAGGAGGAGGCGGCGTACTACTCACCCGAGGATGCCAAAAAGCTACGCGACTGCGCTCAAACCACCATCGAAACGGGCGAGCCCTATGAGATTGATGTTTCTTTAAGGTTGCCGGGAGGTAAGTTCGTAAATGTCGTTGCGATAGGGACTCCCATAAAGGATTCCAGGGGGCGCATCACCAGGCTTATGGGAACTGTTCAGGACATTACTGAACGCAAACGGACGGAGAACCAGATTCGAAGCCTGCTGAATGATAAAGAAGTGATGCTCCGGGAAATCCACCACCGGGTGAAGAACAACTTGCAGATCATCTCCAGCCTTCTCAATCTTCAGGCCCGGCAGGTCAAGAACAAGAAGCTGCAGGCTTTGTTCAGAGAAAGTCAATCCCGGATCAAATCCATGGCCCTTGTGCATGAGAGCTTTTATAAATCGAAGGATATGAGCCACATCGACCTTTCCATTTATATCGAGAAGATAACCACTCATCTCCTGGCTTTCTTCAAGGCCGATGCCAAAGCTATCCGGCTCAGAATGGACACCGAGCCCATCGAAATTGACATCAACAGGGCGATTCCCTGCGGGCTGATCTTGAACGAGTTGATCTCCAACTCTTTGCAGCATGCTTTTCCCGGGAACCAGGAGGGCGAGATCACGGTAAGCCTGCGCACGAGGGAATCCGGAAAGTATTTACTGAGCGTGAAAGACTCGGGGATCGGTTTTCCCGAGGATCTGGATTTCCGGAATACGGAATCCTTGGGGATGCAGATCGTCATGAACTTGATCAATCAGATCGAGGGATCGATCGAATTCCATAGAGAACAGGGAACAGAATTTATCATCATGTTTTAAAAAGAGGATCTCTTCCATTTCGTGTGGGTCCATTATGCGCGGAGTCCGAAATGCCCTTGCTCCCGCGAGGGTTTTTAACGCTGTTCCCCCTTCATCTTCTCGGCGCTGCGGAACTCGCACCGAAACAGAGGCGATTTCTTTGATTTATGCCATCCGTTCTGAATCGCGACCGACTGGGGCGGAATGATCACAGGTGGGAAATCGTTTTAAGGCAATCTTTGGTCATTTTCCTGAGCCGCCTGTCAGGATTCCCCTTAACCTCCTCTCTCTCGAATAAACAGATGATGACCAGATCGTCTTTCCGTCCCCTGTGTCCACCATTTCGACTGTCAGTGCCCTATCACAAAGGGATGAACTCCAGATGTCTCCACCTGTCTTGACACTCTCCTCCTATGGTTGTATCCTAGCGTTTCATTCAGTCAATAAAGAAATTTTTGTGAGAAGGGAAGAACGCCGAGGCGGAGAAATCAGATTGAAAGAATTCTGAATGAAAAGTGAAATCTTACTTGGAAATGAAGCCGTGGCCCTTGGAGCCATCCATGCCGGCCTGAGCGCGGCTTATTCTTATCCGGGAACTCCGGCCTCAGAAATAATGGAATATCTCATCCGGTCCTCAGAAAGAGGAAAGAAATTTCTCGCCTCCTGGTCCGTGAATGAGAAAGTCGCCTGTGAAGAGGCTCTCGGCGTCTCGTTTGCCGGTAAAAGGGCGCTGGTTTCAATGAAGCATGTCGGATTGAATGTCGCCGCCGATCCTTTCATGAGCTCAGCCCTGACCGGAGCCAACGGCGGCTTTGTGGTCGTAGTCGCGGACGACCCGGGCATGCACAGTTCCCAGAACGAGCAGGACAGCCGCTTCTATGCCCAGTTCGCCCAGATTTTTTGTTTCGAGCCGTCCAGCCATCAAGAAGCCTATGACATGACAGGACAGGCCTTTGACCTTTCAGAGCGATTGGGCATTCCGGTGATGGTCCGGATGGTCACGCGGCTCTCCCACAGCCGCTCGACTGTCTTGTCCCGTCCGCCGCGCAAACAGAACGAACTCCGTTACGGCGCACGGCAGAGCTGGACGCTTTTGCCTGTCAATGCCCGCGTTCTGTATAAGAATATCCTGGAAAAGCAGGCCGAGTTCCTCCAAACAGCGAACGAGTCAAAATTCAACAGCCTTGAACTCAATGAAAACGACCGTTCCTTGGGGATCATCGCTTCCGGCATCGCTTACAACTATGTGAGGGAGAACTATAAGGATGCTTCCCGGAAGCCTTCCATCCTGAAAATATCAACCTGGCCCATTCCGGAAAGCCTGGCGGCAGAGCTCATCCGCCGCGTGGAGACCATTCTTGTGGTCGAGGAAGGCTATCCTCTGATTGAGAAGAGTATCAAAGGTCTGTCCGGGATGAGCGGGAAGACCCTAATTGGAAAACTGAGCGGGAATCTTCCGCTTTCCGGAGAACTCTCACCGGAGATCGTCCGCAAGGCGCTGAAGATCGAGCCGCTCAAGACGCAGAGCCTTGGAGATTTCAAGATGGCCGCCAGGCCGCCCCAGCTCTGCCAGGGATGTCCCCACGCCGACACTTTCCGTGCATTGAACAAGGCCCTGGAGGGCTATCCTCAGGCCAACGTTTTCAGCGACATCGGATGTTATACGCTGGCCTATTTCCCGCCCTACAATGCTCTCAACACCTGCGTCTGTATGGGCGCCAGCATCGGCATGGCCAGGGGAGGGGCGGAGGTTGGCATATACCCGTCCGTCGCCGTGATCGGCGATTCGACTTTCGGCCATTCCGGAATAACTCCGCTTCTCGGAGCTGCGGCTTTCAACACGGATATGACCGTCCTCATTCTGGATAACTGCACGGTGGCCATGACCGGGGGCCAGCCGAGTTTTGCCACGGGTGAACGGCTGTTGAAAATTATCGAAGGCGTGGGAGTCGCCAGGGAGCATATCCGGACGATCGAGCCGCTCCCAAAAAATTTCGAGCAGAACGCCCGGATAATCAAAGAGGAAATCGCCTACAGAGGGCTTTCCGTGGTCGTGGCCGTAAGGGAGTGTATCCAGGAAGTCCGCAAGAAGAAAAGGAGCGAGTAATGCCGGGCCGAAAGAAGCAGGATATCATTCTGGCAGGCGTCGGGGGACAGGGCATCCTCTCCATCGCTTTTGTCATTGACCATGCGGCCATCAAGGAAGGCCTGAACATCAAACAGGCGGAAGTCCACGGCATGGCCCAGCGGGGAGGAGCGGTCCAGTCTCATCTGAGAATTTCCAGCGGTCCGGTCTTCAGCGACCTTGTTCCCAGAGGCGAGGCGGACATGATTCTCAGCGTTGAACCTCTGGAGGCGCTCCGGTATCTGGACTATCTTCATCCCGAAGGAATGGTCATCACCAGCAGCGCGGCGTTCGCCAATATTCCCGACTATCCTCCTCTTGAGACGGTCCTGGAGAGAATTCGCCAGGTCAAAAGGCGCATTATTGTGGACTCGGAAAAACTGGCCAGAGAAGCGGGCTCCTCGAAGTCGCAGAACATGGTCATGCTCGGGGCCGCCTCGAAGTATTTGATCGTGAGCGAAGAGAGTCTGCGGGAGTTCATCCGGGTGCTTTTTGCTTCGAGGGGAGATCAACTCGTCGAGACCAACTTCCGGGCTTTTCAACTGGGCCGGGATGCGGCCGATGAAAAGTGATGTGTTCTGGGCCTATTGACTTTTCGCAAATAACGAAATAGCGGAGCCAGTGATGGGAATGAAATTTACAAATATCGATAAAATATTTGAGAAAGCGGAAAAAGAAAATCGCCGCTTTCTCTTCGAGCACGAAGTCTACCGAATGCTTAAGGAGGCAGGCCTTCAGACTCCGAAGTTTGTCTTCCTTCCCAGAGGCAAGAAGGCCGCGGCCAAAAGCCTGGCCGGATTTCGGTCCCCGGAGCTTGTCCTGAAAATCGTCTCTCCTCTCATCGTCCACAAGAGCGATGTGGGCGGCGTGCAGTTGGCCCGGAGAAGCGCGAGTTCCGTAAACAAGGCCGTGAAAAAGATGTTGGAGACCGTGCCCCGGCGGTTTCAAGCCTGGACAGGTCAATATGAGATGTCCGCCCGGAAGGAAAAAATTACCCTTTCCGACATTGAGCGGAGCATCCGGGGAATTTTAATTCTTGAAAAAGTGGAATTCGAAAAAATCGGCTTCGGCACAGAGCTTCTTCTGGGAGTCCGTAATTCCAGGGAATTCGGACCTGTAGTGACTCTGGGGGCGGGCGGGCTGGAGGTGGAGTATTTGAACGAGCGGCTTAAAGAAGGGAAGGCGGCGTCCATCGCCTCTGCCCATCTCCTTGAGAAAAAAGATGTGTTGGCCGGCCTTGAGCCGTTGGCTGTCTATGATAAACTGGTCAATCCCTTCAGGGGGAAAGAGGCGGTGCTTCCAAAGGAGGAACTGCGCGAGACATATTTCCGTTTTCGCGAGCTGGCCGCCCATTATTCTCCCTTTAAATCCGGCCGCCGCTTTGTTATCGAGGAGGCCGAAGTCAATCCTTTTGTCATCCGCCGGAAAAAGCTTGTTCCTCTGGACGGCACTTGCCGATTTTCCAGACAGCACGTGAATATCAAAGGCCGCCCCGTCGGAGAGATTCAATACCTCCTGCATCCCCGGACGATCGCAGTCATCGGCGTCTCGGAACGGATGAATCTCGGCCATATTATATTAACGAATATCCTGAAGCAGGGCTTTCCCCGTGAAAATGTCTTTGTCGTCAAGCCAGGATTAAAGGAGATCGAGGGCTGTGTCTGTATCCCCAGCGTTTCAGAGCTTCCGGTAGTAGTTGACCTTTTTGTCCTCACTCTATCCGCGGAGCAGAGCTATGACGTGATGCGGGAACTCCTGGCCCATGAGAAAGCCCGCTCGGTCATCATCATTGCGGGCGGTATCGGAGAAAAAAAGGGGACTCAAGCGCTTGAGGAGAGCATCGTCAATCTGCTTGCCGAAAACCGGCGCCGGGGCCGATTGACTCCCGCGGTCAACGGCGGAAACTGTATGGGCATCTACTCTAGGCCGGGAAAATACGACACGACATTCATCCCGGAATACAAGCTGCGCTGGCCCAGAAGTGAGAAGCCGAGCCTGGTTTATATAAGCCAGAGCGGCGCTTTCATGGCTTCGCGCGTGAGCCAATCCCCTTATATCGAACCCCTTTACGGCATTTCACTCGGCAACCAGATTGACCTGCGTGTTTCTGACTATCTGAATTTTCTTAAAAACAAGGATAACGCCAAAGTGTTCGCCGTCTATCTGGAAGGATTCAAAGCCGGAGACGGATTTGCCCTGGCTGAGGCCGCCGCAACGATACTCAAGCAGGAAGGGAAAGCCATTGTTATTTATAAAGGCGGCAGAAGCCCTGAGGGGAAGATGGCCACTTCAAGCCACACGGCCTCTGTCGCCGACGATTACAGCGTGTGCAGGGCCGTTCTTGAGGGAATCGGCGTCATTGTCGCCGAAAACATCTTTGAGTTTGAAAGCTTCGTGAAGGGTCTGATTCATCTGGCTGATAAAAAAGTGCGCGGAAATCGTGTTGGCCTGATCAGCAACGCCGGCTTTGAGAGCGTAATAATGGCGGATAACCTGAAAAGTAAGGAGCAACTGGAGCTTGCGGATTTTGCCGAAAAGACAAAGAAAAGGCTCTCCGTGATTCTCTCCCCGCTGGGAATCGACCGCCTCCAGGACATCAAGAATCCTCTGGATTTAACGCCTGTGGCCGATGACGAGGTTTTTGCCGGATGCGTCGAGGCTGTTCTGGCCGACGACAACGTGGACTGCGCAGTCGTTTCGCCGGTCCCCATGACTCCGGCCATGCAGACACTGGCGCCGGGAGAGGGACATGTGGAAAGCATTGATCATCCGGAAAGCGTCTCTTCCCGGCTCATGGGAATCTATCGCAAATCCGAAAAGCCTTTTGTTGTCAATGTCGACGCCGGTGCCGTTTACAACCCCATGGTCGAGCGTCTGGAAAAGGCGGGCGTGCCCACGTTCCGTTACTGCGACGCGGCCGTCAAATTCCTCCGCAAATATGTGCACAGCCGTCTCAGAATCAGAATAAAATAGAGCTCATGGCTAGACGGGAAATCGATGGACATGTTCCGATTTTCTGAAACCGGTGACGTGTCCCTGATTTCTTAGTAGCGGAGAGTTTATTTGGTCGACTTTTAAAATGGAGGTGAAAAAATGAAATTTGGGAAGGTATTTGTAGAATTTGTCGTCGTGTTTGTACTGGCCTTTATTGTTTCGGTTGGTGTGTCTCTATTATGGAATATTGTGGCACATGGAAGCTATGTTGTCGATTGGGCATCGTCGGTCAGATTGGGAATCATTTTAGGAATTCTGGCTCCCTGGATAATAGCAAGAGGAAGTCACAAAGGAGAGAAATAGAAAAAATAATCTTCGTCTAAAACTCACCAATTTTTAAAAAAATCATCGAGTTATGTGGGTGGTTATC
>JBAVVD010000063.1:0-2593 GCA_049697115.1 Candidatus Aminicenantales bacterium
GGGCCACATGAATACGGATATACGTCGGAAGGTGTTTGGGGAACAGCATGGGTTCATCTTTTGCCGAAAGCAAAGCTTTCTCCAGAGCCTGGATCAGTTCTCGCACATTGCCGGGCCATTTATATGCGGTCACGACCTCCCAGAATTCAGGAGAAGCTTTTTTTAGCACTATTCCAAACCGCTCGCACAAGGCGTTCATATAAAAGACCGTCAATTTTTTGATGTCTTCGAGAAGTTCTCTCAAGGGGGGTAATTCAATACTCAGAGTCCGGAGCCGATGGAGCAGATCTTCCCGGAATCGTCCCTCCCGGACCATGCTTTCCAGGTTACGGTTTGTCGCTACCACAATCCTGAAATCGCTCTCGATTTCTTGACGTCCTCCGACAGGACGGAAGCGGTGCTCTTGAATCACCCGGAGGAATCGCTTTTGAACCAAAAAAAGCAGCTCCCCGATCTCATCTAAAAAAAGGGCTCCTCGCTGTTTTGTGTGGGTAAAAGATTGAAAAGATATTTTCGGACTTATAAAATGACCTATTATGAAAGACAAAGAACTTTTTCAAAAGGCCATAGGGTTGGGTCAATGGTTTGTGGTTTCCTACGAGTTTTTGCCTGAAGAAGGGCGCCTTGATGTTGAGCTTGACTTTCCTCCTGGAAGCACCTTCGCTTGTCCTGGATGCGAGGCTGAGGGGTGTAAGGTCCATGATACGGAGAAGAAGAGCTGGCGCCATTTGAATTTTTTTCAACATGAGGCTTATCTTCATGCCAGGGTACCGAGGATTCGTTGCCGGAAGTGTGGGGTGAAACTTGTCCAGGTTCCCTGGGCGCGTCCTGAAAGTGGGTTCACCTTGCTGTTTGAAGCATTGGTGATGATGTTGGCCCGGGAGATGCCGGTAAAAGCGTTGAGCAAGATTGTGAAAGAACATGATACCCGTCTCTGGCGAATATTGAATCATTATGTCGAGGAAGCCCGGAAAGAGGCCGATTTTTCCTCTGTCAGAGAAGTTGGTGTTGATGAGACTTCCCGCTGCCGCGGTCATAATTATGTCACCCTTTTTGTAGACCTTGAAGAGTCAAAAACCCTTTTTGTCACAGAGGATAAGGATGCCTCGACTCTGAGCCGATTCAAAGAGGATTTCGGGTCCCATAAAGGGGATCGAAAAGCCATTGAAGAGATCTGCTGTGACATGGCGCCGGCCTTTATCGCGGGAGTCGAGAAGAACTTCCCTAACGCCCAGATCACCTTTGATAAATTCCATGTGATGAAGATTCTCAATGAAGCCGTGGATAAAGTTCGCCGGGAAGAACAAGGGCTTATTCCTGAGTTGAAAAAGACCCGATACATCTGGCTAAAAAATCCTAAAAATCTCAAGAAGAGAGAAGTCTCCGTACTGGAATCGCTTCAGCTGAAGAAACTCAATCTCAAGACCATGAGGGCTTATCATATCCGTCTCAACTTTCAGGAGCTCTGGAACCATGAGGCCCAAGATGCAGAAATCTTTTTGAAGAAATGGTACTTCTGGGCCACTCACAGTCGTCTTGAGCCCATTAAGGAAGCCGCCTACACCATAAAACGTCACTGGGCTGGAATCCTGAGATGGTTCAAATCAAAAATCAATAATGGCATCCTGGAAGCCATCAATAGTTTGGTCCAAGCCGCCAAAGCTCGGGCAAGAGGGTATCGGACATCCAATAATCTCATCACGATGATCTACCTCATTGCGGGAAAGCTGAAATTCAATCTACCCACATGAAACAGCGAGGAGCCAAATCTTCTGGTCACAAATTACAACGAGAAAATCGAAAGCCGTATGAACCATTGATTTTCATCGAGTTGACCCCCCTCCCCTTTTCGAGCGCTACGTGTGGATAACATCTAACTCCGGACCGTATTGGGGCTTTACCCCTCTGGAGGATTGACCGTGCTCTTCAAGTCCACGGCGGCAATTTCCCGACGGGCCTGGACCTGACAAATCCCTTTGTCCGGTATCGGAATATCCGCATCAAAGTGCTCGCCGATACCGCGAAATAGCGCCTCTCCTTTATTCTCGGACTTCTGGACAAATTATTTGCCCCCGCTCTAACCCCTCATCAATCACAGGCATACTTCAGCGCCAAAATAGCGCCAATTTTCAACTCCGCTTCTTGATCGCCTGGATTTAAGGACTCAGGATGCTCAGTATAGAAGATAACACATATTTTCGATCTCGAATTTGTCGAGCGGTCCGCGGGCCGGCCTAAATGACCGTCATGGATTTCCTTTGAGTCTAACCACCCTCTCCCTCGCGTCTTCGACTTCCGGGAGGCCGGGATCAGCGTCTTTCCAGATGTCGAGGAATTTTTCGTAGTGCTCGATGGCTTTGCCTTTCCAGCCCTTCCGCTCGTACAGTCCGGCCAATCTGTAATGATACTTCGGGTGGATGAGCCGCCGGTCTGGGTTCTTGGGATCAAAGGTGATCAGCCGCTCGTATTCAGCGATGGCTCTGTCAATATCGCCCATCTGCTCATAGGCCCGGGGCAAAATGTCCTTCATAATAGGCAGATTATAAAGAATCCACGAAGAATAGAATCCCATCGATTCATTGCGAAAAGGTGT
>JBAVVD010000064.1:0-2979 GCA_049697115.1 Candidatus Aminicenantales bacterium
CCGTGTCTTCCTGAAAGAACGGGAAGAGCCCCGGCCTGAAAGGGCGAATCAGGGCGAGAAAACGTCAACCGGCGTTGACGCTCGACAAGGAGAATGGAAACGCGGAATGGCGTCATCACTCATCATCATAGAATCTGGCTTTTTCCGGGGGGACCAATCGATGGCGTTTGAGAAAATCTTCAAATTCCGCAAGGTTATTTGGATGCCGCTGGCGCCTTCCATAAGGTGATCTCTTTGAATGACGACCGGATCGCGGAGATCTTTGCGCGGGAAGTGCTGGGATATCTTGTCCGCAAGGAGCTTCTCAAAGGAAGCGCCTCCCTCTTTTTTTTCAGGGGATGAATTTTCTTTTTTTGGATCACGGGGTATAGTATAATTTTAGGTATGAAAAAGGAGACAAAAAAAAGAAAGTTCTTCCCTAATAAGCTCATTCTTCCGGTCGTTGGTGTCGTTGTCGTCTTCATGGCATTCGTGTTCTTCTGGCCCAAAAAGAGAACGTTCTCTTCTCTATCCGGTAAACGAGAGTACAATGTCGTCCTGATGACTGTGGACACTCTCCGCGCGGACTGTATTCACTGCTACGGATTTCCCAATGTGGAGACTCCCTATATGGATCTGTTGGCTTCCAGAGGCGTGAAGTTTACAAAATGTATGGCGGAGACTCCACTCACCCTTCCTTCTCATACCAGCCTCATGACCGGCACTCATCCCACATTTCACGGAGTGCGGGATAACGGCGGATTTCTTGTGCCCCCTCAATTGACGACTCTGGCCGAGTCGTTTAAGCAGAAAGGATACAAGACCGCCGCGTTTGTCGCGGCCGATTCCCTGGATTCCAAATGGGGATTGAACCAGGGATTTGATTATTATTTTGATAAATTCGATTTGAGTAAATACATATCCATCTCGCTGGGAAACGTGCAACGACGGGGAGACGAAGTTATCGATGAAGTCCTAAAATGGTTTGAAGGGAATCGGCCGGAGAAATTCTTCATCTGGATCCATCTCTTCGATCCCCATACGCCGTATGAGCCGCCGTCTCCCTATAAAGAGAGATATCCCGACAGGCCTTATATCGGCGAGATCGCTTTTGCCGATTCTCAACTGGGCCGATTGTGGAGCTATCTGGAAGAGAACAATCTTATTGATAAAACGTTTTTTGTTTTTGCGGCCGACCATGGAGAAAGTCTGGACGAGCATCAAGAAAGTACCCATGGATTTTTCGTTTATCAGGAAGGAATCCACGTTCCCCTTATTTTCGTAACTCCTTTTAAAAAGCTCCAGGGGATCAGCCGGGAGAATGTAGTTTCTCTGGTTGATGTCATGCCGACAGTTCTGCAGATGGCGAATTTACAAGTTCCGGCCCAGGTTCAGGGGATGAGCCTGCTGCCTTTGTTTTTTAAGGAAACGGAGCTTGAGAGGGATTTCGCCTATTCCGAGACTTTCTATCCTCGCTTTCACTTCGGCTGGAGCGAACTCCAAACGATTCAGGAGAAAAAATATAAGCTGATTATCGCGCCTGAGCTGGAGCTCTATGACCTGATGGACGATCCGGATGAGCAGAAGAACCTGGTGTCGGTGCGGCCGGAAGAGACGCGGAGACTCATGAGGAAGGCGGAGCAGTTCATCGAAAATTCCAGCCATGGAGCTTTTGAGTTGGATTACAGGAATCTGGATGAAGAAGCCCGCCAGAAGCTGGCCGCTCTGGGCTACATCGGTTCATTCATGGATTCTTCTTCATTGAAGGGCCGAAGGCTGGACGATCCAAAGAAAAAAATAGGAGTATTCAACCGACTTTCCAGGGCCAAAGAAATGGGCCTGGAAGGAGACGTGGAGGAAGCTCTCAGAATGGTGAATGAGATCATCAATGAGTATCCGGAAGTTATTGATGCCTATTTCACGATGGGAAATCTGTACTTCAAGGAACACCGGTTCAAAGAAGCTTTGGAAAGCTTTTTCAAGGTCCTTGACAAGAAGCCGGGGGATGCGTTCACTGTCATCAACATTGCCAATTCTTATGTGGCATTGGGAAATTTCAATGAGGCAGAGAAATTTCTTTCGAGTGTCATCGATTCGCTTCCTCCCGACTCGCAAATTTATTTTATTCTGGGAAATATCAAGAATATCAAAGAAGAATATTCGGAGGCGATCCGGTATTATCAGGAGTGCATCAAGCTCAATCCGGCATCAGCCTCGGCATACAGTGAGCTGGGCGGGATTTATGTAATACAGGAAAATTTTAGCGAGGCGGAAAAATTTCTCGAAAACGCGCGGGAACTCAATTCCTCCCTGAGAAACCTTCATTATTATCTGGCCCAAATCTATGAAGAGAGAGGAGACTTGATTCAAGCCGCGGATGAATACAGAGAGGAGCTGGAGAATAATCCCAGTAATTTCAGGGCTTGTTTTAATCTTTCCAGGATCTACCGCTTGCGGGGGGACAATCAAAATGAAGAGGTCTACCTTCTTAAAACTATTGAGCTCAATCCGGATTACCCCTATAGCTATTTTTATCTGGCGAGAATCTACCTGAACCAGGGAGAGAAATACGCAGAGGCCATCTCCCTCGTGAAAAGAGGAATTGAGGCCAAACCTCTCGAAAAATACCTCCCTGTAGGCTACTTTCTTCTGGCCGATCTCTACTACCGCCTGGGCCAGGAATCCAAATCCCGCGAATATACCCGCAAGGGAAGAGAGAGCGTCCAAAACAACTCTCCATAGCGACAGGCATTTCCACATGGAAGTGAAAGAAGTCCTCTCATCGAAAGAAGAGCGGTTTGAAAGAGGACGCCGGACGGTCGGCCTGTTTCTTGGCCCGGCCGCCGGAGTCGTTCTTTATCTGATTCCCATGTCCGGCTTGAGTGTCCGGGCCCACATTCTGGCAGCCATTCTCGGATGGGTGGTCATGTGGTGGGTCACGGAACCGGTGCCTCTGGCCGTGACCGCGCTGAGCGGGGCTGTCCTTTGTGTCGTCGGCAA
>JBAVVD010000065.1:0-11499 GCA_049697115.1 Candidatus Aminicenantales bacterium
CAACTATAGTAGTCTACTAGAATTATTATTATTTTTAAATTAAGAGAAAAAGCCAGTAAACCCAAGGCTTTAGCCTGGGGATGAATGGCACCCGGAACGAAGCCAGCTCTGGCTGGCGAAGTGGAGGAAAATCCGGCATAATCTGGCTATGGCCAGATATGCCAGAGGATCTCATACAAAGCACAGACTGCAATATCATCTGGTATGGATTCCAAAATATCGAAGACGGGTGATTAAAGGCAAAATAGCCATCCGGCTCAAAAGGCTCATGTACGAGGCGTGTAAAATGAACGGGTGGTGGATCAGCGAGATGAGTATACAAAGTGATCATGTTCATATTGTGGTGGAGTTGCCACCGCAAATCAGTGTGGCCGAGGTGGTGAGGATATTCAAGGGTGGCACGAGTCGGGTCCTGAGGAAAGAACATCCGGAGATGGAAGAGTTTCTATGGGGCGAGAGCTTTTGGGCGGATGGGTATTTTGCCGAGACAGTAGGGAAAGTAGACGAAGAAGTGGTGAAGAAGTATATCCGTCAGCAGCGAGGCAATCCATAGCCAGATTATGCCATAAGGCTGAAACCCCGGGCTTTAACCCGGGGAGTTTTCATTAGATGATAAAGAATAAAAGATGAGCCCTGGAAAGGAAAATAGCTCAGTTATTTTTTAATGGGATTGATGATATTTTTACAGGGGTTGACCTTTCGGAATCCGGGCCGGAAACGTTTACGCCATGTACGATTATGAACTCCTCTCGAAAAACAAATCAAAACCCGTGTCCCCACCGTCTTCCGGCGGCGATTCCAGAGTCTCAGGCGGCCAGCAGCGGTCCGGCAACACACGATTTCTGGGTCGACGTCCAGATCGCGGGTCCTCCCAGCCTGGCTGCAGGGCATGAATGAATTTTCAGAGAGATTAACGGCGTCCTAACGATTTGCCGGTTCCCGTCAAAAGGGAAGCAGGTTTCTCACCGTAAGATAGAATTTCCATTTCCCCGGTTGCCGTTCCGAGATGTTTCGGGCCATGCCCAGTCCAACAGAACTTCCCAAAAGACTGGGCAATTGCATTTCCACGCCGTAAGAAGTCAATACTTTTCCTTTTTTCCATGCGGACAAACCGTTCTCCCAAATTCTGGCCATGTCCAGGAAAACGACCATGTTGGCCATGCCCAGGGGAAGCGGGCAATACATTTCCATACTTGCCGTCAAAAGCCGGTTCCCCGGGAAATATCGGTCTCCGCCCCGAATATAGATCTGATCCGAATAGGCCATCAAACCACTGGATGTGTAATACTTGGCCATCCCCAGCCGGTTTTGGGGTGGAGTCTTCCCTTCAACGGCCTGCATATCGGCGGCCATATACAAATTCAAAGATTTTCCCAGTAAAGGCCGGAGCACGAAGGAACTCAGACGAACATAGTGATAGGAGAATTCTCCTCCCGAAAAGGAGCGATGATATCGATATTCCACGGCCGCTCCGATGCCTTGTCCGGGGAAAAACAAATAGGGCTGGATATTCTTGACTTTATAGAATAAACCAAGGCTAGCCATGCGGTAAGGCCTCGCCTGTTCCCCCATGTCTTTCGGTTCGGATGCGCCGGGATTTGAATCGAAGGAATCATTCAGGATGGCGCTCTTTTCATATTCGAAACCGAAAGAAAGGCGATGGGAAGTATAAGCAGAGGCATTTGAAAAAGGCATGGAGAATTGAAGGCCGACCGAGGTGACGCCTTCGTAAAGATTCTTCTCATTCCGGAAGCGATAGGTGGTGACGTCTCCGTAGCCAACGTCGGCGGCAATATCGAAAACGGTGGACCTGTTGAGAAAAGTCAGGAAGTAATTCGTGTCCGCGAATTTTTGGAAATCAAAAGCGACGGCCGCCAACAGAAGATTTTTCCCCATCATATCCGCAGCATATCCCGTCAAAACGAACGACAATCTCTCCTTCATCAATACCGGAAAAGGCAGGACGAGCAGAGGCCGAAACGTGGACAGTGAATGGAAAGCTCCTCGGAATCTCCCCGGAACGTCCTTGGATTCGACGACCATCGGAGTGGAGGGTTGAGTGTCTATCCACTTGGTATAATAATCCTGAAGCGTTCCGGAAAACATTTGAGGCTTGCGGTAAGGATCAAGGGTAAAAACCTCATTGGTTTGTCTTTGAGTCTGCCGGATTCCGATCGCCGCCCCTTCATCCGGCCAATCAGTGACAAAAACATAATTGGATTGATAAGTCACCGCTTCTTTTTCGTCCGTTTGGAGGTTCAGACGGAAAACGTTGGGCACATCGCCCTCTTGGGAAGTCAAAAGAATTTCTTCGGGATTTTCAGGGCAAAACAGAGGGAATCGGCACAAATCAGGCATGATTTTTTCATCCAGGGCTTTCGTTTCAACGTCCAACATTATGATGCCATATTTTTTCCGGCCGGGATCGAGGAAAGAAGCGGCGACTTTTTTCCCGCCGCGGGAAACCGACAGATCGGAAAAATACACTTCCCACTTGAACTCGGTCAATTTTTCCGGAGGAGAGCCGCCGTCCGCCCGGCATAAATAAAAATTGCTAACCAGCCCCTCCTGCCTGACAAAGACGATTCGGTGCGCATCGATAAAAACAGGCTCCATCGCCCGAAAGTCTCGGGTGACAGCTTTCTCTTTCGCCGTCCGGACGTCCACGACATAGAGATCCGAGATAAAGGAGCCGTTTTTCCCGTAATGCCTACGGCTGAAAACAATTCTACGTCCCTGTGGATCAAAGGAAAAATTGGCATTGATGCCTTTTTGAGCCAGCCGCCGCGCCTTGGATTTCCCCTTCTCCCAGAGGTATAGATCAATACTGCGGGACTCAAAGGACCTCAGGCCAGTGAAGGCATAGGACTTCCCGTCGGGAGACGCTTTAACCGCCAAAAAGCGTTCGCCGGGGACTTTTTCCAGCTTCGCGCCAATCGTCTCCGTGCGCTCCGAGACCGCCTCCCGCCAATTGAAATAGACGTTGATTGCCTTCTTCCATTCTTTTTCCATGTCAGAATACAAGCGTCCAGTGACGTTTTTAAAGGACTTTTTGAAATTGAATAAAGCCCCGGCGTTTTCCCCGGAGAATATTTTTCCCAATTGCCCGTCAGTGATTGTTTGGCGGAGCCATTTGACTTTAGCGAATCCCCGGGCGTACCTCATCGGGCCGAAATCGAGGTCAAAGGGATTCGGCAGGATGGAATAATTGCGGACTCCCTGATTGAGATAGCGGTCACCTCTTTCCACGCCCCATTTTTCACCAGCGTAAAACTGCGCCATTCCTTCATGGATATCCGATCTGACGGACAACGACGACAGGGGGATGAAGGAATCCAACCAACCTCTGGCGTTTTCGAAAATCAGCGCATGCATCATCTCATGAGCGATCACTTTTTCCAGCCAGCTTTCCGTTCCCGTGAACATCGTCAAAAAATCGGAAGGATTGACCCAGATAAACATGTAGCCGAACGGCGACGTGGCGCCGTTGACGATGTCATCCATGTCCGAAATGAAAATGTAATATTTCTTTTTAAATGTCAGGCCGAGATTTTTTTGATGGACGGCGTAAACCTGCTCAGCCACGCTCCCCGCCCTTTTAGCCGTTTCGTCGAGGCCGTCGCTGTAAACGATTCGAAAGTGATCGGTTTCATAGACGGACCAGGAAAGCTCAGGATGATTGCGTCCGTTGAATAGGATGAAGGCGCCCTGGCCGCACAGCAGCAACGGCCATAAGCAAAAGAATAGGACAACGACGGATTTTCTAAAGGTCATGATTCCTCCTCCTTCCAGGGACAAGCAGAGATTCATTTCCTCCCAAAATCCCCTCTTGCTCTCAAACCATGAATGAGACGCGATTTCAATTCTTGTTTTCTTTCTTCCTGGGGGAATTTGTTTTTTTCGCAGCAGCGCTTTTTTCGCCTTTTTAGCTTGGACAGCATGAGCCGACGTTCCGCACAAAACATATCACTTGCGGCAAATCCCAGTCAAGAGCTCGAACAAAGGGATTTAAGAATTTGTAAGGGAATAGGGTATAAGGATTTGCTTTTTCGCGCTCCGCGACATTTCTTCCTAAAAAGCTCGGAATCAATACCTCTTCTCGCGTTAAGAGGATAATCCCGGCCGCAGATCGATGTCAAGACAAGGAGATGGCTGCGAAGGAGGCCGTCCAGCCGAATCATCGTTGCGAACGACCGCGAAACCGTCCGAAAGACACAAGACCTCTCTTTTCCGCTCTAAAAACGAATCGACAGCAACGATCATAAATATTCAGCCCCCGCCTCGGCCGCCATCAAAACGACCTGCTCGATGACCCGCGACGGCGGGGGCTTCTCGGCCACAAACGTCAGCTTGAGGTGGTCGATGATCCGGTCCACAGCCCCGATGTCTGTGATGAAAGCGATGATTTTCATCGTCCCTCCGCATTGGGGACAGGTCATCGGGTCGACCTCGTAGACCTTCCGGATCATGGCCGCCCAGCCTTTGGAGGGGGCGGGCTTCAGATCGTTGTCGTCCATTCGCAGAACCAAAGGAGAGAGCCCCGCCTTTCTGACCTTCCCCCGGTGGGCGTTGGCGTAAAGGTTATAGTAACGAACCATGACCTGACCTTTATCGGGGACATGTATCGGGGACATGCGAAGTCACGCGGGCGATGAACTCCAGATAATCCATCGTCTCCTGCTCGGCACTGTCCTGGCCGTAGCGGTATCCCACCTTGCCCTCGGGCTCTACGAAGGATAGCCGCTCGAGTGAGAGAAGCGGCCGGATCATGTACTTCCCGACTCTCTCGGCCTCCGGTTTGGTCTTGGCCCGAACCCGGCTATGGACCGAAAATCCTGTATGCCGCCAAGAGAGAATGCGCTCGGCCCATTCCAGACTCAAAAGCTCCCGGCGGATAAGAAATTCCAGGACCTCCTGAGCAAAGAGAGATGCCAGCCGCGCGTCGTCAAAGGAGCTCACCCGATGGAAGACGCCCGCCTCGTCCACCCCGCCCTCGGTCACCAGAAAATGCAGATGCGGGTGGAAATTGATACGGTCGCCAAAGGTCTGGATGACCGCGACAACACCGGGCTCAAGTGACGTCCCCGCCGCAGCCTGAAAATAGAAGAGAAGCGCCCGGACGGCACAGCGGCAAAGATCGCCCAGGAACCGGCGCTTGAACTTGAAGAGGATGCGGAGCATCCGAGGAATGGTGAAGACGACCTGGTGATGAGGAACATCCAGGAGAAGCGTCTCCTGCATCCACTTCCCCCATTCCTCAAGACGCTTCGAATGACACGACGGACAGAATCCTCTGGTGCGGCAAGAAAACATCAGAAGATGCTCCTCGCCACAGCTTGGACAGCGGATCCGGGCGAAACCGCAGCGCGGATTGCCGCAGTCGAGGTAGCGCTCGACGACCTCCTTGACGACCGGCCGGAGGAAGCCGTACTCCTTATCAAAACGGCCCTCATACTCCGCCAGGAAGCGCTCGAAATGATGGAACAGCACCCTGTAGAGAACGGTCCGCTCCGGATGTCGAGGACGATAAACTCCCGCCATGGCGGGAGAATGGCCTCAAGAAACGAGCCAATGTCATGGATATGACCGCGTCTCCCTGGTCCCTGGAAAGACACGATGAAGCCCGGCCCGCACAGGAGCATTAAGGTAGAAAACGTCAACAGGCGTTGACGCCCAACCTGGAGAATGGAAACGGCAGGGAACTATTTAGTGAAGGATACGAAGTCACGTTCGAGTATAAAATTGGAGATGGTAAATCTGTCGATGTAGTCGCAGAAAAAGAATAATCCCGTGATCCCGGTTCCACCTGCTGGAGTCCTTCTCCCCAGCTTTTGGACATCGCCTTAAACTTTTCGACGAGTTTGACCAACCCCTCCCCTGTGAGTTCCTACTTCATCCCCGCCGGGACGTTTTTAGAGCACTATATGATATTAGAATTCCCAAGACTTTATTCAATCCCAGAATTACCGATAAAATGCCGAAATTCCCCTAGATTAATTCATGCGTGCGTGATAGATGAACACAAACATAACTCGATGGGTGGCCCGGCCAGTCCCTGTGGGCTCTCGACCAAACTCACCCGCCCCCCTAGGCCTTCGAACACACTGGGCCTATCCGGGCACCATCTATATTTTCTATCGGCAATTTTGGGCTCGATTTGACCAATTTATTCTTCCGTGGTATAAACTTTATTGGAAAATTAAGAAGTAACAGTTGATCGAGAAAATCATTGATATCAGTCAATTTAAAATAACAAAAAAATATCAATTCAAAAAATTTCTTAGGAAAAATCCGATGAAAAATTTAAAAAAAATGTCTAACTGGGCAAAAAACATCTTCTTAAAAACACCCTTTATCAAAAGCTATTTCAGATTGGCCAAAACAATCAGCCTTATTATTCTAGCCGCCTCATGTCTGCCCGTTATCCTGCGTGCCCAAGAAGCAAAAATAAAATTTCTCCATCTTTTTATGGAAGATGGACTTTCACAGAATTCAATCTATAGTATTATTCAGGATAGCAGAGGATTTATCTGGTTTGGCACAGAGGATGGATTGAATAGATATGATGGATACAGCTTTAAGATATATAAGCAAGACCTTGAAGACCCAAACAGCCTAAGTGCCATTTACATCCATACTCTCTACGAGGATAAATCCGGTGTGCTCTGGATCGGCACCAGAGGCGGTGGGCTGAATAAATATGACCGGGAAAAGGACCAATTCATCCGCTATCAAGCAGAAACTAACAATCCCAGGAGCCTAAGCAACAATGAGGTCTTTGCCATCCATGAGGACAAATCGGGTGTGCTCTGGATCGGTACAAATGGCGGCGGGCTTAATAAATTCGACCGGGCAAATGAGCAGTTCACCTGCTATCAAGCAGACCCCAATAATCCCAAGAGCTTAAGCCATAATTCGGTTTATGCCATCTGCGAGGACAAATCGGGTGTGCTCTGGATTGGCACCAGGGGCGGCGGGCTTAATAAATTCGACCGGACAAAAGAGCAATTCACCCGCTATCAAGCAGACTCCAATAATCCCAAGAGCTTAAGCAATGATGAGGTTTATGCAGTCTATGAGGACAAATCGGGTGTGCTCTGGATCGGAACAAATGGCGGAGGGCTTAATAAATTCGACCGGGCAAACGAGCAGTTCACCCGCTATCAAACAGACCCTAACAATCCCAATAGTGTAAGCAACAATTTTATCTACACCATTTATGAAGACAAATCCGGTACGCTCTGGCTGGGAACAAACGGCGGAGGACTTAACAAATTTGACCGCGTCAAAGAGCAGTTCATACGCTATCAAACAGACCCAGATGATCCAAGCAGCATTAGCAACAATGAAGTTGATTCCATTTATGAGGACAGAACAGGAGTAATGTGGGTTGGGACAAGAGTGGGACTGAATATATTTGACCGGGAAAAAAAGCAATTTACTCATTATGCCTACAAGCCCAATGACCCAAATAGCCTGAGCCACAATCTGGTCTTTTCTCTTTACCAGGACAAATCAGGCATACTCTGGGTAGGAACTTATGGCGGAGGATTGAATAAATTTGATCAAGAAAAAGGACAATTCCTCCATTACCGCGCTGACCCGAATAACCCCCGCAGTTTAAGCAATGATGTCGTCAGGGCAATAATGGAAGATAAATCTGGAGTGATGTGGGTCGGAACTCATGGCGGAGTAAACAAATTTGATCAAAAGAAAGGACAATTTATTCAATATCGTGCCAATCCTCATGATCCTGGAAGCCTCAGTAGCGATATAGTCAGGTCAATATATGAAGATAGGGCGGGTGTGCTCTGGGTCGGGACTGAAAATGGATTGAATGAATTTGATCAAAAGAAGGAGCGATTTACCCATTACTTTTCCAATCCCAATGATCCCACAAGCCTGAGCCACGATTTTGTCTATACAATACTTGAAGACAGGTCGGGTGTATTCTGGATTGGAACTAACGGCGGCGGCCTTAATCGATTTGACCGCATTAAAAAACAATTTTTCTGCTACAAAAATGAGCCTGGTAATCCCAACAGTTTGAGTAACAATTTTATCTATTCCCTTTATGAAGACAGTTCGGGCATGTTCTGGATTGGAACCAGGGGCGGAGGACTTAACAAATTTGACCGGAGAAAAGGAACTTTTTCCCATTATACAGAGAAAGACGGGCTGCCGAATGACACCATTTACAGCATACTTGAAGACAATCAGGGCAATCTATGGCTCAGCACCAATAGAGGAATATCAAGATTCAATCCACAAACAGAAAAATTTAGGAACTACGACAAGAATGACGGGCTTCAGGACAATGAGTTCAACGGCGGAGCTTACTATAAAAGCAGAAGTGGAGAAATGTTTTTCGGTGGCGTCAATGGTTTTAATGCCTTTTATCCCGACAAAATTAAGGACAACCCTTATATCCCATCGGTTGTGATTACAGATTTTCAGATATTCAATAAATCCGCTCCTATAGAAGAAGAAACAGACAAACATGCTATTCTAACAAGGTCTATTACAGAAACATCAGAAATTGTACTTTCTTATAAAGATCGGGTTTTTTCTTTCGATTTTGCGGCATTACACTTCGCTGCTCCAGAAAAGAATAAATATGCCCGCATCATGGAAGGGTTTGAGAAAGAATGGAATTATGTCGGAAACCGGCATTATGTAACCTACACCAATCTCCGCCCAGGAAAATATATATTCAGAGTTAAAGGCTCGAATAATGACGATGTCTGGAACAATAAAGGAATATCATTAAAAATAAAAATAATCCCCCCCTTCTGGCAGACCCGTTGGTTTCAGGGCCTTGCTCTGGTCGCTGTTCTTCTACTCATCAGCTTAGCCTATAAAGCCAGAACCCGAGCGATAAGAGAAAAAAATATTCAACTTGAAGAGCGAGTAGAGGAACGGACAACAGAGCTCCAACAAGAAGTGGCTGAGCGGAAAAGGCTTGAAGAGGAGGCAAAACACCAGGCTGCTCGAACATCGTTAATCTATGGAGTGGGCAAACGCTTGAGTAGTGAATTGGAATTGGACGACCTGCTCTCAGCTATCGTGACGATTGTCTGTGACGCCTTTGATTATTATGGCGTGATGCTGCTTTTAATTGATGAAGAATCTAAGCAGCTCGTTCTAAGGGCTGTTTCCGGCGGCTTTATAGGGACATTTCCTCAAGATCTCCGTGTTGCCCTGGGCGAAGGGATGATAGGAACTGCCGCAACTACAGGCAAATCTCAGGTGAGCGGTGATGTCAGAAAGAGCCCTTACTATTTCCGCAAAGAAAGGGAAGAGACAAAATCGGAACTCTCCGTACCTATTAAAAGCGGAAATAGGGTCATCGGCGTGCTCGATATCCAAAGTGATAAATATGATGCTTTTAATGAGCAAGATATAGCTGCCATGGAAACTCTCGGCACCCAAATTGCTTCGGCCATAGAGAATGCCCAGCTCTATAAAAAAGCCCAACAGGAAATTGCTGAGAGACAAAAAGTGGAAGAAGAACTTGAAAAGCGACAAAAATATCTAGCCTCCGTCCTCTACAGCACTCCCAACGCCATCGTGACTTATGATGCCTCGCAGAAAATCACCGAGTGGAATCCTGGAGCTGAGCAAATCTTCAGATATACGCGCCAAGAAGTGCTCGGCAAAAATATTGATGAGATAGTTGCCAGACCAGATGTCATACAAGAGGCATCAGGCTTAACTCTATCCACCCTTGATGAAAATATAGTAAAACCCATGGAAACTGTCCGCTACCGTAAAGACGACGTTCCTGTTGACGTCATCGTCGCCGCAGCTCCTATTAAAGCAGGAGCTGAACTGGAAGGGGTTGTCGCTGTCTATACTGACATCACGGAGCGGAAGCGTGCAGAAAAAGAACTGGAAAAACGTCATGCCCAGCTTGAACTGATTCATCATATCCAAAGTGAAATTCCGATGAATATGGATATGGATACCATCCTAACCATTGCCGCAGAAAGTATCGGCAAGTCGTTCGGCTTCTACAAAATCTCAGTCAACCTCTTTGATAAAGAGACAAACGAAATTGTTTATCTTGTCGGCTGGAATAAAACAGGCCTGCCTATTCCCAGAGGACATCGACAAAAACTGGGGCAAGGGCTTATCGGCACAGCGGCTCTGCAGAAGAAAACAATCGTGGCCAATGATGTCACCAAAGCGCCGGGGTATATCGCCATTCATCTCACTCAGACCAAATCTGAGCTAATCATCCCGCTGTTGGTCAAGGACAAGCTGCTGGGAGTCCTCGACCTCCAGGACGACAAGCTCAATGCTTTTAGCGAAGACACTGTCTCTGTCCTCAAATCTATCGCTAATTACATTGCCTATATCGTTGATGAAAAACAGCAGGAAGAAGAAGTCCGGGCAGAGAGAGATAAGGCTCAAAGGTATCTTGACATTGCCGGAGTTATGATTGTCATCCTTGATAATAACGGAAATGTGAATCTCCTAAACAAAAAAGGAGGCGAGATTCTTGGATATTCTGAAAAAGAGATTGTCGGAAAAAACTGGTTTGATAACTTTCTCCCAAAGAGATTGACAGAGAAAGAAAAAGCTACTTTTGAAAAAATGCAGCAGAGAGAGATTGACTTGCTTGAATATGCTGAAAATATCATTCAAACAAGAAATGGGGAGGAAAGGATTATTCTCTGGCACAATACTTTATTGACCGATGAAAAAGACCAGATAATCGGAATACTCAGTTCAGGAGAAGACATCACCGATCGCAAAAAAGCCGAGGAGGCTATTCAAAGAGAGGCAGCCAAGCTTTCGGCGATGATTTCCGGCATGGAAGAAGGGGTCATTTTTATCGACAGTGAGGACCGAATCCTGGAAATCAATGAATACTTCCTCAAGCTTCTCAGAAAAGAAAAATCCGAGATGCTGGGCAAGGTCCTCTGGGATTTCAACTCTCAGCTGGCCACTCAGGAGATTAAGCAGGCGGTCGAGGATTTCAAGATCAAGCCTTTTGCTCTTCCCATCATCCTGGAGATACTTTTCATGGATTTGGAAACTATTTTTCGCCTCCAGCCCGTTTACCTCAACAACCAATACGAGGGCGTGGTCATCAACCTCATCGACGTCACCGAGCTCGTCCAGGCCCGAAAACTGGCCCTGGAAGCAAACCGGGCTAAAAGCGAATTTCTGGCCAACATGAGCCATGAAATTCGCACGCCCATGAACGGCATTTTCGGCATGACCGAACTCGCCCTCGAAACAGACCTGACCCAGGAACAGAGAGAGTTCATGGAGGCTGTCAAAGCATCTGCCGAATCTCTGATGAGCATCATCAATGATATCCTCGATTTTTCCAAGATCGAAGCTAAAAAAATCGAGTTTGAATCTATCCCCTTCAACATGAGGGATGCGATTCACAGCATAGTTTCTGGCGTGGCCTTTCAGGCGGAAAGGAAAAGATTGGAGCTGGCCTATCATATTCCGGCTGAAACTCCTGACAGAGTCGTGGGC
>JBAVVD010000066.1:0-1904 GCA_049697115.1 Candidatus Aminicenantales bacterium
GGCTTAGTTGGTGTTGCTGGGGGTGCATTCTTAACATCCTCACTTCAACCACCGAATGAACAAAACAAGTGCGTATGCGAATGCAAAACCGCAGGAACATTGCAACAGCCAGCGCAAGAGCCAATAAAGGTTGTACCGGCCAAACCCGCAGTCGGCCACGTTATCGACGTACCAAGCAGTAACGGCAAGAAGCAATAACAAAATCCCCATGCTGCCAACAACCCCCAACCCGGCGCTCAACACGGACGCTCCGCCGATAAGGCCGGCTCCTCGCCGGTTAGCTCTACGTTGGGGGCTTCCGGCATCGGTTGCCAGTGTGTCGGCTGGTCTGCCCGAACCCGTTGCACTCCCCAGATTCTTTCGCCCCAGTGCGTCCAGTACGGGCGTGGTTTCTTGGCGCATTTATCTAGTTCCCAATGCGCAGGGCCGCAGACTCCAAGCCAATGGCATGCCACCATGATCGCCGTGCCGTCTTTCGGCGCAGTCTCAATCGGCAACCACGCCCCCAACCCTACGGTCGAGCGCGACGGCCCCATCGTGCCTTCGCTTTCCTCCTGTTTCGGTTGTTCGTTCGTCACTTCGTCTCTCCTTCTGTGGGGCCGCGCCTCACCTTCACGTTAGAACCCAAGGCATCCGATGGCTGACCGACAAGACACAAAACTAGAGTCCGAAGGAGCGGAGTTCCTTGTGCTTGGAAATCTCCTTATTGAAGGTATTTCCTGCTTCAAGGCATATGTGAATTTTCCAGGCTACGACTTAGTAGCCGTCAACCCGGACAATTCGAAGACTGCACGCATTCAAGTCAAGAGTCGCTGGGCCACCAACTACGACAAGAGTTTCCCAATCAAAAACTTTGAATGTGAGTTCGTTGTTCACGTTGCCCTGAATAGAGGGTTTCGCTTCGGCAAAGCGCCTAAGGCTGGAGACAGTGGAGTACGCGAACCAGTTTTCTATGTGTTTCCTGTGGAAGTTGTCCGCACAGCGCGAAACGCGAATGACAAATGGGGAAAGGTCACAATTTCAAAGATTCCCGAGCACGAGAAGTACCGCAGCAATTGGGGTCTTATCGCGGAGCATCTTAGCAATGGGCTCTAACCCGGCGGTCGACCCCGTTCGCTTCGCTCTCTGGACGCTGCGCGATGAAGCCGCGCAGCGCCGGTCACCTCCACGTTATGCGTCAGTCGAGGTAGCCGAATGACAGTGGCTCCATGCGAAACCTGGGAGTGCATCAACAGTTTCGCCAATTGGCTGGCTGCTGCCGGGACGATATTCATTTCTGGGCTTGCTCTTTGGCTGGCCGTTCGAGATCGAATGGTCAACATGAGAGCCGTATTTGATGTCGGCCTCGTCCCCGGCGACAATCCCACCATCATTGATCGAGAAGTTTATATCCTGTCCTTCACGAACACTGGTCCCCGCCCAATTACTGTGACCAACCACTGTTGGTCTTTGCCCTTCGTCAAAGGCATCATCTTTCTTATGCCCAGCATGGATCATCAGTTGGGGCATCTCTGTTCGAAACTGCCTTTGGAGCTTAGCGACGGCAAGGAAGGGCACGCCTTTTATGGAAAGAGCTTCTTTTCGCAACTCGACGAACCTGGGAAAGTTCTTTTCCACAAAAACCGTCTGGTTGCGTGGCTTCGGATACGACTGTTCAAGATTTACGTAACCACCACAGTCGGTAAGCGCGTCAAAGTTGCAATTAAGCCGGCTGCAAGAAGGAAACTATGGCGCACATACACAGACGCATAACCTTTCGGTCAACACGGACGCTGCGCGATAAAGCTGCGCAGCGCCGGTTACCTCCACTACAAGGGCTTCCCCACGAAGGTCAAGGGTGAAATTGCGGATGGTTTTTCGTTGCCTTTCTCCTGAAGCGCGCAGCGCTTCACCAATGTTGATGT
>JBAVVD010000067.1:0-1796 GCA_049697115.1 Candidatus Aminicenantales bacterium
CAAGGTAGACGGCTCCGAGTTCCCCGGCGAGCTCAGCACCAGCGTGCTCAAGGATAGCCGGGGCAAGACGATGGGCCACATCACCATAGCCAGGGACATCACCGACCGCAAGCAGGCGGAGGAGAAACTCAGGGAAAGTGAGAGAAAATATAAACTCTTATTCGAGAGCGCACTTGATGGTGCGCTTGTTATTGATGCCGAAACGATGAAAGTAGTGCTTGCAAATCAAGCTGTTGCCAAAACGTATGGATTTGATTCTGTAGAGGATGCGGTTGGAGCGAATCTGCTTGACTTCGTTTCCCCAGAGGACAGAGAACGAGTTATCAGCATTATTGCCGAAGACATGCTTGAAAAGGACCTGCGTCAGGTGAACGAATTTCGGACGAGAACCAAAGATGGCAGAGAAATATGGATAAGTGTTATTGGTGTGAGAACTGAATATCAGGGAAGATTAGCAGGTTTGGTTTCATTTAGAGACATCACCGAGCGCAAGCAGGCGGAAGAGAGGGAGAGGCAGCTTGAGCAGGAGCTTAACCTCGCCGGGCGTCTGGCTTCAATCGGCCAGCTGGCCGCCGGCGTCGCCCACGAAATAAATAACCCCCTCACCGGCGTCATCGGTTTCTCCCACCTGATGATGAACCGGAATATTCCCAATGACATGAAACAGGACCTCCAGGTGATTAACAGTGAAGCCCAGCGGGTGGCCAAGATTGTGGAAAACCTGCTTGTCTTCGCCCATCAGCGTAAAACGGGGCGGGAATATGTATTTATCAACGACATCATAACCAAGGTCCTGGAACTTCGCGCCTACGAGATGAAGGTGAATAACATTGAGGTTGAAACCCAGCTAGACCCCAACCTGCCCCTCACCATGGCGGACACAGGCCAGCTACAGCAGGTATTCCTCAACATCGTCCTAAACGCCGAATACTCTATGACCAAAGCACATCACAGGGGCAATCTGCTGGTAAAGACAAAACAGATAAACGGTAACATCCGGGCCTCCTTGACCGATAACGGTGCCGGGATAAGCCGGGAAAACCTGGATAAGATATTCAACCCCTTCTTCACCACCAAAGAGGTAGGCAAGGGTACAGGCCTGGGCTTAAGCATCTGCCACGGTATCATCACCCAGCACAACGGCAGGATATACGCCCAGAGCGAATCAGGCAAGGGAGCTACCTTCGTTATCGAATTACCCATAGTGGCCGAGCCCGCCCAGGCGGACAAAGCCAAGAAAACCCAAAAAGAGCCGCAGAAGCCCCGGGGGGCCAAGATACTGGTGGTAGATGATGAGGCGGCCATTCTCACTTTCCTTCGCCGCTTGCTAACCGAATGGGGACACAGCGTAGAAACGATAAACACAGCCGATGCCGCCCTGGAGCGGCTCAAGACGGAAAGGTACAGCCTTATCCTGCTGGACATCAAACTGCCAGGCATGAGCGGCATTGAGCTATACCACCACATTGAAGAAATAGCCCCGGCGCTGACACGGAGGGTAATGTTCATTACCGGAGACATCATGGAAGGCACAACCCGCGATTTTCTGGAGAAAGCCAGGGTTCCGCATATCACCAAACCCCTTGATATTGAAGTGCTGAAGAAGATGATAAACAGTGCCCTGAACCAGACACAGGTAGCAGCAAAAGCTTCAGGGTGAGTAGCGAAATGGTTAAGAGCGCAACCAAGATTAAGAACACAGAGGAAGAAAGGGAAGAGCTTATCCACTCCCTGGAAACCAAGGTACAGGAATTTACCATCCTCCACCAGATAGCCCAGACCGGCACCGAGATGCT
>JBAVVD010000068.1:0-42687 GCA_049697115.1 Candidatus Aminicenantales bacterium
AAGCGACCATTGAAGGTTTAGCCTTCCCGAGGCGCTCCTGGAGGGCACCCGGCTTGGCCGGGCGGCGAGGATGTCTGAGCTTCTCCCGAAAAAGGGATATGCATTGGAAAAAATGGGAGCTTTCTCCCATTTTTTGATCTTCTTTTAATGAAAAAATTAATGATGCGAGTTCCGCAGCCGCCTCCAGGAGCGGAGAGGGAACGGCGTGAAAAACCTGAAGGGGAGCGCAGCCATTCCGGATATCTCTTTTCTCACTCCCACAGAATGGAAGAGAACCATTTCAATTAATAATATTTAATTTTTGGATTTGAGTTTCCGAAAGAGAGACGTGGGGTGGATGCCGAGAATTTTGGCGGCCTGAGATTTATTATTTTCCGTGTGCGCGAGAACTTTTTCAATATATTTTTGCTCGAGTTCGTCCAGGGTGAGAAAGGAATTTTTGGGCAGAATTTCTTCCATCCTCTGAGAGGGTGAAAATTTTCTATAATTGCGGATTTCCAGCGGCAGATGGGTCAGTCCAATTTCTTCAGCCGAGTAAAGGGACATAATTCTCTCGATGATATTTTTGAGTTCCCTGACATTTCCCGGCCAGGGATAGTGGCGCATGGCCTGAGCGGCCTCTTGAGAGATGCCCTTGTACGAACGCTTGAGCTCGTGATTGAATTCCTCCATAAAAGACAGTGTCAGCGGCAGGATGTCTTCCGGGCGCTCCTTCAAGGGGGGAAGGTGAATGGGGACGACATTGAGCCTGTAATAAAGGTCTGATCGGAATTCGCCATTCGCCGTGGCTTTGGCCAAGTCTTTGTTTGTGGCCGCAATGACGCGGATATTGATGCGGATTTGTTGACTGCCGCCCAGCCGGATAAAGGTTCCTTCTTCCAGGACCCTCAGCAGCTTGGCCTGGAGATTCAAGGACATGTCTCCGATTTCGTCAAAAAAGACAGTTCCCTCGTCGCCTTTTTCAAGCAGCCCGATTTTTCTCTTCTTGGCGTCCGTGAAGGCTCCGGCTTCGTATCCGAATAATTCGCTCTCCAGAAGGTTTTCCGGGATAGCCGCACAGTTGATTTCCACCAGGGGCTTTTCGGCCCGGGGGCTGTGGTAGTGGATGGCTTTGGCCAGGAGTTCTTTGCCCGTGCCGCTCTCTCCGTGAAGGAGGACGGTCGTCTTGTCGGAGGCCGCCACTTTCTGCGCCATCTCCAACAGGTCTTTCATTTTTGGGCTTTCGGCGACAATCTTCCCGAAATAATACCGTCCCTTTTCGGACTTCACATGTTCCTGGACTCTGATCCGCAGGGACAGCGTCTCCAGAGCGCGGCGAATCGTGTTTTTCAGGTCATTGATTTTAAAAGGTTTCAACAGGTAGTCATAGGCTCCCAGTTTCATGGCCTCCACGGCTTTTTCAAGGATTTCGTAGGCGGTCATCATAATGACGAGGGTTTCTCTTTCCATTTCCTTGATCCGCTTGAGGACCTCGATGCCTGAAATTCCCGGAAGCATCAGGTCGAGAAGGATCAGATGGGGCTTGTATTTTTCAATGATGGAAAGAGCCGCTTCGCCCGAATCGGCCACATGAATTTCGTAGTCTTCTTTTTCCAGCGTCTTTTTCAAATTGTTCAGAGTGAGAATTTCGTCGTCGACGATGAGAATGGAATGAATGCTCAAGAGATGACCTCCTCATCCTTCAAGAGTTTTTTCCCCTTTTGCCGGATGGGAAGAAAAATGGAAAAGGTGGTTCCCTGATTGATCCCGCTCCGGCACACAATGTCGCCGCTGTGGTTTTTGATGTAACTCAGACTGATGCTGAGGCCGAGTCCGGTCCCCTGGCTTTTCTTGGTGGTAAAAAAAGGATGGAAAATCTTTTTCAAATTCTCGGGAGGAATTCCGACACCCGTGTCTGAGATGTCGATCTCGATCGTTTCCTGAAATTTCACCTTGGCCGTCTCCACCCGGAGTGTCCCTCCGGCGGGCATGGACTGAGCGGCGTTGATCAGCATATTCGTTAAAACCTGCCGGATCTGGTTCAGGTCCGCCGTGATCTGGGGCAAAGAAGGGGAAAGCCCTTTGTCCATCTTCACTTTACGGAAGATGGGCTGATGGCTGAGAAAGGAGAGTGTGTCATCGATGAGCTGATTGATGTTGACCCTTGTAAATTGAGGCGGCGTGGGCCGGGCAAAGTTCAGCAGTCCGCGGATGGTTTCCGAGATGCGGTAGACATTCTCAAGCACCACATCAATCTCTTCTTTCTCTTTGGAGTCCGGGGCGTCCTCTTTGAGAATTTCCAGATAGGAAGAAATTCCCAGGAGAGGATTATTGATCTCGTGCGCCGCTCCCAGGGCGAGCTGGCTTAGAGCGGAAAGCTTTTCATATTCCGCCAGTTGTTTCCGGAGCTTTTCTCTTTCGGTGATGTTTTCAATGAGGAATGTGACGCCGAGGATTTCGCCGCGACTGTTTTCGATGGGGAAGAACGACAGGTTGAAGAATTCCTCCCCCTTCCCGCGGTCAATCTTCTTCTCGTTGAGATGGTGGAGTCGACCGGTCAGAATGGTGTTTTCAAATGTGACCTCAATATCCCGATCGGTGAGCATGGGAAGGGCCGTAAAAATATCCTGCCCTTTCTTCAGGTCCTCCAGATTAAAGAGTTCTTTGATTTCTTTATTGGCATGCGTGATCTTTCCGGAGAGGTCCAGTCCGATCACGCCCAAAGAGATGCTGTCGATCAGGCTGAAAATGTATTCCTCCGATAACCGGAGTTCTTGGGTCAGGCGTTCGCTTTCCTGGACCTTTTTGGTGAGCGCAACATTGATCTGGTCGATTTCCTTTGTTTTGGAACGGGCGTTCTCCAAAGCTTTTTGCAGATTCGTTGTGAGTTTGCGGAGGAGGGTCGTCATCCTCCGCGAATACAGCCGGGACAGGATCGCCAGCAGGAGAAAAAAAGGAATGAACAGATAGAAAATGATCCGGTTGACTTCTTTCAGAGGGAGGAGGGCTTCCTTGATGTCCATCTCGGACACGAGATAGAAATCGGTCTGCGGCATTTTCTTATAGGCGCAGAGGACTTTTTGTCCGCGGTAATCCACGTGCGTCATCACGCCGTTTTCCCCAGTGTGCGGATTTTTTTCCTTTTCAAAGAACGCTTTGCTGATGAACGGCTTTCCGCCGAGTTTGGTCGGAGAGAGGAGGAATCCTTCGGGACTCGCGAGAAAGAGCTCGCTGGTTTTCCCGATTCGCATGTCGAAGAGAAGGTTGTAGAAATTCTTGAGGTTCAGCGAGGCGGCGGCAACGCCGATGATCTGGTTCTTCTGATTGAAGAGGGGATGGGAAAGCATCATGACGGAAAAGTTCAAGATATCCGAATAGAAAATGCCCGAGCTGAAGGACTTTCCGTTCAAGGAAATTTTAAAATACTCTCGATCGGCGATACTGCCGCGGATGTCCGTGTTTGTGGAGAGAACAATATTTCCCTGTCGGTCCGCGATGCAGAAAAAATCAAACCACTTTTTTTGTTCAATCAGGGATTCAAAAAAAGGCAGGTAGCCGGAGACGTCCTCGATATTTTCAATGTCCAGATGAGAATAGAATATCAGGTCCATTTCCCTGTCCTGAAGGAAGGTGTAGATGGTCTTGAGGTTTTCGTCCACGGTATCGGCCAGCCGATTGTAGATTTGGTTCTTGATGAGTGATGATGTCTCATAGTTGACGGCCAGATAAAGGAGCAGAAAGGGGCTGATAAAAAGAAGGAGCGTGAGAAACGTATTTCGAATAGTCAGTTTTTTGTAATACTGTTCCTCTTTCGATCGGGATCCCTGAGATTTAAAAAATTTCATGGCCGTATCCATTGTATCAAAAAAAGGAATTGGATTTAAGAATTGCTTCAAAGCCGCATTTTCTATAAAATATTCTTTCTATAAAAAACCAATGATCCCGGTCAAGAAATGAAGGTCCTGGACATCGTCGAATCTCTGCGGCCTTCCCAGTGGGCCAAGAATCTTTTTGTCTTTGCGGCCTATATTTTCGCCAAAAAATTCTTTGATGTGTCCCTTCTGCTCAAGACCGCAGCGGCCTTTGCTGTATTTTGTATTCTTTCCGGCTCCCTGTATTTGTGGAATGATGTTTTTGACATCAAGGAGGATCGTCATCATCCGAAGAAATCCCTGAGGCCCATCGCCTCCGGCCGGATCAAGACACATCAGGCGCTCGGCTTCTTCTTCCTTTTGAGCATCCTTAGCCTTCTGATGGCGTTTGGCCTGAACCGAAACTTTTTTTGGGCCTGTCTGGTTTACTTTGTTCTTCAAACGGCATATTCCTTGAAGCTCAAGCACGTCGTTATTCTCGACATTTTTATCATTGCGGCGGGATTTGTCATCCGGGTAGTCGCCGGCGGCCTGGTCATCAAGGTTCCCATTTCTTCCTGGCTTCTAATCTGCACCATGCTGTTGGCCCTTTTTCTGGCCATGGGCAAACGGAGACATGAACTCGTGCTCCTGGAAAACAGCGCCTCAGTCCATCGGCCGATTCTGAAAGAGTACAGCGCCTACCTCCTCGACCAAATGATCAGTGTGGTCACAGCCTCCACTCTCATCGCCTATTGCCTCTATACCATATCAGAAGAGACGATCCAGAAATTCGGAACCCAGAATCTCATTTACACAACACCCTTTGTTCTTTACGGTATTTTCCGCTACCTCTATCTTGTCCATCAGAAAGGAAAAGGAGGTAGTCCGGAAGAATTGATCCTTACGGATCGGCCGCTTCTCATCGCAATTGTCCTTTGGATCCTGGCTGTGATTGTGATTCTCTATTATGTATGAGGAAAAGATGAAATCCAAAGTGGCTGTCCTGAAGACAACGCCCCGGACTGTTCTTGAGGACTACAAGAAACTAATGCATCTGGCGGACTACCAGATGTTTCTGCCCAAGGACCGTGATACGGCCCTGAAGATCAATATTTCCTGGCACTTTTTTTATCCCGCTTGTTCCACTCCACCCTGGCAGCTGGAAGGAGTCATCAAAACTCTGCTCGAGGACGGCTACCGGAAGGATCTGATCCATGCCTGCCACAACCGCACAGTTGTGATCTCAGCGAAAAAGGGGGAGAAAGCCAACAAGCATCTCCCGGTCGTCCGGAAATACGGGCTGCGCAACATCCATCTCTACGAGAATGAAGAATGGGTGCGGTACGAGCCGAAGGGGAAAATCCGGGTTCTGGACAAGATCTTCCCCAAGGGCGTCGAGATTCCCAAGAGAATGATCGGGGAAAACATCATCCACCTCCCGACGATGAAAACTCACGTGTTCACGACGATGACCGGAGCGATGAAAAATGCCTTTGGCGGACTCCTCCATGAGCGGAGACACTGGACGCATTCCGTGATCCACGAGACACTGGTGGATTTGCTCACCATCCAGAAAGAGATTCACTCGGGAATTTTTGCCGTGATGGACGGGACGATCGCCGGAGACGGACCGGGGCCCCGCTGCATGGTTCCTTCGATAAAGAATTTCATCTTGGCCAGTGCGGATCAGGTGGCCATAGATGCGGTGGCCGCGAAGATGATGGGTTTTGAACCGATGGAACTCGCTTTCATCCGGCTCGCCCATGAAGCAGGGCTCGGCTGCGGCGACGTCCGCGCCATCGACATCGTCGGCGAGGATATTGCGGAGGTCAATTTTCATTTCCAGAAAGGACGCAACACATTCGCCAGCCGCGGCCAGAAGCTCATTTACTGGGGTCCGCTGAAGCGTTTTGAAAAACTCCTGCTGCGGTCGCCTCTTGTGCCCTGGTCGTATGTGGCTTCGGTCATCTTTCATGACTATTTCTGGCATCCTTTCATTGGCCGGAAGAGGACCGGGCGGATCCTTCAAACGGAATGGGGGAAGCTTTTCCAGCAGTATTGAGTTTTCCCCTGAATTTCCGGTCCTTAAGATTTGAAAAGTGTGAACCGGTCAGTGATGTGACGCGGGAATCACCGAAGCGAGGGGAGTGGCGCAGCCATAGGTCACAATAGGAATGGCGTTCACTGGAGGATCTAAACGAACAAGGAGAATAAGATGAAAACAATTCCGGCCGTTCTCGCGGTATTATTTGTCCTGGCCTCCGGTGGCTATTCCCAGATGTTTTCGTTTAAAATAACGAAGGAAAATCGGAACATGACGGTTTTCCTGTTGGATGAGCTTTTGGAATATGTTCCCGCTGAAGCCGAATAAGAATACACATTTTCAGGAGCCCGCAAGGGAAAGATCGATCTCAGCGGAGTGGTCGGCCTCATCGGGATCAAGATTGGCTTTTAAATCCAATCGTCCGGCGTCCCCGAATTTCAATCTTTTGGCGACTGGAAAGCACTCGAATCTTTGAGAAAGCGGAGGCTCTGAGGCTCTTTCTCCAGGTGGTAGATGATAATCCCCTGGAGCGTTTTCTGAGCGGCCTTGATTTCTTTCGGTGAAAAGGGAAGGGAATCCGTTTGTGAAGGCGGATTTTTTTTGGTCCAGTGGATAAACGTGTTCAGTTCCGGTCGGGTCTCCTCTTTTTTATCCGGAGCACAGGCGGAGCAGTAGACGCCGTCCTTTTTAGGGGAGAGCCAGCCGGACTCGGCGAGGAGTTTCCGGCATTTTTTACACCTTCGGAAATCCGGAAGCCATCCGTTGATCTGAAGGAACCAGACCTCAAAATAGCGCGTCAATGAGCTTAAATCCCTTTTGGCTTTAAGCACCTGGAGGGTTGAGAGAAGGAGGCGGAAGATCAGATCTTCTCTGGCTCTGGAGGGAAAGAATTCCTCGATGAGCTCCGTGAAGTACGCGCAGGTGAAGGATGTCTTGAGGTCCTTCAGGATCTCAAAAAACGATTCCAGCAAATCACAGTTGCTGACAGTGACTAAGTCTTTCTTTTCCTTTTCGTAAAAGAAAATATTCACCAGTGACATGGGCTCCAGACTGCTGCCGAAGCGATTCCCGAATTTTCGGGCTCCTTTGGCGATTCCCTTCATCAGCCCCTTTTCATGGGTGAGAAAAACAACGATTTTATCCTGATCTCCAATCGGATAGCTGCGGAGAATGATGGCTTCGGCTTGATCAAGAGGCATGTCTGGATACGTCAATCAAGAAATGTGATATTCAGGGACTTAATTTTTTCGTTGAGACCTTCCTGGCTGATTTTGAGGTCACTGGCCGTTTTGGCGAGGCTCCAGTTATTTTTGATAAGAGCCCTATGGATATAGTTTTTCTCAAACAGCCGGGAGGCCTGGCCCAGAGGGGTATGGTTGTTAAGTCCCGGCATTTGTTCCTGCTCCCTCGCTTCAACAAGGAGGGAAAGATGGGACGGCCCGATTTCCTCCTCCTCGACCAGGATCACGAATCTCTCGATGACATTCATGAGTTCGCTGACATTTCCCGGCCAGGAATAATTGAGAAAGGCCCGTATCGCCTCCGGGTGCATGGTTTTGGATTTCTTTCCGTACTCGGCGGAAAAATATTTCAGAAAGTAATTGATCAATAGGGGAATGTCTTCGGTCCTCTCCCGCAGGGGTGGAATTGTCAAGGGAATGACATTCAGTTTGAATAATAAATCTTCTTTGAATTTTCCGCGGACAATGAGATCTTTCAGTTTTTTGCTCGTCGCGGCAATAATTCGAGTATCAAAGCCGACAGTTTCTGTTGAACCTAAAGGCTCAAATTCTTGCTCTTCTATCGCCTTCACGAACTTGGCCTGTGTTTTAAGGCTCATTTCGCCGATTTCATCAAGAAACAGAGTTCCTCCATCGGCCAGGAGGAGCTTCCCTTTTTTATCTTTACTGGCCGACATGAAGAATCCCTTGATGTAGCCGAAGAGCTCGCTCTCGATGAGCTCATCCGGAACGGCCGCACAATTGATTTCGATGAACCGTTTGTCTTTCCGGCGGCTCTGCTGGTGGATCAGGTGGGCGATGAGATCCTTGCCGGTCCCGTTTTCTCCAAAGAGAAGGATGCGGCCGTTGGTGGGAGCGGCTGTTTTGATATCTTTCCGCAGTTTTTGAAATAAGGGACTTTTTCCCACCAGATGGTACCGCGCCTTTATTTTTTCCCGGAGCTGGATGTTTTCCTCCTCCAGCTTCGCCTGCCGCAGGGCATTCTTCGCCGTGACCACGACTTTCTCTAAAGAGAGCGGCTTTTCAAGGAAGTCAAAAGCGCCGAATTTCGTGGCTTTTACGGCCGTCTCGATTGTGCCGTGGCCGGAAATGACCACGACCTGAGGACGGTCTTCCATCTGCTGGACCTGTTCGAGGACTTCCAGCCCGCTCATTTCCGGCAGCCAGATGTCCAGGAGGATGAGGCCGAAATTCTGATTTTTCAGGAGTTGAAGACCTCCCTCTCCCGTTTCTGCGGTTTGGACGGAATATCCTTCGTCCTCCAGTATTCCCTGCAGGGAAGAGCGGATGCTGACTTCGTCGTCTATGACTAGAATTTTGTCTTTCATTATACGGGTATTTGGATGGTGAATTTTGCGCCGCTCGGCCGGTTGTTCTGGATTTGGATTGTGCCATTATGTTCTTTGATAATTTGGTCGATGATGGCGAGGCCCAGGCCTGTTCCTTTCTTTTTCGTCGAAAAGTAGGGGAGGAACAGCTTTTCTTTATCCTCGGCAGAAATGCCAGGGCCGGTGTCTGACACTTCGATTTTCACCTGCCTGAGCGGAGCGTCAAATGTCGTTTGAATGACTATTTTGCCCTTTTTATTCATCACTTCGATGGCGTTGTCAATGAGGTTGATAAAAACTCTCTTCATTTGCTCCGGGTCTATCTGAAGGGGAGACGGGATGTCCGGAGAAAAGTGGACTTCGAATTCGATATCGGCAAAGATGCCTTTGAAAAGCATCACAATCTGGCTGATGATCTGATGAATGTCAGCGTTCTGGAGCTGGACCTTCGGCAAACGGGCGAAGTCCGAAAATTCGTCCACCAAAGATTTTATCGTTTTCGATTCCTGAATGATGATTTTCGCTCCTTCCTCGATGACTTCTGTGGAATTGGCGTTACTCTTTTTCAGGTTTTTGATGATTCTTTCCGCCGAAAGCTGAATGGGAGTCAGAGGATTTTTAATTTCGTGAGCCACTCTCTGAGCCACTTCCTTCCAGGCGGCGAATTTTTGCGCTTTGATGAGTTGGGTCAAATCATCCAGGACGATAATCAGCCCTGAGAATTCGGAGTTGGACTGATGCAGGGGCGACAGAGCCAGAGTGATGGTCGTCTGCTGGCCGTTGAACAGGATGGTAACCTCCTTGTTGGAGAGCCGGTGTTTGTTCTTGATTCCCCATTTGATATTTTGCAGGAAATCTTTGTACCGGTCGTGGTGCAGGATGTCCTCATAGTGTTTCCCGACCGGATTCTTATCCGGCAGAGCCAGCATCTCCCTGGCTGTGGGATTGATCGTCGTGATCGTCCCCTGAGCGTCAATGGCGATGACGCCCGTCGTGATGTTGTTGAGGATGGTTTCGATGTACTGCTTTCTGGCCTCCAGTTCGGATGTTTTCTGGGCAATATTGTCCTGGCCTTCTTTCAGGTCAGAGATCATTTGGTTGAAGGAGTCGATGAGACTCCCGATTTCATCAGAGGCGGGATCTTCGACTTTCACCCGGAGGTTCCCCCTGGATACTTCTCTGGTCGCATGAGCCAGTTTTTCGATGGGGACGGTGATACCCTTGGCCAGGTGAAAGCCGATCCAGGAAGCGGCAAAGACGATCAGCAGAGTGACGAAGATGAGCGTCATCAAGTAGACGGTTTTGGCGGAATTCTTTTGGAGCTTCATCTGGCGGTATTTCTGGACATCGGCGATGATATTCTTAATCCTCTGGGCGTAGTTCTGAGGAAGGAACTTGCCCGTGGTGACCAGGACATCTCCGATTTCGGGAATATTCGAGGAAATGCCGCGGCGGATCATTTCTCCGGTGCCCATGGGCTCCACGCTTTTGAGGAGCTCTCCGAGATGCGCTCTTTGAATGATATTGGTTTTGATGTCGCGGTAGTGCTGGAGGGGGAGGTTGGGATTGAGGAAGGAAAAGAGTTCCTCATCTCCCAGGAAAATCCCGATTTCATCCAGCTTGTACTCCATCAGTTTTTTGCGAATGAATTCCTCCAGTTGAGGCCTGTTTTCGGGCTGGAGGAGTTTTTTATTGAGAATTTCCCGGTTCAGCTCCTGGGCATAGTGGAGGGCGTCTTCTTCCGTGGTCAGGCGAAAGCCGTCGGCCACGTTTTTGGTGTCCTCCAGAATATAGTCGAGAGGCGTCTTAAACCACTGCTCGATGTTGCGGCTGATCAGGTCGCTGGCGAACAGGAAGAGAAGGAGGGTGGGAATAAAGGACAGCGCGGTGAAAAAGAGAACCAGCTTTGTTTTGAACCGTGAGCCGACAACCTTCCGTTTTCTCTCCAAATAGAGCTTAATCAGGTTCCTTCCCAGGACAAAGAAAAGTATGAGGGCCAGGAGAAGGACGATGATCTGGAGAGAGGCGAGGAGGATATTCGTAACTTTGGTGGGCGAAAATTCCTGGGATTCGCGGATGAAAAATTCAATGGTGAAGAAAAGAACAATGAGGAACAGAATGAGGGCGCCGATGATGCGGGAGCCTTTTTTCTTTGCATCTTCCATGGTGTTTCTGTCAGGGGATGGAAATTTCCTTGTTCAGGGATTGTTCTGCCGGAAGGAGAAACTGTGAATAATTATCGAGGGAGATACGGATATTTTTGACTACGGTCCCTGAGGAGCCCAGAGGCTTTCCCGGTTTGCCGTTGATGGTGTAGGAGATCCCGCCGGCGTTGCCCATGTTCAAGAGGAATTCCTGAAGAGCCGTCACAATGACTCTTTCCCCGCTGTACTTGAGGCCATCTATTTTGAGCTCTCCGTCGGCGTAGACCTGAATCCAAGTCTCGGCCTGGAAAGATATTTCAAGGCTCAACGTTTTTTCCTCATTTTGTAAGACAGGTTCCTCGATGGGAGGAGCGATGACCGGAACTTTTTCCGGTTGAAGGGGGGCCGGCACGGCCGGTGAAGAAGCGGGGGGTCGGGTTTTTGAAGGACGCCAGAGAAAGAAATAAATGGAACAAGCCGCAACCAAAAAGAGGAGAAGAAGGGCGATCGTGAGACTCTGCCGGCGCCAAAAATTGGTCTTTCGGATATGGCCTTCTTTTTTTTCTTCTTTCTGGTCCTCCGACTCCTGAAAAAGAGCGTCCTGGTAGTACGTGTTCAGGACATAGTCTTCGTCAAGACCGATATATTTGGAATATGCCCGGAGGATGCCTTTGATGAAGAATTTTCCTGGAAGCAGATCCGGCCGGTCCTCTTCCAGAGCTTTGAGGAACTGGATGTTGATTTTTGTCGCATGGGCAATGTCATTGAGAGAAATGTCCCTCAGCTCTCTCTCTCTCTTTAATTCCTGACCCAGCGATGCCATTATCAAGAATTTTAGGACAATCTTCCCCGAGTGTCAACTTATCCCCGGTCCGAAATCAGGAACCCAAACCGATAGAAATTAAAGATAGGTCCTGGAGAGTCCATGTGTATTCGAAGGCCTAGGGGGAGCGGGTAGGTTTGGTCGAGAAGATACAGGGACTCTCCAGGGCCCCTCTTGAGCAATGGATATGCTCTTCCATCTATTTCATATCAATGAAGTTCAGCGAATTTCAGCGTTTGATCGGCAATCTTAAGAGGGATCTCGCGAACATCCGGTAAAAGGACTAAAGGACCGAAAATACCAGCCTCTGGCTGGCAGTCTTTTGGGTCAGTTCATCCGTGACTTTTACGGTCAGCTCATATTCGCCGGGTCCGGGGAGAGCGGAGAGAGGAATTCTTGTGCCTTCAAGCAGGACCTCTCCTTCCTTGACGATCTGTTGCTTTTTTTGAGGAGTCATCTTGAATGTTTTCTCTCCTTTTTTAAGCGTGAATTCGCTGAGTATGGAACACGTCTGGTTGGCGTCAACGGTCGGATTATAGATGTAATAAAATACATTCAGGATTTCTGAATGGGTGTATTCCTGGTTGCTGGGGGGTTTGAGGAGATAGTGGCCGAAGGAAAAAACATCGAATTCCGCCTTTTTGGCGGCCGCTTGCGTTTCCTGAATCTGGGCAGAGGCGATGAGTGAAGAAAGGGTAAGCTCTTGACCCCAGAAATTGGGCACTTCCAACGTATCCTTTTGGAGTGAATAGGTCTCCTTGTCTTGAGTATAGAAACCGAGAAAGAGAGTGTACTCACCAGGCAGAGCCGGAAAGCCGAACTGATAGACAAGGGATTCTTTTTCCTCGGACGGGACTTTTTCTTCCCTGAAATCGGATGAATAACTTTCGGATTCGAGCTTTCCAAACCAGATCACCTTTTTTTCGAAGGCCTTTCTTTTCTCTCCCGGATCAATTTTTACCAGGAATGTCACATAGCTGCTCAGGTTTGCCGCTTTCACATAGACAATGGTCTTCTCAAAGCGAATCGGGCCGATATCTTCCAGGGAGGAATTCCGTTGCTGGATGAGTTTTCCTTCGAAAGATTCGGAAGAAAAAGAGATGGCTTTCTTATACTCAGGAAGCTTTTTCAGATCTGGGTAGAGAAGTATATGTTTGGGATAGCCATAGAATACCTGAAGCACTCGCGAATCGGTCTTTTCCACGTTCAGGGAGAAACCGGCGGAATCCTGTTGGGTCTGAAGATCTTTGGTTCGCTCCTCATTGCTCCAGCTCGTATCGACGGAAGAAAAGATAAAAGAGAATGTTTCCTTGGGAATATTCATCCAGGATTGCGTCGGATAGACCCAGATTTCAACACGCGGGTCCTGCCGGAAAACCCGGGCCGGCCGTCCGAAGTAAAGATACACTTTCCCCATGTCCGTTCTCGTTCCTGTTTTGTATCCGAAGTAAAACGCGTCTTTCACGTATTCCAGCCTTTGATAGTACTCTTCCCTGAATTCATTCCTCTCCGTGGCGGGAGTGGGGTCTCTTCTGGCCCAGAAAAGCTTGACGAATTGTTCCCTGTCTTCGTCTTTCTTCAATTTCTTATATTCCGCTTTTTCGGCATCGGTAATGATGAGATTCACCTCTTCCTCTATCCATTGTTTATATTCATCCTTTTTTGCGGCGGACACATTCGGAAGCAGAAGAAACAATAACGGGAGAAAAAATGTCACGACTTTTTTTATTGGCCATTGTTCTGACTCCGTACTTAACGTTTATAACACATGCGGAATTTCAGGTCAAAAAAATCGCAGCGGAAAACACCTCTTAATCCTCCATAGGCCATTTTGGATTTCAACTCCTCGTAGGAATGTGCTAGAATAAGTCAAATATGGGGAAGGAGGTGCACATGACTATTCAAAAAATTCTTTTCGCAGCGGCGCTCTGTCTTTTCGTTATGCCACTGCTGGTTTCGGCACAGCAGGTGGTCCAGACTCAAGCTCACGATACGCTGGAAGGCGTCGAGGTTGACCTCGTTTCACTTGAGGTCCAGAATAACATCATCACGGTCAAGTTCCGAATCCGCAACACCGGAGACAGCAAACAGAGCGTGAGAATCCTGTATGGACGATGTTACATTATGGATGAGACAAATCAGAAGAAATACTATCCGCTCAAGGACTCGGATGGCATGTTTATCGCCGGGCCTATGTATGACAACTCGGACGGTGGACGGTTCTGGTACGATGTGGACAAGGGAAAAAGCAAAGGGTTCTGGGTCAAATTCCCGCAGCCGGTGGATAATCCCGAAACCATCACTATTTCCATTCCTGAAGTATCGCCGTTCGGTAACATCAAGCTGGGCCTCTGATAGTGTGTCCATGAACACCTACAGACGTTCGCTGAATCTTTTCGCTGTGCTGTGTTTATCGGCTGTGTTTTTTGCGGCCGCCTGGAACGGCGTTGGCGGCTTCGCCCCGCAGCAGAAACAAGATGAATGGTTGATCCCGCCCGATGCCCAGACACGGGCCATCCGGGCGCTCAAATCCCTCGGGCCGGACCGTGGAGCAAAAAAGATTACCTATCGGGTCGTTGAGGTCATCGGAGTTTCCAGGGACATCAGAACGTCCCGCATCGAGCTTATGAAATCCCTCAAGGATCTGGGCGCGAGGGAAACCGGGACCGAGGTCCGGATCGATTTGCCGGGCGATATTCTGTTCGATTTCGATAAGTGGGACGTCCGCGAGGACGCGGTTGAGATTTTAAAAAAGATTGCGTCCGTCATCAAGGCCTATAAAAGCCCAAAAGTGACGATTGCCGGCTACACAGACTCCAAGGGCGATGATGATTACAATCAGAAGTTGTCCGAGAAGAGGGCGGAATCGGTAAAAAGCTGGCTGGTGAAAAACGGCGGCGTCGATGCCAAGGCTCTGGTCACATTCGGATACGGTGAGACAAAGCCAGTCGCCCTGAACGTTAATCCCGACGGATCGGACAATCCCGAAGGCCGTCAGAAGAACCGTCGTGTAGAGATTGTGATTCAGAAGCAGTAGGCTCCGAACGGGAATTCCTCATCCCCAGGCCGCCTCGCGGATTCTCTTTTCCCGGTTTCACGATTTGTTGTTTGTATATTTGGAAATCAAAGTATTTCTGAGTGTGTGATATATTTCCAGAACCCGGTTCATCAGGCTGTTGGAATACTGGGTCAAATATTCGCGGGCCTTCCGGGGCTCTTGTTGATAGAGCTGAAGGGCGTCTCCTTCGACTTGAGATTGTTTCTGAAATATTTCTTCCTCAAACGGATTTCTTACGGCCCACACATCTTTGACCGCTTCCTGGAATTTTAAGTTGGCCAGGTTGTCGACAAAATCTATGGCCCATCGGGCGGATTTCTCGTCATAGTTTTCCGGGTCATAAATATTGTACGGTTCAGCGACCGACAGATTGCCGGCATAAATGGGAACGTACGGACTGAAATAGGGATTGTCCAGATAGACCCAGTAGACACCTCCAATGGCGTCAGGCAGCCAGCTTCGTAACTGACATATCATACCGTATTGTCCCATCCGACGTGCGACCGGACGGCGATTGGTCAGTTTGAGCAGGATTTTGAGATCCGAACTGGGGAATGGAGTGGCCAGAGGGCTTTTCTTGAATCCTCCCTTTCCGTCAGGGACGAGCCACTCAGGTCCGGAGGTCAGGTCATAGATGGTCCCTTCAAATGTCGACCTCTGGAGAGCCATGACATCCTGAACAGAAATTTTTTTCTCAGGTCGGACTGAGAATGGATACAGAGACAGAGGCTCCACATACTGGTAATATTGGTTAAGGCCTTTGTAGGGGTCGTTATTGAGATTGCGGTCAGGCCAGTTGGCGGAGTGAGGCGCAACGGTGGTGTAGAAAAGCCAGAAGCGGCCGGTCGCCCATTCCCTGGGCAATGGAGAATACACTTCCTGCCAGATGAAAGGGCGGCCGCCTTCAGGATCGTACCATCCCCGATCGACGGCCTCCTGCATGTAATTGGGAGAAGTGATAAAGTTCAGCGGATCTTCCTTATGAATTTCTTTGATGATACTCCAGTTGGGGATGATCGTTGCTTCATCCTCTGGCAGACGCTGGGCCGCCCAGACAGCGCCGGGCTTATGGCTTTCGGGAGTCCAACCCGGCCCGACGGAAAACACCTCAAATATCCATCCTTCCTCGGGATCGGCAATCACCAAGGCTTCAGAGCCGTTGCCGCTGGAGGGCAGGAATCCGTATGTGGTCATTAAGTCCCCGATCAATTGAACGGCCTCCCTGGCTTTCTTGCAGCGCTGCAGGGCAAAGACCATGGCCTGTTCGACCGTCATGATCTGCTTTCCATTTTCGCGGTTGACCACAAGTTCATCCCGCTGGGAAAGGGTACTCTCCGCAATGGCCAGTTGAAATTCATTGATGTGAGGATAGGCCGAATGAAAATACGTATACGTCCGGGCGGCCTGGGGGATATAACCGATGACTTCCCCATCGTCCAGCAGCGGGCGATTCACATCCTGAATTCCCCAGTAAACAGGCGCTTTTTCGCCGGGCTTGTATGTGCGGCCCGGGACGACAAAGATTCTTGAATCGAATCCACAATCCGTATGGGATATAATGACCGATCCGTCCGTGGATGCCTTTTTGCCCACGGCGATCACCGTGCAGGAATCGCCGTTTGTCCAGCGGACGCATATCAGGAGTGCAAAAATCAGGACCATTATCGGGCGGATATTTCTTATCATTTGTTTTTTCTCCCGTTTAAATTTTAAATTATGAGGAGATGCAACGGCCGATCTCCGGGCCTCAAGTCCGTTCCTCATCCAGTTGAAGGGAAGAAGTCCAAGCAGAATTTGGCTTCCCCTCACTCCGGAAATTATTTCTGAAGAGCGGCGACGTCGTCGATGGCCCACATCCCACGGCCGTACGTGGCGATAACGAGCATATTGTCCCGCGGGTGGATCTGGAGGTCCCAGACCGGCACATTGGGCAGACCGCTGCCGAGGCAGTTCCAGGTCTTCCCCCCGTCCGTGGTCACATAGACTCCGTAGTCGGTCCCGACATAGAGAACGTCCTTTTTCTTCGGGTCCTCGCGGATGACATTGGTCGGGCCGCCGGGAATATTTCCGCAGATATCCACCCAGGTCTTGCCGTAATCGGTCGACCTGTACACATAGGGAGCGAAATCGTCGTCATGCCGCCCGACGAGCGTGATATTGACGGTGGCCGGATCGTACTTGGATGCGACGATACTCCAGACATGTTTGTTGAAAGGCAGTCCAGCTGTGATCTCGGTCCAGGTGGACCCGCCGTCTTTGGTCACATGGACGCGGCCGTCATCGCTTCCCGTATAGACCAGCCCGAACTTGAACGGCGATTCGGCGATGGCTGTGATCGTCGCGAACGGGATGGCATAGGGAAGCTTGCCCTGCTTTTGCGGATCAAAAGCGGTTAAATCCGGACTGATCCGTTCCCATGTTTCCCCCTTGTTCATGGAGCGAAAAACATACTGGAATCCGTGATAGAGGACATGGGGATTGTGCGGCGAGATGATTGTCGCGGCCAGCCACTGCCCCCGGAATGCGGGTTCGCCCTCCGCGGGTTTGGGATAAATCTCCTTACTCGTCCAGACGCCGTCCCTGTACTCGGACCGTTCGAGTCGCCCATAAAAGGATGAGGCATACTCTGTGTTCGGATCGGTGGGATCAACCGCAATATGGGTTCCCTCACCGCCCGGCGCTCCCTCCCAGCGGACCGACGGGGACCGCCTGCGGCGGCCTTGCTCTTGCAGCGGCGCAACGCCCACTCCTCTGTATGTTCCCCAGTCCTGGACCGAACCGTAAACCGCGAACGGCTTCTGCCTGTCGATGGCGACATTGTAGAACTGGATGGTCGGGATGCCCTTATAGAAATCGCGCCAGCTCTTTCCTTCGTCATAGGAGACATTGGCCCCGCCGTCATTCACGTTGATCAAGTAATTCGAATCATTCGGGTCGATCCACAGTCCGTGGTGGTCGCCGTGGAGGTTTTCCCAGTTGAGGCCCGTCCAGGACTTGCCGCCATCCGTCGATTTGTACAGGCCCAGTCCCATGAGGTACACCGTATTTTCATTGCTGGGATCCACGCGGATCTGACCGAACACCCATCCATACGTGCCGCCGAACCGCTCAAACAGCTGATCCGAAGGATTGACCTTTTTCCAGGTCTCGCCCTGGTCATCAGACCGGTAAACTTCCGCCCCGACGATATCCGGGTAAGTTCTCAGGCGGCCGTAGGAATCGTGCTCCCCTGGTTGCGGCACACGGAGTACCGAGTGATTGTCGACATAGGCGTAGACGATATCGGGCTTGCTCCGGCATATGTCTATCCCTATCCGCCCCGTCATCCGGGTGTCGGGGAGGCCCTGGGTCAGTTCCTTCCATGTTTGGCCGCCTTCGGTCGTCTTGAACAGGCCGTCTTCCCCACCCGGAACAGGATCGCTCCAGCGCTGCCGGATCCGGTTCCACATTGAAGCGATCAGAGTGTCGGGATTCCGGGGATCCATGACCAGGTCGATGGCCCCCACTTTCTCGTTGATATAGAGGATTTTTTGCCATGTTTGGCCGCCGTCGGTCGTCTTGAATACGCCTCGGTCGGGATTATAGGTCCACTCGTGGCCCGAGGCTGCGACATAGACGGTCTCCGGCTCTGTCGGATGGATGAGGATCCGGCCGATGGTCTGTGTGCCAGCCAGACCCATGTACTGCCAGGTCTTCCCGCCATCCGCGGATTTATAAACGCCGATGCCGGCGATCGAGGCCCGAAAGATGTTCGCTTCGCCTGTTCCGACCCAGACGATATTTGGATCCGATTCGGCAATGGCAATGTCTCCAATGGAAAGAGTCGGAGCCTCGTCGAAGATCGGCTCCCAGGTGATCCCGGAATTCTCGGTCTTCCACACTCCGCCTGAGGCCGAGCCGATATAGAGAGTGTGCGTGCGGCCCTTGGGCACCGCAATGTCCGTGCAGCGGCCGCCGATGATGTCCGGCCCGATGAAGCGCCATTTGAGGTCCTTATACGGAGTGGCTGCCTTCAAGGTTTGATGCTGCGCGTACCATTTCAGGCGTAGCGCCGGGTCGGTGCTTTCGACTTTCTTTGGCCCCTTGGCCGGCTGTGCGGCTTTCGGGACGGCCGATGCTGTAAAAAAAACCAGACTGAATGCGATGAAAGCGAGAAGAAAAAGACGTTTGGAAGTACTCATGAGACCTCCTTATCCTTTTTAAATAGTTAGATCCTCAGGAAACGGGAAAGAGAGCTCAAGCTTCCCAGAAATCCCACAATAGCGCCCCCAGCCGTCAGGTTGAACGCTTGGGAGAAAGTGAGATAACGGAAACTGATGAGTTCTTGAAAAGCGCCCAGAGAAGCTCCCAGATAGATGGGAAACAGCCTGTTCAGAAAATAGAGAAAAAGCAGGGAGAGCAGGCTTCCTGTGATCCCCAGGATCGTGCCTTCCATGAGAAAAGAGATCCGGATAAAAGTATTGGTGGCCCCAACCAGGCGGAGGATGTCAATTTCTGACTTCCGGGCAAACACATTGAGCTTGATGACGTTGGAGATGATAAAAAATGAGGCGAGAATCAGGATCCCGCCCAGAAAAAAACCGACGGCCTGAGCCAGCCGGCTCAGCGAATGCATCTTTTCGGCCCAATCGCGGTTGAATTGAACGTCTTCAATGCCGTCCATTTTTTTTATGTCTGCGATGAAATTCATTATGGTCGACGTCTTGGTCTCCGGATCTTTTAAAGTGGCCTCAAACGAGGCCGGGAAAGGATTGCTTTCCAGATTTTCCACGATTTCCTGAAGTTCGGGAAAATTGTTCAGGAATTTTTGCTGGGCATCCTCGGTGCGGACGTAGCGGACATTGGCGATAAAGGGAGGCCGTTTGATTTCCCCTTCAATCAGACGGAGGTATTCCTCGGGCAAATCGTTCTGCAGGTAAAAAATGAGGACCAGGTTTTTGGAAAGTTCCTGCGCCTTGAAGCGGAGGTTATTGGAAAGGGAGAGGAAAGTGCCCACGATGAGAAAGGAAAGGCAGATGATGGTCACTGAGAAGATATTCCGGGTTTTATACTGCCAGAGGTTGTTCATGGTCTCTTTGAGAAAATATTTCATTTTCCGGACCATCAATCGAGTTCCTTTCGCAAAAGCTTTCCTTCATGAAGAAAGAAGGTTTTCAGGCCGAAATGCCGGATGACCTCTTTATCGTGGGTGCAGATAATAACGGTTGTTCCCTGCGCATTGATTTCCTTGAACAGGCTGATGATCTCGAACGCCAGCTCGGGATCCAGATTTCCGGTGGGTTCGTCCGCGAGCAAAATGCGCGGATTATTAACGACGGCCCGGGCGATGGCCAGCCGTTGCTGTTCGCCGTAGGAAAGATGCGCTGGATAGTCCCATATCCGGTGATGAAGATTCACCATGCGCAGGGCGATGAAGACTTTCCGTTTTATCTCTTTGGCAGGCACGCCCAGAACCTGGAGGGCGATGGCCACGTTGTCAAAAACCCGTTTATGAAAGAGCAGGCGGAAGTCCTGAAAGACGATCCCCATGTTCCTTCTCAGAAGATAGATTCTGTGGTTCGGGATGCGGAGAATGTTCTTGCCGGCGATGATGATCTGGCCGTGGGTCGGAAAAATCTCCCGGAAGATGGTTTTGAGGAGGGTGGTTTTTCCGGATCCGCTGGGTCCGGTGATGAAGCAGAATTCCCCTTTCTTCACCGTGAGCGTGACCTCGGAAAGCGCCCAATAGGGTTTCTGGTATTGTTTCCAGACGCGATAGAGCTCAATCATGAGATGAAAAAAATTATAGCATATCGCGCCGCGCCGTTAAAGAAAAAGCAGAATGAAAAAATCACAGGGTGAAGAGATACATCAGCCAGCCAAAAATGAGAGACCCGACGACCATAATTAAAAAGAGGAACAGTCCATATTTGATTTGAGCTTTGCGTTCTTTTCTTCGGAGAAGAGCGAGGACAACGGAGACGAAAAAGGCGTATAAAATCATGGAAAAGAAATGGCTTCGGAAAATCATTTCTTCCTTCCCAGAGCGATGTCAAAAGCATCCAGAGCGATCAAATAATTCAAGAGCCCGGCTCCGGCAATATAGGCTGTCCCATATTCAAAAGTCGCCCGGCGCAAATCCCCTGTGGCCAAGGCAAAAAATTTGGAAAGAATAAAGATCAGGCCGTTTCCCAAATCGGCAAAAAAGGCGAGAATCGTCAGAGGATTATCCATAGGGATTGCCGGAAGGAACTTGAAGATCTTCTTTAAAAAATTAGGGAACGGGTAGATTTCTCCTCCGATGAGGATTCCCAGAGCAGTCATGGCCAGAATGCAAATGAAGAATATGGCGCCGCGCCAGAATTTTTTTGCGGCCACATGGCCGAGACCAGGAACGAACCAGCCCAGAATCAAGCAAAGAACCGCTTTCTTTTTCATTTCAATTCATCTCAGGGCAAAAATATTAATGCAAAAGGGCAATGAAATCAAGGAAAATTTCCGGTATCAGGGGCGGACAAATTGACACAGAATGAGATTTCATTATAATTAAGACTTAACCGGATTCCTAAGACCAAACCTGCACGTGTGTTACGCTCCAGCGGATTGAAGCGACATCCAATATAAAAGAAAGGAGGAATTCTTATGGCAGAACAGGGGAAAACGTATGTGTGTTCTATCTGCGGCCAGGAAGTGAGAGTGACCAAAGCGGGGATCGGAACGCTCGTCTGCTGTAATAAGCCGATGAAGAAAAAAGAGGAATCCAAGATAAATCCATAAATGGAGGGTTTGAATGGAAAAATGGGAATGCACCGCCTGTGGTTATATTTATGATCCTGCCAAAGGAGATCCGGAAAACGGGATCAATCCCGGAACTCCATTTGAGGAGTTACCGGAGGACTGGGTATGCCCTCAATGCGGAGTGGGAAAGGAATTTTTTCAGAAGGTCGGATAACTTTTTCCCGGAGAGGTGATTTTAAATGAACGTGACCATTGTGGGAAACGGATTGGCCGGGACGATCGCCGCCAAAACTTTACGGGAGCTGGACAGACAGGTCGAAATCGAGATCTATGCGGAGGAAAAATTCCTGTATTATCCCCGGCCGAATCTGATCGACTTTATCGCAGGGAAAATATCCGAAGAGCGCATCTTTGCCTTTCCGGAACAGTGGTATCAGAATCAGAGGATTCAGGTTCATCTGTCCAGTCCTGTCCAAAAGATACGGCCCGAGTCCCGGACGATTGAAATCGACAAAGGCCAAAAGAAGAAGTACGATACTCTGCTCCTGGCCAACGGTGCTTCGGCCTTTCTTCCGCCCTTTAAAGGCGCGGAGAAAGCCGGTGTCTTTACGCTCCGGACGCTGGATGACGCCCTGCGGATACTGGAATACCTGAACACTCATCCCAAAGTGGCGGTGATCGGCGGGGGACTCCTGGGTTTGGAGATTGCCCGGGCGATCAAAGCCAGGGGAACCGAAGTGGAAGTCATCGAGTTTGCCGATTATCTCCTTTCCCGTCAACTGGACGTCCAGGGCGCCGCTCTTCTCAAATTGCAAATTGAAAAACAGGGAATCAAAGTCCGCCTCCGCACGGCCACAGAGGAGATCCTCGGTCCGGGCGAAGTTCGGGGATTAAGATTCAAAGATGGCAGCGAGAGCGAAGCGGAAATGGCCGTTGTCGCTGCGGGTGTGCGGCCCAATATTCGCCTGGCCAAAGAGGCCGGCCTGGAAGTCGATCGCGGCATCGTTGTCAACGACTTTCTGGAATTGAGCCAGCCGAATATTTTCGCGGCGGGCGACGGCATCCAACACAATGGACAAGTCTACGGAATTATCCCCGCTTCTTTTGACCAGTCCAGGATTGCCGCTGCCAACATCCTCGGCCGGAAAACCGGATACGCGGGGACGACATTCTCCAATACCCTGAAGGTTGTCGGGCTCTTCGTGACATCGGTTGGACTGGTCCATCCGGAGGGAGAAGGATATGAGGAAATTCGGCTGGAAAAACAGGAGGAGGGAATCTATAAAAAAATAGTTCTGAAAGATGGAGTTCTCGTCGGTGCTATCTGGATGGGCACAAAGAACGGAGTGAACAGCGTCACGCGCGCCGTGACGCAGCAACTGAATGTGGCAAAATGGAAGGATACTCTTCTCGAAGACCGGTTCGATTTTTCTCTCCTATGAAACAGATAGTCCCGCGCTTAGTCTGGCTTCTTGTTTTCGCCCTTTCTTCTTTTCATTTTTGTGCCGCTCTGGAAACGCACGGCTTCTTTTCCATGGAATATCTGAAAGGACAGGAACAGAGCGAATGGGCGGAAGGGAGCCTCCAGAATCTGAAGGGGGGGCTTATTTTTTCCGGAGAGATGGCCCCAAAGCTCAGTTTTGCCCTCGAGCTTCAGTTCCGGGAGGTCCACCGGATGGAAATGGAGCAGGCCTGGGTGGGATTTATCCCCTCGGATGCCTTTCACTTGAAAATCGGGCTTTATCTTGTTCCTTTTGGGAAGTACAACCAGGCCAACCGTCCTGTTCAAACGAGCCTGATTAAGGAACCTCTTCCCATTCACGGGGCATATCCGTCGAGCTGGCGGGATCTGGGGCTCCTGCTGGACGGACGAATCGGTTTTTTGCGCTATGCGGCGTATTTGGGCAATGGGCTTCAAGAGGGGGAAGATTTGCGCGCCGGCCAGCAGTTCAAAGATAACAACCGGGACAAAGGCAAGGGAGTGAGAATAGGGCTTCTCCTCAGCCAGAATTTTGAGGCGGGGTACTCCTATTACAGTGGAAAAATCGACAGCAACAACGAAAGAGGGCTGGCCCTTCAGGGATTGGACGGAACATGGATGACAGAGAATTTTGAGCTGACGGCCGAATATGTGAGGGCCCGGATTGAAAATCCGGAGCCGTTTTCCCAAGGAAAAGCGGATGGATTCTTTGTCCTGTTCCGATGGATTCTGGGAAACCTTCAACCACTGGTCGGCTATGAAAAGTGGGATTATCAGGACGCCGTCCATGGAGTCGGCTTTACCGATTCTCTGACTGTCGGGAATGGGATTTTGGAGAAAAAAAACGGTTGGATTGTGGGGTGCGTTTATTCCCTTTCGCCGAACTTTCTTTTAAAGATAGAATATGATTTCAATCAGGAGAGCAATCTCGACCTCAAGAATAATGTCTTCCAGGTGCAGGCCGCTATTGCTTTTTAAAGGGAGTCCCATGGCAAATTTAGTCGTTCTGGGCACACAGTGGGGTGACGAAGGAAAAGGAAAGATCGTCGACCTCCTCGCACCCGCGTTTGATGTTGTGGCCCGCTATCAGGGCGGTCACAACGCCGGACACACGGTTTATATCCACGGGAAAAAGATTGTCCTTCATCTGATCCCTTCGGGCATTCTCCATTCCTCCATACTCTGTATCATTGGAAACGGCGTGGTCATTGACCCGAAAGCGTTTCTGGAAGAAATAGAGGCATTGAAGAAAGTCACGGATATCCGCGAGGAGAATATCATCGTCAGTCAGAATGCCCACCTCGTTCTTCCTTATCATGCCCTTCTGGAAAAAATCGCCGAGGATCGAAGGGGCGCCAAGAAAATCGGAACCACCTGCCGCGGCATTGGCCCGGCGTATGAAGACAAAGCGGCCCGCCGGGGAATTCGGGCCGGAGACCTTCTCGACCTGGAAATCCTCCGCGAAAAAATCAAAGACAACACCGATGAAAAGAACAGTTATTTGAAATCCTATGGGGCCGCGGGCCTGGATGCGGATCAAATTTATAAAGAGTATGCGGCCTATGCCTCCCGGATGAACAGATATATCCATGACGTTTCTTTGGTTCTTCATGAAAAAATTAAGGAAGGGAAATCCATCCTTTTTGAAGGAGCTCAGGGGGCGCTCCTGGATGTGGATCACGGAACCTACCCGTATGTCACCTCTTCCAATCCCACGGCCGGAGGAGTGTGCACCGGGCTCGGAATTGGCCCGTCACAGATTCACTCCGTTCTGGGCATTACCAAGGCCTATACGACCAGAGTCGGAGGAGGGCCCTTCCCCACGGAACTATTTGACGAGAGGGGAAAGATCCTTGCTTCAAGAGGGAATGAGTTCGGATCGACAACCGGCCGTCCCCGACGCTGCGGCTGGTTTGATGCGGTGGCGGTGGCTTATGCCTGCCGTTTGAGCGGAGTCGAAAAGATCGCCTTGACCAAACCGGATGTCCTTGACGAATTTGAAGAGATTCTGGTGTGTGAGGGATATCAATATAAGGATGGGCTGTTGAAGAGCTTTCCATCAGAGCCCCGGATACTCGAGAAGGTTGTCCCGCGCTACCGGAAAGTTCCAGGATGGAAAACACCTGTCCATAAGATGACGGATTCGGAAGACTTTCCCCAGGCGTTTCAAGACTATCTGAAACTCCTGGAGGACCTGATGCAGGTCAAAATTGCCATTGTCTCAACAGGCGTGGCCAGGGAAGAAGCCGTTTTGAAAAAAGAGGAGCTTCAGGGGCTCGTGAATCTCAAGAAACTCAGGTCCGTCGTCGTCCCTTAGGATTTCCAGTGGCGCGAAGTAATTATCTCCAGTGGGTTGAGATTGATCGTGCGGCGCTTGTCCACAACATCCGGCAGTTCCGCAGGCTGATCGGCGGGGAAAAAAAATTGCTGGCTGTGGTGAAGGCCAATGCCTACGGGCATGGCATCCGCGAGGTGTCCAGAATTGCACTGGAGGCCGGGGCGGACTGGCTGGGTGTGAATTCACTGGAAGAGGGAATTGGACTCCGTGAGCTGGGAATCCGTGCGCCTGTGCTTGTTCTGGGAGCCGTGGCTCTGGGGGATTTAAAAGAGGCCGCGGTTCAAGATCTCCGCCTGACGGTCTATCATCGGGAAGCAATCCAGCGCCTGGGGGCCATCTCCGCGCAGCTCAAAAAGAAAATTTATCTTCATATAAAGCTGGAAACAGGAACCCATCGACAGGGAGTCAGAGAGAGAGATCTCCTGCCCTTTATTAAAATGATTGAGAAATTCCCGGGATTGATCCTCGAAGGTATTTCCTCCCATTTCGCCAATATCGAGGACACCACTGCCCATACCTATCCCCGGTTCCAGCTGGACAATTTTAATCGCATGCTTGCGAAACTAAAAGAAAATAGGATCTGTATTTCCTTGAGGCACATGTCCTGCACAGCGGCGGCCCTCCTCTTTCCGGAAACCCACTTTGATATGGTCCGCGTCGGAATCGGCATATACGGGCTCTGGCCTTCCAGGGAAACCTATCTTTCCTGCCTTCTCCAGAAGCGAAAGCCGTTGAACCTGCGGCCGGTCCTTTCCTGGAAAGCAAGAATTGCCCAGGTCAAGAAGATCCCCCGCGGTTCATTCATCGGCTATGGCTGCACTTTCCGGACGATGCGCGCCGCGCTCCTGGCGGTCATTCCGGTCGGCTACTATGACGGCTATAGCCGCCATCTCTCCAATTCTTCCTATGTGCTGATCCGAGGGATAAGGGCGGCCGTTCGGGGGCGGGTGGCCATGAATTTTATCACGGCGGATGTCACGGACATTCCCGGCGTGAGAATGGAAGATGAGGTGACGCTCATCGGACAGAACGGCAGGGAATCCATTACGGCCGATTATCTCGCTTCTTTGTCCGGAACGATTGGCTATGAGATTGTGACACGGATTAATCCTCTGCTTCCTCGCATTGTCGTCTGAGTTGAAGCGGAGCCGCCGGCTCAGCTCCCCCTGTGACAGCCGCATTGGATCAGAAAACTCGGGCTTTACCCAGACTCCTTAAGTCTTCGCACACAGGAACTCTCCAGGCCCCATTTGAATTTTAATCGGCAATTGTGAGGCTTTCAAAGTGTATTTAATTTATTATAAGAAAAATATGATATAATTTTCCAAAAAGGAGACTATCCAAATGCCGGATTCACCAAAACCGTTCCCAAAGTTCAACCTGGATACGGGATCGCTGACGCCCGATCAGGTCAATCTGATGCTGACGCATCTGCCTGTGGATCTGAGCTTTGTCGATGAGAACGACACGGTCGTCTATTATTCGGCCACCCGTGACAGGCTCTTTGCCCGAAGCCCGGGTGTTATCGGCCGGAAGGTTCAGAACTGCCATCCTCCGGCCAGCGTCCATATGGTCAACAGGATTCTGGATGCGTTCAAAGCGGGTGAGAAGGACGTGGCGGAATTCTGGATTCAGCTATCCGGGAAATTTATCCACATCCGTTATTTTGCGGTCCGTGACAAGGATAGAAAATACAGGGGGTGCCTGGAAGTCAGTCAGGATGTGACTTCCATCCGCAGCCTGGAGGGCCAGTTAACACTTCTGGACTGGGATTAAAAGACAGCCCTCTTCCGGAGCCATAGTTTCTTTTTTCCGCGGTTGTCTTCCCGGCAGTGCCCGGGCCGATTGAATCGTCTGCCGGAATTTATTGCTAAAAAAAATAAAAAAGGTAGGGGTGGTTGACTTAATGAGTTTCAAGTGGTAGAAAAACACTGAAGGAAAAAATAATTTATGAAGGAGGATTGAATGCCTGTAAAAACTAAGGCCAAAAAAGTTGCGAAAGCGGGGCCGAAGAAAAAAGTAACAAGACCACGCCGTCGAGTGAAGGCTGCTCCCAAGGTCAAAAAAGGCAGCGTGTATGAATGCAAAGTCTGCGGCTACCGGCTGGTTGTGGATCGAGCATGCGGCTGCGTGCATGAGCATGTGTTCGTCTGCTGTAAAAAACCGATGAAGAAGGTCGTCCGAAAGAAAAGGAAATAATTCAGGGCCTATTCCGAATTTTTTATGTCTCTCTATCCTCCCAATGTGCGGGGGGATTTTTCGTTGGACTTCTGGATGGGGGAGGATCCTGCAGCAAGCCGCGGGGAGTCCGGCCCGAGGGAAGCGGACCAGTTGAAGAAAGTGCAGAGTGCCGGAGCCGTTGGAACTCTATTTTTTGACTGAAATGAAACAGGGCTTCAGGTCCAATAGGTACTCCATTTAAAATGTGGGCAGAGAAAAAAAGGCTGGGCTATCTCGAAGGAGGACTCTCTGTTGGGATTAATACGGCGCTGTTTGCCCTGAAATTCTGGGTCGGGAGACGGGTCGGCTCGGTGGCCATGGTGGCCGACGCCTGGCATACTCTTTCGGACACACTGACTTCGGTCGTCGTGATTCTGGGATTCTGGATGGCCTCGCGTCCCGCCGATGAAAAACACCACTTCGGCCATGGCCGGGCAGAGTCCGTGGGCTCTGTGGTCATCGGGACACTTCTGGCTGTGGTCGGCTTCAGCTTCCTCAAGGAATCGGTTGTCCGCCTCATAAACCACCAGGCCGTGAGTTTCCAGACTTTTGCCGTGGTTGTTTTTGTTATTTCCGCCGTCGTCAAGGAAGGCCTGGCTCAATTCTCTTTTTGGGCCGGGAAAAAAGTCCATTCAAAATCCTTAAAGGCCGATGCCTGGCATCACCGGAGCGATGCCATTGCGTCCGGGCTGATTGTCATCGGGGCTTTTCTCGGCCGATATTTCTGGTGGATGGACGGCGTCCTGGGGATCGGCGTTTCGCTTCTCATCCTCTATGCCACGTTCGCCATCATCCGCGAGGCGGCAAGCTACCTTCTGGGAGAAGCGCCAAAGAAAGACCTGAGGAGGCAGATTTCCGATGCCATCCAAAAGATCGACCCTTCCCTGGAAGATATTCACCATCTTCACATTCATTATTATGGAGATCATATGGAAGTTACGGCCCATTTGCGGCTGCCGTCCCATATGAATGTGGATGAGGCCCACGCGATTACCTCTAAGGTGGAAGCGATCATTAAAAGAGAGACGAAGGCTGAAGTGACAATTCACATCGAGCCTCTTTCCTGAGTCGTTTAAAAGGACATTCCTCTTCTCCGGGAAATAGTATTCAAACGAAAACTTCAGACGGAATGAAAGGGAATCTCCATTTCGGCGAAGACTCAGATTTGGAATAGGAGGACGAGCGCCCCCATCACAGAAATGGAGATTCTACATATTTGATAAGAAAAGTGTATTTAAAACGAAAAATGTGGTAAAATTAAAAAGTTAATGGAAGGCTAATCCAGGGATTCACAATTGAGGAAGAATAGGCCGCGCGTGATTCCCTCCGCAAACGGGGAAAAAAGAAAGGACATCTCGGTGGTGATTGCCGGAAAAGCCGGGGACGGAGTCCTCTTCACGGGCAATACACTGGCCAAAATCCTCAAGAGACAGGGATGGGAGGTGGTCACGACGCGGGATTTTCCCTCGAATATCCGCGGGGAAGCGACAAACTATATTGTCAGGGCTTCGCAGAGACGGATCTACGGCCGGAGTGATTCGATCGACATTCTTCTGGCTTTCGACTGCGATGCGGTCTTCCGGCATGTCAGATCGGTGGCCGGGGGCGGTATTGTGCTCTGCGACGGCGAAGGAGTGGAGGAGATGGCGGAGTCCATTCGCAGAGGGAAAGCCTTCCACAGGTTTATGCTCCGGAAAATGGCCAGAGAGAATTTCGGCCAGGAAATCTTTAAAAATATGATTGCGCTGGGCGCCCTCAGCTATATCCTGACCCTGGATTGTCCCATCCTGGAGAAAATCATCGCCGAGACATTTCTGAAGCGGAAAGGAAAGGACATCGTCGAAAAAAATATTCAGGCTGTGAATCTCGGCTGGAAAGCCGCCGGAGAGATCATCAGAGAAAATGAGCGGCATCCTTTGACCAAAATGAAAGACCGCGGCCGGCTGATTCTCTCCGGAGACGAAGCAATCGCTCTTGGATCTCTGGCGGCCGGATGCCGATTCATTTCGGCCTATCCCATCTGCCCCGCTTCTGAGATCTGGCAGTCACTGGCCGTTTATTTGCCCGGATTTAACGGAGCTGTCATCCAGACCGAAGACGAGCTGGCCGCCATCCACATGGCCTTGGGGGCTTCCTACGCCGGAGCACGGGCAATGACCTCGACTTCCGGCCCCGGCGCGTCCCTGATGATGGAGGCCTTCAGCCTGGCCGGGATGGCCGAGATCCCTGTGGTCATCGTGCACGTCCAGAGACTTGGCCCGGCGACCGGGATTCCGACCAAGTCCCAGCAGGGCGACCTCCTGCAGTGGATTTTCGGCGGCCACGGAGAGTTTCCCCGCATCGTTCTTTCGCCGGGGACCATCGAGGAATGTTTTGCCTTTACGGCGAAGGCCTTTCATTTGGCGGAACAATATCAGTGTCCGGTAGTTGTTCTCATCGACGAGGATATGGGTCAGAACCTCCGCACGGCCAGACGCTTCAACTTCAGGAAAATAAAAATCCGCCGGGGAAAACTCCTCAGTCCGAAAGAGCTTCTCCGCTTGAAAAATTTTAAGAGATACGAATTTACGGCCGACGGCATATCCCGCCGGGCCATTCCCGGGACAAAGAACGGCCTGCATATGGTGGAAGGAAATGAGCATGACGAAAGGGGATACAGGGACGAGGACCCGACCAACAGACGCCGGATGATGGAAAAGAGGATGAAGAAGCTCAAGTCAGCGCTGAAGGATAGAGTGGTCTCCAGAATCTGGGGGGATCAGAATGCCACAATCGGAATCATGGGAACAGGATCAACCATCGGCCCGATTCTGGAGGCTATGAGCCAGCTCAGGTCCAAGGGCGTTCCTTCGAGGTTTCTGCAGCTCCGCACGCTCTGGCCGTTTCCGGCCAATGAGGTGGAGAATTTTCTCAAGGGCTGCAGGCACGATTTTGTCGTGGAGAACAACTTCACCGGCCAGTTGGCCGGGCTTGTCCGGAGCCAGGTTCAGTCAATTCCCCGGTTGACAAGTATTTTGAAATATTCCACGCTTCCGTTCAAGCCGGGAGAAATTTCCCGAAAAATCCTGAGGGCATTCCAATGAGACGCAAGGAAGAATACCATCTGGAGAATCCCACGTGGTGCCGGGGGTGCGGCCTTTACGGCATTTTTGATGCTCTCAAACGGGCTGCGGCTTCTCTGGATATGGATCCGGAACAGACCGTCATAGTCACTGGAATTGGCTGCCACGGCCGGATGAACAATTACTTTAAGGCCTACGGCGTTCACGGGCTCCATGGACGGACGCTTCCCCTGGCCGCAGGTGTAAAGCTCTGCAATCCCGGTTTGCGGGTCATCGGCGTCAGCGGCGACGGAGATGCCTATGCCATCGGGCAGGGGCATTTTATCCATGCCGTCCGGCGGAATATGGGGCTGGTTTATCTGGTTGTCAATAACCGTATCTACGGACTTACCGAAGGCCAGATCTCTCCGACGTCGGAGATGGGATTTGTTTCCATTTCGACGCCTTACGGTTCGAAGGAATATCCTCTGGACGGTCCGACACTGGCTCTGGCTGCAGGCGGCACATTTATCGCCCGCGGTTTTTCAGGGGAGACGGCCCATCTGGCCAAGCTCATACAAAGCGCCATGCGGCATCAGGGATTCGCCCTGATTGACATTCTCAGCCCCTGCGTCACTCATAATAAAGCCAAGACCTATGGATGGTACAGGGAAAACATTTATTTTCTTGATGAAGAATCCTCTTTTGATCCTTCAAGTCAGGTTGAGGCCTGGAGAACGCTCCGGGAGTCTAAAAAAATTCCTGTGGGTTTGATCTATCAGGAGCAGCGGCCGACCTTTGAGGACCTGGTTCTTCCCGACAAGAATAAGCCCATCGCCCATGCCGATTTAAAGGCCGAGGTCTCTGGATTAGAAAAAATCATGGAAAAATTTGGATAATGGAATTATATTTATTATTTAGTCCCTCCGAGCCCTTTGATCCAAAGGGAAAGGCAGAACGGGATTGAAATGCCGGGGCGGGTGATTCCCGGCGTAAAAAAACGGACTAAAAAGGAGAAAATGATGAAAGAGAAAGTCGAAGAAGCCTTGAACAAGATTCGTCCCTCTTTAATGGCGGACGGCGGAAATGTCGAACTCGTGGAGGTTGAAGACGGCGTAGTGAAAGTGAGGTTGACCGGGGCCTGCGGCGGATGTCCAATGTCCCAGATGACTTTGAAGATGGGAATCGAGCGGCTCTTGAAGAAAGAACTCCCTGAAGTCAAAGAAGTCGTCGCCGTTTAAAATTAAATGAGAAGAGTCTATCTCGACCATATCGCGGCCACGCCCCTCCATCCCCAGGCCCTGGAGGCCATGCTCCCTTATCTCACGGAGAAATATGGAAATCCGCAGAGCCTTCACTCCGCCGGACAGGAAGCGCAGAAGGCCGTCGAGGAAGCCAGACAGAAAGTGGCCGCGCTCATCGGCGCCGGTGACAGCGAGGTCTATTTCACTTCCAGCGGATCAGAAGCCAATAATTTTGCTGTCAAAGGCCTGGCCCTGGCCAACCGCAGCCGCGGCAGCCATCTGGTCCTCTCGGCCATCGAGCATCAGTCCGTCCTCAACTCAGTCAAAAGCCTGGAAAAATTGGGCTTCAGTTCCACCGTGGTTCCTGTCGATCCGCGGGGGATGATTGACGCTGCGGAAGTCAAGAAAGCGCTGACCAAGGAGACCATTCTGGTTTCGGTCATGACCGCCAACAGCGAAGTGGGGACGATAGAGCCTGTCGCCGACATCGCCAGAATCTGCCGCTCTCAAAATGTGCTTTTTCATACGGACGCCGTGGCCGCTGTGGGGAATATTCCGGTCGACGTCAGGGACCTGGATGTGGATGCACTCAGCCTGGCCGGAGATCAGTTCTACGGGCCCAAGGGGAGCGCTGCTTTATTCATAAAAAAAGGGACTCGGATCCTGCCTCTGGTTGAAGGAGGCATTCAAGAATCCGGAAAGAGGGCGGGCACAGAGAATGTCGCCGCGATTGTCGGGCTGGGAAAATCCGCCGAAATCGCCGCCAGCGAAATGGAAAGCCGGAGCGGAAGATTGAAGGCTTTGCGGGATCATTTGATCGAAAGCCTGCCGCAGAAGGTGGAGCATGTCATTCTTTCCGGTCACAGGAGTACGAGGCTTCCGCATCACGCGAGCTTCTGTGTGGAGTTCATCGAAGGGGAGGCCATGCTCTTGAACCTGGACATGAAGGGAATTTCGGCTTCCAGCGGCTCTGCCTGCACCTCAAAGGCCCTGAAAGCCTCCCATGTGCTTCTGGCCATGGGATTCGACCACGCCGCGGCCCAGGGCTCTCTTGTGTTCAGCCTGATTGAAGAGACGACATCCGAAGACATTGACTATTTGCTCGAGGTCTTTCCGCCCATCGTGGAGAGATTGAGAAAGATGTCTCCGCTCTACACAAAATTTTTGGAGGAGAAGAGGCAATGATCTATTCAGAAAAGGTAATGGAACATTTTCAGAACCCGCGCAATGTCGGCGTGATCAAAGACGCGGACGGCCTCGGCCAGGTCGGAAATCCCGTCTGCGGCGACATGATGTCCTTTTACATTAAGGTCAAAGATAACCGCCTTACGGATATTAAGTTTCAGACGTTCGGCTGCGGAGCCGCCATTGCCGTCTCCAGTATGGTCAGCGAGATGGCCATGGGAAAAACATTGGAAGAAGCCATGCAGATTACCAATGACAGTGTGGCCAAGGAGCTGGACGGGCTGCCCAAGAACAAGCTCCACTGCTCCAATCTGGGGGCCGACGCCCTTCATAAAGCCATCGAAGACTACAGAGCCAGGGTTTCCGGGCAGAAAGAAAAAACAGCCGAAGCGGCTGCCGGAAAGAAGAAGAAAATAGAGGAATGTTCTTGTCCCTACTGTGAAGGCCCGCTGGAAAGCCTGGAATCCGTATGCCGGTCCTGCCGGGTAGAGCTGGAGGAATGTCCGGAATGCGGCGAACTGACCAATAAGGCCGATAATAAATGCACCCACTGCGGGGCTGAAATAAAGAAAAAATGACTACGGAACCGACAAAAGAAGCTCTCACGAAAAGGATCAAGGAATTAAAGAAGGAAAGAAATGCCGTCATTCTGGCTCACAACTATCAGGTTGGAGAGGTTCAGGATGTGGCGGACTATGTCGGCGATTCCCTGGAGCTGAGTCAAAAGGCGGCCGCAGTGACTGAGGACGTCATCGTCTTCTGCGGCGTTCATTTCATGGCCGAGACGGCTTCGATCCTTTCGCCTCAAAAGACGGTCCTTCTTCCCGAAATTCATGCCGGATGTCCGATGGCCGACATGATTACGGCCGTGGAGATGGCGGAGTGGAAGAGGAAGTATCCGGGGCGGAAGTCCGTCTGCTATATCAATACCTCAGCGGAAGTCAAGGCGGAATGCGATATCTGCTGCACGTCCTCGAATGCGGTTAAAGTGGTCAATTCCATTGAGGGTGAGGAAATTCTTTTTGCTCCGGATAAAAACCTGGCGGCCTATGTTCAGCGCCACACAGGAAAAAAGATTATCCCCTGGGACGGCTACTGCTACGTCCACAACAATATTATGGCCAAGGATATTCGGAATAAAAAAGCCCGGTATCTGGAGGCCGAAGTCTGGGTTCATCCGGAGTGCCGGCCCGAGGTCATCAACCTCGCGGACAAGGTTTTGTCGACAGGAAAGATGGTCAAAGAAGCCAAACAGACGGGAAAAAAAGAAATCATTGTGGGCACTGAGGCCGGAATCATTTACCGGCTGAAGAAAGAGAATCCGGCAAAGAATTTCTACCCGGCCCATGACCTGGCCTTTTGCGCCAACATGAGGAAAATCAACTTAAAGAAAGTCCTGGCGGCTTTAGAGCAGATGATCTACCGGATTCAGGTTCCCGCGGAGGTCAGCCAGAGGGCCAGGAGAGCGATCAAAAAAATGGTCAAAATTTAAGGAGGCTTCAAATGAAAAAAATGACAGAAGAAAACCTGAAGAGCGCCTTTTCCGGTGAAAGCCAGGCGCACATAAAATATCTCGCTTTTGCCGAGAAAGCGGAAAAGGAAAATTGGCAAAACGTGGCCCGGCTTTTCCGGGCGAATTCTTATGCCGAGCAGATTCATGCCGTCAACCATCTCCGCGCCCTTTCCGGAATTGGAAATACGGCCGAGAATATCCGGGAGGCCATGGACGGAGAAAATTTCGAGGTGGAGGAGATGTATCCCGCTTATATCAAGGTAGCGGAAGCGCAGCAGGAAAAAGCGGCGGAGAATTCGACAAAATGGGCGCTGGCGGCCGAGAAAGTCCATGCCGGCCTTTATGCAAAGGCCCGGAAGGTCGTGGAACAGGGAAAGGATTTTGAGCTGGAATCCATTCATGTCTGTCCGGTCTGCGGGTTTACAATGGAAGGAGAGGCTCCGGACAAATGCCCCATCTGCGGAACTCCCAGTTCCAAATTTAAAGAATTTTAAGGAAAAAATTAGCGGACGGTTCTCAAACCGCCCCTTCTTCAAAAGGAGAATGACGATGGGTCTTAATCCGCGATTGAAACCAATGGAAATCCTGGCGATAGCCATCCGGTCTGAAATTGACTCCGCCTCGAGCTACCAGAGACTCCAGGCGCGCATTAAAAACGCTGTGATGCTCCAAAAATTGAAGTTCCTGGTTCAGGAGGAAAAGAAGCATCGGAAAATTCTGGAACGATTGTTCTCCCAGAGGTTTCCTGAACAGAAGTTGAAGATTCCCGCCCGATCCTCTTTGCCGCCGCTTTTCATTTCACTCGAAAAGAGCGCCACGATTCCCGAGCTTTTTCAAAGTGCCCTTCAGGCTGAAAAAACGGCCGAGGAATTCTACAAAGAAGCCTGCCGGAGGATGAAGGACACACGAAGCCAGAAGATCCTTGAATATCTGAGTCGCGTGGAGAGAAGCCACTACTTCATGATTCAGTCCGAAATTGACCTTCTCACTAAATTTCCGGATTCCTATAATGTGGAGGATTTTCATTTTGGCCAGGAACTCTTTCATATTGGCCCCTGATAAAAGGGGGAGAAAAAAGATTAAAAAGAAAAAGGCGAGCGGCGCGGGGATGGTTTCGGAGCCGCCCAGAGATCGTTTCCACTCGAAAGGGAGCTTTCGATGAAAAGCGCTCAGGACAGAATCGGCGAAATCATCAGGATTCTTGAAAGGGACTATCCGGTCAGCCGCACAGCCCTTGAGTTTGAGACGCCTCTTCAGATTCTGGTGTCCACGATTTTATCCGCCCAGTGCACGGACGAGCGGGTCAATCAAATAACGCCGGCTCTGTTTAAAAAATACAGGACGGCTGCGGATTTTGCCCGGGCGGATCCGGCGGAGCTGGAACAGGAAATCCGGTCCACCGGCTTTTTCCGGAATAAAGCCAGGAACATTATCGGCGCCGCCAAAAAAATCGTCAGTGATTTCGGAGGAGAAATACCGGATACGATGGAGGAGCTGTTGACACTTCCGGGAGTGGCCAGGAAAACAGCCAATATCGTCCTTTCTTCCGGATTCGGGAAAGCCGAGGGGATTGCCGTGGATACTCATGTCAAGCGTCTGGCCGGAAGGCTGGGCTTGAGCCGCGAGAGCCCCCCGGAAAAAATTGAACAGGACCTGATGGCCCTCGTTCCCAGAGCCCGCTGGCTGGACTTCAATTATATGGTGGTCAACCACGGCCGGAATATCTGCCAGGCCCGCAAGCCCCGCTGCCCGGAATGCGCGCTCAAGTCTCTCTGCCCCTCCTGCTGCTCGGGCTGAATAGGCATTCATTTGCCAATTTTACATCTTTTAATCTTTAAATCATTATAAAAGCAGTCCACTTTTAATTTTTTAATGACAGGAATGAAAGTGATGGTTGCAATATCTCTGAAAATTAGTAAATAATTAAATTGCAAACGGATGGATGAATGATCAAAGAGGCCATGCTCTACAAAGCCCTGGAGGGCGGCAAGGTGTCCTGCTTTCTCTGCAGCCACCGCTGTGAGGTTGCGCCCTCGAAATTCGGCGTCTGCGGCGTTCGGGAAAATCAGGACGGAAAGCTCGTCACTCATGTCTTCGGCGAAGTGATCGCCGCTCACGTCGATCCCATCGAGAAAAAACCCTTCTACCATTTTTTGCCCGGAACGACCTCCTTTTCCATCGCCACTATGGGCTGCAATTTCCAATGCCCGTTCTGCCAGAACTGGGAAATTTCCCAGGCGTCTAAAAAAGAAAAGGCGGGCTCCAGGGGCTATAAGCTGATGCCGGAAGATGTTGTCCGTGAGGCCAAAGCTCAAGGCTGCCGGAGTATTTCCTATACCTACACAGAGCCGACGATTTTCTTTGAGTTCGCTTATGAGACGGCCAGGCTGGCCAAACAGGACGGCCTGGGCAATAATTTTGTGACCAATGGCTTCATGACGGCCGAGGCTCTGGAAACGATTCAGCCCTATCTCGATGCCGCCAACGTGGATCTGAAAGCCTTCCGCGAGGAGACCTACAAGAAAGTCTGCAAGGCGCGGCTTCAGCCCGTCCTGGACTCGATCCGGCGGATGAGGAAATTGGACATCTGGGTGGAAGTCACAACACTCGTCGTCCCCGGAATGAATGACAGCGAGGAGGAGCTTCGGGACATCGCGCGCTTCATCGCCGGAGTCGACCCGGACATCCCCTGGCACATCAGCCGATTCCACCCCGATTATCAATACACGGATGTCCGTCCGACGCCCATGGGGACGCTGCGCCAAGCCTGTGCTCTCGGTAAAGAAGCGGGCCTCCGGTACGTCTATATCGGGAATGTCCTCGGCGATTCCGAGGACACGCTCTGTCCAGGCTGCCGGAAGCCTCTCATCCGCAGGAACGGCTTCTGGGTGGAAGAGAACAAAGTGAAAAACTCCCGCTGTCCTTTCTGCGGCACGGCCATTGCCGGTATTTTTTAAATGGAAAAATACAGACACCTGCCGCATACGGCAGATGGTAAATTTCAGGCTTTTGGAAGCACTCTGGAGGAGGCTTTTACGAATGCCGCCCTGGCCGTGGCTTCTTTAATGTGGGATTGGGAGCGCATTGAAAAAAAGACCGTCCGTCCTGTCCGGGCGGAAGGGAAAGACCTGGAGCAACTGCTCTATCGATTCCTGGAGGAGATTCTCTATTTACTGGACACGGAAAATTTCCTTCTGGCCGCCGTCGAGGGTCTGAAGATTGAAACCGGAGAAGGCGTCCATCGGCTGGAGGCGGTTTTTAGGGGAGACCGTTTTACAGGGCAGCATGAGGTCTTCGGAGATGTGAAGGCGGTGACTTACCATGAAATGGAAATCAAGAAAAACGACCATTTCACCATCCAGGTCGTGGTCGATATGTGAGGTGAACGTATGGAATTAAAAAGAATCAACGACAACACCTGGGAAATTCCCAGAGAGGGAGACATGCGCGTCCCGGCCACCATTTACGCATCCCGGAAGCTCCTGGAATCGGTCCGGGGAGATCTGACACTCCAGCAGGCCAAAAACGTCGCCTGTCTGAAGGGAATTCAGAGGACATCCTATGTCATGCCCGATGCCCATCAAGGTTACGGCTTTCCGATCGGCGGAGTGGCTGCTTTTGACCTGGACGATGGGATTATCTCTCCGGGAGGAGTCGGCTATGACATCAACTGCGGCGTCAGGCTCCTCAGGACGGATTACATAGAAAAGGACATCACAGCCAAGCGCAAAGAGCTTCTGGCGGAAATATTCAAGGAAGTCCCGGCCGGTGTGGGCAAGGGCGGCGTGACCAGGCTCAGCCGCGATGTCCTCAAGCAGATTTTGATTAAAGGGGCCGAATGGGCCGTGGACAACGGCTACGGAACAAAAGAAGACCTGCGGATGACCGAAGAGCAGGGAAGGATGAAGGATGCAGACTGGAGCTTCGTCTCCAGCCGCGCCATGGAAAGGGGCATTCCTCAGATTGGAACCTTAGGGTCGGGCAATCATTTTCTCGAGTTCCAGAAAGTGAACCAGATTTTTGATAAGGATGTCGCTTCGGTTTTTGGGATCCGCGAAGAGGGCCAGATTCTGGTCATGATTCACTGCGGGAGCCGCGGCCTGGGGCATCAGGTGGCGAGCGATTACATCCAGTCCATGGAAAACAAATTCGGGATCCAGGGGCTGCCGGACCGGGAATTGATCCATGCGCCCATCCGCTCTTCCATGGGTCAGCAGTACTATAAGTCCATGTGCACGGCGGTGAATTATGCATTTGCCAACCGGCAGATGATTGCGCACTGGGTGCGCGAAGTCTTCAAGCGAGTCCTGGGAAGCGCGCAGGGCATGAGGCAGGTCTATGACGTCTGCCATAACGTGGCGAAAATTGAAAAACACACAATCGACGGCAGAGAAAAAGAAGTCTGCATTCACCGCAAAGGGGCCACGAGAAGCTTCGGGCCGGGACGTCCAGAAGTCCCTGAGGTTTACCGCGCGGTCGGACAGCCGGTGATCATCCCCGGAAGCATGGGCACGGCCTCGTATATCCTGGTCGGGACATCCGAGGCCGAAGAGCTGAGTTTCAGCTCCACGGCCCACGGCGCGGGAAGATTGATGTCCCGCCACGAGGCGCTGCGGCGCTTCCGGGGAGAGCAGATCCGTGATGAGCTGGCCCGAAAAGGAATCGAGCTTCAGTCGACAAGCTGGAAAGGCGTGGCCGAAGAGGCGTCAGGAGCCTATAAAGATGTGGACGAAGTCGTCCGTGTTTCCCATGATGTGGGCCTGGGGCGGCTGGTGGCCAGAGTCGTTCCCCTCGGCGTCATGAAAGGCTGAAATTCCAGCTCAAGTCCGTCCCTTCCAGAGACTGGATGGTCATTATCTGTAAGTCCCATCACTACGCTCATCACGCAGAGAAACTCCACTTTGACAATTCGGACAACATAGTAACTCCAATGTTGAGCGTTTTTATTTTCGATCTAACGACACGCATCACCGGCGGCTCTAAGCCGTCCGGTGGATGCGATTGTTATGCCGCATCTTTCTTTGCTATTTTTCAAGATCATTAATAAACTTAATGTATTCAAAACCATCCTTGAAACGATTATTTTTTATAACGAAATCTTCCCCTTCTTTCTTATTTTCTTTTTCAGCCCACTCCCTGAAAAGATATTGAGATTCAATGAACGGTTCAAGGTAATGGATTATTGCATTCGATCTAGCAAGAGCGCTCCATATATGATGATCTGTTTTACAAGAGCAATAAACTCCTACCATTGTAATGGATTCCGCATGATGGAATAGTTCTTTTGTACGTTCTTGTTGGAGGTCTATAAAGTAATTCTTTACACTCGGACGCTTATCTGATTGATACCTGCATATCATAGGGATCTGTTTCTTATCGCAGGCGATAGGTATATTACTTTTCTTTAAAATCTGATTTACACCAGCAGTTTGCTCTGCTCTAGCTTCTGGTCCGAATGCTACATTCCCCTCACCTGTAAACCAATTTTGACCAAGGAAGAATTGACATGCACCATGGGGGTAACACACCTCAAAAAGTTGATTATCGTTAAAAGGTGGTAGATTATCATCATAAAAGGTAACTCCTTTAACTACTGTGAATACATAATTCCTCATTAGCGATTCCTCTAATAGACGATCATAATTGAGAGTCACAATTGCTCCTGACCATGATCTATCTTTTAGCTTTCTAGATATGAGCATTGCGAGTTTCCAATAGAGATTTGATCTCTGAGGTGAAAACTTGCTGAAGTATCTAAAGAGATCGAGATCACGTTGGAAAGATTCTTCTGACCACTTAGCAGTCGTGTCTAGATAATTCATGGCCTCTTCAAATGTCTTTGATTCGAAAAGATCTTTCACCTCATTGGGAAGATGGCTCCATGTTTTTAAATTGCTGTCTTTGCTAAGTGACATAAATAAATCTTTGCCTAGAGGAGGAAGTTGTCCAGCTTGATATAAATGCATTCCATCAGAACCGAAGCTAGCTCCCGCTCCAAAGAGAAAAATGCGTCTTGGGGTTTGGGGTATCTTTTTCTGTAAAATATAGGCTGGAAGCTTTTCAAGCTCCAAATTCTCCCAAACCTGCCCCATCTCTTTGTCCTGTTCTTTGTAAAACGTTTAAATGATTACTGAGATTAGGATACTGTATGCGGTATAACGGCAGAAGTCAGCGGCGGCTATCAGCCGTCCGCTGGAGTGATTTGTTAGGCTTCCATTATTTTTCCGTAAGCTTGTAGGATACTTGGTGTTCAATGGTCTTGTGGCCCAGTCTGATGTTTGCGTAACCATAAACATTTTTTGTTTCTTTTGGTTCGCCATCTTCATTTGTCCAAAAAACATATTCACCTTGATTTATGAAGTTCCCAATATTGTAATTTTCGATATTTAGTAAAAACTCCCCTCTACTTTCAGCGTAAGCATTAACTCGAAGCTCTGTAGCTAAGTTTTCCAAGTCATATTTCAGAAAGAACTTTACTGAAACTTCCTTTGGATCAGTGGTTGCAAAAACTTCAAACCTTCTATTTAACAATTTCCCAACGTTGAATTCGGTCCTTTCTGTTATCTTTAAAACGTTGTCATATGTTTCTTTTTCTATGAGTTTTGTCAGCTGATCTTCGTCTAATTTAAAATCAATCCTGATTTCTTTAAGCAAATCTGCTAATTCAGTGAATATCGATATTTCGTAAGGTACTTTTTGAGCTTCTCGTGATAGGTTATCTGCTAAGCCTTCTTCATATTTTCGTTCTTTAAAGAAACCGCTATCCTTAGTTACGAGAATTACATCGTTTGTTTTTGCAAGCTCCACGCAGTTAGCCCAAATCACCCCGTCCTTAAATTGTTGATTCTTTTCCGAGTTTGGCGGTTCCTTTTTGATTATTTTATCAAAAGAGCTTCTTGCACTTTGCATGTCGAAAGGAATCCTAACTATTCTATCCTTATGAAAATCGAAAATTGCTTCGACTTTCCCTTCAATGTCTTCGTCCGATGGAAGCACAAGCTCCTTCATCTTTCCGAAAATTGCCAAAATTCGATTATAATTTTTCTCTACGCTTAAGCGGTACTCAAGCAGGTTTTTACGGAAGTGAAATTTTGTCTCCTTTTCAACAACCTCAGGAAGGCCCATTTTGAAACCACTTACCGTAATGTAGTGACTAAATGCACAGCCAACCGGACTCATAAGGGCTAACTCAGATAGCCAGATATTCGTGTCGAGTACAATTATCTTCATGTATTCAATTGCCGCCTAACGTTGCTAATCAGCCGCGCGGCTTTTTGCGTCGGCTGCATTAGCTTGGTTAGATGGTTGTTATGTCAGCTTAATTATTAACTCAATCTTTTTATATTTAAAATCTTGTTCTGATGAATATGCCGTAGACTCAATTTTATATGTACTAGGTGTTAATCCTGCAGTATTTAACTCAATTCTAATGTCTAACTTGTCATTCCCGAATAGTACAAGCTCTGAATGCCTAATATGGTAAAAAGCATTGTCTGGGGGTCTCCCATGAATAGTTTTACCAGGGATATATGTTAATGCTTGATCTGTTCCTGAAAGACTCAAAGGGCGGATGATCCTAATATCTAAAACTATACCAGTTAAAGTAGTTTTGCTTGTGTTATGAAAACGTAAATAAATTGGTTTTGCTGGGTCACCAGATGATAGATTTAGCTGATCGGTAATTGCATTATCAAGAAGAAAACCGAATTCAAGAGAGATTTTCCTTTTAAACCAATCTGTTATTATTGATAGAAATGTGAACAACGCTACAATAAAGGTTGCAACACCAATCAACTTTAATATTAAATTTAGCATCTCTTTTCCTTGCATTAAATTATAAAAATCCCAGACTATGCATCTTATTGATTCTAAGGTAATCATCTAACATTCAGACTACATCTAACTATTAATATATATCATGCTGTATTTGATACAAATCTCCTTTATCTAACACCGTATATTATGTGATTCCATCAAATATCCCCTTAAAATTGCAGTTTTATATTAAAATTATCCATATTATATTGCAAGTCGTATATTTGACGACTCAAATATCCATCAGAGGAGCGATTATTTACCAGATAGCCGCGTAAGTTTTACGGAGTGTGAGATGGGGACATTCCTACTTGAATGGATTCGCGCCGTCGATTTTCACAGGGGCAGCCAGGGACAGGCCTTCTTTCTGCCAGGACCAGAGGTTTCCGTCCCGGTCGACAAAGACAGTCTATAATGGTCTTGTTGATTCGGACCAAAAGGAGTCGCAATTTTAGGTGTATCTCCTTACAATAAAAAAGGAGGTACAGTTGGGGAAAAGACGAACGTACGACGACAATTTCAAAGCGAGGGTGGCCATGGAAGCGATTAAAGGAGAGAAGACGATTTCCGAAATCGCCGGCCAGTATGAAGTCCATCCCAATCAGATCATCCAGTGGAAAAAGCGTTTGCTGGAAAATGTGACGGATGTCTTTTCGAAGAAAA
>JBAVVD010000069.1:0-19095 GCA_049697115.1 Candidatus Aminicenantales bacterium
CTTATATTCCGCCCTTGCGGCCGTTTGGAATACGATGAAAGATTTTGAAATTGCCATTTCGGACTACCTGAGAAGCTCAAAACTTCGCGAGGCAATGGAGACGATAAGCATCGAGTTTTCGAAAAGCGGGCTCGATTTGCCAAGAATTCCGGACAGCGATGTGCCACCTGAAAAATATGAAGAGGAATTTCAGAAATTCATCAATAAAATCTTTGGAGCGAGAAGTGGATCAAGTCAATAGCCTGAGAACAGAAAACAAATTCAAAAAAACAGAAATCGGCGAAATTCCCGTGGATTGGAAAATAGAAAAATTAAAAAATATTACAAAAATTAATATGGGGCAATCTCCCCCTTCATCAAACTGTTTTAGCTATGAAAATGGATTGCCTTTTTATCAAGGAAAAGCTGAGTTTGGCGCAAAATATCCAAGCACTATTAAATGGTGCAATTCTCCTAAAAAGATTGCTGAAAAAGGAGACGTTCTTGTTAGCGTCCGAGCTCCCGTTGGTGATGTTAACATAGCTCCTCAAAAATCATGCATAGGAAGAGGTCTTGCAGCCATTCGAGGGATTAAAAGTAACAGTGATTATTTATATTTTATTTTAGGTTATTTTAAAGAGAAATTAAAAAAAATTGGCCAAGGGAGTACATTTGAAGCTATTAATAAAGATGTCCTGTACGAATTAAAAATTCCATTTCCTCCTCTTCCCGAACAGAAAAAGATAGCTGAAATTTTGTCAACTGTTGATGAATCCATCGAAAAAAAGAAAGAGATCATTGAAAAAACTAAAGAACTTAAGAAGGGGTTGATGCAGGAACTCCTCACCCGAGGCATCGGCCATAAGAAATTCAAAAAGACCGAGATTGGCGAGATTCCTGTAGATTGGGAAACAATTAGATTAGGTGATTTTTCGTCAATTTGTAGTGGCGAACTCTGTAAGTACTCTAAAGAAGCGTTTAGAGATACTTATCCTGTATATGGATCACATGGAATTATAGGTTATTATGAAAAATACAATTTTCAGAACGGATTTGTCATTGGGAGAGTCGGAGCTAGCGGTTCAATCCAGATTATTTCGAGTCCGATTTGGGCCACAGATAATACATTATTACTTTCAATTAAAAAAGGAATTATTGACAAGCTTTATCTGTATTATTTTTTAATGAAAAGTAATCTTTCTAATTTATCTACTAAGACTGCCCAACCTCTTCTAACTCAAGGCAGTTTAAAAAGAGTACTAATTGCTCTTCCTCCTCTCCCTGAACAAAAAAAGATTGCTGAAATTTTGTCAACCGTCGATGAAACAATAATAAAAGAGATCGCTCATCAAGAAAGACTAGAAGAAAACAAAAAAGGATTAATGCAAGTTTTATTGACAGGTAAGGCTAGAGTAAAAACTTAAAATCTGACAACTATTGATGAGATAGATTACAGGGAAGACCAAATGAGACAAGCTTTCATAATAATCCAGATTGGGAATAAAGAATTGGATAAAGTATGTGAAAAAGCAATAGTACCTGCTCTAAAGTCATGCGGGTTTGATCCTAAACGAGTTGATAAACATAATATGGGCGGCTTACTTAAGAGTGAAATAGTCAATTTTATTTTAAGCTCTGATATTATAATTGCAGACCTGACAAATGAAAGACCAAATTGCTATTTAGAAGTGGGTTATTCAATGGGGGCAAATAAATTCCGAAACCTAATACTTACAGCAAGAGAGGATCATAATCCCGATAGTCCAAATAATAAGAAAGGAGGGCCAAAAATTCATTTCGATTTAATCGGATATGACATTTTATTTTGGGATCCGACTGATCTTGAAACTTTCAGATCAAAACTAGAAAAGCGAATCCATAGGCGCACGATGACTCTTCCCACGATCGCGCTAGCGCAACGTTGGGATAATGAGTGGATTGAAAAGCATAAAGAGGCTGCACTCGCCGGGTTAAAAAGAAATAATTTATCGGGATTTATGGAAATAAGAATGGTTATACTCAATTACCAATTCAATAGCAATCCTAGAGATCTATCAGATGCAGCAGAAAAAGCACAGATTCATACATTTGGCTGGCCAATTGGAGCAATGTATAGACGTAATTTAAAATATATGCCCAAGCCAACTACTGAAGGTATTATCACTGAACTAGATTTAGAAAACGGTGAAAGTTATGATTACTGGACTTTAGGAAGAGATGGTGCTTTTTATCTGTTAAAGAGTCTATTTGAAGATAAAATAAAAACAGAAAAAATTAAATCTCTACAAAATAGCATATCGATACAAACGAAAGATTTAGAGAAGCTAAAGAGGCTGTCTGAAGAAAAAAGAAAACCAGGTTATATCTTTATCAACACAAGAATAGTCCGGATAACAGAGTCTTTGCTTTATGCAGTCCGCTTATATTCATCACTTAAAGTTCCATTGAATTCTAGTCTATTAATAGGAATCAGACACGGAGGATTAAAAGATAGAGAGCTAACTGCAACGGGAGAAAGAGCACTGACCATGCTTGAGAAATATAAATGTCATGTAGATGATGAGGTTTACACAGAAATCGAAACTGAATTAGAAAAAGTTGAATCCAGTTTATTTGACTTGGTCGAAAAATTTACTCAGCCACTATTTGAAGTATTCGATTACTTCTCATTAAATAATCGTGTTTTAGAAGATATTGTCGACAATTTTGTAAAGGGACGAGTAACATAATATTTCAAAAATGATTGAACCAAAATATACCGAAGACACTCTCTCCGAGCGGCCAGCCATCGAGCAGCTCAGGCGGCTCGGATATGACTATATCCCCGGCGAACAGCTTGATCCGGAATACAATGAAGAATCTGAGCGAAAATCCAGGAAAGACGTCATCTTAGTCGACCGCCTCAGAAAGAAACTTGCGGAAATTAATCCCCACCTCAATGAAGCTTCCATCGATAAGGCCATAAGAAAAATCACCCATATTCAGGCAGAAACCATCCTTGAAGCCAATCGAATTTTTCATAAAAGTCTCATATCGGGTATCTCCATCGACCAGGATATTGGAGCCAGAAGGCAAAAACAGACCGTCAATATCATTGATTTTGAGAATATTGAGAAAAACGAATTCCTGGCCGTCAATCAATTCTGGGTAAGGAAATACAAAACACAGGACAGGCCTGATATCGTCCTCTTTGTCAACGGTATTCCTCTGGTTATCATGGAATGTAAAAGCCCTGTAGCAAAAAACACGGGAGTTGCTGACGCGCAAAGCCAGCTCCTCCGCTATCAAGAAGAAATTCCGCAGCTTTTTTATACAAACGAAATTCTCATCGCCTGCAACCTGTTCGGAGCGCGTTATGGAACAATCGGAGCTCCTTTGGAGCATTACCATGAATGGCGGATACAAAACGGAGCCAGATTGCCCAATATGGCCGACCATCCGACCATTCAAGAGATGCTCGAGCTGGGATTGATTGAGGAAAATGACTTAAGTCCGAATCCTCCCATGCAAGAAGTTTTGATGGCGGGAATTCTCAAGAAGCCGAATCTCCTCGACATCATCCGGAACTTTATCGTTTTTGACTACAGCAAAGAGGAACACAAAATCATAAAGAAAATCTGCCGCTATCAGCAGTACTCGGCGGTCAATAAAATCGTAAAGCGGGTTGTCGAGGACCCATATAAACGAGGCATTATCTGGCACTGGCAGGGATCCGGGAAATCTCTCATTATGGTCTTCGCCGCCACCAAATTAAGACGGGAAGAAGAAAAATTAAAGAATCCCACAATTTTGATCGTGACAGACAGAATCAAACTGGACAGGCAGATTATAGAGCAGTTCAGGGACTGCAATTTTCCAAACCCGATCCCGGCGAGAAAGGGAGATCAGCTTTATTCCCTGCTTAGGACCGATATGGGAACCGATGTGGGATGCACGATTATGACAACGGTCCAGAAATTCAGAAAACCTTTGCGGAAGCCCCTTTCTGATAAAGAAAATATCATTGTCATGACCGATGAAGCCCACAGGACTCAATACGGAAACTTCGCTCTGAACCTGAGAAACGCCCTTCCCAATGCCGCCATTTTCGCCTTTACAGGAACTCCCCTGAATAAGAGAGACAGGAATACTTACAGGCATTTCAGCATGCCCGGGGAAAAATATCTGGACAGATATACGATGAAGCAGTCGCTTGAGGACGGCGCGACGGTTCCCATCAAATTTGAAAGCCGGATGGCGAATCTTCAAATCGTGGGTGCTTCAATCGATAAACTCATCAAAGCTCTTTTTCCGGAAAAATCACGAAAGGAGCTGGCCGAATTAAAAAGGCGTTATGCCACGGTCAACACCATACTGAGCGCGCCGAGAAGGATCGAGCGGATCGCCATGGATATTGTCAGCCATTACACTCAAAAGATTTTGCCCAACGGATTCAAGGCTCAAATCGTGGCGGCGGACAAAAAAACTGCGGTGGCGCACAAGGACGCCCTCGACAGGCTCATCGACCCATCCTGGTCCACGGTTGTCATCACGGTCGACAATGATGACCCTCTTGAATGGAAGAAAAAATACCGCCGCACAGGGACTGAAGAAGACCATCTCACGGGAAAAGAGGTTTTTCTCAATCCCGACCATCCGCTGAAAATCCTTGTGGTCTGCGATAAGCTGCTGACTGGCTTTGATGCGCCCATCCTCCAGGCGATGTATCTTGACCAAAGGCTGAGAGAGCATACTCTCCTCCAGGCCATTGCCCGGACCAACCGCCCATATAGTAGAAAATATTTCGGTCTGGTTGTGGACTATGTCGGAGTCGGAAAAGAACTGGCTAAAGCTCTGGCTATCTTCGATAAGGAAGACCTGGAAGGTTTCTTCAGTGTCGACGATATCAAGAAAGAGCTGGCTTATTTGAGGGACTGGCATGAAAAGGCTATGGCGATGTTTAGGAAAGTCAACCGAGAGGGAAAGCCGCAAGATGTGATTCAACAGTGTCTCGAAATCCTGCGGCCGGAAGATACCAGGGCGGAGTTCGAGGTTTTATTCCGGGAATATGCGAAAAGCATGGATATTCTGATGCCCGACCCCTGCGTGAATGTTTATCTTGATGATTTTAAATTCCTTGGGCTGATAAGGGAAGGGGCAAAGAATCTTTACCGCGACGAGAGATTAAGCTTAAATCACTGCAGCCGAAAAATTGAAAATCTCATCCATGCTCATATCGTGGGAACAGGAGTTGAGCAAATATTGAAGCCGGTTGACATCATGGAGCCGGATTTTGAAGAAAAGCTGGAAATCAAAGGAAACCTCAGGGCCAAAGCCAGCCATATGGAATATGCCATCCGCGAATCTATAATCTCCAATGTGGCGGAAGACCCGCATTTTTATGAATCACTCCAGGAAGACCTTGAGTCCATCATTGAAGATGAACGAAAAAGGCGCATCGACGACGCTGAATATCTAAAAAGATTGGACAAAGTACGCCAAAAGGAGAAGGCCAGAGAGAACTTTGCTAAAGAAAAAGGGCTCAGCATGGATGAGCTTGCTTTTTACGGCTTGTTTGAACCTTATCAGAACGAGCTTTTCGGCGGGAGTGATGACCGAAGATGCGAAGCAGTCAAAGACTTGGCTGGCAATATCAAGAGCAAAATCGTGATTGATTGGATTGATCGGGAAGATATCAAAAAAGAGATACGGCGCGCTATTAAAGATCAACTGAAAAAGATACGATTTCCGGATGAAAAAATGGAAACGTTTACCGCTGAAATACTGAGTTTGGCTGAGGCGACGTTCAAAGACTACGATGGAAAAAATTAAGTTCGGCTCTAAGAATCTGGAGTACATCATTCAGAGAGGAAAACGGAAAAGAACCGTTGCCATTCAAGTGAATTCTCCGACCCAGGTTGTCGTCCTGGCGCCTTTTTCTCTTGATAAGGAAAAGATTAGAGAGATCGTAAGGAAAAAAGCCAAGTGGATTATTGAGAAGCAAAAACATCTAAAGAAATTAGAACTGTTATCTCCAAAGAAAGAATTCACGAGTGGAGAACAGGTTCTTTTTTTGGGGCGAAGATACAGGCTAAAGATATTGAATAGTGCGGAAAGGCAGCCTGGAAAGCTTGAATTTATTGGTAGAAGAGTAATTATTACTGTCGACTCACATTTGGCACCAGAGAACAGAAAAGATGTGATCAAAAATACATTAATGGAATGGTATTTCACCGAAGCCGGGCGAATCATCACAGAAAGGATCAACCGATATAGCCATATTATTGAGATATCTCCCAAAAAAATCAAAATCAGGAATCAGCAGAAGCGTTGGGGGAGTTGCTCTCAGAGTGGTGTCTTACGTTTCAACTGGCGAATCATTATGGCTCCTATCTCTATTATTGATTATGTCGCCGTCCATGAACTCTGTCATTTAAAAATCAAAAATCATTCCCAAAAATTCTGGAAGCTCGTCTCCCTGGCGATACCGAATTATCGAAAACGCCGAGAATGGCTGAAGTTGAACTCTCCGATGTTCTATTTATAGAACTGTCCGGTTTCTCTTTTTCCCGCCTGTCTGTATGGGAATCCGGTTTATTATTTTTTCGTTTTGACCAGCACTCTGTCGTAGATGGCCAGTCCGATCATGGACGTCACGCCGATCAGTGTGATGATCGTCCACATCTTGACGGGATTTATCGGCGTGCCCAGTTTGACCGGATCAGCGATGTATTTTTCGTAGAGGAGGCCGCCAAGAGGTCCTCCGAAGATACTGCCCAGAGCTATGGGAAGGTTGGCGTATCCGAGATATAGCCCTTCCTCTCCCTTGGGCGCGATGGCGCCGAGATATTCATAGATTCTCGGCGAGGCCATCATTTCTCCGACGGCCATGGACGCGATGGAGACAATGAGGAAGATTCCGGCAAACGGAAGAGCGAGCCCCGCGATGTTGATTTGATGGGAAAGGTCCGTGGAAAGAAGCGGAGGAATAATATTGAGCAGCATGCCGGTTGTGGTGACGGCCACTCCGAAAATAATGGATTTGATGGGCGTCCATTTTTTGACGAGTTTCGTGATCAGAAGCTGAAAACTGACAATCATGATGGGATTGGCCAGCGTGTAGAGCTCCACAGGGGCATCGGGATCTATGTATCTTAAAAACAAGGGCATGAGGTTGTAGAGCTGGACATACAGGAACCAGAAAAGGCCGATGACGATCAGGAAGAAGACGAACTTCAAGTTGCTGAGAACGACAAAGATACCGAGAATGGCCTGGCCGAGGGACTTTTTCTTAACCGCCTGGTTGTCTTTTTTGCCGTCGCTCACGTATTCCGGTTCTTTATAGATAAACAGCACGACACACAGACCGATCAGGGCAAAAATCGTGGCCGCATACGTGAAGATGGCGGGGATGCCCAAACTGGTGCGGATGAAGTAGGAGACGCTCCGGCCCGAGATGGAGCCGATGTTAATGACCATGTAAAAAATGCCGAAACCCAGGGTGGCTCTGGTTCCGGAAGTCTTCTGCACGGTCCCGGCAATACAGGGCTTGACGATGGAGCCGCCTATGCCGATCAACAGAATCCCCAGGATGACGGGAATCGTGTAGTCAATGGTGACAGCGGCTGTCCGGCCGATGACGGCGGGCCAGAATTTTTGAACATTGCCCATGATGAAGTAGCCGATCGATATCATCAGGAAGGAGACTCGCAGCGATCGCCTGAATCCGTACTTATCGGCCAGTGTTCCGGAGAGGATGGGCAAGAAATAAATCAGACCCCAGAGAAGAGAACCGTTGAGAAACGTCGCGAAGGCCGGGCGCATACCGAGAACTTCTTTGAGATAGATGACCATGAAAGAGGCCATGGAATAATAGGCCGCTCGTTCGACCAGCTCGATGGAGTTGGCCGTCCAGAACGTCGCCGGAAACTTCTGTCGGACTTTGTTTTTCTCGTTCATGCTGTGACTCCTGAGGAGAAATGGATTCTGAATCCACCGGAAGGCCTTGTCATCGGGCCTCCAGAAAATACTCAGGGATAACCTTAATATTGGACTCGAATTTTATCAAGAATTTTTTTACGGCCTAAAATTGACTGAGTCTTCCTGCTTCCGAGCTCTCCGGGCCCTCCTTTACTGTTCCGCCCTCTTATGTTATAAATACACTCGGTCCAATGAGTGTCATCGTCATCATCATCAGCCTGTTTGTTTTGCTTTTTGCCATCACGGTCCATGAGGCCTCCCACGGCTGGGCGGCCTTCAAGATGGGTGATCCTACGGCGCACAACCTCGGGAGAATTACGATCAATCCTCTGGCCCACATCGATCCCATAGGGACTGTCCTGCTTCCGCTGCTGCTGGTTTTGGTCGGAGCACCGGCCTTTGGCTGGGCCAAGCCTGTGCCGGTCAATCCGTATTATCTCCGGAATCCCCGCCGCGACACCCTCTGGATCTCAGCGGCCGGGCCGGCGGCCAATTTTCTTGTGGCCGGCGTCGCTCTCTTCCTGCTCATCCTCCTGAAATTTCTAAGCCCCAGCGTCAATTTCTTTCTCAGAAGCGGCGGATTCTACGGCTCCACTTTTTCGCGGGGTTTTTATCCGCTGGAAGGGCTGGCCACGATTCTTTACCTGGCGGTCTTAATCAACATCTACCTGGCTGTATTCAACATGATTCCGGTTCCTCCCCTGGACGGCAGCGGCGTCCTCATGGGAGTTCTCTCGGATGAATCGGCACGGAAATACGATCGCATCCGTCCCTTCGGCTTCATCATCGTTATCGTCCTCATTTATCTCGGCTTTCTAGACCTCATCATCTTTCCCATCAATGTTTTTATCAGCGTCCTTCTCCGGTGAATCGAAGGAAAAAAATGGAAGCGGCCGCCGAATGACCACGACATTCAAGAAAACATTTGATCTGTAATTGGGCACGTATGGAGACGGAAGAAAGCTATCAGGTCAGATTGGAAGTCTTTGAAGGCCCGCTGGATCTTCTTCTTTTCCTGATCAAAAAGAAAAAAATCGACATCCATGATATTCCCATCGCCGTCATCACCAGAGAATACCTCGAATATCTCAACCATAAGGAGAAAATCAACCTGGATCGGGAGGCGGAATTTCTGCTCATAGCGGCCCTGCTGATCTATCTCAAATCCCAGATGCTTCTTCCACGCGAGCAGATGGTCCAGGAAGATGAGGAAGACCCGCGGCAGGCCCTGATCGACCACCTCCTGGACTATCAAAGAATAAAAGCGGCCTCTGTCCTCCTCAGAGAAAAAGAAGATGAGCAGTCCCAAGTGTGGAAAAGGACGGCCCTTTCGGCCCCTCTGCCGGAAGAAGATATCGGGCTGATTGAAGTCTCCCTGTTTGACCTGGCCGAATCATTTTTTACCCTCATGAAAAGGAAGGAAGTGGAGGACTTCAAAGTCATCAAGGGCAAGGAAGTCTCCCTGACACAGAAGACCAATGAAATTCTGGACATTCTCCGAGAAAGGACTTTTCTTGATTTCCTGGAGTATCTCAGCCAGCAGGAATCTCTGGAGGAGGCCATGATTTCTTTCTTTTGCCTCCTGGAGCTCATCAAGGCCCGGCTCGTCATCGCCATCCAGGAGCAGCTTTTTCATACAATTAAAGTCTGGCTTCGTAAAGATGCCAAGGCGAAGATACGGCCATGAGCAACAGCTTAAAAGAAATACTTGAAACACTCATTTTTATCTCCGTCGAGCCGCTGACCCTGGACAAAATGAAAACCATCCTGGAGGGCACGGGAGAAGAAGACATCCAACAGGCTCTTCAAGAAATTGTCTCCCACTATGCGTCCAATGAACATGGAATCCATTTGATCCAGACGGCAGGCGGTTATCTTTTTTCGACCAAACCCGAACATGACTCCTGGGTCAGGCGTCTTCTCCAGATTGAACGAAAGAGCAAGCTTTCCCACCAGGCATTGGAGACGCTTTCCGCCGTCGCCTATCATCAACCCATTACTCAGGCGGAAATTTCGGCCATCCGGGGAGTCGACGCGACCTATGCCCTTAAAACTCTTCTCCAGAAAAAGTTGGTCAAAATTATCGGCCGGAAAAACAGCCCGGGCCGGCCGCTGGTCTATCGGACAACAGAAAATTTCCTGGTTTATTTCGGTCTGAATTCCCTCAAGGACCTTCCCTCCGAAGAAGAAATTTCCAAGCTCCTGGAAGAGGAAAAGACTTGATTTTGCCGTTTTGACTGGAATTTTTTTCAATGCGATGAGTTTTTTGTGAAAATCACGGTCCGTCTTCTTCTGATTTTTAGTTTCCTCAGCGTCGGACTTGCCGCCGATGGATCCCTCATCGGCAGGTTTACGGTCATTCCTGATGAAAGCGGCCAATTTGTCACCGTCGAGGCCGAGTTCCCGCTTCAGAATAAAACCCCCTATCTGAAAGATTTCGGCCAGATGGAACACATCCGCTGGTATGTCAACAATCAAGAGGTTTCCATCGAAGCGGAAAGAAAGAAGGATCTTCTTGTTTTCCGCGGACTGCCCGCCTCAGGGCTGGCAAAGGCTGTCTACAAGCTTAAATGCATCACCCGGCCGGACCCCGGCTACCGAAAGCATTTAATGGGATCCTCCTCTTATATCCTTGCCAGAGAAGGTCTTTTCCTCGGCCTGACGGGCCGGGAAAATGAGCTTGTCGAAATCCACTGGATACTCCCCCCCGGCTGGAGTCTGGCGCTGGGAAGCCAGGGCCCTCAGCGGTTCGTCGATACGCAAAGAAAGCTCTGGGTGGCTGGAAAGATGAATGAGTTGGCCGAAGAAAAGATCGGGAAGAATGTATTCAGGATTGCCGTGATCGAGGGGACATTCGAAAAGAGTTCCCGCCGGTCTATGGAGGCCATGAAGGCCATTTTTCTCTACGCCTGGCAGACGTTCGGCCCTCTCGATGTTCAGGAGTTTGGACTGGCTGTCTTCCCGAGAGAGAGCATCGGTGGAGGAACGGCTCTCGGCTATACCCTGGCCACTGAAGATTACTGGATTACGGCCGTCCACGAAATGCTCCACTGGTGGACAAACCCTCACACTCCAGCCTGGTTCCGGGAGGGAGTCCATACCTATATATCGGCCAAAATCCTGGTCCGGCTCGGACTCATCAGCCACGCAGAGTTCATGCAGTTCCTGAAAAACTGCCTTCTGGAACACCACAAAGTCATTGAGCGCGAAGGCGAACGGTGCCCCCTGGCCAAATCCTCGGAGAATTATGACCTCGGCCGCGGCGGCGGCGACATCTATGGCCTGATGCCTCTCTTCGCCTATAAGCTCGACCGGGAAATCCAGGCCCACTCTCCGAGTGCCAGCCTGGATCAGGTCTTTGCCGCTGTCTGCCGGGAGCGACGCCTCAAATTCGACCTTCTGCCGTTGATCAAAAAAGAAACGGGCTTCGATCCGGAACGGCTGTTCCAAACCTATTTTTATGTCCGGGTGGAAGACACCGACGCGCTGCTCCGTTGAAAAATGATGAAAAACCGATCGGACTTCTCTGGAATGAACACATCGTCATTGGCGAGAACTCCGGTCCACAAAGAGAGGTTTCCGGAACGCCGATTTGAAGAACTCCGAATCCCCGCTAAGTCAATATTTTATCTATAGTTACATCTACATGGAGCATTGACAAAGCCTTTTTAAATAATATAGTATAATCCATTATTCATTTTCATTAGAAATGGAAATCGTCATCGCCAAAAATACAGGATTGTGTTACGGAGTCAAAAGAGCTTTGCATCTCGCCCAGAAAACAAGACGTCAGACCACAGAGAAAGTTTTTACTCTGGGCGACCTCATTCATAATCACCAGGTGATCGCGGAACTCAAAAGACAGGGCATCGATTCCATCGAGAATCCGGACGACCTCATGGAAGGAACCGTCATCATCCGCAGCCACGGCGTCTCGCCCCATATCTATAAGCGGCTGAGCCGAAAAAAAATTAAAATCGTCGATGCCACATGCCCCATTGTCAAAAAAATTCAGAAGCTCGTCGAAGAACTCGCCCAAAAAAAATTAGAGGTCATTATCGTCGGGAATAAGGAACACCCGGAAATCCGAGGGCTCATCGGCTACAGCCTCGGGAAAGGCCTGATCATCGAAAACGAGACGCAGGCGGACGCCCTGCCCTTCAAAAAAAAGAGAGCGGTCCTTGCGCAATCCACTCAGGATCCGTTCCTTTTTAAGAAAGTGGTGGCGACCCTCATCGAAAGAACGGCAGAGCTCAAGGTTTACAACACCATCTGCCGCTCGACACAGACCCGGCAGCAGGCCACATCCGACCTGGCCTCCAAGGTCCAGGCCCTTTTCATCGTCGGCGGAAAAAACAGCTCCAATACCTACCAGCTCTACCAGATTTCCAAACGGATTCTGCCCAACACGTACTTTATCGAGAGCGCCGAACAAATCCGGCCAAGAATGCTCAGAGGAGCAAAAAAGATAGGCATTTCAGGAGGAGCATCGACTCCACCCGAAGCGATTCAAGAAGCTGTCCAAAAAATAAAAAAATGCAGCGAACCGCCATCTCAAAGGGAGTATCACATCCAATGTCCGAGATAACCAAACGCAAAGAAAAAGACGACAATATCTCATCCGAGGATTACGAGCATCTGCTGGACAAGTACCAGTTCAGTGTGAAAGAAATAACCCCGGGTAAAATCATCAAAGGGAAGGTCATGAAAGTCACGTCCGCGTATGTCCTTGTGGACATCGGGTTCAAATCCGAGGGCATCATTCCCATCGAGGATTTTTCCAACGGTCCTGAACCGGCAAAAATTCGGGCCGGGGAAGAGGTGGAGGCCATTCTTGAAAAGACGGACCTCAAAGACGGCTATGTGATCCTTTCTAAAAAAGGCGCGGATATCCAGAAAGCATTGGACCTTCTGGAAAAAGCGTTCCATCACCAGAGTTGGATTGTGGGGAAGGTCAAAGAAAAAATTAAAAATGGCTATACGGTCGATGTCGGCATCAACACGTTCCTTCCGGATTCCCATGCGGACATCCGGATGGTCAAGGACCCGGAAAAGCTCCTCGGGAACAATTTCAAATTCAAGGTCATTAAATTTGACCGGAAAAGCGAGAATGCCGTCCTTTCCCGGAAACTCTACCTCCAGGACGAAAGGGAGAAAAAAAGAAGGAAGGTGTTCAATCAGCTCCATACCGGCCAGAAAATCAAGGGCCAGGTTAAATCGCTGACCAATTTCGGGGCCTTCATCGACCTAGGCGGAGTTGAGGGGCTGCTTCACATCTCGGACATATCCTGGGGGAAAATCAATCACCCTTCAGAACTTCTCCAGGTCGGCCAGGAAGTCGAAGTGGTCGTATTGGATTTCAATGAACGGGATGAAAAAATCTCTCTCGGCTACAAGCAATTGACTCCCAACCCCTGGGAAAATATTCAGGAAAAATACAGGGTGGGAGAAAAAATCGAAGGCAAGGTGACCAGCATCACCGATTTTGGCGCTTTTGTGGAGCTGGAAACAGGCGTGGAAGGCCTCATCCACGTCTCGGACCTGAGCTGGTCCCGAAAGCTGATCCACCCCAAAAAACTTCTTCATGGGGGAGATGGAGTTCTTGTGACTGTTCTCGACGTCAACGCTTCAACCAAAAGAATTTCTCTGGGACTGAAACAGTCCTCCCCTCATCCACTTGAGCTCCTCAAGCAAAAATACAATCCGGGCGCCCACCTGAAGGGCAAGATTACGAGCATCACTGATTTTGGCGCTTTTATGGAAATCGAAAAGGGGATCGAAGGCCTGATCCATATCTCTGATATATCATGGGAAAAAATTAAGCATCCCTCTCAAAAACTCAAGGTGGGCCAGGAAGTGGAAGCCATAATCCTCAATATCGATGTGGAAAAACACAAGGTTTCGCTGGGGATCAAACAGCTCGAAGGAGACATCTGGGAAGACTTTTTCGCCCGACAGAAGACCGGCGACCTGATGAGAGTCAAAATCGTGCGCATTGCCGACTTTGGCGTTTTCGTTGAAATCGTTCCGGGAATTGAAGGAGTCGTCTTCCTTTCCGAACTCGATGAGAAAAGAATAGAGAATCCTGCCGAAGTTTTCACCAGAGGAGAGGAACGGACCGCCAAAATCATTAAAATGAATTCCAAAGACAAAAAAATCTCCCTCAGCTTCAGGCAGGCCCAGATGGATCTTCAAAGGCAAGAATATCAAAGATATATCGATACCCAGGACGACCGGCTCACTTTGGGCGATATCATGAAAGATCAGCTCAAAAAAATTCGGACTCCCAAAAAAAAAGAAACCAAAAAGGAGGGGCAACCCGATGATTAAAGCGGATTTAATCAACATCATTGCCAAAGAATTGAACATCCCCAAGCAGGAAGCCGAACTCGGCGTGAATCAGTTTTTTGAGACAATTAAAGAGGCAATCCTCCGAGGTGAAGAGATTGAAGTCCGGGGATTTGGCAGTTTCCGCTTCCGGAAAAGACCCCCACGTTCCGGAAGAAATCCTCGGACAGGAGATCCCGTGAAAGTCCCCCCAAAGAAAATCCTTTATTTCAAGCCCAGCAAACTTCTCAAAGAGATGATCAATAAATAATAATGGAATATATCCCTGCTCCCTGGAGAGAAAAATACATCAAAAAATTGTGCCGCATGAATGTATGCATCTTCTGCCAGGCCCTCAAGATGAAAAAGGACAAAGAGGCTTACATTCTCTACCGGGGCGCTCATAACTTCATTATTCTCAATAAATTCCCTTATGCACCAGGCCACCTGATGATTGCCCCCTGCCGTCACCTGGCCTCCTTTGAGCAATCCCATAAAGACCTGAGCGATGAATTGACCGACCTGCTCAAGATGAGCCTGAAGATTCTCAAAAAGAACTATCATCCTCATGGCTTCAATACCGGCATGAACCTGGGCCAGAGCGCCGGCGCCGGCGTGGCGGATCATTTCCACCTGCACATCATCCCCCGTTGGATCGGAGATTCCAATTTTATGCCCATCATCAGCCGGACCAAGATCATCACCGAGGATCTCAACACGACCTATGCCCGGCTTCTTCCTTTATTTCAGAAGGAGAAAAGAAAAAAATGAACCTCGAATTACAGGAAGAACAGCGGCTGCTGCAGCAGATGATCAGGGATTTCGCCCAAAAGGAAATCGCTCCCCGGATCAAAGAGATGGAAGAAAAACATGAATTTCCAAGAGAAATCATCGCTCAATTGGGAAAACTGGGAATTCTGGGGATGACCGTCCCCGCCCAATATGGAGGAATTAAGACCGATGCTCTCTCCAATGTCCTCGTCCTCGAAGAGCTCAGTCGAATTTCTCCCTCGGTCTGCCTGATCGTCAGCGTCCACTGCTCCCTTTTCTGCTACTCCATACTCAAGTTTGGGACTGAGAGGCAAAAGGAAAAATACCTTCCCCGGGCAGCCAAGGGAGACTTGATCGGCGCCTTCTCTCTGACCGAGCCGGATGCCGGCTCAGATGCGCTCAACCTGAAGACAAAAGCCGTCCGGAAGGGGGACTTCTATATCCTCAATGGAACCAAAGCCTGGGTGTCGAGCGCGAACGAATGCGAAGCCCTGATCCTTTTTGCGATAACCGAGAAAGAGCCCGGAGCGAAAAGGCTCAGTGCATTCATCGTCGAGAAAAACTTCTCCGGCTTCAGGGTGTCCAAGATTGAAAAAAAGATGGGGCTTCATTCCTCCCGGACCGCGGAAATCGTCCTTGAAGACTGTCCGGTCCCTGTGGAGAACCTTCTGGGAGAAGAAGGAAAAGGCGCATCGATTGCCTTCCACTGTCTGGATTATTCCCGCATCGGTATTGCCGCCCAATGCGTCGGACTTTCCCAGAGAGCATTGGAAGAGGCCGTGAAATATGCCAAACAGAGAGAGGCCTTCGGAAAAAAAATCGCCGAATTTGAAGCCATTCAATTCATGCTGGCCGACTGCGCCACGCTTCTCGATGCCTCCCGTTGGCTGACCTACCGGGCGGTCGAGCTTTTCGAAAGGGGACAATCCTTTTCGAAAGAAGCCTCAATGGCCAAACTCTTTGCCTCCGAAGCCGCCAACAAGATTGCCTATCAAGCGCTGCAAATTCATGGCGGCTACGGATATTCCAGCGAATTTGACATAGAACGAATCTACAGAGACGCCCGGGTGTTGACCCTTTACGAGGGCACGTCGGAGATTCAACGGCTGGTGATTGCCAGAAACCTCTTGAAAGAATTTTAAAAACAAGAGCGGATTTCGATCCTATTGATCTCGAGGAAGAGGAGATGTCTCAATTGAGGTGATGCCATGTTAAAAACAATGAGAAAAAACGTGAAGGCGCTGGCGCCCATTCTATGGATTGTCATTGCCGCCTTTGTGGTCGCTATTTTTGCCGTCTGGGGCGGCGCGGGTCGCCTCGGCGAAGGCACTAAGTCGAGCTCGGTGGCCACGGTCGGCCGGAAACGGATATCTGAAGAGTCCTATTTTCAGGCTCTGCGCTTCCGGCTCGATGCCATACAAAAAGAATTCCAGCAGCTCAACCGCAGTTTTATCGAGCAGCTCAATATCCCCCAGCAGGTCCTTGAGCAGATGATCGAGCAGATCCTGCTCTTCCAGTTGGCGAAGGATATGGGCATCCGCGCTTCCAATGAAGAAATCCGCGACAAGGTCATGAGCTACCCGGTGTTCCAGAAGGACGGAAAATTCATCGGTTTTGAAGAATACAAAAAGATCCTCGCCTGGAACCACATTTCTCTGTCTCAGTTTGAAGACGGCCTCAGAAATGAAATCATTCTGAATAAAGTCATCCAGGTCCTGACAGCCGGCATCCCCCTCAGCCCCGACGAACTCTGGGAATACTATAAGAAAGAAAACCAAACCGCCAAAATCGAATATCTGGCCCTGGAAAAAAGCAAGATGGAACTCGAAGGCGAGCCCGCAGAGGCCGAAATCCGCAGCTTTTTCGAAAATAACAGGGCCAAGTACAAAATTCCGGAAAAAAGGGAGGCCTTCTATATTTTCTTGAAAATGGATGACCTGAAAAAAGAGATCGAGCTGTCTGAGTCCGAAATTGAAAAATATTATAAAGACAACATCGAACAGTTCCAAATTCCGGAAAAAGTGAAGGTCCACCGAGTTTACCTCCCCTATGAAAATAAAGACAAAAGTCTGGTCTCCGCAGAGGCCCAAAATATTCTGGAGAGAATCCACCAAGGCGAAGACTTTGCCGCATTGGCCCAATCCCACTCCAAGGACTCAAAAGCAAAGGATGGAGGAGACTGGGGTTATTCGGAATGGAAGACGCTGTCTCCCCAGGAACAGGAACAAATCCAAAAGCTGGAGGCCGGCCAGGTCTCCCCACCCATCACTCTGGAGGAAGGAATCGCGATCCTCAAAGCCACTGAAAAATCCCCGGCTGTCACCAGCCCTCTCACCGAAGTCCGGGGACGAGTCAAAAACATGCTTCAGGACCAGAGAGCCCGCGATTTGGCCTCGGAAAGAATCTCTGCACTGGAAAGAAGAGCCCGAAAAGAAAAGAACCTGAATGCGACAGCCGAAAAATTGGGATATTCCGGCCGGAGTTCGGGCCTTCTCAAGGAAGGACAGTCGCTGGGAGAGATTGATCCGGCCGGCTCTCTGAGCACAGCCATTTTCAAGCTGAAGGAAGGAGAAATTTCCTCCCCCATTTATACCTACGGCGGAGTGGGAATCGCGGAGCTTCGGAAGGTGGAATCCCCTCGGCCAGCCAATTTTGAAGAGGTCCGGTCAGACGTCCACACAGACCTTATTGAATTCAAGAAAAAAGAAAAAGTCCTTGAGACGATCAAAGACGCCCGGACACAACTGACGAATAAAAGCTGGGAGGATATCGCCCATAAATACAATCTGGAATATAAAACGGTCAACGAACACAAGAAAGATCAATATCTCAGCATTGTCGGTGAGAACCCGACTGTCGATGATTTGGTGTTTTCCCTGCCTTTTCATCAGGTCAGCGAACCCGTTGAATTTGAAAACGGTTATGCCCTCTTCCGGGTCCTGGAGAGAAAGGAAGTCACTCGAGAGGACCTTGAGAAAGACAAAGACGCGCAAAAGGACAAACTTCTGGAAACCAAGAAAAACAAGTTCCTCCAATCCTACCTGGCTAAACTGAGGGAAGAAAAAGGAGTCAAGATCAAGTACGATGTCTTTCTCAAGGTGACTTCGGACATCCTCTCCCGCTACGAAGAAGAAAAAAAGTAGAAGAGGAAGGATCGAGGGCGGGCTGTTCTAAGTTCTTAAGAGTTCCATAAAAAGCGTATGGACCGCCGCCTCGAGGGCACTCCGGAAGCGATTGATGGACCCCGTCACTTCATTCACGATATAGTCGGTAATATACATGGGCTTTCCGACATTCACCTTGACCTTTCCTGGAACAAGGAGGGGAACCTGCGTTCCGAAAATGGCCAGAGGCGTCACGGGAACGGCCATGGCTTCCTGTTCATACATATTGAAGGAGATGATTGAAGTCCCTCGGCTGAAGGTCTTCACATAAGGATTGGGGTCGCTGGGAACCACCCGGCCGCGCCCCTGAAGGGCAATGATGGCCCGTCCCTTCTTCAGATATTCCTGACAGCGCTCGATGGCTTCCCCCTTTCGAAGACGGGCCAGATCCACAGGTATGGTCCCGATCTTGGCGATATTGGAGGAGATGTAATCCACGAATAAAGACTTGAACGGATTCAGTAGAAAATTCACAAAAAAGCCGAAATTCTTCAGATGCCGGGTTAAATGTTTCCGGATGAGATAGCTGAATTCTTTTTTGCTGAAAATCATCTGATTGGCCGTAAAGAATATGGGCCTGGGGACAATCTTGAACAGAGTGGCCACATCTTTGAAGCTCCCGCAGTGATTGCCGACAATGATGTTGGGGCCCTCTGTGACGAAATTCTCCTCTCCTCTCACGTCAATTTTTTTGCCGATCAGAGAAAGTCCGCTCAGCTTTTGGATCGTCGGTTGATACCTTTTGAATTCTTCTTCAAAACTGGCCATCGGATTTAAACGCTTATTTTAAACGAAAGTCGCAAAAATATCAAAGACGGCATTACTACCCAAAATTGCCATTAGGAAATTACCAACAGGGATAAAACCTCATTGAGGGTATAGAAAGCGGTTGTGC
>JBAVVD010000070.1:0-5392 GCA_049697115.1 Candidatus Aminicenantales bacterium
ATTTCATGCCGGAAAGCGAGAACAAATCGATGCGTGAAATAATGAGACTGATGGCCAGCGGAATAATCAGTTCGAGATAACCGGAGAAATGATTGCGATTGATGAATGTCCCGGTGACAGAGTCCAAACTGTAGGTTTTTTTATAAAAAAGAATCCGGGGATTTTTATGATAGAGCTCAAAAAGCCCGTAAAAGGCCTCGAAAACTCCTGTGGCGACCAGGACGGCCATCATCCGCTTGATTTGACGGCGCCGGGTGATGTTTTTCACCACAAGGAACCCGATGAGAAGATAAGAAAGCAGCTCCAGGCTTTCACGGAGCGTGTGAGAGGGCACGAGCGACAGGCTCATGAATTTCATCTCCGCAAAGCGCGGGGAGAACTGATGCAGCAGGGAAAAGGTTCCTGGCGAGAGGATTTTCACTACGGCTTTGGGAAGCGGAATGATCTGAATGATCAGAAAAAAGGACAGCCCTCCAAATAAGTATTTGGGCCATCGCAGCTGGCGAGAAAGCTTGGGATTGATTTGTGGCGGCCGGCTCATCAGGAAATAGGTGGCTGTCAGAAAGAGCGCGCCGAGCTGAATGACCAGAATGGACCAGTCATGGACAGATGCCGCCGGCAGAGGGCTGAATACAAGAAGGGTTAGAAGTCCATATTCAATGATCTTTCTGCAGATCCGGTCTTTTCTCTCAGGATCGGACGAGAGGTGTTCCTTCGAAGCATCCACTATTCTCAACCTGACCGGCAAGGAACTTCTCTCTCCTCTCTTAAAGGACATAACCCATCTTTCAAAAAAACGGCGCTTCCCATCTCCCCGGGCGTCTCTCACTTCAAAGGAAGACTCCAGAGATTTTTTGGAAAATCCGCTACCGATGGCCGCATCGCGGAGGACTAACTTAGTTTCAACTCTGCGGCGGCCTTTTTATCGGCATCCTTTTCCTGATAATATTCATACTGGAAATAGGGCAGATAATACCCATCCCTTCTGAGTTTGGCCTCATTAAAAATAACTCCGATGATATCGGCTTTGGCTTTTCTCAACTCTTCCACTGTTTTCAGAAAAGGCCTCCGCATTGTCTTCCCCATGCGCAGCACAATCACCGTGCTGTCGGTCAGAGAGCTGACGATCACCGGATCGATCACCGCCAGGACGGGCGGTGTATCGATGAGCACAACATTAAACTTTTCTTTCAATATGCGGATCAATTCTTTCATCATCCTTGAGTTGAGAAGTTCCGCCGGATTGGGAGGAAGCGGTCCGCTGGGCAGCAGCCAAAAATTATGGATGGCTGTCTTTTGAATGGCTTCCTCCAGCGCCACGCGGCCTTTCAAATATCCGCTCAGGCCGTTGATATTTCTGACCTTAAAGATCTTATGCAGTCGGGGCTTTCTTAAATCCGCGTCAACGGCCAGGACTTTCTCCCCGAGCTGAGAGAACGAAATCGCCAGATTCGCCAGCGTGGCCGACTTCCCTTCCTGGGGAGAAGAACTGGTGACCACGATGGTTTTGACCGTATTGTCGGCATGGGAAAACATGATGGAAGTGCGGATGGTTCGGTAGTCTTCGGAAATGGACAGCCTGGGGAAAAGATGATTGATGAGTTCAATTTCGCTGATGGCTGGAAGTCCATCGCCTTTATCCCCGGTCTTCTGCCCGTACAAGGAATCATAGCCGGAATAATAGGGAGATTTCTTTTTAAATCCATTGGAAGAAAAATACGGGATGACGCCGAGGGAAGGAAGATTCGCCAACTTTTCCAGGTCTTCCGGCCCTTTGATGGTATTATCCAGAAACTCTGTAAAAAAAGCGAGCCCTATTCCCCCGATGAGCCCCAGAAGGAGAGCCACAATCAAGTTTCTCTGGGTATTGGGCGAAACCGGATGTTCCGGAACCAGGGCCCTGTCCACAATTTTGATATTGCTCGTGCTGAGGCCGCCCAGTTTCGCCGAAACGAGCGTTTCGTTCTGTTTGGCCACCAGAGAATTCAGAAGGTTGCGCTTGTTCTCCACTTCGATCTCCAGGCTCTTGTAAAGGATGCGGTTGTTGTTCATCTTGACCACATCCACCCGTTGAGCTTCGAGAAGCGCCAGCAGAGAATTTTCTTTCCTCTGGGCCGCCCGGTAATCCGATTCCGCGGCACCCACCGCCTTTTGGATCTCCATCTCCAGTTCGTTTTTGACGCTGTCCAGTTTCGCCCTGAGCTGGATCATCTCCGGGTACTCCGGTTTGAAGGTTTTGCTCTTCTCTTCAAATTCGCTCTTGAGCTGAGCGTAATTTGTCTTCAGGCTCTGAATGAGGGGATTGTTGACAAACAGAGGTATCGCATTGAGTTTGAGGTTGCTGAGCTCCCGCCACACCGTTTCCGCCCGGATGCGCTCGATTTGGGCTTCGGTGTATGCGGTGCTGACTTCATTGAACTTGCTGACCACATTGCTCTCTTTCTCGTTGAGAATTAATTTTTTCTCTTCTCCATATTTCTGAAGCTCTCTTTCCTTGGTGGCTAAATCCTCACGCAATTGGGCAATCTGCTCATTCAGAAATTCCGATGTCTGCTGTGTGGCTTCAAATCTCCGCTCGACGGAATAATTGATGAATTCCTCGACGAACGTATTCGTAATCTCAGCGGACAGCTGGGAATACGGCGATGTGTATCCCACTTCCACAAGCTGGGTCTCCGGAACAGGCTCCACACTGAGGTCTCTGAGGAGTCCGTTGGCATAAAACGCATAAGGGTCCGGCTCCGCCAGCGTGGATTCTTCGGCAGAATCCGGTTTTTGAACTGAGAAAATCCATCGAAAACTTAAAACATTTTTAATGGCCGTAAGCAAGCCGGCCCGGAAATTCCGGTTATTTTGGAACTCTGGACGGGACGCCAGACTTAATTTTTTGACTACCCGTTCGGCAAGGGAACGGCTGGTCAGAAGCTTGAGCTGGGTATTGAAATAGGTGCCCTTGAAATCCGAATTGTAGTAACTGCTCGAATTGAGGAGGTCCTGGATGTTGAGTATGTTCGAGCCCTGTTCCTCGATGAGGATGCTCGCTTTGGCCTTATAGAGAGGCGTGGCCGTAAATGAAAAAATGGCGGCCAAGGCGACCAGGGCCGCTACCGCACTGACGATAACCCACTTTCTCTTGAGAATAATCCGCCAGTACTCCAATAAATCCACTTCTTTTTTACCAAGCGGTTTGTTCATATGCGTATCTTCGCGTTAAACCATTGAAGGCATTATTTTTCGTTTTTTTTCATTTTACTTTGCACAGGAAGAAAAGTATAGCCCACGGCGCTCTCCTCGCTTCGTTGCCCATGGTAAAAAAATTCGGAAAATCCAGCAATCGTCTGAAGGGATGAATAGGGGGGTGATTTTTGACTCGGATTTATCACCCGCTCCGATGAGCTATCTAGAACATCTTCTCAGGTACATAAACGACGTCGTTTTCCTCCAGCTGCAAATCCTTCTTTTTGTTCTTAAGGATATCTTTCACATTGATGCGAATTTCCTTTTCAGTGCCCGCTTCATCCTTTCGTTTAATGAGCACGCTCCCCCTGGAAGCCCGTTCGGTAAAACCGCCAGCTTGGGCGATGACCTGAAGCAGTGTGGGAATCTGGGATTTCAGCACCTGAAGAGCGCCGGGATTCTTCACCTGCCCGAAGACATAGACCATGACCATCCGGTCCACAGGGATATTGACAATATCATTTGGCTCCAGGGGAATATTGAGCGAAGAATCGCCTTTGAGGAAAAGGTCATCGATGGATATCCTCAAGGAAATGCTCGAGCCATCCGGCACCTGCCGGATGACGATGATCTCCTTGGCCGCGTCTTTGGTCAGCCCTCCGGCTTCAGAAATAAGCTGCAGCAGCGTCTGGCGCCCAAGAAGTTCATAAGATCCCGGGCTTTGAACCGCACCGAGGATGGAAACCCGCTTGCTCTGGTACTCCTTGATGAAAACAGTCACCTGGGGATTATAGAGGTATTTTTCTTCAAGAAGTCCGACGAGCTTCCTCTCGAGTTCAGCCTTAGTCAGCCCTTCCACAACGATCTCTCCCAGAAGGGGAAGAGTGATCTTGCCCTCTTCTGAAACGCGGACCATTGTGTTCAGCTTATCCAGACCAAAAACGCTGATTTCCAGAAGATCTTTGGGGCCTATCCGGTATTCGGAGACGTATTTCTCTTGACTCTCCTGACTCTCCTGGGGAAAGAGCGCTCCCAGAAACACAATGATAGCCATTCCGGCCAGGAATACAATTTTTTTCCTCATTGGACACTCCGTTTCCATCGCCCTTCCCTCATCCACGTCTCAAACAACGGAAAGGACTTCTCTTTATTTTCTTTTCAATTTATAAATTTGGGTCCTTTTTATTTTTGGATTAAAATTGATGCGTTAAAAAAGCTCCAATAAAATTCCTTTTTCTATTCCAGCCGGACCAGGAGGATGTCCATCTGGCCGAATTCCATATGAGGCCCAAGCCCGTGCTCTTAAAGACCCTGAAGACAAGCCCGGCGGAATGCGTCAGCTGATTGTCTCGCCTTAGAATCTCCGTGTATTCTCCGGCGTCGGACCACACAGGAAAAGGCTCAGGATAAATGGATCTACCGATGTTCAAATTATAATCGATCCTCAAAAATCGAGCTAAATAAAAGGAAATACCGGCAAAATATCGGTTTTCTATAAAAAAGAGAACGCTCGTCCAATAGGAAAAGACATTGTCCCGGCTGTAGCCCAGGCGGAAACCGACCCTGCCCATCCGGATATCCAGTTCGGTGTTTCCCACAATTCCCGAAAAGTCCCCTCTCCCTTCCAGGCGGGGAATAAATTTTTTATAGCCCAAAGAAAGGATTCCACGGACGGCTCCCAATAAAGGAAAACGAATCCCCGCATAGCCCTGGTAGGAATGGGCGTTCCTCCAGAACGACTGTTCATGTTCAAATCTGTATTCGGTATATCCCGCAGTGAGAAAAAAGAAGCCATTCCAAAAAAGCTCATAATTGAATTCCACTGTCCCGCTGCGCTCTTCCCTGTTGAGGACGCGGGATAGAAAGATTTCCCCTTCTTCCGTGTGAACGTCTTCAAATCCGCGCCTGTCCACGGTCGCGGTAAATCCCAAAGAGGTCCGGCGGGCGGTCTCATAAAAAACACCCCATTGATATCCCTTGTCAATGTCCATGGTCTGGTGGCCGAACTCAGAGGATACTCTGCGTCTGTGCTCATCGTAATGATATTGGGCCGAGATGACAAAACTGTAAAAAAGGAGATATTTGATCCCGAAAGAATAGCTGTTGGTGAAGGCCCGCTGATTTTTTTCCTTGAGGAAAAAAACATATTCCGGATTATCAAAAAAATTGAATATCAGAGAATTCCGAAAAGGAAGGTAAACCCGGACCTCAGGCG
>JBAVVD010000071.1:0-3860 GCA_049697115.1 Candidatus Aminicenantales bacterium
TCCCCTCGGTGGTCATCCACTGGGGCATCTATATGCTGATGGTTGTGGCGGCTTCGAATGTCCCGCTTGGCCTGTGACGGCGTGGCGCCTGCGGTTGGCCTTGGCGAGAGGTTGCCGGAATGGGCGACGGTAGCGACGCCCCGCCAACCGTTGTGGCCCGGGCGCCCGGCGATGCACGGGCTCCTGGAGAACGAGCTGTGCTGATCACCAGTTGGTGGCGATACTTGACAAGTCGCAGATTATCTGCTATACTAGTATTGAAACCGAGGATGGAACTCCTCGGTTTGATTGACAGTGTGTGTTAGTTGTGTTATACTTATAGTCGCATCTGAACCTTAACAACCGAAGAGTGGTAGGAAGCTTGCAAGGCTAGGGGCTCCAAACTTTGAGAGAATCTTCTACGGAGGGTTTGATCCTGGCTCAGGATGAACGCTGGCGGCGTGCCTGATACATGCAAGTCGAACGGACCAACACGTCGCGATTGGTCAAAGGCTTCTAGCTTGCGACCGAGAGCTGTGTTGGTTAGTGGCGGACGGGTGAGTAACACGTAGGTGACCTACCTCGAAGTGGGGGATAACTGCTGGAAACGGTAGCTAATACCGCATGTGGTCCGTCATTCGGTTGGCGGATTAAAGCTCCGGCGCTTCGGGATGGGCCTGCGGCCGATTAGCTAGTTGGTAGGGTAAGGGCCTACCAAGGCGATGATCGGTAGCTGGTCTGAGAGGATGATCAGCCACACTGGCACTGAGATACGGGCCAGACTCCTACGGGAGGCAGCAGTAAGGAATATTGCGCAATGGGGGAAACCCTGACGCAGCAACGCCGCGTGGGCGATGAAGGTCTTCGGATCGTAAAGCCCTTTTCTGGGGGATGAGAAAGGACAGTACCTCAGGAACAAGTCTCGGCTAACTACGTGCCAGCAGCCGCGGTAAAACGTAGGAGGCAAGCGTTATCCGGATTCATTGGGCGTAAAGGGCGTCTAGGCGGTGACTCAAGTTGGGCGTGAAATCTCCCGGCTCAACCGGGAGGCGCCGTCCAATACTGGGACACTTGAGGGCAGGAGAGGAAAGCGGAATTCCCGGTGTAGTGGTGGAATACTTAGATATCGGGAGGAACACCAGTGGCGAAGGCGGCTTTCTGGCCTGTGCCTGACGCTGAAGCGCGAAAGCGTGGGTAGCGAACGGGATTAGATACCCCGGTAGTCCACGCTGTAAACGATGGATACTAGGTGTTGGTGGCTATTGACCCCATCAGTGCCGCAGCAAACGCGATAAGTATCCCGCCTGGGGACTACGGCCGCAAGGCTAAAACTCAAAGGAATTGACGGGGGCCCGCACAAGCAGCGGAGCGTGTGGTTTAATTCGAGGCTACGCGAAGAACCTTACCTGGGCTTGACATGTTGGTAGTAGTGAAGCGAAAGCGGAACGACCCTTCGGGGAGCCAACACAGGTGCTGCATGGCTGTCGTCAGCTCGTGCCGTGAGGTGTTAGGTTAAGTCCTGCAACGAGCGCAACCCTCGTCACTAGTTGTACTTCTCTAGTGAGACTGCCAGGGTATACCTGGAGGAAGGTGGGGATGAAGTCAAGTCAGCATGGCCTTTATGTCCAGGGCTACACACACGCTACAATGGCCGGCACAACGGGTTGCCAAGCCGCGAGGCGGAGCTAATCCTTCAAAGTCGGTCCAAGTTCGGATTGCAGTCTGCAACTCGACTGCATGAAGCTGGAGTTGCTAGTAACCGCAGGACAGCCATACTGCGGTGAATACGTTCCCGGGCCTTGTACACACCGCCCGTCACGTCATGAAAGCCGGCAACACTTGAAGACGGTGGGCTAACTCGTAAGAGAGGCAGCCGTTTAGGGTGGGGCTGGTGATTGGGACGAAGTCGTAACAAGGTAGCCGTACCGGAAGGTGCGGCTGGATCACCTCCTTTCTAGGGAGACATCCCGGTCGAAAGGCTGGGTAATCCCAGGTCATTCACAGGCCTACGGGCCTGTGCCGCCCCGATGTCTGCGCTTCCTGCCACTCCTCGGTGGTTAAGGTTCTGTCTTTCAACGAGGGATATCCGTACAAGGAGGTCTGGTATGGAGACGAGATACCGCGCCCTGCGAACCATAGCCACCATCTTCAAGGTCCTCGGTTGGGTCATTCTCATACTAGGTATCCTCAGTGCGTGTGGAGCCTCGGCCCTCATGGTACTGGGCGGCAGCACGATGATGGGCATGGGAGGCGTCGGGGGAGGAAGCGACCAAGGTTTGATCTACAGCTTGATCATGGCTATCGTCGTCTTTGTCTTCACGGTCGTCTTCGTGGGTCTGTACGCCCTGCTCTTGATCGCTGGTTCCGAAGGTATCTACGTCTTCCTTGATATCGAGGCCAACACGCGGGAGATGGCCAGACGCCTGGGCCAGAGAGGGACTCCGGCTCCTCCTCCACCTTCTGCCCAGTGATGCGGCTTCTGCGGGCCATTAGCTCAGTTGGCTAGAGCACTCCTCTGATAAGGGAGAGGTCTCTGGTTCAAGTCCAGAATGGCCCACTGCGCCGGCCGTGGCCCCCGTCCTATGCGACCGGGGCCTCGTGTTTTAGAGGACACCAGCAGAATCCGTCGGTGACGTTCTGCGTCACATCCTACGTGCCCCAGATTTGTCAGGTAGCTGTGGTGTGCGCTCGACCGAGGATCCGGGGGCACTCCCGGAGACGTGCTGTGGCCAGATGGAGCGTGTTTCCAGCCTTGCGCTCTTATGGCACTGGTGGTATGATATAGTACTGGGAGGGCAAGGGGCTGTAGCTCAGTTTGGGAGAGCACCTCCTTTGCACGGAGGGGGTCAGGGGTTCAAGTCCCCTCAGCTCCACCAGGGTTGCACTGACTGGGCCGACGGAGAGAGAGTTGAGCCGTGGGCGCGAATGGCCGGACGTAGGTTTAAGAATCCCAGACTTGACAAACCTGTGGAAATCCTGTATACTGTACGGTAGCATTGGTATAGTGTAGGGGATATGGAACGCAAGAACGCAAGAAAGACGTAAGTGTAGGGACCCCGAATTCCGGCGAGTATCCAGCGGCCTGGGGGAAGTCCCGGGCCGTTTTGTGTGTCACAGGACACTGCACTAGCACCTTAACAACTGAACAGAATGCGAGAGCTTCAATACCGCCGATCGCATGGTTAAGCTACTAAGGGCGGACGGTGGATGCCTAGGCGTCAAGGGCCGAAGAAGGGCGTGGCAGGCTGCGATAAGCCTCGGGGAGCCGTCAAGCGGGCTTCGATCCGGGGATACCCGAATGGGGAAACCTACCCAGGGGAATGCCTGGGTACCGCCAGCTGAACACATAGGCTGGTGGGAGGGAACCGAGGGAACTGAAACATCTCAGTACCTCGAGGAAAAGAGATCATTCCCTGAGTAGTGGCGAGCGAAAGGGGAATAGCCCAAACTCATCTTGTGCCAAGGCTGTGGCCGTTGCAAGGTGGGGGTTGAAAGGCGCGGCTGGGTCCCCACAGAGACCCGAAGGAGTTACAAATCTGATCTCTAGCGGAAGGATACTGGAAAGGTCCGCCATAGAGAGTGATAGTCTCGTACGCTAAAGGGATCAGACTCCTGCCGATGACCTTGAGTACCACGGGGCACGCTAACCCTGTGGGAAGCAGGGAAGTCCACTTCCCAAGGCTAAATACCCTTGATGACCGATAGTGAACAAGTACCGTGAGGGAAAGGTGAAAAGAACGCCGGTGAGGCGAGTGAAATAGAACCTGAAACCGTCTGCTTACAAGCGGTGGGAGGGCTATGCCCCGTAAGGGGCCGGCCTGACTGCGTGCCTTTTGGAGAATGAACCGGCGAGTTACTCTTTGTGGCGAGGTTAAGGGAGT
>JBAVVD010000072.1:0-36049 GCA_049697115.1 Candidatus Aminicenantales bacterium
GGAACCAGTCCCGTCGGTTCCCCCCATCGGAAAAGCCGATGGGACCCCCCTCCGCTACGGGGGCTTGAGGGCGGCTCCAGCGGCGCATATATTCTGTCACATCATTTATTGCGTTCGTATTAGTAAGAGGAAAAAGGAGATCCGGGGAAGCCGGGAGATTTTAATCCGAGGAAAAAATTAAAATGGAATTCAGAAAAAAAATACGAATCGGCGTGATCGGAGGCAGCAGGCCTGATCGGAAATCCCTGGAATGGGCATTTGAAGTCGGGCGCCGGATTGCCGAGAGGGGCGCCCTGCTTGTCTGCGGAGGGCTCGGGGGGGTCATGGAAGAGGCCTCACGAGGGGCCAAACAGGCCGGAGGCCTGACCATCGGGATTCTCCCCGGAAACCGGCTGGAAGATGCCAATTCCTACATCGATATCGCTATTGTCACAGGGCTGGGATACAGCCGGAATTCCCTGGTCGCCATGAACGCTGACACTCTCATTGCCGTCGACGGAGAATACGGCACGCTGAGCGAGATCGCCTTCGGGATGATCTACAAGAAGAAAGTCATCGGCCTGGGAACATGGGACATCAAGGGCGTTATTCCGGCCAGCACCCCCGAGGAAGCCGTCCGGCTGGCCTTGAGTTGTTAGTCTCAAAATAAGAAGGGGCGGCTCCAGAGCCTATGAATATTTTAGGTGAGATGCATGACGATGCAAAATTATGTCCTCCGTGTGTGTTATGACGGAACCGACTATCACGGTTGGCAGAGGCAGCCGAACAAAAGAACCATCCAGGGGACGCTGGAAAACGCTGTTTTCAGATTGGCACGGAAAAAAGTCCCAATCATCGGAGCCGGCCGGACCGACGCCGGCGTGCACGCCAGGGCTCAGGTGGCCAATTTTAAGGCCGATCTGAAACTCAAAGAGAAAGAACTTCTTCGGGCCCTCAATGCCCTCCTCCCCGAAGACATCCGGATTGTCTCCCTGAAAAAAACAGGACCGGCCTTTCATGCCCGAAAATCGGCCAAGTCTAAAGTCTACGAATACCGGATCTTCCTTTCTCCTCAAATCAATCCCTTTGTCCTCCGCTACGTCCTCCACTGGCCCTATGCTTTGAATGTCCAAAAAATGAGCACAGCGGCCCGCCTGTTCTGCCGCGAGGCCGACTTTTCCGGTTTCTCATCCAACCGCCTCCTCCATCCGGTGAGAAAAGTCATCCGTTCGGAAATAAAAAAGAGGGGGGGAGAAATCGTTTACACCATCGAAGCCAACGGGTTTCTGAGATATATGGTGAGGACGATCGTCGGGACTCTCCTTGAAGTGGGCCGGGGGAAAATTCCCCCTCAAAAAATAGAGGATATTTTCAGAGAGAAGAAGCGCACCCTTTCCAGTCCCACCGCTCCGGCCAAAGGCCTCAGCCTGGTGAAAGTCATCTACTGAATGAGGTCCAATCCGAGAACAAGGGCATCCTCCTGGGGATTGAAATAATAATTCTTGCGGATTCCGATCAGCTTAAATCCCAGTTTGGCGTACAGCGCCTGTGCCGCTTCATTGGAAGGCCGGACTTCCAGGAAAACAGATCGCGCTCCTCCCTTACGAACTTTTTCCAGGATTTTGCGCAGCACAGCTTCCCCGATTCCCATCCGCCTGAAATCCGGATGGACGGCAATGTTATTGATCTGGATTTCATCTTCAATCTGCCAGTAGATGACATAGGCAATGACCTTTTTCAGGAGACTGTGAACGACGACATAAGGAAAGGAGATCAAGTCATTCTGGATCTCTCCCCGGAACGTATTCAGATGCCAGGGATTGGGAAACGAGATTCTTTCTATGGCACAGACATCTTTGAGGTCTTTGTCTTCCATCCTTCGGAAAAATAAAAATTTTTCCGTCGACAGTATTTCTTTAATGCTTTTCCTCCGCCTGGGATTTCCGGAAATAGAAGGGCTCCAGCGCGCTGGACAAAACTCCTTCTTGCTTATTCAAAATCTCGTATCCCAGCAACCCGACTTCATGGGCGATAAAAGTCGAACGGGAGGCCAATCTGGCCTTGTCTTTCAGATAGTCAAGAATTCGGCTTTTATAAGGCTGAACACCGCTACCGATGAATAAGATAATTCTGTGGGCGGGAAGACGCGATAAAAAATGATCGGGTGAATAGGCGCCCTGGGAGATGAGTTCGGTCAACCGGCCGCCTTTGACTTCAAATAGAGAGGCATAGATTTCTCCTTTTTTGGCGTCCATCACAGGGCAGAGAAGTCGGCTTCCCGAATCCCTGAGTTTCCAGGCCAGGCCTTTCAGAGTGGAAACCGGAGCCACAGGCTTTTCAGAAGCGAAAGAAAAGGACTTGACCGTGCTCAAACCGATCCGGATTCCCGTAAAAGACCCGGGTCCGGCCGCCACCGCAAAGCCATCCACCTGCTGAATCGTCACAGCGTTCGCCTGAAGGAGAAAATGAACAGACTGAAGAAGTCTTCCGGAATGCGTCAAAGGAGAATCCAAGTTGACTTCTGAAAGAAGCCTTGTGTTTTCCAGAAGGGCGACCGAGCCGGTTTCGGTTGTCGTATCCACGGCCAGGATGCGCATGGCTCCTTCAGTCCTTATATCGAGGCCCCATATTCAGGCTCTTTCCATACCGGAACAGGTTGCCGGCCTGATAGATATCATACTGGACAGTGCTCATGGGTTCAAGACGAAAGGATACGTCCCGGCTGGCGTTCCTCCCCACGCCGGACTTCACATCGACCTGAATTCGGTCTCCGGAGGCCAGTTTTTGCCCGGCTGCCAGTTCTTCCGGATCGATGATCTTCAGGACAGGAAAACCCGAATTGACGGCATTCCTGAAATAGATGGCGGAAAAGGAAGGGGCAAGAATCGCGCCGACCTTTAAAGCTATAAAACAATCCACGGCCTGCTGCCGCGAAGAGCCGGCGCCGAAATTTCTGCCGGCAATGATAATATCGCCTTCCTGGGACTTCCGGGCAAAATCTTTCCATCCCTCCAGGTTTCCAAAGGCATGCCGGCCCATCTGAGAAAGCTCGGTGATAAAGAGGTGGGCATTGTGGTAGATCTGGTCCGTGTCGATATCCTCGATCAGCTTTCCCTGTGGATTCAAAAGAATCCAGACTCTGCCTTCTAGGACAGTCCTCTCCATCTCATAAATCCTCGGGGCTGGCTAAAGCGCCCACAACGCAGGAAGCGGCAACCACGGCAGGGCCGGCCAGATAAGTCATTCCTTTCCCCTGTTTGCCGGAAAAATTCCGGTTTCCCGTGCTGACCTGGACCTCTCCCTTTCCGGTAAGGCCCGGATGGCCTTCGGCACAGCCTCCGCAGCCGGGATTGATGACAATGGCGCCGCTCCGGAAAAGATCCTCCAGGATTCCCCGCTCCAGAAGATTCTCATACACTTGACGCGTGGCCGGAACGACTTTGAGCATGATGCCTTTTTTCACGGTCCTTCCTTTCAGCACTTCAGCCGCTTGAATAAAATCTTCTGTCCGGCCGTTGGTGCAGGAGCCAATAAATCCGGAGTCAATTTTCGTTCCGCGCACTTCGGAGATGCTCCTGACATTGGTCGGCGAGAATGGCACAGCCACTTGAGGCGGAAGCCCGCTGACGTCCACTTCGAAAACCTCTGAATAACGGGCATCCTTATCCGGCAGAAACGGCTGAAATTCATCGTCCGCATATCCGGCGATTTCCCGGACCAGAGAGTCCGGATATTCGGGGACAAAGCCGATAATCCCGGCCATCTCCGTGACCATAGTGCAGAGCGTCATTCGTCCGGCCAGGGATAGATTTTGGACGGCTTCCCCATAGAATTCCGCTGCTTTAAGAGCGATCTTTTTTGTCCCCAGCTCTCTCAACAGGGCGAGCGTCAGGTCCTTGGCCCCGGCCAATGGACTGCATTCTCCCTTGACTATAATCTTGACGGTTTCCGGAATTTCAAACCACGTCATTCCCGTCTTGAAGGCAAAAGTGATATCCACATCGCCCATCCCCTGCCCGAAGCATCCCACTGCGCCCAGGATATTCATATGGCTGTCTGTCCCGACCACAGTGGAGTTGGGCCGGGCCAGACCCTCCTCGATAAGGACATGCGAGCCGATGCCTTTGTCGACATCAAAGACCCGGACTCCATGCATCCGGGCAAAATCACGGCAGATCTGCTGGTTATCTGCATATTTCAGAATGCAGGCCGGTGCACAGAGGTCAAAAGTAAAGAAAGTCTTGTCCCTGTCCGCCAGAGGAGAGTCGCCGTACTCCCGCCTGTAGTTAAATACCACATTGGGACCGCCGAAGTCCCTGGCCGAGCGGACATCCAGATCCATCCACACGGTCTTTCCTGCAGACACCTCTTCCCCCGTGTGCGCCTGGATGATTTTTTCGATAATTGTTTTACCCAACTGACCGCCTTCCTATTCTTCCGTTTGCGGGACCTTTCCCGCTGCGGGTGCTGAGGAATCTGCGCCGCTCCGCCCGCACTTGCTCCCGGCCCTCAGTTCCTCCTTATTATAGAATAGAGAATGTCTGTGTTCAATGAGTTGAATCGCCCATTGCCGATAGAAATTAAAGATGGGACATGGAGAGTCTCTGTGTATTCGAAGACCTGGGGGAACAGATGGACTGGGTCGAGAATACACACGGACTCTCCAGGGCCGCCCATTGAGTGAGGCGTATGCTCTCCTGACAAGAGACAGGTGACGATGAAGGTCATCGCCTTTATCACCGAGTTCTCCGCGGTGGACAGGATCATCCATCACATCAAGCTGACGTTTGTCGCTGACAAGCCTCCTCCACCGCGGATCGCTTATCAGGAGCTCTTGATGGCCGCTGATGCTTCGGCCGAATATTTCTCATAATCCTCTCTCATGACGGCGGGGGAGGTCCGGGTGATTTCCGGCTCATCGGGTCCCGCGGACGGCTTCCGGGTCGCCCTTCCCCGTGCTCAAGCCGTCCTTGACATGCCAGAGCTCCTAATTATGCTTCCTCTCGATGCTTGGATGGGATCATCGAGGCGCAACCGTGCCTGCAGGCAGGCGCTGCCGAAAAGCAAATTCTTAAAATGTAGATCAGAATCACTCGCGATGGATTCGACCCATCATTGAACTCTGGTTCTCCATCCCGTCTTAAAGACTCCGGGAAACAACGATCATTCTAATTTCCGCGCCAAATCTGTTCCGTAACTTTTTCTTCATGTTGGATGTGTTTTATCGCCCACTTGAAAGGAAAGAAAAATAAGTAGACGGCGAATAGCAGCGTCGCCAACGGCAGGGCCAATAGAATGAAAATTGTGCTCTGCTTCTCCAGCGAATGCAGGTTGAAGCGCAGGTGCATAATCAGAATCAATAATATTACAACTAAAATTAGGAGAAATATGGATATGCCGCGAATTCCTCGAATATGCGATTGCATTTTATGAAGGATAAGTGGCCAGCCGTATTCTTTGTGTGTATGATTTGCCCTTTCTTCAGGGGTAAGCCGCACTTTCGGCTTTGACGGATGTCTCTTGATGTTAAACTCCAACTGCCGGCCGCAGGTGGGACAGGTTTTACTAATTCTATACTTCCGTTCTTCTGTTCCCAGTGAAGTATCAAACGTTACCGGTGCCAGCTCGTATTTCCAGGCTTGATATGTTCCCGTGATTTCTGTTTTGGACTTGATTCCTTTGATACATCCCAGTCCGATGGTCATCCTTCCGGCTTGCACTTCAATTTTTTTTGTCTCGAGCAATTCTCGAAACTGATCACGGAGCCGTCTGTCACTCTGGTCTTTATTCCTCAGACGGGATGCCCGGGCTTGATGGAGAGAGTATGCGATCCCTCCGCCGCTGATTGTTAAAATAACGACAATCAGCCACCACCACCAACGATAACCCGTGTGAATCCCGAGCTTGCTGATGACACAAGATGAAATCGATGCCAGCGAGAACAGACAGAATATCCAGGTTGACCATTTTATTCCTATAATTGTTCCATTATCACCGTTTTGCATTTGAAACTCCCTTCCTTTTTTCCATCCCCTTTGAATTCCTGATAACACAAGAAAGTTACTCGAAACGGATTTTAGCAGACACTTTTTAAACCTGTCAATTTTTTAAAACTGGGAAAGTCTGCCCCGATGACATCAACCAAGTTTCCCTTTTAAAAATTCAACGGTTCTCTTTCATTTTTTTATTGGGCAGGAATAAGGAAAATTGCTTTTTTAATATTTCAAAATGAAGTATCATATGCCCAAAATAATTCTTGAATTATCTTAAGAGGCGGAATCATGGTCGAGCAATTCACAGAAAACAGCATGAAGATGATTGCCTTGTTGATAGACGGAGACAACGCCCAGCCCTCCCTGATCGCAAAGATCCTGGCCGAGGCGGCAAAATACGGTTCCGTGACCATCAGGAGGATCTACGGGGACTGGACGACCTCCAACATGGGCGGATGGAAAAACATCCTGAACAATTTCGCCATTCAACCCATTCAGCAGTTCCGTTACACGGTGGGAAAGAATTCCACCGATAATGCCATGATTATCGACGCCATGGATATTCTCCACGGCAATCTGGTCACGGGCTTCTGCATTGTCTCCAGCGACAGCGACTACACGCGGCTGGCGGTCCGCATCAGGGAAATGGGCATTTTTGTGATGGGGATCGGGAAGCAGAGTACTCCCAAGGCTTTTGTCAACGCCTGCAACATCTTCATCTACACGGAGAACCTGGTTCCCCGGGAATCCCAGAAGAAAAGCATGAAGGAATCTAAGGCCGTGGCCGTGAAGGACGACAGGCCGAAGGATCTCGACCCCATGGGGCTGCTCAGGGCGGCTTTTGAAATGGCCATCCAGGAAGACGGGTGGGCGAACCTGTCCACCATGGGATTTTATTTGCATCAACTGGACCCCGGGTTTGACCCTCGGACGTATGGGTATAAACAATTATCCCAGCTCGTGAAAACGTATGGAAATTTATTCGAGATGAGACTCCAGAACGAGGCCGGGGCCACTTCGATTTCTGTGAAACTCAAAGAATAGAGGCCGAACCATGTCGTTCGGCTCCGGATAAAAGCGGTATTCCGGTGTCCTCTTGGAAAACCGGGAGGCCAAGTCGTTGGGGATGGGGATGTATTTGTATTTCTGAAAACATTGGTTTTCTTTTTGTTTTTCCCAGGACTCCCAGGGCTTATGCTATTCCGGAAAAGCCGATGGGAAGTCGGCCCGTTTTCTGAAAGAACCTTTATGTTTCCCGATGTGGGCAAGGACCTTTTATATGTGCCCCATGTTTTTCCGGATGATCTGTTAGTCCCTGACGGAGAGATTTTTTCCGGCATAGCAGAACAGATAATGATATTCCGTCAAGGGAAGGAGCGCGTCCAGTGCGGGGTTCTTCCGTACGAGGTCCTCGGCGAACTCTTATCCCGTTTGATAGGGAGGGCGCCGAAACCCGGCATGTTCCAGGCGGTCCAGGATTTCATAATAAAAATGGGTTATTCTGCGCCTTTGGACGAGCCTGACGTTTGTCAGCCTCCAGGGCTTGAAAAAAACAGGAGGAATGTAGAGCCGGCGATAAGAATTCCCTAGACGATGATCTTCAGCATGTGGTCCCGTAACTGAAGGCTGAGATTGTAGAAAAAGTTCCTTTGAGTATACATGTCGTATCCGACGACTTAGCGATACCATCGCAGTTGTAAAGCGTCGAAATATTTGTTGGCCTGGTCCCAGAGGATTCCCAGGAAATGAGTCCCGCCCGAAAGGGCCGGATCGGACGGAGTCGGGTCGAAAGTCATCCATCCTTTATCGGAAATGAAGGCCTCGACCCAAGCATGGGCATCGCTTTGGCGGACGACATAGAATTGACCGTATTCATTCCATCATGACGATGGGAGGAGGTAAAAGTGGCGAATGAATGCCCTTCAGCCAGTTCAGCAGAAAACGAAATTCTTATCAACTAAACATCTCCTTCCTAAAGTTTACTCGCCACCTCGCCGGCCATATCCAGAGTGGATGAACGGCCGCCCATATCATAGGTGCGGACTTTGCCTTCCCGGATCAATTCCGCGATGGCCCCTTCAAGGCTCTTCGCTTTGTGCGCCTCTCCCAGCCATTCCAGCATCATTTTTGCCGCCAGGAGCATGGCCGTCGGATTGACCTTGTACTGTCCGGCATACTTCGGAGCCGAGCCGTGGGTGGGCTCGAATACCGCATATTGATCACCGATATTGCCGCTGCAGGCGAAGCCGAGTCCGCCGACCAGCTGAGCCGCCAGGTCGGAAATGATATCGCCGAAAAGATTCTCGGCCACAAGCACGTCATAATCCTGAGGATTTTTAATGAGCCACATGGCCATGGCATCGATATTGGCCTCCTTGAAGAGCACGTCGGGATACTGTAAGGATAGTTCACGGGCGATGCCCAGGATCAAGCCGCCGGTCTCCCGGAGGACGTTCGGCTTCTCGACGATGGTCACCGACCGCCGCTTGTGCTTCCGGGCATATTCAAAAGCGGCCCTGACGATTCTCGTGCAGCCTTTTTGAGTCATGATTCTCGTCGATATGGCGATTTCCTCCAGAGGGGTCTCGGCAAAAGCTTTCATTTTCGGATGAACTGCAAGCGTATCCCTCACTGCCTGAGGAATCGGATAGAATTCCACTCCGGCGTACATGCCTTCGGTGTTCTCTCTGAAGATGACAAGGTCGATATTGTCCCGATAATTGAGGGAATTTCCCGAATAGGCCTTGCAGGGCCTGAGGTTGATGTAAAGGTCGAATTCCTGCCGCAGGTGGACGATCGGGCTGAAGTAAGAAAAACCTTTATTCTGGAGGGCAGGAACGAGCTCCCGGGCCGCATCTTTTTTGGGCTTGGAGGTGATGGCGCCAAAGAGGCAGACATCCGTCTCCTTGAGCATCTGGATCGTCCGGTCGGGAAGGGCGTTGCCTTCGCTGCACCAGAATTCCCAGCCGATGTCGCCGTAGACATAGTCCGCATCGATATTCAACCTTTTGAGAACGATCATGGCGGCTTCCATGACGTCTCTCCCCACTCCATCCCCGTGTAAGATCGCAATCCGGTATTGAGGCATTCCTTACTCCTTGTTAAAATACCGCTCAATAGGCGTGCCGTTCTCTCCGCCGCACTTGATTCCCGCTCTCAGTGCCTCCTTATTATAGGATAGAGAATGTCTGAGTTCAATGAGTTGAAAAACAGGGTTTAGAGAAACAGGATATCTAAGAAACCGCCTTTTGGAAAAAAGCAAATTTCAGTATTGAAAATTTAAGTTTTGCCGGCTTCCAGCTTCTTCCGGGTGTAGGCGATGAGGCCGCCGGCTTCAAGAATGCCGATGACCGACTCGGGAAGTGGGGGGAAAGAATAGACTCGAGTGCCGGCGATGATCTTCCCGCCGGAAAAATCAATCTCCGCCTCGTCTCCGGTCCGCAAATTTTCCGATGCCTCCTCGGACTGAAGGACGGGCAGGCCCAGGTTGATGGCATTCCGGAAATAAATGCGGGCAAAAGACCTGGCGATTACGGCCTGGACTCCGGCATACTTCAAGCACGCAGCCGCCTGCTCTCTCGAGCTTCCACAGCCGAAATTTTTGCCAGCCACAACGATGTCTCCAGGCTTGACCCTTTCGGCGAACTCCGGGTCAAGACCCTCCAGGGCATGTCGGGCCATTTCTGCCGGTTCCATGGACGTGTAGGTGTACTTCCCCGGAAAGAGGATATCCGTGTTGACGTCATCCCCGTACTTCCAGACTCTTCCTTTCTTCATGGATATTTCCTCGGATCAGTGATTTTTCCCTCCAGGGCCGAGGCGGCGGCTGTGGCCGGAGACACGAGGTAAATCTCCGATTCCCGGCTTCCCATCCGTCCCCGGAAATTGCGGTTGGAGGTGCTCACAACAACCTCGCCTGGGGCCAGAATCCCTTCATGAGCGCCGAGGCAGGGACCGCAGCCGGGGTTGAGAATCACACAGCCCGCTTCCGAAAATACTTCCAGGACGCCTTTGTTCAGGGCGTCCAGATAGACCTCCCGTGAAGCCGGAAGAATCAGCGCCCGAACCCGGGGATGCACCTTCCTTCCTTTTAATATTTTTGCGGCGGCTTCCAGATCCTCCAGCCGGCCGTTGGTGCAGGTTCCGATCAGGGCCTGATGGAATTTCACTCCCTCGACGGCCGCCACCGGCCGAACATTGTCCACCGCATGAGGGCAGGCGACGCAGGGCTCAACGGTCGAAAGGTCATAGCCGAGGACGGCTTCAAAGGCCGCATCCGGATCAGAGGTGACAATCTCATATTCCGCTCTGACTCTGCTCTTGATCCACTCCAGAGTCTTCTCATCCGGCTCAAAATAGCCGTTCTTGGCTCCCATTTCGGCAGACATATTGGCCAGCGTCATGCGCGAAGCCAGGCTGAAATCTGCGGCAGCCTCTCCCGCAAACTCCACGGCCATGTAATTGGCCCTGTCCGCTCCCTGGTCCCCGATGATTTTCAAAATCACATCCTTGGCGCAGACTCCGGCTGGAAGTTTCTTCTTGAACTCGATTTTGATCGTCTGAGGAACCCTGAGCCATATCTCATCCGTCGCCCAGATGCTCGCCACCTCGGTCCGGCCGATGCCAGCGGCAAATGTGCCGAAGGCCCCGTAGGTCGTTGTGTGCGAATCGCTGCCCATAATCACCCGGCCGGGGAGGGCAAAGCCTTGCTCGGAAAAGACCTGGTGACAAACGCCGTGTTGAATATCAAAGAAATTGGAGATGTTCTGTTCGGCGACAAATTCACGGATGGTCTTGTGGTTTTGCGCGTACTTCTCCGAAGCCGCCGGCACGATGTGGTCCAGGACGATGACGATTTTTTGAGGTGCCCTGACTTTTTGAATGCCGATCTTTTTGAACTCGCCGATGATCGCCGCCGCATTGTCATGGGAAAGATAAAAATCCGGAGATACGGTTACGACTTCACCGGCCCTGACCTTTTGGCCGGCTTTTCGGCTCAGTATCTTTTCGGAAAATGTTTGTCCCACGGCTTTCTCCACTCTCCTCATCCCCTGAAAATGTCGAAATTGACGAAGTCCGCGTGGTTCACGATGACGGCTTCGACTGTCCGGCGGGTGCCGTCGCCCTCCTTGGAATGGGCGGCGATGATATGGACAATTTCCTGAGGGATACCTAGTTTGAAGGCAAAAGCCGCTCCGGAAACGGGGTGGCGCTGAAGTTCGCCCTCCGGACTCTTGACGAACTTCCCATGCTCTATCGCATACTCGAAGAGCTTTCCCACATCATGGAGAATGGCCCCGGCCAGCAGAAAGTCGCGGTTGACGGACACTCTGCCCCCGTACTCCTGGCTCAAAACCTCTGCGATTTTCAAGGAAGTCAGAGTCACGGCCCGCGTATGCTCGATGATGTTGATGGCGGTGTTCGGGATGAGCAGCGTAAACGGCATATCCCGCAGGTCTTCGGCCTTCCAGCCGCCCTTTTTTACGGATTCCTGCCAGACCCTGATTGTCAGCTCGCGGAGCGAAGGATCCTCGATGAGCTGAAACTCAGGGATTAATTGGTAGAGTTCCTCTCTCATCTAAAGCGTCCTTTCCGGAGGTCCGTCATATTCAAAATCCGCGGGATCGATTTTTCTCATGGGCTTCATGCGGATTTTTTCCTCATGAATATGGGCGACGAGGCCGGGGACACGGGCGATGATAAAGAAGGCGTTTCCGATTTCCGGCGAAATCCCCAGATCACAGAGAAGGGCGGCTATGGCGCCGTCCACATTGATGGGTAACGCCCGGCCCTGCTGCTCGGCCAGGGCCTTTTCCACGCTTCGGGCGATGCGGACATGCCGGCCGGCAAGGCCGAGGTCTTCGGCCAGCGCAAACAGCTTGGCTGTCCGTGGGTCCTGGGTGTGGAGGCGGTGTCCAAAGCCGGAAGCCCGCTTGTTTTTCTCTTTCATCTCGCCGAGAACCTGTCGGACCGCCGTTTCCTCGTCCACTCCCTGCTGCTCAATCCGCCCGGCAATTTCCAGAAAGAGCCTCTGTCCTTCCTCGATGGCCCCGCCGTGAAACCTGGAAATGGCCAGAATTCCGGCGGCAATGGCGGAATTGAGATCAGCACCTGTCGAAGCAACGGTGCGCGCTGCGAGGGCTGACGGCGGACTGGCTCCATGGTCGATGGAAGAGACAAAAATGGCATCGACGAGCTTTCCGACCTCGGGCGTTGGAAACTCTCCTTTCAAGACAAGATAAACGGCCTGGGCGAACGAAATCCGGCCCATCAGCCCGTCTATCGGGTACCCGCGGAGAATGATTTTATTGGGCTTGACGTCGGTGATTCCTGTTTTCCAAGTTTCTCCGCTCATTGGACCTCCCTTTACATTTATGTTATTTCAGCATTTCCAAAACCGTGAAAAATATAAAGTCATCTGGCCTTTCAGATATCATGGATTTGGAAATGCTTCCTTTAATAACTCTTTTGCTTTGATGGGAATGTCGGAGATGGAATCCACGACATGAGCCCCGGCCTCTTTGAGCCTCTTGACTTTCGTTTCATAGGAACCCCGGGTGCCTTCGACTATCGCGCCGGCATGGGAAAATCGGGTGCCTGACTTGGCCGCCTTCCCCCCGATAAAGGCGATCAACGGTTTGGTCAATTTTCCCTGTTCGATGAGGTCGGCTACCCGCTCTTCCTGAGTGGTCCCGATCTCTCCGAACAGGGCGATCAGTCGGGTCTGTGTGTCCTGCTCAAAAAGTTCCATGACCTCCGGATGAGAGAGGCCGACAATGGCATCCCCGCCGACATGGATGACCGTGCTCTGTCCGAGACCGGCCTGGGTTAAATAATAGGAAATGGCAGAGGTCATTCCGCCGCTGCGGGAAGCCACTCCGATCGGCCCTGGGAGAAACCATTCCCGGGCCCGCTGGGCCCTTCCGCCGATCATGCCCAGAACAGCCTTCCCCGGGCTGATCAGGCCGAGCGTGTTCGGTCCGACAAAACAGGCGTCCTTCTCCCGCGCAAAATGCGCAATGTCCAGGACGTCAAAGATCGGAACTCGATCCGGAACAATGACCAGGAGTTTCACTCCGGCGGCGATGGCCTCCAGGGCCGCATTTTTGACCAAAGCCGCGGGAATAAAAATTACGCTGACGTCAATTGGCCCCTGCTTCTCCCAGGCCTCTTCAACGGAATCATAGACAGGAATACCATGGACTTCCTGGCCGCCCTTTCCCGGCGTGACGCCGGCGACAACCAGGGTTCCGTAATCCTTCATGAGCTGAGTCCGGACCATCCCCTCGCGCCCGGTTATGCCCTGGATGACGACTCGCGACTTTTCATCAATTAGAATCGACATTTCAATCTCATTTTAAATTCTTTGATCTCGAAAAGCTTCATTCAAATCTCCGGGGCAATGATTTTTTTCCTGTATTCCTTCAAGCCGGGAATGGGAAGCTGAATGACAATCGCTTTCTGCTCATGGAAACGGCAGTAAATCTCGCAGGCCAGACACTCCGTGCATTTCCCTCTCCGGGCGTCTTTGGCCGGAATGGCCAGCACCGGCTTCCCCTCTTCCAGCTTTAGAATCCCGGCCAGGCAGGCAGCGATACAGCCCTTCGTCCTGCAGGCCGAACATTTCTGATGGTCGATAAAAAGGCTTCCGGTCAGAGTCTCAAAAGAATACGCCTGTGCGGAGATTTGGGCCTCGACGATCGGCCCCACTTCATGCCTGATTTCATGATTCTGCCTGATCAGCTCTTCCAGCCTCTGCGCGCAAAACTCCGGAGAGTCGTCGCGTCCATATCCCTCGATTTTAGCCGGCAAATCCTTAAGGTATGTATGGAGGATGCGAATCGCCTCCTCTTCATAGTTTCCTCCGAGCCGGATCACGGCCGGTATTCTGGCCTGCTCTTCAATAAATGCCTTGACCAGGCCGCGGGCCGAATGGTACTGCTCCTGGCTGGCGACGCCCGATCCCGAGGCAAAATAGCCCAGAATTCCAGGCTGGGACAGGATTATCCGGACCGCCCGGTAGACCTTGCTGGCCGGCGGATTTCCGCTTGTGTCACAATAATTGGCCAGCTTGAAGCCTTTATTGAGGACGGCGTCCATGGACATCATCGATCCGCCTCCGCCCGCGCCGTTAAATCCGATGTATTTTTCGTTCTCAGGAACATTCTCGACCATCTGGAAGAAATAAAATGTGCCGCGGTAGTCTCTCTCTTCCGCCATATAGGCAATCCTTTCCAGCTCGGTGGCGGGCCGGTCGAACTCCCTGGCGACCTCAATCCCGAGCTCCGGGTGGCGAAACACCGCATAATCGTCAATGACCAGATGGCAGTCCGCGGCATAGACGAGGCCGTCCTCGGTGAGGACGATCGGATTGATTTCGGCCGAACGGGCATCCCTGCGGCGGGCCGCTTTATAGAGGGCGGTGAGGAACCCGGCCATTTGAGTCATCAAATTTCCCGAGAGGCCGGCCTTGAGGACGAGATTCCTCGCCTCAAACTCCTTCAGCCCTGTGGCAACATCCACTGCCATCCTGAAGATTTTTCCCGGATGGCTCCGGGCAATCTCCTCGACGCCTGTCCCACCCACGGCGCTGAAAATGAGAAGGGGGCACTTCAGGGTATCATCCATGACCAGCCCGGCAAAATACTCGGATTTTATCGCCAGTTTCTCCTCGACCAGGATTCTGTCGATCACATAATTTTTGATCTTCACCCCGAGCAATTGCTGTGCCTTCTGCTCCGCATCCTGCGGAGTCTCGGCGAATTGAATTCCTCCCATACCCGCGCGGCCGGTCAGCCAGACCTGAACCTTTAATACGACAGGCTTTCCGATTTTTTCGGCGATCTGGCGAGCCTGGGTCGGAGTAAAAGCGACCTCCCCTTCCGGAACGCGAATTCCTTCCTCCTTGAGAAGCTGCTTCCCCTGATACTCATAAAGCCTGGCCACGTCGGTTTTCCCTCAGTTTTGTGATTTTTAAGTATAACGAAATTGACTCAAGATGCCAATAGTCAGTAAAGTACCGTACGCAAAGCTGTGAAAAATAAAAAGTCGTTTGGCCAGGGGAATGCGGTTTGAAGTTCTGCGGACTTTGGCCGGGCGAATAAAAGATATTCGATTCAACAAGATAAAAAAAACCCCCCGCTGCCTCTTAGAAAGAAATGAGCGGGGGATTTTACTTGGCGGACTCGAGTCTGGACTTATTCAATCCAGACTTTGACGGTTTCGTCGTCTTCGTAGACCTCAATGAAGGCCATTGGGCCGATTTTCTTTAATTCCGCTAAAATCTCCCGGAGGTCAATGTCCAGATTGTTATCACGCATGCCAAAATGACTGCTTTTTGTGGAGCAAGCCAGTAGTTCAACCAGGGAAATGGGCACCGTCACCCGGACTTTGACCTTGTCCGTCCGGCTGTCCGTGACAAGGATCTTGAACCACTTGACCTCCTTGCCAGACTCATAGTTCGGGTTGTCCTTGACAGCCTTCTTGATGGTCTGAAAGTCATTCTTGCTCTCTGCGGAAAAAACAAGTCCCGTCAAGAAAATCAGGGCCACAATGATGATTACCAAAACAATTGCTTTTTTCATGGAAAATCCTCCTCAAATTTATTCAATCCAAATTCTAATCGTCTTCCCTTCATTGGAAATCTCGATGATGGGATCTCCTGTCGAAGTCAACTCTTTTCGAATTTTATCCAGGTCATAGCCCTTTCTCCTCATGGCTTCCCTGTCTTTGTCGGAAATGGCCGCGAACGCCAAATCCGCCAGGGCCCAGGGGATATTGATGGAGACTTCAATCCTCTTGGTCTGCTCATTGATGACTCTTATTTTCAGAATCCTTGGCCCGGCCTCATCCTTCTTTCGCTCGATGCCGGTCAAAGCCTGCGGGGAAATCCTGAGCAGGGCGACTTTGGCCCAGTCCCTGAGCTTGGAATCGTTTTCGCTTTCGATGATTCTTTCCAAAACAGGAATGGCCTTCTCAGCCGTACTCTTCTCTTTGACATAGCTCAGTTGAATGGCCGCATAATAGCGAACAGCCTTATTCGGACTCGCCAGCCGGTCTTCCACTTCTCTCAGATAAGACTTTTCGCCGCTGGCGTAAAGTTTATAAGACACGTCAATGATGGAAACCTCGGCCTCCTCGGCAAAAATCTTATTCTTTTCCTTGAGCTGGATATAGTTCTGATAGGCCTCCAAAGCCTTTTTTTCCTTCCCCGCCTGTTCCTCCAGGCATTTGGCCCTGTAATAGAGAGCCTGCGAGAATAGAGGACTGGTCGGATTCCGGGCGATGAAATCTTCCAGTTTCCCCTCCGCTTCTTTCCATTTCTTGTCAAAAATAAGAACCTTGGCTTCCTTGAACAGTGCTTCTTCCGATGAGCTCTGGGCGTAGGCGCCTAAAGAAATGGATATAAGGAGAATCATACCGGCATATATTTGTTTTTTTCTCATTTCAAACCTCTTCTCTTTCCTCCAATTCCTTCTTCATCAATTTGATCTTCAACAGAAGCTGCTTTTTCTGAACAAGGCTCTGGATCCGGGCGATTTCTTCGGCCGTCAGTTCCTCACTGATCCGGGAGAGTTCGAGGAAAAGAATCTCGATCTGGTCACAGATTTCCTTGGCCTTGGCCATCTCAAATCGGTTCAACTGCTGGGTGATGTATTTTTTTCTGGAGAGCAGGTCCCTGGCTTCCTGAGAAGCAAAGATATTCTGTCCGGAGGGGACCTCGTCTGAAGAAGATTGGATGAAATCCAGAATTAAATACTGGCTTCTTTCCAGGTAATCCAGGGTTTCCCGCCGCGCCAACTGAAATTCCACCTTTTCTATAAAATCCTTCGAGGCAAAGATTCGCTCACCCTTCGACCGGATGAAAATGTCGGGCTTGAGCAGCCACAGAGTCGCCAGGGACCCAATGACGAGGCCCGCCACAACTCCGGCATACACAGGCTTCCACTTGGGCAGGAACAGAGATTTCCAGAACCTGGAGATTTTCGAATCCCTGGACAGAGGCATCTTCTTTTGAAAAACGGCATCGGTAATCTGCCGGGAGAGGCCGTCCCAGTTGATGGTCGCCATGACCCGGGAGACTCTTCCCTGGAAGGATTCAGCTCCCTCGAGGATCGTCTTTATTTCCTCCAGTTCCTTTGTGCACGCCGGGCACTCCTGGAGATGCTCTCTGAGGCGCTTTTCGTCCGCCGCCTCAAGCTCGCCGCAAAGAAAAGCCGGTAAATCTTTTTTCATTTTTTGACAGTTCCTCATGTTTGTATCCCCAAAAAAGGACTCATCCGAGCCCTTAGATTCCGGATGGCTTTAAAATGGAGGGACTTCACCGTGCCCAGGGAGATATTCAAAATCTGGGCGATTTCCTCATTTTTGAGCTGGTTGTAGTGTCTCATGACAAAGATCATCCTCTGCTTCTCCGCCAGCTTTTCCACGCAACGGGAAAGAATCTCCCCGAATTCGCGTGACTGATGAAAATCCTGGGATTGGGCCAGAGGTAGATTGAGCTCCTCAACCCTTTGGCCGCTCTCCAATTGCCTGCGCCTGACGTAATTCCTTCGGTAAAAATCCACGCAGAGATTCTTGGAGATCTGAAGCAGCCAGGCCTCGAAGTTCTCTCCTCTGCGGAACATGCCGATTTTCTGGAAAAGCCTCAGGAACGTCTCCTGGACAAGATCCAGAGCATCCTCTTTGTTCCGGAAAAAGGAATAGGCCAGGATAAAGACTTTTTTCTGATACATTTGCGTCAGCTCCATGAAGGCCTCTTGGTTGCCTTTTTGGACGCTCTGAACAAGACTCCAGATGTCTTCATTTTGAATCGCTTTCCTTTTCTGCATTTCCGGCATGAACTCAGAAAACTAAAACGGACAAATCTCCTATTTCAGCCAAATCAGAACCTTGCTTTTTTCATCATTGACTTCGACCAGAAGACCCGGCCCGAACTGGCCAAAATCTTTAATGGCCCTCCAGTCAATACTGTAGCGCTCCTCTAGTTCCCGAAATTCATGATCCGATTCGCCATATTTCAGGCCCAGACTCACACAGGCATTCACCAGCCAGAGCGGCACGGACACACGGATAATCTCATCTTCCGGATATTCATGAACTATAATGAAAAGGCGGTGGGCCCGTCCTTTTCGGTAGGGATCAACCTGGTGAATCCTTTCGATCTGATTGTGCGCCCTCTGGAAATAGCGGTCAGGATCATGGACATTGTCAATAATCTGGACACTCAAACAGGCACAGAAAAAGAGGGGGAGCACCATCATTCCTGCTGTTTTGAATCTTCGTCCATTCTCTTTCATTCTTAACCTCATCGGATATCTTTCATAAGGTTCTACGAAGGCGCGGAAAAAAAGGTTCACCTCTGGAAATATAATTTCCTCCATCTCCCCCCCGAAGTCGACTTGGAGGGGAAGCCCCCTTCCAACGTTCGCTCTGCTCACTGCCTCCCCTTCTCGGGCGGGGCATGAAACCCCGCCCTGTGACCAAGGGGGCGACTCCCCCTTGGAACCCTCTCGAGCGGCTCCCCGTGGCAAGCCACGGGGCTTATTTGCCGCTCGTCAACCTCCCCTTTCCGGCTGGAAATTGCCGATCCAACACAGAGAGGAGCTGCTGACGGAAGGACTCATGAAGAAAGTGGAGAACGCTTTTAAGCCGGCCGGTTTTATCGATGTTATTGAGAAAGGGAGGGCCAACCAGACGCCAAGAAATAGAATACGCCCCTTATCATTTCATATCCTCTGGGGAAAAATCTGGAAAAATCGATCTATTTAAAACTTAGAAAATCCTCTTCTCTCTCCGCCCTCTCTGGGTCTCTCTGTCCGGGGTCTCGCCTCGTTGACGATAATCTTTCGTCCTTCCAAGTCTGACCCGTTCAGTTTTTCTTTGGCCTCCTGCGAAGATTCGGGAGTCGCCATTTCCACAAAGCCAAAACCTCGTCCTTGAAGGATGTTCACAGAGGTAACCTCTCCGAATTGAGAAAACGCATCTCTGAGTTTCTCTTCGGTAGTCTTGTAATTGAGGTTACCCACATACAATTTTTTGGAAAACATAAAAAAAACCTCCTACACTCTCACCGTCGTTATCCCCATATTGAATAGGGAGTTAAACGATAAGAACTGCCGTTTCATTCTTTCATATCTAAAAATGAAAATCAAGCAGTTTTACGGTAGCATTTCTGTGATGGGGGACATCGCCATCTTTCTTTGTCCACAGTTTTTTGATATATTTTGAGCCGGAGATATGTGAATCAACGTCTTCAAAAGGAGAGCCCGATGAACAGAGGTAAATATGTTTTGATTCTTTTCCTCATTTTTTTCTTTCTAGTGCTGGCGACCATCTTCTCCTTTATTTATTTTGACCTGGGAAGGCCTCCAGCCGTAAAGCCTCAGTCCTACCTTGAACTCCGGCTCCAAGGCGAACTCCTGGATTTTTTCGCTCCGGATTTCCTCACCTCGCTCTTTATGGGGACAAGACCTCTTTCTCTTCATGACCTCTGGCTAAACATAAAAAAAGCCAAAGCGGACGATCGCATCAAGGCCGTTCTCCTGCGCCTCAATTACCTGGAATGCGACTGGGCCAAAATCGACGAACTGCGGGAAGCTATCCTGGATTTCAGGAAGTCCGGGAAAAAAGCCTATGCCTTCATCGAAGAGGCGCCCGAATTTGACAAGGAATATTATCTGGCCACGGCCTGTGACCGCATCATCCTCCATCCCCTGGGATGGCTGGGAATCAACGGCATCGGCGGGTATTTTCCCTTCCTCAGAAATGCCCTGGATAAGCTGGGCATCGAAGCGGAATTCGAACATGTGGAAGAATTCAAAACGGCCTTCAATATGTTTACTGAAAGTGGGTTCACCGAAGCCCACAGAAAGATGATGGAATCGATCTACGGAGACATCTTTGACCAGTATGTCAAAACCGTCGCTGAGTCCAGAAAAAAGAGTGTCGATGAAGTCAAGGCCCTGATTGATCAGGCTTTTTTTCAGGGAGAAAATGCCCTTCAAGCCGGCCTTGTGGACGACCTTCTTTTTGAGGATGAACTAACCGGTCTCCTTCAGGAAAAAGGGAAAAAGTGGTCGAAGATAACCATGGACACGTACTCCAGGATTAAGCCCTCTTCCGCGGGCAAATATTCCGGAAAAAAAGTCGCCCTGATATACGGAATGGGTCCGATCCACGCCGGAGAAAGCTATTATCAGACGATGGGTGCTCAGACGATCGCCCGCTGGTTCAGACGGGCCAGGGAAGACCGGTCCATTGCCGCCGTGGTTTTCCGCGTCGACAGCCCGGGCGGTTCGGCCGTAGCCTCGGACGTTATCTGGAGGGAAGTTTTCCTGACCAAGAAAGAAAAGCCTGTTGTCGTGTCCATGTCCGACATGGCCGGATCAGGCGGCTACTGGGTCTCTATGGCGGCCCATAAAATCGTCGCCCACCCCCAGACGCTCACCGGATCGATCGGCGTTCTCAGCGGTAAATTCAACATGGCGCGGCTCTATGAAAAACTGGGTATCACGGCCGAGAAGCTTTCTTATGGAAAAAAATCGGATATATTCTCAACCTTCAGAGGTTTTTCTCCAGAGGAAAAGGAATTGATCAAAAAAGAAATCCTCTGGCTGTATGACCGCTTCCTGTCCAAAGCGTCCGAGGGCCGAAACATGCCCAAGGAAGATGTGGACAAAATCGGCAAAGGCCGGGTTTGGACAGGGAATCAGGCAAAAGACCTTAACCTCGTGGACGAAATCGGCGGCCTGTCCAAGGCCATGGAGCTGGCTAAAAGCCTGGCCGGAATCGCCAAGGACGAAGGAGTCCGACTTGTCGTCTGGCCGAAAAAAACTTCCTTCTTTAAGACCGTCTTTGGAACGAGAGACGCCGGATTAAAGCTCGGAGTCAATCCGGACTTGAAAAAAGCCATGGTTACGGCCAGCTATCTGGAGAAAGAGAAAATATGGGCCGTCATGCCGTTCTGGCTCCCTTTTTGAGTTATCGGTCACATCAAAGCTCCCCTCCAGAAGGATGGACCTCCTGTTTTCCGGTACCATCCGACAATTTCATGAGGAGGACGAGGTTCAGGAACCGACTCTTCAAAATCAGGCAAGGGCGATAACCTGCTGTTTTTTCTTGAATTCAGGTTTTGTTGGCCGTATTTCTCCAAACCGCAAGTTTCTTTTCATAAAATGTGTCATATATTTCTTAGACTTCAAGCTGGATTCGAGCCTGAAGCTCCCTGTTTCCTAAATGAATGAGAATGAGCTGATTCGTAAAGTTGCTGCCAAAGACCTATCTGCTTTTAAAGAACTCGTTGAACGTTACCAGGCACTGGTCCTCAGGATCTGTATACATTTGCTCGGAAGCCACGAGGAAGCAGAGGAGGTCGCCCAGGACATCTTTTTTCAAATCTACAAGTCAGCCGGAAATTTCCGCCACCAGAGCAAGCTCTCTACATGGATCTACCGCATCGCTGTTAATGTCTCCTTGAATTTTATCCGCGATAACAAAGATTTCCGCTGGCTGAAAAGCCTTGATTCACTCCTGGAAAAAGAGCCCCAACAGGCAGCACCCCATCTCCTCTTAAATTCCAAAAGCCCGGAGATCCTCCTCCAGGAGAAAGAGCGGAAAAAACTCATCCAGCAAGCACTGGCTTCTCTTCCCGAAAAACAAAAAATTGCCTTTGTCCTGAACAAGATAGAAGGCCTTTCTTCCCAGGAAATCGCCGATGTCTTAGAAGTGACGCTTTCTTCCGTGGAGGCGCGTCTACACCGAGCGAAGGCCAATCTTCAAAAAAAATTGATCCCTCTTTTAAAAAAAATGTGAGAAAGACGCAAGATTTTTCTATGATCCAGTGTCCTATTTAGGGAGCCGTGGAGGAAAGATGAAAAAAATGTGCCGGATAGTCAATAAAAACCTTGTCGAAATCGTTGAAGGAGAAATAGGCGCAGGGCTTCTTCATAATGTCAAAGGCCATCTGAAATCCTGTCCGGAGTGTTCGTCTCTTATCGAAAGATTCCGCCATGCATGGCAGGAGCTCGAAAAGCCACTGGAACTTGAGCCCTCCCCTTCTTTCTGGCCTAGATTAGAGCAGAAGATAAAAACCTATGAGGAAAAGAAATTTCGCTTCAACCATGTATTCAGCGCAGTGCAGCGATTTCTTCGTCCAGCGACTGTAATTCTGGCCCTGCTGGCTGGAACATTCGCCGGCTATAAACTGGGGAATGTGCCGACATCTCATCCCGAGGCCCTAGCTCAGCAAAAGACACCCTTCATTCGGGAAGAATTCTTGTCCTTTCAGTATCTCAGCAGCCTGGCAGACTTCCCGAAAGATTCCATCGCCGGCTTCTATCTAAGTCAGGAAATCAAGGAGAAGAAATGAGATTCACGAAAAAAAGGCTGATGGCTTACGGAATAATCCTTCTGGTCGCAGTCAATGTCACAGCGCTCTGTGTGCTGGCTTATAATCGCTGGCTTAAACAGCCTTCCTTTCCAGAAGTCTCTGTCTCCGAGAAGCCGCTGACACAAACAGAGGAAGGACTGCTTCTGAACTCAGCGCAGTTGGAGGAAATGAAGAATTTAAAAGCTTCCTTCGAGGTCGAGATTGAGGCCGTCCGGCTTAAGATGGAGGAGAAGAGAAAAGTCCTTGTGGAAGAGATGAGAAAAGAAAGCCCGGACAGCGCTCTTATCGACAGGCTGATTGACGAAATAAACCATTTACAGTCAGAAATGCAGAAGAAAGCGGTTCGCTACCTCTTTAAAGAAAGGGAACTTCTGAGTCCCGAGCAGCAAAAAAGATTCTTTGAGATGTTTGAAGGCCATGTGTGCCCTGGAAGAATGACTCACCGGCTCCCGCGGATTGAACAACAACCGGGTTTGGAAGAAAACCCGATATGTAAAGACTGAAATTCTTAGATAAAGGAGATATAAACCATGAGAAATGCAAAGTCAATCGTGACCGCGGCTGTCGTCCTTATCCTCGCCACTTATCCAATCCTGGCGCAGTCTGCAGGTCAAGAGCTTCCAGCGGACAAGACAAAGGCCTGCACAAAATCCTGCGGCTTTCCTGATCTAACAGCCGAGCAGGCCTCAAAAATTCAGAAGCTCAAGCTGGAGTTCGAAAAGGAAATGCTTCCTCTGCGCCAGAAAATGCAGGCGCTGAGCCTTGACTTTCGGACACTGATGGCCGAAAAAGCTGACCTGAGCAAACTCGGCGTCAAGATTGATGAGATGAGTAAAGTGCGCGCCGAGATGAAGAAGAAGTCCCTGGCCCACCATCAACAAATCCGCGGCCTGCTTACGGAGGAGCAGAAAGCCTCATTCGATAAAAAAGGCTGCGGTATGGGCTTTGGCTGCGGGACCAGAAGCCATGGCTTTGACTGCGGAGAAAGCGGATGCAAGGGCCATGGAAAGGGAAAAATGAAACATGGAGGTCATGGCGAAGGCGGATGCCGTTCGATGAAGGACAAGAGGTAATAAAAAAGCCCTAATGAAAAAGTTCTAAAAGGCGCCGGGCACATTTCTCTGCTCAAAAGTGCCCGGCCTTTTTTTTATTATTATCTATCTTTTATGAGAATACGCCCAAGAGAAAGGAATTCACTAATGGATTAGAAATCAGGGCTTTCTTAAAGCGTGAAAATCCGCCATGTCTTCAGTAGGCATACGTGGAGGGGCAGATCGTCTTGAACTCGCAGTAGCTGCAGTTGTGCCAATCGGGCCTGGCTCCGAATTCCTGGGTTCGGATTCCTTCCTCGGTTTCCAGGATTTTCTCCATGGCTCTCTTCAGCTCGTTCTCTCCTTTCCGGGCGCGGCCGATGATGTCCGATTCCAAAAAATATAGCTCTGTCGCCGCCGGCTCTGACTTCTGGGTTTTGAGAAAAGACAGGGCATAGAGGTCCATCTGAAGGCTTTCGCTGGCCCGCCGGTCGGCTTCTTTTTGGCCTTTTATTTCCGTCGCCTTGAAGTCAACAATCACAGCGCCTTCCGGGCGGAAATCAATCCTGTCCCAGCGGCCGATAAACCGGATGCGTTCCTGCTGCCATTTGAATCTTTTTTCAAGAAAAGCGGGAACACATCCCGAGCTCTCTTCCCGCGCATAAAAAAGTTCAAGCGCTTTCCTCCCGGCCTGCCGGCGCATCTCTTCGTGCTCGCGGCTGAGGTAACCGGCGTTAATCCAGCCCCGGTTGTATTCTTCAAAAAAACCCTCTACGGCGATACGCTGACCCGCCATTTTCTTTTGCAAATAAAAATGAATGGTATTGTGGAGCACCCGGCCAAAGACCAAATTGTGATGGGGAAGGACGGGAATCTTGAGAACATGTCTGAATCTGTATTTGAGCGGGCAGGTGATGTAGTCTTCAACCTGAAAATAGCTCAGGGTCAAAATGTCTTTAATCCGGGGGCTGCCTAAAATTTCCGGATGCCGGACATCCTGTCCGTACCGCTCGAGTTCTTCCTGTGCCGAACGGCGCATGACCTCCTCGGGCACCTTGGGAATGTCCAGGGCTTCCAGGACAAAAGGGCTGACTTTCTTCAACCGCTTCAGGCCGTAATCCCTGGCCCAGGTGAGATAGAGAAATCTCTTAGCCCTTGTCATTCCCACATAGAAGAGTCGTCTTTCTTCCTGAAGATAATTTTCCCCATCCGGCAGTTTCTCCTTGAGGAGATCATCGGGAAAAGGAATTTTTTCCCGCCTTTCGCGGCCTGGAAACCTGTCGGAAATCAGGCTGACCATAAAAACGACTTTAAACTCCAGCCCCTTCGCCTTGTGAACCGTCAGGACAGAAACCGCGTCTTCTTCAAGCTCCGCCTCAGCCGTGGAAGGATTATCCCCCACATCCTGAAGGAGGTTTAAATGCTTGGCGAAAGAGTGGATGGAGTCCTCGTTGGTCAGCTCGGAGAAATTCTTCACTTTGTCGAAAAAAAGCCGGATGTTTTTAATCTTGAGTTCCGCCTGGAGGTTTCTTTCGGCGATCAGGGATTTTAAATACTCCGTCCTCTGGAGGAATTCATAGAGGACCATACCGGCATTGCGGGTGCTGGCCATACTGGAAAAATGGAGGAGGTCCTCAAAGACCCTTTTACAGGCCGCCTCTGCATCCGGAGAAATCTCCACAGGGCTCTGCCCTTCTTGAATGAGTCGAAAGACCTTATGGAGGGGCAGATTCCTTTTCTGGGAATAATTGGAAACCACGGTCAGGTCATAGAGATTGATCCTGTAAACTTCAGAGAGCGCCAGGTGAAAAAGACTCCGGCTGTCCTCAAAATCAGTTAGGGCTTTAATAAAAGAAATGAGGACTTTGACTTCCTCCTGAGAATAGAGCCCCCGGCTTCCTGAAAATCGAAAGGGAATTTGTTTCATATTCAGGGTCCGGAGAAAGATGTCGGCGTCGGCGTTCCGCCGGACCAGCACCGCCATCTCTCCGTATCTGATTCCTTCCCGCGCTTTCTCCTGGATAATGTCCGCCACTTTATCCGCTTCATGGGAAAGCGTGTCTGTCTGAAGCATATGGATGCTTCGGCCCCGGTCCTCGACCGTCGCTTTGAGAATCTTATCCACTTTTTCCTGGACTTCTAAACGATACGGATTGTTATGCTGGATGAGCCGATGGGCGGAATCCAGAATGGCCTGGGTGGAGCGGTAGTTCTCGGTCAGGACAATCTTCTTGGCTTCCGGGTAGACTCTTTTAAAATTGAGAATATTGGAAAGGGAGGCGCCCCGGAACCGAAAAATACTCTGGTCGTCATCCCCGACTACGGTCAAGTTCCTGTGGCGGGCCGCCAGGAGCTTGAGCAATTCAAACTGGATATAATTGGTGTCCTGAAACTCATCCACCAAGATATATCTGTATTTATCCTGAAACTCCCTGAGAATCGAGGGGCGGGTGCGGAACAGCTCGACGACCAGCAAAACCTGGTCTTCAAAATCGATCTTGCCTTCCTTCTTCAGAAGTTCCTGGTAGGCGCTGTACACTCGGGCGATCTCTGCATGTTTGCGGGCCCATTCTTTCTCCGCCTCGTCCGCTTCTCCGACACCGAGCCGACTGGAATATTCCAGGTATTCTTCCGGACGAATATCTTCCTGCTTCATCCTTTTGACCGCATCCAAAAGCTCCTGGACATGCCTGGTGGGAAAGCTCAAAGGCCGGTAATAATCCAGGGGAAAACGGAACAGATTCTCCCTGAAAAAAATGGCCTGTTCGACGTCATCCAGAAGCTTGAAATCCAGCGGGTATCCCAGCTCCATTCCATAATTCCGGAGGACTCTCTCCCCGAACGAATTAAACGTGCTGATCTCGACAAAGGAATAACTGTAAGGGATGAGCTGGTCAACCCTCTCCTCCATCTCATTGGCGGCCTTCTCGGTAAAGGTGACGGCCAGAATCTGTTCGGGCGAAGCCTGCTTGGAGGCGATGAGGTGGGCAATCCGCTGCGTAATGACTTTCGTCTTTCCTGTCCCCGCACCGGCGATAATTAAAAGAGGATTCTCGCCGTGGATTACGGCCTCTCTCTGGGCCGGGTTCAGGCCTGTCAGTAAATGAGAGATGTCATTCTGGGAGGACAACTTATTTGCTTTTTTTAACGATGACTTTCTCGTTTTCTTTCATCAGCCAGAGCTTTCCCCGTGCGGTCTTCTCCACGGCCCCGGCATTTTTTTCCAGATCGGCAATTTCTTTTTCCAGACGTTCTTTCTCAAGTTTTAGGCTCTCTATCTCCTGAAGCAGGAAATTATAATTCTTTCGGGCTCGGTAAATCTCAATCCAACCTTTCTTCCCGAAAAGGGAAGTCATAAAGAGGATCAAAAGGAGAAAGGCCGCGGCCGCCACAACGATTTTCTTTTTTAAAGAAAAAGCGTTTTTTTCCTTTTTTTCGGTCACACAATTTTCTCCAAACCGGCCTTCACCAGTTGACGGAGTTCTTTTTTTGAACTGGCTTCGGCATAGCAGCGGATGAGAGGTTCTGTTCCGGAAATTCGGAGCAGAAGCCAGTCGTCGTCAGAAAAATCCAGCTTGAGACCGTCCACGGTCTCTACTGAGAGAACCTTTCTTCCATTCAGGTGAACCGGCGGATTTTTGATAAGCCTCCTGAACTTTCTTTCTCTGTCGATATTCAGAGGAATGTTTTTCTGCTCGCCCATCTTTTCCCCGTATTCACGGAAAAGGTCCTTCGTCAACTGAATGAGGCTTTTGCCTGAAGCGGCCACCATCTCCGTCACTAGAAGACCGGCAAAAATGCCGTCCTTTTCCGGAAGATGGTCTTTGATTGCAATGCAGGCGCTTTCCTCCCCTCCAAAAATGATCTGCCGGCGCAGAAAGAGGTCAGCCAGAAACTTAAAGCCCACGGGCGTTTTATAAAGCGGAAGGTCGTATTTGCGGGCAATGCGGTCAATCAGATGCGTGGTGGCCACCGAACGGGCCACTCCGCCCCGCCACCCTTTGCGGGAAACAAGATAATCCAGGAGAAGTGCAAGTATGAGGTTTTGGATGATGAAATTCCCCTGATGGTCAACAATGCCGAATCGGTCCCCGTCCGCATCGGTGGCTATGCCCAGATTGCATTTCTTCGCTTTCACCAGCTTCTTCAGTTCGGCCAGGTTTTCCTCGGTGCAGGAAGGAGTGATACCGCCAAAATAGGGATCGATATAACCGTGGATCTCCTCCACGGGAATCTGGTTTTCCTCGAGGATTTCGTCAAGATATTCACGGCTCGTCCCATAGAGAAGGTCAACACCCACTCTAATCTTTGATTTCCGGATGAGCCCGAAATCAATCTTGTCCTGGATGTAAGTCAGATAATCGTTCTGCAGGTCAATTTTTTTAATAAATTCTGTCCGGGGATAACAGGGATAAAACACATAGCCGTTCTGCAAGCGCCGGATCTCTCGTTCGATTCTGCCCGTTTCAGAGGGAAGTGCCGGAGCGCCGGTCTCAGTATTGAATTTCAGTCCATTGTATTCCGGGGGATTAAATGAAGCGGTAAAATTGATCCCACCTTTGGCCCCTCTTTGAATGACCTGAAAGGCCAGCGCCTGGGAAGGGGCGTCCCTGTCGGCCAGAAAGACGTGGATTTTGTTGTGGGAAAGAACCTTGGCGGCTTCAAAAGCATATCTCTCGGATAGGAAGCGCGTGTCATAACTGACGACAACCGAGATCTCTGCATGGGGAAATCTCTGCTGGAGATAGTTGGCTATGGCCTGGACAACGAGCCTGACGTTATGGAAAGTGAATTCCTCCCCCATGATGGCCCGCCATCCTGATGTGCCGAATCGAATCATTTTTCTGCCTCAAAAATTAGCACAAGAGCTTCATAAAAGCAACTCCGGCCTCTTTTTATCACAATCCCAACAGTGCCGCTCGGAGCAACAACGGGCGAATTGAAAAGATCGCTCTCCGCCTCTCCACGTACATCGATCCGTTCAGAAGCGGCGAAGATTATGAGGTCGTGAGAGCTCTGCGGGCGGGCGGATATACGGTCATCGTCAGCATTGGAGAAGTCATGGAGAACTCTATCGGCAGCAACTGCGGACAGTACCTCAGGCGGCATCTCAAGGAGAAAGAGCGCCTCAAGGAAGGATATACCTATCGAATCCTCGAATACGCCGGATGAAGCCTCCAGGTTGACAGCCGGGCGAATCTCCTTTAATTTAGGGAAAGTGATCTCCATAAGGCCTCGGATTTTTGCGGGGATATTTTTTGTTTCTTCGGCCACACTCAGCCTGGAGATTACGCTCACCCGGTATTTCGCCATCTCCCAGGATTATCATTTTGCCTTTCTTGTCATCAGCATGGCCTTTCTCGGATACGGCGCCAGCGGTTCCTGTCTGACGCTTTTTGAAAACCTCAAAAATAAAGATCCGGGCAAATTCCTGACAACAAGCTCCGGTCTTTTTGCGCTCGCCATCCTTTTGTGCTTTCTCGCGGCCAACTCCATTCCTTTTGATTTTGCCCGGCTCGCGTGGGACAAAAATCAGGCTTTTTTTATTCTCCTCTATGATCTTGTTTTGAGCCTGCCCTTCTTTTTCGCCGGACTGACCATTTCCTTTGTCACAGCCAGGTTTTCACAGGTGATCCACAAAATCTATTTTTCCGACCTTCTGGGAGCCGGCACTGGCTCTTTCATCGCCGTACTCATATTTCTTCCGGGAGGAGAAAAAGGAGTTTTTCTTATCATTTCTCTTTTAGCTCTGACCGCATCTTTCCTTTTCTGTCCTCAACGATGGCTTCCGGCGAGAGCTTTCCTCATTTTTATTCTTATCGGCGAAGGAGTTCTTTTGATCGCCTCTCCAACCTGGCTCAACTTCCGCATCTCCCCTTTCAAAGCTCTTCCTCTGGCTTTAAAATATCCGCAGGCCAGCCACTATCTGACACAATGGAATTCCATCTCCAGGGTGGATGTCATTCGTTCGCCCGCGGTCCGGTATGCGCCCGGTCTGAGCCTTATCTATGGAGACAGGCTCCCTTCTCAGGTGGGACTTTCTGTGGACGGCGGAGAACTCAGTGCCATCACCCAGTTTCAAAGCTCTCAGGAAAAAAGCCTTGAATTTCTTTCCGCACTTCCCTCCTCCTGCGCGTACGGAATTGTCCCAAACCCAAGGACTCTGATCATCGAGCCTAAAGGAGGCCTGGATGTCCTGGCCGCCCTGCATTTTCAGGCGCCCCAGATCAAGGTCATTGAGAGCAACCCGCTCATCCTCCATCTCATGAACAATGAGCTGGCTTCCCTGAGCGGCCGTCTCTACCATCAAAAAAATATTCAGGTTCTTTCGGCTCATCCGCGCGAAGCCCTGAGCAACGACTCGGAAATCTATGATCTTATTGTCTTTTCCATGACGGATGTCTTCGGCGCTTCCAACGCCGGGCTTCATGGATTCCACGAGGACTATCTCACCACGGTTGAGTCTTTCAGCCAGTTCCTCGCGCGTTTATCTCCCCGTGGGATTGTCAGTATGACCATGTACCTCCTTCCTCCTCCCCGCCAGGAACTGAAGATCCTGGCGACCTGGGTCGAAGCTCTGGAAAAAGACCGGAAAGATCCGTCATCCTGCCTGGCCGCCATCCGGACATGGGGAACCATCAGCTATTTCATCAAGAAAAGCCCTTTCCAGGAGCCGGAGGTCCGGAAGCTGAAAACATTTGCCCACGAGCGGCTCTTCGATCTTGTCTACTACCCGGGCATTTCCCCTGAGGAAGTGAATATCTACAATGTGTCAGAAGAGCCCATCTACTATAACCTCACTCGTCAAATTCTCTCTCCCCAAAGTCGAAAAGAGCTTTTTAAAAAATACCTGTTTGAAATAAGGCCGGCCACGGACAACCGTCCTTTCTTTTCCAATGTCTATAAGCTGGGCCGGATCAAAGACACCTACACTGCCCTCGGCAAAAAGTGGCCGCCTCTCCTCCAGGGCGGACTCCTGGTTCCTCTCCTTCTGATTCAGTCCGTGTTCATTGCCCTGATCTTTATTCTTTTGCCTGTCCTCATTTCCTCCTTGCGGAAAACCAAAAAGAGAAGATTCTCTCTTAAAATCTGCCTTTTTTTCAGCCTGCTCGGCGCCGGATATATGCTCGTCGAAGTCACATTGATCCAGAAACTCATTCTGTTTTTGGGCCATCCTCTTTACTCAGCGGCCGCGGTCATCTTTTCCCTTCTCTTTTCCTCAGGTCTGGGGAGCCTCTCATCCCGCCGAATCCTGGGCGAAAATTTCCGGAAAAAAATAAAATGGGTTCTCCTTATCGGCGTCTCTCTGATCCCCCTTTATCTCGCGCTCCTGCCGGCCCTGAATAGAAATTTCATCGGGCTCAGCCTGGTCTGGAAGGTCATTCTGACCTTCCTGGCCATCTTTCCCCTGGGATTTTTCCTCGGGTTCCCTTTCCCTACCGGAATCCGGATTCTGGAATCACAGGAGGAAACGCTCATTCCCTGGGCGTGGGCTTCCAACGCCTTTTCTTCGGTCGTAACATCTGCCCTGGCCGCGGGAATAGCCCTCTGGGGAGGATACAACCTCGCTCTGATCCTGGCTTCGGCCGGATATCTACTCTCCCTTTCTTTTCTGAATTTCACCAGTCATCGGCACGAAGCTCACGCTTGATACATATTTGACTCTCGGTTGGCCCTGGATTTTGGTGATAAGAGTGAGGGTTTGAAAATAAAGCGTACTTCCGACGGGAATAATAAGCTTTCCGCCTTCTTTGAGCTGTTTGAGCAAGGGAGGCGGGATGTGATTGGCGGCACAGGTCACGATAATAGCATCAAAAGGGGCGTGTTCTTCCCAGCCAAAATACCCGTCGGCCCATTTCACCCGGACATTGTTGGTGTTCAGGCTCTGCAGAGTCCTTGAGGCTTTCCTGGCTAACGGCTCTCGGATCTCGATGGAAAAGACTTCCTTCACAAGCTCTGCCAGGACAGCTGCTTGATAACCGGAGCCGGTGCCGATTTCCAGCACTCTCTCATCCCCCTTGAGATCCAGACACTGAGTCATGAGCGCTACGATATAAGGCTGAGAAATTGTCTGACCTTCATCAATCGGCAGGGGATAATCTTCATAGGCCCGACTTCTCACAGAGGGCCCAACAAAAAGATGGCGGGGGACTCTTCCCATGACCTCAAGCACTCTTTTGTCGGTAATGTCTCTGGCTTGAAGCTGTCTGAGGACCATTTCCCGTCTGCGTTTGACATAGACGTCTTCGCCGTTCATGAGAGGGGGAAAACTGAAAAGAAGAATTAGACAGGCCGTTACAGACTTAAAATAATGTTTTTGTTTTTTCCTCATCTTCGGCCTCTGGACATGGATTGTTATTTTCTTTTTATTATAGCTCTGACTGAGGGCTGAAAAAACCACCTGGAGAAAAAAATTTTTAAGTCTGACATTAATTGTCATTTTTATCCAAATGTTGAACAGTATCTATTTGTCATTAATAGCCTTTTGAGGTGACTTATAAAAAGCTAAAAATCACCCCCTATTTCATCTCCTAGGGGGATTGCTTCGATATTATCTTATTGCATAATGATTTCCATCGAGGTTAAAATACGGAAAGCTGTGAGGTTTAGACAACAGTGAAAAGACTTGTAAATTTGACAAGAGTGACATTTTTTGTTAATAGCTTGAATAAAGCTTTGAGTACTCCGGAGGGCTGAACATTCCCATGGAAAAAAGGGCTATTTATCCTGGTTCATTTGATCCCATTACCAACGGACATGTGGATATCATTCTCAGGGGGGCTAAAATTTTCAGCCATATCCTGGTCGCGGTCCTGGAAAATCCCAAAAAAGAGCCGCTCTTTACGACTAAAGAACGGGTCGCCATGATTCAAGAAATTTTCAAAGACGGCAAAAACATTGAAGTAAAGGCTTTTCACGGACTGCTGGTTGATTTTGCCAGAAAAAACGGAGTCCGGATCGTCATTCGGGGTTTACGAGCGGTCTCTGACTTCGAGTACGAATTTCAAATGGCCCTCATGAACCAAAAACTGGACTCCGACATCGAAACATTTTTCATCATGCCCAGCGTGAAATACACTTTCCTCAGTTCGAATCTGGTGAAAGAAGCTTTTGAACTCGGAGGATGCGTCAAGGAGCTGGTGCCCTCTGTGGTTGAGAAAAAGCTCCGTGAGAAATTCGGGTAGGACAAAATGTCATTACTAAATATTAACGAAAAAGCAGGAATAAAATGTTAGGCAGCAGGAAAGAAAAGAATTTCGTCGGGCTCGACATCGGTTCTCACGGGATCAAAGCCCTGGAGCTCCAGTCCAAAAAGAAAGGAAAGAAAGCGTATTATGAGGTCTCCAGAATCGGATATGAGCCGCTCTCTCATGACGCGATTGTCGAAGGAACGATTATCGACTCCTCGGCCGTTGTCCAGACCATTAAAAGCCTCTTTGACAAAAATAAATTCACCAATAAGAATGTGGTCATTTCCATCTCCGGAAATTCCGTAATCATCAAAAAAATATCTCTTCCATCGATGGAAACAGAAGAATTGGCGGAATCCATTATCTGGGAAGCCAAGCATAATATTCCTTATCCCTATGAAGAGACGAATGTCGACTATGCCATCTTCAAACCACCCCGGGATTCCGAGGCCAAGGGTCTGGAAATCCTCCTCGTGGCTGTCAAAAAAGACAAAGTGGCCGCTTACAGCAATGTCGTCCATCAGGCCCGCAAGAACCTGGAGGCAATCGAAGTCGATGCCTTTGCCCTCTACAACGCCATGGAAATCAATTATCCCGAGGAGTTTGAAGAAAAGTCCATCGCCCTGATCAACATGGGCGCCCACATCACCACAATAATCATCTGCGAAAAGGGAACCCCCATTCTTTTCAGGGATCTGTCGATCGGCGGATCCTTCTTTACGGAAAACATCCGCAAAGACCTCAACGTCAGTTATGAGGATGCAGAAAAAATATTGAAGGGAATTCCCGTCGATAATGTCCAACCGTACGCCCTCGAGACCATCCTCACCATGAATGTGAAAGGGCTTCTGGATGAAATCGATAAGACCTTTTCTTTTTTTGAATCGGAAAACAAAAAGGAAAAAAAGATTGAACAGATTTTCCTGAGTGGAGGTTTGGCCAATCTCAAAAATATCACCAGCACATTTGAACAGAAATTCAAGTTCAAGACCATGATCTTTGATCCATTCCGCAATGTTTTTTACAACGAGAAAAAACTCAATCCCATTTACTATCAGGAAATGGCCACGTTTTTTGGCGTGGCCGCCGGGCTGGCCACCCGGGGGAGAGAGAAGTAAGACCATGATTCGCGTGAATCTCTTAAAAGCCGATAAAAAAGAGGTCCGAGAAAAACCGGTTTTCGCCGAAAAAGAATACCGGGAAAAACGACAGGCGCCGAAGGGGAATCTCATTCTCATCTTCTTCGTGATTATTCTTGCGGCCTTGGCTTTCAATCAAAAAAGGACTCTGGACCGGGAGAAAAATCTTCTGAGCTCGGCTCAGGAAGAAAAGAAAAAACTCCAGAACCTATTGACCAAGCTGGAAAAAATTGAATCGCAGAAGTCCTTTCTGGAGAAAAAAGTCAACTTGATCACCCTTCTCAAAGCCCAACAGATCATTTCTGTCCAGATTCTGAATGAACTCAACAAAAATCTCCCCGAATGGATCTGGCTTACGGAAGTCTCTTACAATCGGCCAAAGATTCAGATCAAAGGAAGGGCCCTTTCTAATAATTTGATTGCCGATTTTATTTATAATCTCGAGAACAGCCCTTTTATTGACGGCGTGAGCCTCAGCGGTTCGACACAAAAATCCATAGGGGGCAGCCAATACCTGGAGTTCTCCATGTCCGCCGCCCACGTGCTTCCCCCAGAACTCCAGGCTCAGGAAAAAGCGGCGGATGCGAAAAAGAAGACGGAGAAAAAATGAAAAATTGGCCTTGGTACGGTTTCGTATTCGTCGGAATCCTTTTAGCGGGAATTGTTTATTTTGTCTATCTCAAGCCCAAGGCCGCCGAAGTCAAGCATTTTCGGACGGAACGGCAGAACGTCGAGGAATCATTGAACAAGCTGCGCGCCAAAAAGAGACAGCTGGATAAAATCGAAGTGGAAATGGCCCAGTTGAATGAAAATTTAAGCGCACTCGAAGAAATCATCCCCAAGAGGAAAGAAATCAGCGAGATCTTAAAAAACATCCAGCAGCTCGCCTTTGATGCGCAACTGGACATCATCCGGTTTTCTCCGCAAAAAGAAGTCAATAAGGACTATTATTCCGAATGGCCGATTCCCATAGAAATTCGGGGGAATTACCACAATCTGGGATTTTTCTTCGACCGCATAATCCACTCGCCCCGGCTTTACAATATTGAGAACTTCACCATTAAATCTCTCTCCCGGCAAACAGACGAAAAGACCATTTCTGCCAACTTCACAGCTAAAACGTACTTTTTATCTGAAGAAACCGTGGAGAAGCCGAAAACACCAGCCAAGAAAAAAACGACGAGGAAGCAAAATGAAATGGATTAGGCTGTTTTCGGTTGTCCTGCTTCTTTTTTGCCTGAGCGGACCGCGTCTGGTCTCCCAGGAAGAGAAAAAAACATCCGCAAAAGAAACCACCTATGACTCTGCCGGCCGCAGAGATCCTTTTAAAAACCTGCTCGGCGGAAAAGAGGTCTCTGAAAAAACAGCCATTGAAGGTTTGACGGACCTTTATATCGAGGATATTCAGCTGATCGGCATTATTCAATCCAAAGGAAAGCTGGAAGCCATCGTCAGCATCATCAAAGGATTGCCTCTCACTCTTAAAGAAGGGGATAAACTTGCAGACGGCTATGTCTTATCCATCCAGGAGACGCAGGTGACTTTCCGGAAATTATCGGATAAAGGGATCCCTCTGATGAGGCCCAGAGATGTCATCAGAGAAATCAGTTTCGAGGAGCGTTAACATGAAAAGGAAAATTTTTTGGCTCTCATTTCCCTTGCTGTTCCTTCTTCTCTTCCTTGTCGGCTACAGCCAACAAAATAAATCCTTCATCCATATAAATAAAGTCTCCTTCCAGTCTTCAAAGCTCTACACAAGAATCATTCTCGAATCGGATGCCCCCCTCCACATCTCCAAAGCCGCTTATTCACCGGAGTCCTTCGGGACGCTCATCGTCCAACTGGGAAAAGTCCAGATGTTTCCTCTTCCGGCCGTGCCCGCGGTTGACCCTCCGTTTTTGAAAGATTTGAGACTCCGGAAAGAAGCCGATGACAACCTCTTTCTTCACGTTGACCTGGCCGAGCCGGTCCCTTTCCGCATCCAGAACGGGTCCCAGCGCTCGGTGATTGAGCTCAACGGAATTCAAAGAGGAGAAGGCAGTTACATCATAAACCCGGAAGCCCAACTGGAGCTGGAAAAGAGCGTTAGAGAAGAAATCCTTCTGGAAAAGGTGGATATTTCAGAAAAAAGCGACGCGGTTCGTTTAACCGCCCAACTGGGCCGAAAGGCCGTGACGAATGTATTCGCCCTCGAAAACCCGCTCCGGCTTGTCGTGGATATCTTTGATACGGTCTATTCAAGTCCGACTTTAACCTATCCTGTGAATAAGCTGGGAATTGGCAAAGTCAAAATCGGGCAGTTCCAGCTGTCTAATCCCTATTCCAT
>JBAVVD010000073.1:0-103239 GCA_049697115.1 Candidatus Aminicenantales bacterium
GAACTGTGGGTCAAGAGTGAAAATCGGGCTGTACCTTTTTGTCGAAAAGCATGCTGCACAACCGCTTTCTATACCCTCAATGAGGTTTTATCCCTGTTGGTAATTTCCTAATGGCAATTTTGGGTTGATCCAAATTTGCCGACAGGATTCAATTGATTTTTGAGTCAGTTTTCGGAGACCGATGATGACCGTTTGCTTTCATCTCCGGTGGAATTAACAGTCGTCAACACATAACTGTATTTTTCATTAAAGGGAAGATTCCGGTCTTTGTACTCGTAGGTGGTTCCGTCCAGAGTGACCAGCCGCTGATACTGACTGTCGCTTTCGCCGATTTTCTTGCGGTAGATATTATAATAGGCCACGGTGACGGCATCATTGAGGGGGTTATTCTGCCAGGCGATGATGTTGATTTTTTCATCCTGGAAGAGGGAACTATTGGAGACCGTGGAAAGGGTGATATTCAGAGGGGAGAAGGTCCTTTCTTCCGTAACGGAGACGGACATGTCGCTCTCCGTTCCGCCCTGGGATACGGCTGTGCAGGCATAGGTGTATTTTTGATTCAGCGGCAGGCTGGAGTCGACATAACGGTAGGTATCTCCGGAGACAGTGGCAATGGAACTAAAAGCCTGGTCCCCCTCTTGGGCGTTTTTTCGAAAAACCTTGTAGTTTGTGATTGTGAAATTTTTATTCTGTGGATTTCTGTTCCAGGCCAAAGTGTTGATTTTGTGAGTCTGGGCATCGTTGAGTTGAGTATCCAGGCTCAGGTCCAAGGGCGGATAGGGTTTCTGGACAGGAGGGGGAAGTTGGGCTGTCCCGATATACATGATTTCCCAGTTCCCCGGCTGGACGTCGGCATAAGCCAGGTGGATGGTTCCGGAGTTGTCCACTGCGATGCTCGGCATTTTCGAGGCGGCGTCACTGTTGGACATGTTGCTCGCTCCGGACCAGGCGGTCGCATATGAGTTCAGAAAGATATCCCAGCGGCCGTCATTTTGTTCGGTCCAGGCGACGTAGACGCTCCCGTTGGTTTTATTCACGGCCACATCCGGCTCGTCGGAGATTCCCCCTGTCTGAGAAACATTGACTTCCGGTTCCCAGGACCCGGTCGCGGCGTTTCTTTTTCTGAAAAAAACCTCCTGGTTTCCCTGGGTTTTGTCAATCCAGACCACATAGGCATTGCCGGCATTATCGCAGGCCACTTTGGGCCAACACCACTCGAAGAGGGTCGCTCCTTTGACGGCCACAGGACTGGTCCACTGGTTCTGGTCGCGGGGAGTGTTATTCCGGGAGTACCAGACCGTGGAATTGTCGCCGTCCCGTGTAATCCAGACGACGTGGGCGGCTCCGGTGGCGTCGGTTGCCACCGAAGGTGTATAGCCGGTGCCGATCGGCAGAGTCTGCCGAGATCCCCAGTTTCCCGAGGGGCTCCTGTATTTCCAGAAAAGCTCCCATTCCCTGAATTCTCCGTCCATCCAGACGGCGTAGCAGTAATTGTCCGTAGGACTCACGGCACAGGCCGAATAGGCGGAGCCTTCAGGATTCTGAGATATGTTGACCAAAGAGCTCCAGGTATTGTCATAATTCATATAATAGATGTCGTAAGATCCGCCCCGCGCGTCGTGGAAAGTCAAATGGCCTATTCCGGATGGGGAGACGGAAAACGATGGAAACGGGGCTTCCGGAGAGATGGAGTCGATTTCAACGAGCTTCTGCGGATTGGACCATTGGCCGCTTTTGCTCGTCGCAAAATAAATATTCCGGACTCCCCAATCTTCGATCCAGATGACATAGGCGGCTCCGTTTCCGTCCAGTTGGATAATGGGAAAGTCCGAGTCCGAAGAAGTCCGAGAGATGTTTACCGGAGCCGGTGTATCGAGGAGAACAGGCCTTTCCGGGGGCCCTTTTTTGATCTGTAAGCCTTCTGCGGCAACAAGTAATAGAAGGAGGAGAACCGCAATAGTCAGGGGAGCCGTCTTCTTCATATACAACTCTTTGCCTGTCGATTGTATTATAGTGGAAATACGTCGAATGTCAATCGAATGAGCGGCCGGGGCGGTTGCCTTTTCACAGGTCGTATGGTATAGTAACACGCCATTGAATAATGAAAATTATAAGGAATTTGCTTTTTTTTCTCTTTGCCGGCGCCGCCGTCTTATTTTTAAGAGGGAGCGCCAAAGATGCGGAGCTGATCGGCCATTCTTTTTCTTCCCAGATGGATTCCCGTGGAAATATTTGGGTCATCTACAAAAACGAACAAGAAGGAATGAGCCTGGCCTCGGCGCGTTTTAAAGAGCCGAAATTCCAGGTGCACAACGTCTCTCCCCATCCGGATAACAATTCCCCCATTATCCGGAGAAACAGGAAAGGTGAAATGGCTGTCGTCTGGATAGCCGCTTCGGAGACGAAAAGTGAAATCTATTTCGGCATCATCCGCGAAAACCAGCTTGTGGACTGCCGGAGTGTCTTTCAGAGCAAGGATTTTCTTTTTTCTCTCGACTTGAGCTTCGACCAGGAGGATAATCCATGGCTGGCCTGGATTCAGAATGTGGACGAACGGTTCTATGTGGTCGTGGCCAATCTCAGCGGTCCTCACCGCTGGTGTGTCAACGATCCCTTTATTACCTCCGCCCAGAGACCCAGACTCCTTGTTGGCGGAGATAATGCCATTTGGATTTTTTGGGTCGGCCAGAAGCAGGGCAGAGATGAGATCCTTTACAGCCTTTGGAAGGGCAATCACTGGTCTTTTCCCGAAAGAATTCATAGCCTGGGCCGTTTTCCTCATCTCTGGCCAAACGCGGCTGTGGACCAGGACGGACTTCCCTGGGTGGTCTGGTCCGCGTACGACGGACATGACTATGAAATCTATTATTCGCGCTGGAATGGCCGAAACTGGTCAAAAGAGGAAGCATTGACTCTGAACGAGAAGATGGATTCTTATCCAAGTCTGGTCTTTATTCTGGATGCCATTCCGCTGGTCGTCTGGAGCCGGTATGACGGGCGGAAAAGCTCCCTTTGCTATCGTTTTAAATCGAATGGGCAATGGAGTCCGGAGACAGAATTTTTTGCCACAGATGAGCGTCTCAACCGCTTTCCTGAGATCGCCGTCCTTAACGACAGGATTGCCATTTGCTGGGAATCCGGTCCAACCATTGAATCCGCATTTTTCTTTTTTTCTGATTTAAAAGGAAAAGCCAGGCCGGAATGGACGCCTCAGGCTTCAGGATTTTCCGGCTCTCCAGATCTTGATGAAGACAAATATGTCGGCTTCGGCGACAGCATCACCTACGGCTATCTTGATTTCGAGCCCGCTCCGGATAAGGGCTATATCCACCGGCTGGAAGTTCTTTTAATTCAGGCCTTCGGCCACGCCCAGGTCATCAATGAGGGCATCCCCGGCGAGCTCACCCAGGAAGGACTGGCAAGAATCGAGCGTGTCATTGCCCGCCATCTGGCCAGGTATCTGATGCTCATGGAAGGGACGAACGATGTGACCTTTACGAATATTTCCATGGACACGGCCGCTTTCCATCTGGAAGAGATGAACCGCATCTGCCTGGAATTCGGAGTGCTACCTCTGTTGGCGACGGTCATTCCACGCAAAGGCTCAAGATGGCTGGCGTCTGATCAATACCGGACATTCGACCTGAACGACAGGATTCACAGCCTGGCGGCCAAACTCAAGATTCCTCTAGTCGACCAATTCAATGCCTTTTATAACTATTTGGGGGAAGGAGAATGGACTTCTCTCATTTCTTCAGATGATCTCCATCCCAGCGAGAAAGGCTATCAGGTCATGGCCGAAACCTGGTATGACGAAATGATCCTTCTTCCCTTTCCCCCGGTCAATGTCCGCGTCCAGAGGACAGAAGACCGCACTCTTTTCTCCAAGAGGGCGTGTAATGTGCTCACCTGGCGGCAAAATCCCAAGATAATTAAATGGGACAAAATCCTGGCTTATAAGATTTATCGGAGAATCCGAAGCGGGACAGAGTCGAGCTTCGCACTGCTGGCCACCTGTCCTGTTTTTTTCAGAAAAGCGGAACAAAAATATATAGATACAGCCATTATTCCGTCTTATCATTATGACTATTTCATTTCCACTCTCAGGAACGACGGTGTGGAAGGCTCACCGTCCGCGATTGTTTATGATTAAATGAGTTAAGGAGAGAAACATGAAAAGGAAATTACTGCTGGCCACAGCTGTTCTTTGGGCGGTTTGCGTCATATGCCAGGATTCCTCCGGCATGAGCCTGAACGAAGAGGGCCAGAGTTTTGCAGTTCTCAAGAACTTGAGTTATGTGAAAACAGACCAGGCTCTTGATGTTGTGATCGAAATTGAAGGCGTCTACGTTTATCAAGTCTTCGAGCTGAGCAATCCCTTGCGACTGGCCATTGATTTTTCACCGGTGAACTGGATCCTTTCCAATCTTTATTATGAAATCAAAGAATGGAGCCTTTTGAATATCCGGGTGGGGCAATTTCATCCCTATATCGTCCGGGTTGTTTTTGACTTTTCTGACCGGATACTTCCCTATGAAATCCAACAACTGGAAAACGGGCTGAGAATCATTCTGAGTCCGGAAGGAACAAAAACAATCAAGATAATCAGCCCGGTTCAGGAACAACGTCCCCAGCCAGAGCCTCAGAAGATCGCCCCTCCGCCTGCGCCGGTTCCGTCTCCAATGCCCGTCCGTGAGGACCTGTTGAATACAATGATCGGTATCTCCGTTGGAAGCTATAAGATTTCCGATGAGCGCTTTCAAGAAGTCTATCCCGGAAGCAGCGCCATCTACGGCTTCCACCTCTCACGGGTTCTCTTTTCCTGTCAGGATATCGATTTTGACCTTTCTCTGGAGGCCAAAATATTCTCCAAGACAGGAGCGTCCACGGTGACTCTGGAAGAATCCAAATTTTCGATCACGCCCATTTCCATCGGTGCCCGATGTCTCTGGAACTCGAAATATCTGATTTTATTTGTTAGTATAGGCAAAGATTTCTACTCCTACAAGGAGACCAGCCTTCTGTATCCCTCTCCCGGCTATATCGAGGGCAACGCCAGTGGAAACTATTTCCAGGGCGGCGCGTATTTTCGAATCCCGGGCCTGGACGCGCTGAGAGTCAAACTTTACTATAAATCCACGAAAGTGTTGACTACGGAAAATGAGATTGAAGTGAATTTGGGCGGGAACGAATACGGCGTCTGTCTCTCCTACGGGTTCAATCTCTTTAAAAGATGAAGGGGCGTCGTTTTCTTGACCCGATAAGGCCCAGGCGTTTTTAGGGGCATAAATGAGTTTTTGACTGTCCGGCCCGCCAATGATGAAGAAAAGAAGAGGGGCGAGGTTCTCGACCGGATTCACGTCCTGTGGCCGGAAGTATTTTAGAAATAATTTTCATAGGGATTAAAGCCGTGAGATTCAACTACGTGAGTTTCGGGTATCTGCTCCTGGCCGTGCTCAGCGGCATCTTTTACGGCTTCGGAGGGACGATTCTCAAGAAGGGCGCTATGAACTTCAAGCTGTCCTTCAATGTCCTGGACATGGCCTGGAAAATATTAACCACCAAATACATCCTCATTTCGCTTGTGTGCAGCGCTGCGGGATATATTCTCTATATGGTCATCCTCAAGAAAGCGGAAGTGATTACCTCTGTGTTCATCATCCAAGGAGTGCTTTTTCTGTCGACGATTATTTTCGCCCATCTCCTCTTCCGGGAGAGAATTAGTCTGTCCAAGATCCTTTCCTTTCTTCTCATTACGGCCGGTATCTTTGTTCTTTTAGCAAAAAAATAAAGAGCGCGTTTCCGGAAGCAGAATTGGAGAGTGAAGTCGAGGGGCGGGATTTAAGAACAAGGAAGAGGAATCATCGGATTCACTACCGGCCTAAAAGAAATGCCAGGCCGCCTGTCAATTTGACTTGGTTCCAGGGCCATGGTATAAAGGGGACAAATTGGAGACAGCGTTTTGAAGGAAAGAGAGAAGAGAGAATTATGAAATTGAAGCCGATGGTACTGTTTTTACTGCTCTACGTATTTTCCTCTTCGTTCCTCTCAGCTTCTCAAAGGCAGGGAACCTTTGAGCTGTTCCTGGGCAATTATGACATCCAGGAGTCCCGCTTTAAAGCCGTCTATCAAAAAGGCGGTCCGATCCGGGGCGTTATTTTCTCCTCAACGCTTCTACTGGGATTCGACTTTTACACGGAAATAAAAGTATTCAGCAAAGTGGGTGAGCTGACCTACACTAAAGAAGAGAGCCGCTTCTATTTTGTCCCTATTTCTCTTGGCCTTCGCTACATTCTCCCCAGCCAATACATCCGTCCGTATCTCGGCGGGGGCGGAGATTTCTGCGTTTATTACGAAACCAACGTCATCGGCACGATTTTCAATTTTACGGGGGGGTACCATATTCTGGGTGGTGTGTATTTCCAATTCGGAGAGAAAATACCCATTCTGTTGAACGTGAGAGTCAAATACACCCAGGTCAAAGCCAGAGAAAACAACCGCATCCTTGAACTGGGTGGAGTGGATTATGGAGGCGGGGTCGCTATTGCTTTTTAAATGAAGGCGTTTCTTTCCAGGGGGAAAAAACATTTACCAGCCTATGGGCTGTTTATCCTCCTGGCCCTGGGAATGACTTTTCCTCTGATCTTTCATTCGAGCGACCATCTTCCTTCCGACCTGGGGGACCCGCTTTATAATGTCTGGGCGATGGCCTGGAATGCGCATCAACTGTCGGAAGGAGGACAGGGCTTTTGGGATGCGAATATCTTCTATCCCCATCACGGAACGTTGCTTTATGCGGACTACATATTTGCCCTTTCTCTGCTTCATGCCCCTCTGGCCGCTTTCAGCGGGAATGTCATCTTTGCGTACAATATTCTTTTTATTTTTTCTTTTTTTCTCTCCGCTCTCGGTATGTACCATCTCGTCTTCCATCTGTCCGGCTCGAAGACAGGAGCTGTCATGGCCGGAATCATCTTCGCTTTTTTCCCCTACCGTTTTGCCCATATCAGCCACCTGGAACTGCTGTATTCGGCCTGGATGCCTTTCTGTTTATTATTCCTTCACAAGTTCATCGAAAATCTCTCCTGGAAAAGCCTTTTTGGCGCTGGGGCCTTGCTTGTCATCCAGGCTTTAAGCTGTGCCTATTATGGCGTCCATCTGGCCTTATTTGCCGGCCTGTTTATTCTGTTCTTTGCTTCTTCGGAGAAGTTACTATTCAAAAAGGCCTTCTGGCTGAAGATAGGAGCCGTGTCTTTATTTGTCTGTATTCTTCTGGCTCCTTTTTTCTACCCCTATCTGAAAGTTCACGGACAGATGGAGTTTGCCCGGTCCCTGAACATCGTCAAATTCTATTCGGCTCAGCTGCAGCATTTCCTGGCTGTACCTCCCTGGAACCTCGTTTGGGGAAAAATCACCGGAAGCCTGGGAGCACAGGAATGGCAGCTTTATCCCGGACTCGTTCCCGTCCTTCTCGCTGTGGGCTTGTTTTTCCGGAGGAGGAGGCATCCCGCCGGCGGTCCGGAAGAGAAAAGGAGAAATTCGGCTCCGATATTTTATCTGGAAACCGTCCTTCTCGCCTGGCTTCTTTCTCTCGGTCCTGTGATTCGATGCAGTGACCGGGAGCTTTTTCCCGGCCCATACCGCATCCTTTACAACTGGGTTCCTGGTTTCCGGGGTTTAAGAGTTCCCAGCCGTTTTGCGGTCATCATGATGCTCGGACTCGCGGTTTTGAGCGGACTGGCCCTGGCCCGCTGGCTGGGAAGACAGAGGCGAACGGGGTGGCGGATATGCGTCCCAATCCTTCTCGCCGGAATGGCGCTGGCCGAGTACGCTTCCTTTCCGATTCCGCTGGCTCGCGTAAACGTCGGGAGTCAAATTCCGCCCATCTATTCTCTGGTGAAAGAGATTCCACAGGAGAGTCCTTTGATTGAGTTTCCCATACCGCCGCGCGGCCTGGGAAAGTCCCGTGAAGCCCTCTACATCTACTATTCCACTTACCATTGGAGAAGGCTGGTCAATGGTTACAGCGGATATATTCCGCCCGCCTATGTCGCTATCGGGGAAGCCATGGAGGGCTTTCCTTCGGAACCGACGTTCAGGCTTCTCAGGAATCTCGGAGTGGAATACGTTCTCGTCCATACCGGGTGGTTTCTGAGCGAGGAGGGAAAAAGAATCGTGACCGGCCTTAAAGATTTTACTGATCAGGCCGGCTGTCTGGCCGCAATGGAGGGAGATTATCTCTATCGCCTTCTTCCGGCCCAAAAAACACAGGATGAAGGCATCGGGGATATCATCGCTGGAAAGGAACAATGGAAGGCGGCGAGCAACGTCAACTGGGAGCAGACAAGACTGGCTTTTGACGGCAGGCCTGAGACCGGATGGTCCACGGGGCGTCCACAGAGGCCTGGAGACTATTTTCTTCTGGACCTGGGTTCTCTTTGTAAGGTCAGGAGGCTGGAGATGTCTTTGAGCGGGCGGCCTCTGGACTTTCCGCGGGGTTATCTGCTGGAGGGGTCGGTCGATGGAAATAACTGGACATCCCTGAACGAAAACCGCTTCTCATTTCCAGAGCTGGACCCGGCCACGATTGAGGATTATTCGAAATATCAACTGGTCGTTTCTTTTCCGGACTCGGAAGTCCGGTATCTGCGGATGCGGTTGACCCGTGGCCATGAGCGCAGGCCCTGGTCCATTCAGGAGATCGTCTGCCGGGGAGAGAGCACCGGAACGGTCAGTTCTCGGTAACGCTGTCGGACATTTTGCTCTCGTTGCCGTCTGTATCCACAGTGGTCAGGGCGTAAGAGTATTTTTCCGTGAGCGACAGCTGGCGGTCGTCATACGTAAAAGTGCTCGGCGTGAGAGTGGCGAGCAGCTGAAATTGATCATTGCCTTCAGCGGCTTTTTTCCGGTAAAGCTTGTAACTGGCCACCAGCTCATCGTCATTGGCGGAGTTCTTGGTGAAGGTTATCGTGTTGATTTTTTCCGTATAGAAAAGGACTTTGTTGTAGGACGTCTGGAGAGTCACATTGGTCGGGGGATAGATTCGGATTTTGGGTCTATTGGTATAGTAAATGTCCAGATTGCCGGGAGTTCTGTCGATAAATGCCACATGGAGGTCTCCGTTTTCCGCAACGGCAATAGACGGCCAGCCCGAAACACTGGTGTTGTTAGAAATATTATCGGCACTCATCCACTTCTTCTCCGCTCCGGCCCGTTCCTGTTCAAAAGCCTTGATATAAACTTCCCAGTTGGTTCCTCCCACATTCTCCTGCCAGCCGACATAGAATTCTCCCGTGCTCCGGTTGACGGCAATAGCGGCGCCTTCGGAAAGATCCTGGGACAGGGAAACATTTTCTTGGTCCTTCCAGATCTGGTTGACGGTTTTTCTAAGGAAGACATCTCTGTTTCCCTGGGAGGAGGTGCCGTTCCAGACGATATAGACATCTCCGTTATCGTCGCACGCGATTTTCGGATAGGACCATTCGACTCCCACGTTTACGGATACGGGCGCAGGTTGTGTCCATTGGGAATTATTCCTGGGTTGTGGGTTTTTGACATACCAGACCGTGGAGTTACCGTCGTCCCTTGTTATGAAAACCAGATGCAGAGTTCCTTTTCCGTCAACAGTGGCGCTGGGCATATACTGCATCCCGCCGAACAGGGAAATGATGTCTCTGACTTCCCACTCGTTGGTGTCGGGATTTTTATATCTATACATCAGGTCCCATATATTGACCGCGTCGTCCATCCAGATGGCATAGAGATAATTGTCCGTAGGGGACAGGGCCAGCGTGGAGTAGACCGAGCCTCCCTCAGGAGTCTGGGAGACGTTTGCGGCGCTGCTCCATCCATTATTGTATTGATAATAAAGGATATCAAAGCTCTCCACGACATCATGGAAGATCAGGTGGCAAATGCCCTCCGGAGAAGTCGCAAGGGCGGGGAAAGCCGCTTCGTTGGAACTGGAAACCATCGAGTGCACTCTCTGGGCGCTGGGCCATTGTCCGCTTTTATTCGTGTTGAAATAGATGGCCCTGGGCCCGTCTGTCCAATCGACCCAGGCGACATAGGCCTTTTCGTTGCTGTCGACGCCGATCCGGGGGGAAAAGGAATCATTCTCTGTATTGGAAATGTTCACAGGAGTCGACCAATCCGAGGCCGCAAATGCAGCTGATCTTTCCGGTATCTCTGACGGAGTCATTTTTGATTTCGGAATCGAGGCTAAAGCAATAATCGAAATCACAAGGAGGCTCAAAAAGAGGAATCCTTTCTTTTTCATCATAGAATCTCCATTTCGAAAAAGAGGCCTTTATTATAGCTTGACAAACGAATAAGTCAACCCAGAACCGAAATCCAGGAGTTACCCCAATTTTTTCATCTTGATATGAACCTGGGTCCTGTCACGGCTCCTCCCCGTCCGTCCTCACCTCCGCTCCTGGAGAATGCCAGATAAGGAATGATCGAAGGCTCGGAGGCTCCGGGCGGGGAGCCCCTCCGCCGTGTCCCCCTCCCTCGAAGAGCGCCTCCATCACAGAAATGCTAACACCTTAATGCTTGATTTTACTTATGGGAAGACATATAAAGGAAACATGAGATATATGCGGGCTGTTTTGATATGTATTCTCGGAGCAGTGGTTGTCTTTGGCTGTAAAGGGGAAAAAGTGCAAAACAAAGAGACTCCGAATCCGGCCATGGATCAGGGCGATTTGAAACCGGAGTTTCCTTTTCGCGGACGGATTGTATTTCAATCGAACATGGACGGCGACAATGAGATCTATCTCATGACCAAGGACGGGTTGAAAAAATTGACGGATAACACGTGGAGTGACGAATATCCCAAATGGTCGCCGGACCGGACAAAGATTGCATTCACCGCCAACCCGAAAGGGAAGTATGAAATTTTCGTCATGAACGCGGACGGATCGGATCTCATCCAGATCATCGGCACAAAGAATGACGCCATTGAACATGCCTGGTTTCCGGATGGAGAAAAAATTGCCTTTACCGAAGAGTTCAGATCAGGGCTGTTGACACGTTTTGTCCTCTGGCAGTTTGACCTGAAGACAAAAAATATGGAGAAGATGATTCCTGAATTCCCCGGCTACACCGCTCTTCCCGACTTTTCTCCGTCTGCCCCTCTCATGGGATTTACCGGAAAAAAAATGATCGGCTGGGACGTATTTCTCTTCGACCTTGAGAAAAAGGAGTATAAAAGCCTGACTAAGGGAGGGAAAAGCTGCCGGCCGCATTTTTCCAGGGATGGAGAAAAAATCGCTTATGTCTCTGCGGAGGCGGACGGAAAGGGCGATATCTGGCTGATGAATCCGGACGGAAGCAACAAGGAGCGTCTGACCGAGCGCGACGCCACCTATGACTACTTCCCTTCCTGGTCGTCGGACGGAAAATATATCGTCTTCTGCTCCAGCACCTCCGGCTCTCCTCGGGAGGGACGGTGGTCTCTCTTCCTGGTCCAGACCGGAACGCAAAAGATCATTTCCCTTTTTGCAAGTGGAAGCAGGGACCTGTTCCCGGACTGGGATTAGATCATCTTTTTGGGCTTCCGATCCGGAGACACATTACTCAATTCCCTGCCGCTTTTCATCGTAAATACCGATCATACCAGAATTGAAAGATGACGAGCGGCCAGAGGAGCTGGCGGTGGTTGTGGGAGCCGTTGAAGTGCTCGTTGAGGATTTTTCGGATGTACGCAATATTGAAGAAGCCGTGTTTGTTCAGGTGCGAGGGAGAAAGGGTGTCCAGCGTAAAATCTTTCAATTCATTCTTTATCCAGACCCCGAGCGGAATGTCGAACCCGATTTTTTTCTTGGTCAGGATTTCCCGCGGCAGCAGACCGCGCATGGCTTTTTTCAGGATGTGCTTGGACTTAAGCCCTTTGAGCTTGAGCGAATTGGGCACTGTGGCCGCATACTCGACAAATGTGTAGTCCAGGAAGGGGACGCGAATTTCGAGCGAATTGGCCATACTCATCCGGTCCACTTTGACCAGGAGGTCGTCCTGAAGGTAGAGCTTGACGTCGAGGTAGGCAATGCGGTCCAGAGTGTCCGCGGCGCGGCAGTTGGCCAAGTGCAAGGAGACAGGAGCGTAGGACTCGTCCGGGATCACGGCCCACAGCTCCGGCGAGAACAGTTTCTTCTTCTGCGCGGGCGTGTAGGCACCCCACCAGATGAAATTCGAAATCTCGGGCGGATATTCAACGCCGGAAATAAATTTTTTCGCCTTAAACTCAAAGCTCAGCCTTTTTTTTGAGGCCGGAAATAATCGGACGGCGTTCTCTGTGAAATACTTGCGGAAGAATCGGGGCACGCGGCGGTAAAGGCGGGCGATTTTGTAAGCTTTATACGTGTCATAGCCGGAAAAGAGCTCGTCGCCGCCGTCACCGGCCAGGGCGACAGTCACGTGCGCGCGGGCGAGCTTTGAGATGACATAAGTGGGAATGATTGAGGCATCCGCCAGCGGCTCGTCGATGTATTCCATCAGGACAGGTACAAGGTCTTTGACCTGGCGGGATTCGACGACGAATTCCGTGTGGGTTGTGCCGAATTTCTCAGCGATGATTTTCGCGGCGTCCAGCTCGTCGAAACTCTTTTCCTTGAACCCGATGGAGAACGTTTTGATTTTTCCAGAAGCCACCTCGCTCATCAACGCGGTCACGGTGCTCGAATCGATTCCGCCGCTGAGAAACACGCCGAGCGGCACATCGCTGATGAGGCGCATCCGTACGGATTCTTTTAACCGGCGGAGGATTTCTTCGGCATATTCTTCTTCTCTCTTGGGCTCCTGGGGGGCTTCCGGGTAAAGGATGTCCCAATACTTCCGGACCTGAAAATCCGAGCCTTGGAGGACAATCATATGCCCCGGCAGAAGTTTCTGGATGCCTTTGAAAATAGACCTCGGGGCGGGGATGTACTCGAAGGTGAAAAACTGGGAGAGCGACTCAAGGTCGATTTCTCTATTTAAATTGGTTTCGAGAAGGGATTTAATTTCCGAGGAAAAATAAAATTGACGGCCGATCTGGAGATAGTGGAGCGGCTTAATCCCGAGCCTGTCCCGCGCCAAAATGAGCTTTCGCTGCGTGGTATCCCAGAGGGCGATAGCAAACATGCCGTTGAGCCGTTGGATAAATTCCTCTCCCTCGTCCTCATAGAGGTGCACGATGACTTCAGTGTCGCTGTTCGTGGTGAACTGATGTCCTTTCTTGAGCAGTTCTGCCCGGAGTGCTGGAAAATTGAATATCTCGCCGTTATAGACCACCCAGACTGTTCTGTCTTCGTTGGGGATGGGCTGCTGGCCTGTGGCCAGGTCGATGATGCTCAGACGACGCATGCCCAGAGCCACATGCTCGCCAAAGTAATAGCCCTCGTCGTCTGGCCCGCGGTGGACCATGACGTCGCACATGGACTTCACCACGGCTTTGGAACCGGACTCCAGGCCTTCCGGATTGAAAACACCGCAGATGCCGCACATGTTGCCTCATTTTATCATAAAGGGGACGGTTCTAGAACCATCCCCTCTTGCAAAAAGAGATGAGCTGATTTAAAGTTTCAACAGCCCATGAAAAGAGTCATCATCAATGCCGACGACTTCGGGCTTTGCCGGAGCGTGAATGAAGGCGTCATCCTCGCCTATCAGAAAGGTGTATTATCAAGTGCCACAATTATGGCCAATACGCCCGGTTTCGACCAGGCCGTGGAGCTGGCCAAAGAAAATCCCGGGTTGGGTGTCGGCGTCCACCTGAACATCGTCCGGGGAAAGCCTCTCTCTTCCGTGCAAAAAATAAAAAGCCTTGTCGGCAGTGACGGGCGTTTTTTAAATAAAGCCGGCGTGCTGATAAGGAGAATCGCCGCAAAAAAGATCGCCGCAGAAGAGGTCGAAGAGGAATTCCGCGCTCAGATAGAGAAAGTCCTGAAAGCCGGAATTCAGCCCACTCATCTCGACAGCGAGAAGCACATCCACATCTTCCCCTCTGTTTTTAAGACCACAATCGGACTGGCTGAAGAGTACGGCATTCACAGTGTGCGCTACATCCAGGAGTTCCGCCTGACTCCCCGCCTTACCCGGTCGCTGAAGGCGTTCCTGATTTCTATCGCCGCCGCTCAGGGAAAGCGTTTTCTTGAAAGCGGCATAGTGATAACGGATAGATTTTATGGTATATGTTATAGCGGCCGCATGACTTCCGGCAGGCTGAGAAAGATTTTAGTTTCTCTAAGGGAGGGGACGGCTGAAATCATGGTTCACCCGGGATTTGTCACGCCGGAGCTCTTTGCGCTGGAAGAAGTCGGGCCGTATTATATTAATAAATACCGCGAGACGGAGCTCAATGCCCTGCTGGACGCGGGGCTTCGAGACCTCCTGAAAAGCCGGGAGATTCAGTTAATCCATTTTGGCGGGTTGTGAAGATGAGAAAAAATGCGCAAAACCCAAAGCTTTCCTCAAATCCTGAGCTTTCCATTGTTGTCCCCTTCTATAATGAGGAGGACAATGTCGAGGAGCTCTATCGCCGCCTGAAAGCCGTCCTGGATAAGCAGAAAAGGACCTATGAAATGGTCTTCATCGACGACGGAAGCAGCGACCGGACTTATGAGATTCTTCATGAACTATATACGAAAGACACACGAGTCTGTGTCGTCCGCCTGCGCCGGAACTTCGGCCAGACCGCCGCTCTTCAGGCCGGATTTGATTTTGCCCGCGGCGATGTCATTATCTCCATGGACGGAGACCTTCAGCATGCCCCTGAAGACATCCCCCTGCTCCTCGCCAAGATGGAAGAGGGGTATGACATCGTCAGCGGCTGGCGCAAGGAGAGAGAGGACAATCTCATTTTTCGGAAGATTCCTTCCTGGGTGGCCAACCGGATGATGAAGCGGCTTTCCCGCGTCCCGATCCATGATTTCGGGACGACCTTCAAGGCGTATAAAAAGGAAGCGGTCAAAGGACTCCAGCTCTACGGCGAGCTCCACCGCTTCATTCCAGCCCTCATCAGCCGCACAGGCGTGAAAATCACAGAAGTCCCTATAAAAAACGTCGTCCGCCAGAAGGGCAAGTCCAAGTACGGACTGGGCCGCATCCGGCGGGTCCTGTTCGACTTGATGACCGTGAAATTCATCATCAGCTTTATCGACCGGCCCCTCCAGTTCTTCGGAATGATCGGCCTTCTTTTCGGTGGGATTGGTTTCCTGATTGCGCTTGTTTTAGCCATCGGCTTCTACTTTTTCGACCTGTCCATCAGGGACAGCCAGGGAAACCTCATTTTGAGCGTCTTTTTAATGATCCTGGGCGTCCAGCTGGTCATGACGGGCCTGCTGGCAGAGATTATTTCGCGGATCTACTTTGCCACGCATAAAATTAAAATCTACTCTGTGGATTCTGTTCTGTCCAGGGAGGAAAGAACAGAGTCCGGCATCGAATAGGGCCGCTTGCCGTACTCCCCAGCCCTTATCGCGTTATCAGAGAAATCATTCTTGCCAAAAAGCCCTGATGAGCCCTATACTTCTTCTGACTCACGGATCTCCGGAGACAATCGGAAAATACGATGAAAAAAGACCGCGTGCTCCTTCTCAACCCGCCCGGTGACAAGCTTTACATCCGCGATTATTACTGCAGTTTCTCCTCTAAAGCCAGCTACTACTGGCCGCCGCAGGACCTGATTGTCCTGAGCGGCATCCTGAGCCGGGATTTTGACGTCCATGTCATTGACGCCATCATAGAAAAGTATTCTGAAAAAGAGAGCCTCGACCGGATTTTATCCAGCGACTATAAAGCAGTCATTTTTACGACCGGCACGGCGACGATGAAACAGGACTTTGAAGTCATGGAGAAAGTCAAGAAAGCAAGACCGGGGACCAGGGTTTTGGCCAGCGCTGGAATTATGAAATTCATCGGCCGCGACCTGATCCGGCGCTATGAATGGCTCGACGGCATCCTGACCGATTTCACAGAGTTCGACATCGCCGATTATCTGGCCAAAAACGGCGGCCTGCCTTATAAAGGCCTTCTCTATCGGAGAGGAGACGGCTTCATCGAGTCTCAGGAGAAATTGTCCACGATATTTGAAATTCCTGTTCCCAGACACGAGCTGTTCGAATTCAAAAAATACCGCATTCCCACCGCCAGAAGGTTCCCGTTTACGGTGGTTATCACCTCTCTGGGATGCCCCTATAACTGCGCCTTCTGCACAGCCGGAGCTTTTGGCTACCGGACCAGAAAGGTCAGCAACGTCATTGAGGAATTAAAGTACCTGGCCGGCCTCGGCGTCAAGGAAATTCTCTTCCAGGACCCGACGCTGACCATCAACACGCGGCGCGTCGTCGAACTCTGTCAGAAAATGGTCGAAAACGGGCTTCGTTTCACCTGGAGCTGCAACGCCGACATCAAGTCGATGAACGAAGAAAAAATTTCCTGGATGAAGAAGGCCGGCTGCCATACGGTTTCCGTGGGGATTGAAAGCGGCGACAACTTCATGCTCGAAAAATATTCCAAGCCCATCACGACAGAGACCATCAGAGACGCGGTCCGCCTTCTCAAACGCTATAAGATAAAAATCCTCGGCTACTTTATCCTCGGGCTTCCGGGCGAGACAAGAGAATTCGTCGATAAGACCATCCGCCTGGCCAAGAGCCTCAAACTGGACATCGCCTCCTTTGCGATCGCCACTCCCGATATTGGCACGCGCCTCCGCGAGGAGGCCATTGCCAGAGGCTGGATTTCATCGGACCTCCTGAGCTTCGACAGTACGGATTTTCCAATCATCGCGTCCGGAGAGCTGACGAAAGAAGAGATCTGGCGCCTGCGTAAAAAAGCCGTCCGCGAGTTTTATCTCCGTCCCTCTTACATGTTCCGGAAGCTGGCTCAAGTCCGATCGATCCGCGACCTGAAAATCCTGGCCTCCAATGCCGTTTCCCTTCTGAGCAAATAGTCAATCTCAAAAACGATGCGAGGTCTCTCCTTGACTCGATTCTTTTCGCTTTTTATAATGGATCGAACAGATGAAATTTAAAAACGCTTTAGCTGGGAAATCTGTTCTCTGGATCCTGATTTTGGCCGCTTTCATTCGCGTCTGGGGGATCAACTGGAGCCTTCCTTTTACCTTTCATGTCGATGAAAACTGGTTCGCCCAAAAGGCGGTCAATATCTATAAGGGCGACCTCAATCCGCACTTTTTTCACGTCCCCACGCTGCATATGTACATGCTGGCCGGAATCTTGAGGGGGTATTATCTGGCCGGTAAGTTTTTCGGCAAATTCCACTCCCCGGCCGAATTCATGGAGAATTTGGCCCATGACCAAACTGTGTTCTACACGCTCGGCCGCCTTCTCTCAGCGCTCCTGAGCCTGGGGACGATTTTACTGGTCTACCTGATCGGAATGAAAATGTACAATCGCAGGGCGGGTGCCCTGGCCGCGCTTTTTCTTATTTTCTCTCCCGAATACAACAAAGTTTCCCATGATATGGTTCCCGACGGCCCCATGCTTTTCTTTTTCATGCTCGCTTTCTATTTCGTCTGGCAGGTGTATAAAAGCGGAAAAACCAAGTATTACATACTGGCTGGGCTTGTGGCCGGGCTTGGTTCGGCTGTCAAATACGGCGGCCAGATGATTTTCATCCCTCTATTTCTGGCCCATGTCTTTTATATCCTGGAAAAGGGGCTGCCCAAAAAGGATATTTTTCTGAGCCCGAAGCTCGTCGGTTCCGCCTTTTTCTTTATACTGGGCTTTCTCGCCGGCTGCCCTTATGCCGTTCTGGATTTCCGGATATTCTGGAGAGACTTCAGATGGCAGTCCGAGCATCTTTACAAGCTCGGCCATTTCGGCTCTTCTTCCGCCCAGCCGGCCTGGCTCTTCTACATCCTCTACGGATTCCGCGAAAACATCGGGCTTATCTTCCAGTTCTTCGCTCTCGGCGGCCTGGTTTACGGCTTCGTCCGCCGCAGAAAAAGAGAGATGATTCTGTTCTCGCTGCCCTTGGTCCTTTTCTTCATCATCGGCACCTGGAAGACGCGGGCGACGAGATACTTTCTTCCCCTCGCGCCTTTTTTTATCCTCATCGCCTCCTCTTTCCTGGACAGGACTCTCTCTTATATTTCGCTCTGGGTGAAGCGGTGGAGCGGGAAAAATTCATTCCGGCTGAAAGGAGAAACTCTTCTTGCCTCAGCCGCGGTCCTTCTCGTAATCCTTCCTCAAGCTTTTCAAGTGGCGAGGTTCGATTACACCCTGACCCAGCCGGACACGCGGACGATTGCCAAAGACTGGATTCATCATTACATCCCTGCCCGCACCAAGATCGCCTTAGAAGAATACGGGCCTCCCATATCGCGTCAAAAATACAGGGTGCTTAACAGGATAACGCTGAGCGAGGTGGGCCTGGAATGGCTGTCCAGGAGAAAGGTTCGGCTGGCCGTCATCAGCGATATCATCTATGCGCGGTTCACCCGCTTCCCTGACGAGTTCCCGAAAGAAGCCAGATTTTACCGTTCTCTGGATCAAAACGCCGTGCTCGTGAAAACGATTAAGCCAAAATGGGACGAATACCTGCTGGACCTGCACAATCCCACTCTCAAGATTTATTTCCTGAGCAGCATGCCGAATGCCGCCTTTCCAGGAAATTTCACGCGCTATGCCCAGAGCCTCTCCCTTGACAAAGCTCCGGATGGCGGATGGACTCTGAGTACCTCATTGTCCGCCGACGGGCGTGTCGAGGCCGGAGAAAAAGTCAAAAATCCTTATGTCAGAGTCACGGACACAAACGGCAGGGAAATAGCCAGGATCATTGTTCATGAAGGAGAAATGGACGCTCCGGACGGCTCCGTTTACGCCAAATCCGCAAAAATCCCCTCTTTACCCGCAGGCTCCAGAGTGTATATCGGCTATGAGTATGCCCTCTTTCCAAATCCCTTTGACTTCGAGCCGGAAAGTGTCTTTGCTAAAGAGTCGTTGGCTCTGGACAAGATTGAATCCAAAGCCCTCGAGAAAGGAAATATGCGCTGCGACTTTTATTACGCGGCCTTTCCCAACACGCACGGGGACAACTACTTCCAGTCGGTTTTTATAACCCGGAAAGCCGGCGCGGTCCTTCTTAAAAGCGCGGCCTTTGGTGGAGAGCTCCGCTGGGGAGAGGGCTATGTGCTCAACCCGTTTGTCCTTATTCAAGACAGAGACGGAAAAGAAATTAAAAAGATATTCTTATACAACGGGAAGGTCGGCTCAGTGGAAGCGCAAAGGAAAGGGCCGGTGGAAAAAACGTCCATTCTGCCGGCGCTTTCAGATGGATATAAAGTCTTTGTCGGTTACGACTATTATTTTGACAAGGAACACCCGGACCTGGCGGGCGGGCCGGAACTCATCGAAATCTCCCCTCGGCATTAAAGCTATTCTTGATGTCAAGGACGACGAACAGGGAGCGCGGCGATGCGATCTTGAAGCTTCTTGAGACACAAAAAGAGCCGGAAATCACCCAGAGCTTGCCGCCCGAGCAAAGAGAGAATCATGAAAAATACTCAGTGCCGGCCTCAGCGGCCATCAGAACTTCCTGATAGGCGATGCGCGCTGGAGGAGGTTTCGCTACCACAATGGTCAGGTTGAGGTGATTGATGATGCGGAAGCAGACCTTGCCTTCCTTTTCATACTCGGCCAGGAAGCGCTCGGGCTTATCATCGGGTCTTCAGGGTTGCCGGACAATCGTCGATCTGGAATAATAGGAATTTCCTTTTGCGCTGCGCCGGCTGAACGAGCATTCACGCGCCGATTTTACCTCGCCCGTCGTCAAGGATGATAAATTGTGACATGAGGGGATGTCAAGTTAAGTTCGTCATTGACATCTTTTTGAATTATGATTTATAGTTCTTCGCGATGGTCGGAGGAGCAAATAGATACAAAGAGGCTCACTCGGCAAGCTCAGCAGAAAATGAAATCAACCAATTGCAATTGACATGAGCTTCAAAATTATTCTTTAATCATCAAAATCAAAGGAGGCAAAGTTCATGAAGAAATGTGCTTTTTTTCTCATCATCATTATGAGTCTTTTTTCATCTGTCTCCCTTATCGCCCAGGAGGTCACTGAACGATTCAAACAGGGAACTTACATTGAAGCCGCGGCTCTGATCCGGACTGGACCGCATGCCGGGAAAGTTGCTGTAGTTGACGGCTGGGGTATCTATCTTTACGATATCAACACAGGCGCCTACGAGAAGCTCTTTTCGTGCACCGGCATCGGGTTGTCCCTTACCCCCAGAGGCATATGCGCCATCAGCCAGGGAGAGTTCGCTGGAAACTTCCTTCTCGATGACCAGAACAACAAGAATACACTATTCATGGTCAACGACGCAGGAGAGCTGGTCACCACAGTGAATGCTGCTGATTTCGAGTGGACAGCCCACTGCGAAGCCATCACAGAAATCACAGGAGGCCCCTACCAAGGAAAATTCGCTATGCTTGGCTTCCTGACGCTGACAGCGCCCATCGCCCATCATATCTTCATCTTCCGGATTGAGAGGGATGGAGGAGCGGTCAAAGCTTTTCTTGAGAAAGACATTGTCTATTCCCAGAATTTCTATGGTGTCGCGGCAGGCCTCTGTTATCTCGATGAGACCTATCCAGACCCGACATTAAGAAACTGTTTCGTCACGTCCCGCTTGGGTCAAAAGACTTTGTTTGTCATCGACATGTCGGGAGCGATCAAAAAAACGATCTCTGGCAATTGCAATGTCCAGGTCGAAGGCCTGGGTTATCTCAATTCTGGCCTCTACCAGGGAAACTTTCTGTTCGCCGACCGCTGGTCAGAGGAAAATTGCATCAGGGACCTGGACGGCACCGTAATCGTGCCTATAGACCTCCAGGTCGGCCTTAACTTGCACCAGCCCAGGAACATCGCCTGGCTTGAAGACCGCGGCCAATTCCTGGAGGCCTCCTATTATTACAATTCCTCCCCTCCAACATTCAATGGCCTGTATGCGATTACACGCCTGGGAGCCCAGAATTGGAGGAAAGATATGCAGCTCTCTTATACTCAGATTCTCACCATCCTGGAAGTGACAGCCATGACGCCCCGCGGCACTCATTTCCTCCTCGGCTATGACCGCGTCAACAATCAAAATGTCTATCGAGTTCACGCCCTGGATGTCAACTACAGCCTCGTGACCAGCTACACAATCCCTCAACAGTATGTCTCGGTACCTCTCCGCAGCATCAACTACATCCCCGCCACGGACACGGCCAGCGACTGCATTCTGATCGCCGCAACCAGCACGACGGTCCGACAGATCTTATTTTTCGACCCCACCTTTAGTTCGGCCCCGCAAGTCGTGGACGTCTCTTCTAAAATCAGCTTTATCTATGGGATCTGCTACGACGCCGCCAACGAGCGCTATTACGTCTCAGATGGTCGGAATCTTAAGGTCTTCGATACATCTTGGAATGAAATCGCCGCTTTCGACTTATCCTCTTTTTTCCCCCGCCTCGCCGGCAATCTCACAAAAGTAACATCCGGAGACCTGAAGAGCAACCTCGCTATCTGCAACTATGATGACAATGAAATCGTCTTCCTCAACGCCGAATATGCCATCGCCATCAAGCAGATCGAAAAGCTCATCCAAAGTGTTGAGGCCAGCGGAATCAACTCCGGTATCATGAACAGCCTTATTCAGAAGCTCGAAGGCGCTATCGACGCTGTAGAAAAGAAGAACATCAAGACGGCGATTAACAAGGTCGAATCATTCCAGAACGAAGTCCAGGCGCAGAGCGGGAAGAAGATCCCTGCTGATACGGCCAGTGATTGGCTTGAGCAGGCGACATTGGTCATCAAGGGATTAAACAATATTTAAAGCGGCGAACTTTTCTGCTTGTTCACAGAAGAGGCAAAGCTTGGGGAGCTGGGCTTAGAGCATGCCGCTGAGTACGTGAAATTCGCTTCATTCTATTTAAAGGGATAATCTCCTTTTCATCGAGGGAGAGGCGTTCCAGGGAAAGGAGCGCGCGGATCATGTACTTTCCCACCTGCTCGGTCTCGATGCTAGTCTTGGCCCTCACCTTGCTATGGGCCGAAAAACAGGTGTGTCGCCAGGAGAGAATCCACTCGCCCCATTCCTCAATCCGCTTGGCATGACCCGATGGGCAGAATCCCCGGGTGAGGCAGGAAAACATCAGGAGTCGCTCCGGGCCACAGGCCGGACAGATTCGTGAAAAGCTTAAACTCTCTATTTAATGAAGAAGCTCCCATGTTGCCTCTGGCTAGAATGCATGTTATGCTATGGCAGTTTAGAGCGGACTAGAGCACTTCTAAGGGCTTTTCAATCTGAAAGAGGCAAAGAGTCACCAATGAAAAGAGACTTACTGAAATATATTGTCTGTCCCGGGTGCAGGACACCTATGAAACTCTCCAGTGTCGAGAAGACAGAAGGCGCAGAGATTTTAGAAAGTTCTCTCAGCTGCCCATCCTGCGGCATTTCCTTTCCCGTTCGCAGAGGCGTTCCCCGCCTCCTGATTCGGAGTGATCTCCACCTGCAGGAGGAAACGAAGAAAAATTTTGCTTTCTCCTGGGAAAAATTTTCCGAGATCTATGATGATCCGAAGGACTTCCTGGACTGGATCTATCCCAAGACAAGAGACTTCTTTAAGGGGAAGATCGTTCTCGACGCCGGCTGCGGCTCCGGAAAGCATGCCGTCTTTGCCTCCGAGTTTGGCGCCAAAGAGGTCATTGCCTTTGATTTGAGCCCCTCAGTGGATGTGGCTTTCAAGCACTCCAGGTCAAGGGATAATGTCCATGTGATCCAGGCCGATATATACAACCTGCCGCTCAGAGAGGATTGCGATTTTATCTACTGCATTGGCGTCCTCCAGCATCTTCCGGACACAGAACAAGGGTTTCTGAAACTGAGGCGGCACCTTAAACCGGCCGGCTGGATATCCGTCTGGGTCTACGGCTATGAGGGGACAGGATTTATCCGTCAATTTATCGACCCAATAAGGAGAGCGGTAACAACACGCCTCCCTCTCATGCTGACTTTTTCCTTAAGCTTCCTTCTGACCGCAGTTTTCTATTTTCTGGCCAAAGTCATTTATGGTCCTCTGGCAAAGTTCAAGCGGACGAAAGTTCTTTCTAAAAAGCTGCCTCTGGGAGACTATATTTCTTATGTCAGTCAATTCAACTTCTCCTATCTCTTCAACGTTGTTTTCGACCAGCTCATCGCCCCCATCACCCAGTATTTCCGGCAGGAGGAAGTTCGAAGCTGGTTCAAAAAGGCGGACCTGGAAAAAATCCGCCTCTTCCGCCGGAACAACATGAGCTGGCGGGCCACAGGACAGAATCCGGATTGACGTGTTAACTGAGTTCTCTGAATCGGGTGGGATGTCTATTCTTTAGCGGGGACAAGGTCAATGGAATCCAGCCAGATACTCGATTTTCCCCTGTAGACAAGTTTCAGATGCAGCTCATTTTCCCGGGGAAGGAAGAAGCTGAAAGTCAGATCCTGGAATTGGCCGGCCGCAGAGAAATCCTTGGCTGAAACCCAGCAGGAGCGAAGCTCAATCTGATCCCTGGAGGACAGAAGAGACATGCCGAGAATACGCTCCTGGGAAAGGATGGATTCTCCGGCTTCGATTTTGGCCCTAAGGACTAGCTTATAAGGACCGGGTCCGTAGACACCTCGAAGTTTGTATGATGCCCCGAGGTTCCTGTCTCTTTTTTTGTCCAGAAAAAGGGCGCATTTTTTGGAAGCGTCTTCGGGATAGACAATTTGCCCGATGGAGGCCGGAAGCCACTCGGCTTCCAGGAGGTGGCTGGACGTTTTCAGCTCCTGGTCTTTGTCATGCCAGAGGTAGACTTCCGACATCCCGTCTTTCCCGCGGAAAACCCGTTTATCCTCGTTTTCCTGGATGAAAGCGGCGATCTCCTGGCTGATATGATCTCGCCTCTGGATGGAAGGGGAAGTGATGAGCCAGACTCTTCTTCCGGTATTTTCCTGGATAATCCTTTTCAAACTCTCCAGGTTGCTGAGCCATCGCGATCCGACATAGAAATCTTTCCAGCCCTCGGAAGTCATTTCCCAGGCGTCCCATGTCCCCGGCCCTCCGGACCAGAGCCAGTAGTCCACACGGCCGGCATAGATATACTGGAAAACCGTATGCATGGCCACTACGAGGTCGTTCTCCTGAAGGAAGTTCCGGACATATAATCCCACGCCTCTGTGGTCGTAGTGTTCAAACCGGCCCGACCGGGTGATGACATCGGTCGTAATCCTGTCTCCGTACTTCCTGTTGATGACGGACCTGACTTTGCCGAGACCGGCCTGGTCGGTAAAGGCGAACAGGCCGGCTGCCAGGAGGCCCAGAGAAAGGAATGAGGCCACTTTTTCCTTTGTTTTTCCGGAAGCAAAGGGAGAGGTCATAAGATGGGAAAGGATGCCGGCGGTTCTCCAGAGTGCTATCAGATACAAAAGGATAAGGACGGGCCTCAGCTGAAAGAGATAGCGGGGCTGGATGTGCGTCCGGAAAAATCCAAAAAAAAGGAGGGGAAAGAGAAGACAAAGAGTCAGAAAATACCATTTCTGAAGATAGGAGTCATCCGCCGGAGATTTCTTTTTCTGGCCGGCCATTTCTCCCAGAAGCAGGAAAACGCCGAGGAAGATGAGGGGCCCCATGCGGGGGAATGATTTCAGGATTTCTTTGAAAAATTCAAGGGAGAAGCTTGTGAAGAAATAATGGAGGAATCCGCCCAACGATGTCACGGACTTCTCGTAAACATAACCGACTTTCCAGAAGAACGCTTCGTGGACCTGGACAAGGACATAAGCCAGGGTGACGAGGGAGAAGGATAGAATCACATCCTTTTTCAAGAATCTCCGGACGCCCTTGACCAGGAATAGGGCCGGGAAACAGAACCACAGCCCCATGGCCAGTTGATGAACGTGGGGGGCGAGGACAAACAGCATGATCGTCAGCAAGCGGTATTTTCTCCGGTCTTCCAGAAAGCCTTTGAAGAAAAAATACAGGCCGGTGATGTAGACCAGCTGAAGAGGAGCGAAATAGAGAACCAACCGAGCGTATTCGGTCTCCCAGGTCGAGAAGGCAATGATTATCACGACCAGAAAAGCCAGCCCCCTGGAAAGGAATTTCCTGCCAAGAAGATAAAGCACGGGAATGGTGGCGACGCTGACCAGCACGCTGAAAAGACGGAGGTGGACTTCATTCAGGCCAATCGGCAGAGAAAAAGCAGCCAGAAGATAGGCATATAGAATCCCTTTGAAGAGGATGTGTCCGGAAGGATAGAGGGGATAGCCCAGTTCCAGTATTTTTTGGGCGGCCAGATAGTAAAATCCCTCATCCATCCACAGGGAGAGATTTCCCAGGTTTTTAAGCCGCAGAAGAAGGCAGAGCAGGCAGCTTCCTGCGAGGAAGAGAACGCTCAAATAAAGTATTAACTTTTTCTTTTTTCCGGCTTCTTCAGGAGTTTGAACTTTGATCAAGAAATTGTCCATGCCTCGCAAAACTATATCGCCGGCTGTGAAGGATGTCAAGAAATGGACAGAATGGACAGAATAGAAAAAATGCGGCAGTGGAATAGGACTTCGGCCAAAGAATCCGAGGAGTCATTTCTTTTTCCGCATCCTCTGGAACCATGTCTTGTTGAGCTTGGAATCGATACCTCCAAATTCAAAAATGACATCTCCGGCTGCTATTGTCTCAATAATGTTTTTTCAATATAATTGGGCGAGAAGAAGTCAATATAAGCTCATCCCCATAACCCGAGATGGAAGATCCAGGCTATTGAGATCCATCCAAGTGATGTTGTATCTCGGGTTCGTATTTTTTTGGTTCAAGGGGGATATTTATCCCCTCAAAAAAATCCAGATCAATCCTTTGGTGTTCCTCCTGCCTCTCCTGGGAATCCTGTGTTATCGGCTGTTCTTGAAGATGAAACAGCGCCGCTTCCGGCTCCCGCCGGTATCCAAGAAGATCCTGTGGGCGATTCTGGTGATCTCCCTTACCGCCGTGGCGTTCCGGATTCCCTATCTTCTGAACAGCTACGGACTGGTCACGAGCGACGATGCGATCACGGCCCTCATGGGAAAGCACATCTCCCAAGGGAAACTCGCTCCCATCTGTTTTTACGGACAGCTGTACATGGGGTCGCTGGGCAGCCATTTCCTCGCTCTGATGTTCAAAGTTTTCGGGTATTCGGTTTTATGTTTCAAGCTTTCGACCTTTCTTCTCTATCTCGGTTTCATCCTCATCCATTTTCTGTTCTTGAAAGAGATCTTCCCCTTCGCTTTTTCCGTGATTGTTTCCCTTTTTTATAGCCTGCCGCTCGGCGCTCTCGTCGACATCGGCTTCGACGAGATGACGATTTATTTCATAAGGAAAACCTCATTTATTTCTGGGGAGAACATTCCAGAGAAAGAGATAAGGCGAGAACTCTCGTCTCCATGCTCACGGCCTTGGGTGTAGATTTTAAAAAGATGGAGATCGGGGATTGCTGGCTCATCTATGACTTTCAAGGCCCGATTTACCCCAGAACTCTTTTCGGCCCGGTCGTCAAAATCAAAAACCAGAGGTTGAGGCTCTGTGAGAAGGAAGTCAGGTTTCAATGGAACAAGACGGCGGGGAGAGGTGAAAGATTGAAGCTCCATCTCTATTCCCCCTTCGAATTTTCTCATCTTCACTGGTATGGGGACTATTTCCAGGAGGTTGAAGCGTTCTGCGGGAACCGCAGAATACTCTCCACAAGACTCCAGGACGGAGAGAATGTCATCGGGCTCACCCTAGATGATGTTTCTTGTAAAGAAAAGAATCCCATCATCAAGCTGAGGTTTAAATATCATCTTCCGTTCAGCTTCGCATATTTCTGGAAAACGGCGGCGCTGCTGGGTCCAATTGGCTTTGAGTGAAGTCCGTTTTTGACGCCAACGAGAAGTGCATCTGGACAATGCACCACTTCTCTCGGGTCATCGCCGTGCGGGTGATCTTGGCCACCAGGTTGGAGGTCGGGTCCGGACAGCGGACATATTCTGTCGTGACGCCATCGGGATCGATCACCTTTTCATACGACGTCCCTTCATATTTCCAGGGTAGTGTCACGCCCTGCTCGAGCAAGCGCAGAAAATCGTGCATGCTGGCCAGGAGCCACGGGCAGATCTTCCCTATGTCCAGAGGATAGGCGAACTTGTCCCCCTTCTTGTGACACCACGTATCCGGCCGGGCCTCATAGATCTCGATTTCAATTTTGTACCTCTTCCGTTTCGGGGGCGGAGGCGGCGGTGTCTGTTGCGGCTTCGGCTCCTCCTGTCCTTGTCCGGCTTCCAGTGCCACTGGCAAGCCCTGCGCCGCCAGGAAAGCGGCCATGCCGCAGCCCGATTTTCCCAAGAAATCTCTTCTCTTCATACATACCTCCTTCGGCTTAAATTTATTTTAAATGCCGGAGCAGAGAACGGATTTATCCTCGAAGGTTTTCAGGTGAGAAAGAAGCGCACTGATAAAGATGACCAAGCTGACCATCTCCATAATTTCTTCGATATCGGCCAGAATGGCATAAGTCAGATTCGAATTTCCGGAATGTTCGACGAAGTTGCCGCAAATCAGTTCCATGCCCAGAGATCCTCCGACAAATAGGATGCCGGCTATTCCAAATAAAAAGCGCGTCTTCGGAGGGAGAGCCAAAAAGAACCGGAAATAGACAAGGGCAAAAATGAGGACAAGATGCGCTCCGACGATCACCCAGGAAAAGTAGAGGAATCCTCTGGCGTGGAAAAAAGAGCGAAGCGGGTCGACGAGCATTTCGTGCATCGCCGCGACATCATCTAATGAGAAAAAATAAAGATGCCCGAAAGGGATATCCAGTAATGATAGAATGAATTTTTACCCTTTCCCGTTTTTATGGCGATGGCCCAGAGAAGAAGGGCCGAAAACAACATCATGAAGGAAAAGAACCAAGTTGGGATATTCATTTCTCTGTCCAAATTGAAGAGGGGAACGAATCCATGAAGATATCCATCTCCCAGAAAATAAGTCGAATACTGCCTCGCAAGGCCGGCCAGGGAGAGGACGATGACAATAATAATTAAAGTCCGCATGATTTTTTTATGATTGGCGGTCAAGACATGCTCCAATGAAGAGTTCTTGATTTTTTCCACTTTAAACATGGATGACATGAGCCAATATCCCCAAGAGAACATATCACTGTTGGCGAATTTCTGTCAATCGCTCAATCCGCCCCAGAATCGTCGATAGAACGCTGAAATCCTCCGAACTTCATTTAGTTCGTTCCGGTTTCCTTTTCATTGACAGAGATCAGCGGCTTGAGATATATTTCGAGGGGTTCAGTCGCATGGATTCTAAGTTCAAAAGGGAGAGAAAATATTCCGCAGAGAAGAGCCATTTCCTGAGCCCTTAATTTTATCAACATGTGGATAGAACGGGAAGAAAGACCGGATTTTTTGTAGGCCGCACATTCCCGGTTTCCGGAAAATCAGAGAGGAACAGTAGAAGGCGTTGAACAGCGTTTTGAGATTCAAAAATGTCTCAAGACTCATGTGCACGATTTTCCTTGCCCTGTTGATTGGGTGTTCCCTGGGAATCTTTCTTTTCGACAACCGACTGATTCTCTTCAACACGCTCCAGCCGGATACAATCACCGTCTATACAAATACTTCAAACCTGGTGCCGTGGCTGGTGTATTCGTGTTTTTCATTTCTTGGAATCGCCTTGGCAATTCTCTTCCTGGGAATCCTCTGGGCCAGGAAAAAAGGCCGCAGCATTTTTGAAGGCCTGAACAGACAGGCTCTGGCTTTGAGCCCTCTTCTGGCTTTAGCTTTCGGAAGGTTCCTCTATCTCAAATTCATAAAATACATATTCTTTATCCCCCTTCATCCATTTCTGATCATTCTCGCCGGAGCGATTGTTGCCTATTTAAATGCCGTCCTTCATTTTGATATCAACATATTTTCCAGAGGAATCCAGCCGGGCGTTCAAAGAATCACAAAATACCGGCATAAGTACATGACTACAGCCCTTCTCCTTCTCCTGGCCTCGCTTCTGGCCCATTGGCTGACCTTGAGTCCTTTTTATAATAGGTTTACAGACCAGAAGATCTTTCTTGGGGATGAGCCCAAATATCTCAGGATGGCCTATTCCCTGGCCAGCGATTGGGACCTGAACCTGACTGACGATTTTGTGGGAGACGAAAAAGAAGTCAAAGAGTTATTGCACAAAGCTCACGAGAACGGGATGCGGAGAATCGGCGACCTTTCCATCATCGGCCGGGACAAAGGGATTTATCATCTCCACATGCCGGGAACATCATTCCTTATCCTGCCCGGCTTTCTCGCGGACCTGAAGACTTTCGACCGTGTGATCCCAAATGCCCAGGCTCTCCAGTTCCTCCCGTATCAACTGAATTATACCCGGGTGCTGCTCTTCATCCTGGCCATGGGCATTTTTTTCTTCGCTGCCCGGCTTTTTGACCGGCTGTTTCAGTCCCGCGTCATTCTCACCGTTCTCCTCCTGACCCTGATTTTTGCCTCTCCACTTCCAAGGTATATGCTGCAGATTTATCCAGAGGTGCCGGCGGCCTTCTTCACTCTTCTCGCCCTCAACGCTCTCCTTTTCCCGTTCAAGAGAAAATGGTTGAATTCGGTGTCTTTCATTATAGGAATCGGATTCCTGCCCTGGCTCCATCAACGCTTCATCCCTCTGGTGGCCGGGCTCTTTGCCATTTTTCTCTATCAAGAAATCATTCAAGAAAGGAACTGGAAGAAGGCTCTATTCATAACTCTGGCGTGTGGGGTTGTCAGTCTCCCCTATTTTTATTATTTCTACGCTATCACAGGGAATCCCCTTCCCACAAGCATGTACAGCCTCTGGGGGACATCCTACACACGGCCAGCGATGTTTCCCTCCGGTTTTTTTGGGTATCTCTTTGACACCTCGACCGGAATGATTTTTCTTTTTCCCTGGGTGATTTTGGCGTTAGCCGGAATTTACTGGGGTTTGAAACTCGACCGGAAAAGGATTCTCCGGCTTTTGGCTCTCTTCCTCCCGTACTTCTGTCTTATCAGTATGACTCCCTGGCATGGCATCGTGGAAGAGACACGGCGCATCGCCGCGGTTCTATTCCCCCTGTTTCTCATTTTTTTGGGTTATGCCATCAGAGCATTCATCCGGCGGCCTTCTTACAGACATTTATTTTTTTATCTGGCGTGTTTGGTTGTGATCTTCCTCAACAAAGAATACCATTTCTGGGAGATCCGCCTCGGAAATGTATTGATCTTGCCGTTCCAGGCCCCTCAGATCATTCAATGCTTTTTTGTCCTCGCCTTCTTTTACCTCGCTATTTTTGGGCTTGATAAATGGAAAGAGAAAGAAACATTTCTTTTCCCTGTCCAAAAGATATCTTCTTCCTTGCGAAGGCTGTCATCGAGGATGAAAGCGGTCCTGTCGTCAAAGGTCCTCGTGACGTCTTTCTGTGTTTTAGGGATTTTCATTCACTGTTCCTACGTTTTGGTGTTCATCAATAATTGGAATGACCAGGCCCTCGCCATGTCGGTCTTCGCTTCTCTGGATAAGGTCAACCGATCCCCCGGCGTCCTTCTGCACAGGAAAGGAGAGCCTTCCACGGCCCTTCAAAAAAAAGATAAAGACTTCATCGATATTTTTAAAAGAGTCAAATCCTTTGAACTCCTTCCAGGAGAGAAAGAAAAAAGCATTCCACTTGGAAATCCTTTGTTTTATGAAATGCTTTCTATCGGGTGTTACAGGGCGGACCTGGAAGTCAAAGGGTTGCCCCCAGATTTCAAGATTCTGATGCTGGACTTTATGCGTGAAGTGAGAAAAATACAATTTACTCCTGTATCCGATAAAGACATCGCTTCCACCGTCTACCTTGTCTTAAAAAATACGTGCATCTCTCCGGAAATGCGAATCCTGTCGGACACCCCTTTCACAAAGCGAGTCAAAGGAACGCTGACATTTTATCCCGTTCCCAGCCTGGTTTTTGGAAAAACCCTTATGGCGAGACTGGTTGAGGGCCTCTATCCAGATTGCATCCAAGAAGTCGGCCCGAATTCATATGTTCTGAGTTTTTTCGCCAATTCAGGAAAAGACAACCAAACATTTAAGTTCCAGCTCTACTTTCTGGAACATTCCAATGAAGTCGCCGGGAAAAATGAACTTCTGTTGACCTCTTATTCCAAGGAGTTTTTTGACCGCGGGAGGTACAGAGTCGACATCGCCTTCGAACTGCCTCAGGGCATTTCCCGGCATAAATATTATATCGCTCTCAAAGTGAGCGACGGCCGGGATCGTCTCTTGAAGGGCCAGAGCATCTGGCTCAAAACCGCAGAGAAATACTGGATCATCGGCCGGATACCTTAATTCTAGCTCTCCTCGGATTCAGATTTTTTTGAGAATTTAGCGTTTAACAGTTTTTTTTAACGGCTCGGTTGTAAGGGGAGTACAGTTGCCGGCGGCCATGGAGGAAATCAAAGAGCTGAACAAAGCGTGAAATGGAAAGCTGTTCCGGACGGACGTTCCGTTCCAGTCCGATTTTCTGGTAGGCCTCTTCCAGCCGGGAGGAAGGCAGGCCGCTCCGGATCAGATTGTTGAGCAGGATTTTTCTCCTGTGCTTGAAGGCGTCTTTCAGGAACATGGAGAAGCGCGATTCGTCACGAATGAAAAACAGAGGGACCTCTCTCCTGTCCAGGGAGACCAGGGCAGATTCCACCTGCGGCGGCGGGGAAAAGGCTTCAGGGGGAATGACCGTGTGGAGGCGGGCCTCAAAGTGAATCTGAATAAGAATGGAAAGAGGGGCGTATTTTTTTGAGCCCGGCCGGCTGCAAACCCTTTCCCCCACTTCCCTCTGGAGAAGGAAGACACACTTTTGAAACAGCTCTTTCTCTTTGAGGATGTTGAACAGCAGGGGACCGGAGATGGAATAAGGCAGGTTTCCCACCAGTTTGACCTTCCTCTGGAAATTTTGGTGCGCCTCAATGATTTCCCGGAAATGAATGCTGAGGACATCTTTCTCCAGGATGGTTAAGTTGGCAATATTTTTTTTCCGAAGGCAGGGAATGAGAGCCGCGTCCTTCTCGATGGCCGCGACTTGACCTGCTTTTTGAGACAGAGGGAAAGTCAGAACCCCCCTGCCCGCCCCGATTTCAATGATCAGCTCATCGGGACGAGGACCGATCTCGCGCAGAATCCTTCTCAGGACTTTTCTGTCTTTGAGGAAATGCTGGCCAAGGGATTTTCTTTTGCTTCTCTGCATGTCTTCTCTACGGGATCCGATGAGTCCCGATTCGCAGGGGCGATGATGACGGATTTAATGGGACGCCTGTGCTCCGCTTACAACCGGATTGCGGTGAGCCAAATTATATTTGCTTTTCGGCCAAATAACAACTGAGTGATTAGAATTGACTTCAGGCGGAAGAGCGGATAATATAGGACTTCCTTTTTCTCTCAGGTATCATTTCCGTGAACAAAGAAAGGGTTGGAAGCTTCTATGATGTCGTCTGGACGGAGTACATCCCTGAGTATGCGGCCTCAGAGAAACACTGGGGGCTTTTTTACTCTGCGGAAGAGGTCAAGGGCAGGACCGTTCTGGATGCCGGCTGCGGAACGGGCATCTTCAGCATCATCTTTGCCAGAAACGGTGCGGAAAAAGTCGTCGGTATCGATATCAGCCCCGGCAGCCTCCAGACGGCGCAGAGCCTCAAAGAGAAATTCGGGCTGAGGAATGCCGAGTTCCGGAAACAGGATATGCTGAAGCTCCCTTTCGGGGAAGAAACGTTTGATATCGTCTGGGCCTGGGGAACCGTCCACCATACGACCGACCCTTTTGGGGCCATTGAGGAGCTGACAAAGGTGCTCCGTACAGGCGGGTCGCTCCTTCTGGCCGTTTACAGGAGAACAAAGCTCACCTTTATCCACGAGGCCATCCGGAAAACTCTCGTCCGGACGCCCCGAAAGACCTGGACAGCGCTTTCCAAAATCCTAGCATTTTTTTTGGGGCCCGTGGTTTTCTTCTTTAAAAAAAGAGAGAAGTCCCGAAAAGGAGAGAAGCTGGAAGAGCTCATTCTGGACTGGTATTTTGTCCCTATCCGGCATTATTACACTTCCGAGGAGATTGAGAGTTTTTTGAAAAGCAGAGGACTGGCCGTCGAAAAATTTCTCCCCGCTTCAGGACGTTTCAACAGCACTTCCAATTTCATCTTTAAAGCCCGGAAAGTACAGGAATAACGTGAGGAAGCTCAAGCTCCATACAAAAATCCTCATCGGCTTACTTCTGGGGATTGTCATCGGCCTTATCTTTCGGGAAAAGGCCATGGTCATCAGGCCAATCGGCACGATCTTTATCCGGCTCATTTCCATGGTGGTCGTTCCTCTTGTCCTTGTCTCGCTCATGCTGGGGACAGCGAGCTTGGGGGATATAAAAAAGCTGGGCCGCATCGGGCTCAAGACGATTCTCTATTTCATGGTCACCACCGTCATCGCCATCTCCATCGGGCTCATTTTGGCCAATGTCGTCAAGCCCGGCCTGGGATTGAATGAAGAAATCAAGAAAGAGATTTACAAAGATTATTCTTCAAATGCCCAGATGGGGCTGGAGAGGCTCAAGGAGAAGCCTTCCACCATTGAAGTCCTTGTCGATATTATCCCGTCCAATCCCTTCAAGTCCCTGATCGAGGGAAATATGCTCCAGGTGATTTTTATCGCCCTTATCTTCGGCATCGCTTTAACCATGATCCAAAGGGAAAAGGCAGTTCCTTTGATCAACTTTTTTGAGGGCGTGAATGATGCGGTCATCCAGATTGTTTATATCGCCATGAAGCTGGCCCCTTTCGGTGTCTGCGCTTTGATTGCCGTGGTCGTCGGGCAATTTGGCGTCCATATTCTCATCACGCTGCTCAAATATTCCCTGCTGGTGATTTTCGGACTATTGATTCATTTGTTCCTTGTGAACAGCCTGTTCATCAGATTTCTCGGGCGCGCCAATCCTCTTCGCTTCTTCAAGGGATGCAAGGAGGCGTTGCTCATCGCCTTCAGCACGTCCAGCTCAAACGCCGCGCTGCCGGTGGCCATGGAATGTGTCCAGAAACAGGGCGTTTCCCGGGAGTTTTCCAGCTTTGTCATTCCCCTCGGAGCGACAATCAATATGGATGGCACGGCCCTCTACCAGGGGATTTCGGCGGTCTTTATCGCCCAGATCTACGGCATGCAGTTGAGCATCGGGGATCAACTGACGATCGTGCTCATGGCGACTTTGGCTTCCGTTGGAACGGCCGGCGTGCCCTCGTCAGGCATCATCACTTTGGTTATGGTTTTGAAACAGATTGGCATTCCCATGGAGGGCCTGGCGTTGATTCTGGGAGTGGAAAGAATTCTGGATATGTGTAGGACCGCAACCAATACAGCCGGCAACATGACTTCCTCCCTGGTTGTCCAGGCGCTGGAGAAAAAAAGGAATAAGGATTCACCCCACTAAGCAACTTCCGGATGGATGTGTCCGTATGCGGATCCAAAGGAAAGCATGCGGATTTCGGCGCTAAGCGCCCTCGCCTTCTTTTAATTCCCTGCGGTCTCTGAGCTTCAGAGTCCGGCTCCCCACAGCCAGCGTGTATTCCGCCAAGGAGGCGGCGACAACCGAGCCTGCGCCTACCACGCTTCCTTTGCCAATGGTCACGCCGTCCAGGACAATCACACCGGCGCCCAGCCAGACATCCTCATCGATTGTAATCCCGCCTTTGGTCAGAGAGGGCTGAAACATGATGGGCCTGTGAATGTCCTTGATGTTGTGGTTGCCGCCGGCGACAAGATAGCACCCTCCGGCCAGAAAGCAGTATTTGCCCAGCCGGATTTCTGTCTCGGAAAGAAAATGACAGTTGGCGGAGATATTGCAGTAGTCATCCAGGAAAATCGATCCCTCTTTGCAGCTGAGGATGGTATTTTGGCCGATGAAGACATTGCCGCCGATGAAAATTCCTTTGTTTGTTTCTCCTTTGGCGTCCAGAACAACGTTGTCGTCGATGAAAGTATGGTCCCCCACACGGATTTTATGGGGGTGGCGCAGGGTGATATTCCGGCCGAAGACGACTCCCTTTCCGACTCTTTTAAAAAGGGACGGATAAAAAACTTTCCTCAGGAAAAAACCAAGAGCCCCGGGGACCCGGGAACAAAGCAGGATAATAAGTTCGTATTTCAGTAAATAAAAAAACTTCTTTTTGCCCAGGAACAGATTTGAATATTTGGACAAAAGCGAATGGTCTTTGGCGATGAGCTTTTTCTGTGTGCTTCCGGGAAATTCACTGGCCATGTCTTTCTCTGTTTGCTTTTTGAATAATCTAGCACAGACTCAGGGACAAGTCTATATCGGCTCTATGACAAAAAAGGTGTTGGCAACGTTGGTTTAAGATATGAGGACGGACGGGGACGTGTCGCGACAGGACCCCTCCTTCTTCAGAACAACACATCTCAAGAAACTGGCCACACTTTTTGTCATAGAACCGTCTATATCCGGGGATGGCAGGATCGCATCTCTATTTCTGTGATGAGGGCGCTTGTTAAAGCCAGCCATTCTCCCTGTACCAGCGGACCGTCAATGCGATCCCGTCTTTGAAATCGACCGCAGGTGCATATCCCAATTGTCGGACCGCCTTCTGGATGGCCAGAGGTTTGGGATGGATAAAAAAACTCAGCTTTGCGGGATTGAGGGGCGCTTCTTTTTTAAAGACAGAATACAGGATTCCCATTACCCCGGCGGCCCACTTCACCGGAAGAAGCGGGAGAGACAGGGGAAGCAGTTTTTTCCCCGTGGCTCCCGCAATGGCTTCCGCTATTTCTTTTACGGTCAAGATTTCCTTTCCGGCCAGATGGTAAATCTCTCCGCGTTTTCCCCTCTCAGCGCAGAGGAGTGTCCCCTGGATTAAGTCCTGAATATGGACAGGAGTCTGGAGCGTGCGGCCTTTTCCGATAAGGGCAAATCTTCTCTGGTGGACGGCCTTGATCAGTTTGAATGTGCGTCTGTCCCGCGGGCCATAGGCCCATCCCGGCCGGATGATGACCACATCGAGTCCCTGATTGGCCATGGTCCGGGCGATTTTTTCACCTTCCAGCTTGGAGGTGTCATAAATATTCTGAGGATTTAAAAGATAGTTTTCATCCGCCGCTTCGCTGTCTCTGACTGCGCCCAGGACTCCGGCGGAACTGAAATGAACGATTCTCTGGACACCGGCCCTGCCTGCGGCCTGAAGGACATTCTGTGTTCCCTGGGCATTAATCGCCAGAAACTCTTTATGGCTGATGAGCGAAGATCCAAGGGCCGAGGCCAGGTGAAAAAGGATGTCTGTTCCTTTGAGAGCTTCTTGGAGGAGCCTGAGGTCGCGTATATCGCCCTTGATGACTTCGATATTTTCCTGGCTGGGAATCCTCTGCTGGTGGATGAGTGCGCGTATCTGCCATTTGTTCTCGAGAAGACGCTCGACAAGATGCCCTCCGATGAATCCCGAAGCTCCTGTGATGAAAGCGCGCATGATCGAATTTGTTTTTTAGTATTCTTTCATAGGTGATGAAATCTTACCGTGGCATTCTTTATGCACTCCTCCATCCGCTCGAGGTACCGAGGATAAGTGTATTCCTTCTGGGACAGGTCTTTGGCCGCGCAGGCCCTGGCTTGAGCTTCTGGAGATGAGATGGCCAAAGCCATTCCCTCGGCAAAACTTTCGGGATTGGGTTCGACGAGGATTGATATTTTGCGGCTGAGAACCTGCGTATGGGTCCAGAGGTTTGTGGCTACCAGAGGTTTTCCGGACTTGAGGAATGAATAGATTTTCAAGGGCGTATTGGTTCCTGAAAGCCGGGGCGAGACAAGGACGTCGGCCAGAGAGAGATAGACAGGGACCTGGGCCGGCGGGACTTTCCGGATGAATATCACCCTGTCTTTGATTCTCAGAGAATCCGCCATTTTTTTCATTTTTTCTATCTCCGGCGGATTCCCTCCGACCAGCAGAAATACTGCTTTCTCTTTCAATTTCGCGGCCGCCTCGAGAAGAAGGGGGACCCCTTGATACGACTCAAAATTACCTGCATAAAGGAAGATTTTTTCTCCATGAGGGGCCAACTCGCTTTTCTTTTGTTGGAGTTCACTTTCGGAGAACGTTTGTTTTTCGAAATCATTGAAATCAATAAAGTTCTCGATAAGAATGACTTTCTGGCCGTGGCCCTTTTTTCTGACGAGTTCCATCAGATCCTGGCAAATGACGATGACGGCCTGAGAGCTTTTCAGGATGTAATTTTCCATAAGGAGAAAGAGGCTTTTCAGGACTCTGGAGCGGGAGAATTTGAAATTATCCAGCTGCTGGGGAAGGCTGGAATGCATGTCATAGATGTGGGGCACAGAGAAAAGCTTTCCCAGGATGGCGCCGAATAAAGCCGCTTCTTCATGAGAGAAAATCAGGTCATAACGGTTTCGGACTAGGATAGAGAAGGCTTTCAGGAAGAGTAGAGAATCCAGGGGAATTTTTGCCAAAGATGGTCCGATTTTTATCGAGCGGATGGGAAAAAGGTTGGGGATCCGAAAGGCCTTGAAATTTTTTAAGTCGACATGCCCGCCGAGGGGATAGGTGATCAGATGAATCTCATGCCCCAGGTCAGCGAGAGCTTTTATCCTGAAGTAAACGCTGATGGGTGTGCCGCGGGGCTGGAAAAAAGGCTCGGGAGCGAGCATGAGAATTTTCATGAATCTTTGGGGAGCGGGGTTTCTGCGGAATCTGAATCGACAATTTCGCGGACAAAATAGACATATTTTTTCGCGGATTCGTGGTAAGTCCGGACCATGATCTCCGCGAGCAACCCCAGCGTGATGAACTGGACTCCGATGACGATGAGGAGGATGGCCAGGAGAAGGAGGGGACGGCCGCCGATACCGACTTTAAGAATCAATCGCTGATAGGAGAGAATGAGCGCCAGAATCCCTCCAATTCCTCCGCTGAGAAGTCCGAAGAGGCCAAAAATCTGCAGGGGCCGGGTGGAATAGCTGAGAAGGAATTTCACCGTCAAGAGGTCGAGAATGACCTTGTTAAACCTGAGGATGCTGTACTTGGATTTGCCGTGGAGCCGCGGACGGTGGTTCACCTTGATTTCCGCGATGGAGACACCCATGTGGCTGGCGATGGCGGGAATGAAACGGTGCATCTCGCCGTAGAGTTTTATGCTTTTCGCAATTTCTCGTCGGAACGCCTTCAGGGTGCAGCCGTAATCATGGAGCTTAACGCGGGTGATCGCAGAGATCAGCCAGTTGGCGAGGAATGACGGGATGCGCCGGGATAGAAACTTGTCTTTCCGCCGGACCCGCCAACCGCTGACCAGGTCAAAGCCCTCCTCGATTTTGGCGATGAGGCGCGCAAAATCGTTGGGATCATTCTGGAGGTCGGAATCCAGAGTGATGATGATTTCGCCGTGGGCATAATCAAATCCGGCGGAGAGAGCGGCGGTCTGGCCGAAATTTTTCCTCAGCCGGATGATTTTGACTCGGGAGTCATTTTTCTGGATGTTTTTAAGGATAACAGAGGAATTATCCCCGCTGCCGTCGTCGATAAAGATGATTTCGAAGGTCCTCTGGAGTTTGGCACAGGAGGCGGTCAGCTCTTTGTAGAGCGCCGGCAGATTTTCCGATTCGTTGAAGACGGGAATGACCAGAGAGAGCTCTATGTGACTGTTCTTGTTCATTTTAGGCCAATATATCATAAAGAAAATACTTCATCAAATTGAATTTTATTTCCTTTTTTGGTATTCTCCACCATCGCGATGATTTTGAAAAGGCGCGCATTCCTTAAATGGGGAGGAACAGGGCTTTTTGCCGCCGGCCTTTTTTCGCAGAATTTATTCTCCGCATCTTCCTCTCCGTTGAGGGAGCTTCTGTTTTCTGATGAATATCCATTTCCTTATGATGAACAATATTTTGACTGCGCGGAAAGAATCTACAATGTCCGGAGAAGCAGAGATGACCCGCAGAGCTGGCAAACGAACGTGAGTCTCTTTTTGAAGGAAGGGAAGAAACTCGACATAAAAATCCGGGTGAGCGACACGCCGCAGGGCCTCTCCTCCCCGAGAGAGGTTCATTCCTTCACCGGAGTGACCGAATCCCTGGATGTCCTGATGACAGGCTTTGACAGCCCACGTCTCCATTATCAGGTTCAATACAGAGAGGGGCAGGGAAGCTGGAAGGCCTTGTCTCCCAAAAGCTTCAGGCTGCCGAACGCCCGAATCGAAAGGGGAGAAGAGATTAAAGTCATCCTCATCGCCGATGACCACACTTTTGACGATGCGAGCTATCAAGTGCCTGCGGAATACAAAAATATTAAATTGAGCGGCGACTACGTGAATGAATTTCTCAAGAAACTGAGAAATAATCCCAACTGGGAGCCGGACGCTCCCCTCGGGAAACTGACGAACGGCTTATTCCTGGCAAAGGCGATCAGGCTCATCCTGGCCCAGGAAGACCCTCACTTGGTCATCAATTTAGGCGATACAAATGGAATCGGCGCGAGTTATCGATGGAAGGACTGGGGGCTTCCCTACCAGAATTTAACAGAGGCGGATTACGATTACATCGCCAGAACGCTGTGGCTGAGGATGAGAAAAATCTATTCCGGCCTCACACCGGTTATGCCGGTGTTTCTTGCCCTGGGGAACCATGACGGAGAGGAAGGCTGGAATTCGGCGCGATTCAAATCGAGAGAATGGAGGGAAAAATATTTTCCATTGCCCGATGAGACGACGTACCCGGAAGGAGGCCATCCGGATGGCAATTACCACGCTTTTTCCTGGGGAAGCGATGAGGACAACCGGGGCGGCGTCCAATTTATCATCCTTGATGTAACGGCTTTCACAGGGAATGTAGAGCCGAGAAAAGTGGAAGCCTGGACACTTGGTGAAGAGCAGTTGAAATGGCTGAGAGAAGTCCTTGAGGGAAACGAAAGAGATTGGAGTTTTATCTGTTTCCATCACGTCCTGGGCGGCTGGCCGGCCGGACCTGAAGAGACCGATAATGTCAACATCGCCTATGGCCGGGGCCCGCTTTTTAATCCTTCTGACTATTCCAGTTTCTGCGACCCGAATAAGGTCGAACAGGTCAAAATTACGGAGATGGCCGCAGAATACGGAGCGAGGGGTTTTCTTTATGGGCATGACCATATTTTTCATGTCAAAAAAATAGGAAAAGGACTTAACCAGAAAGAAATTCTCAGTGTGTGCGGCGGATCCACAAAAAGCATTGGCGAGGCAGGATGGTGGCGGGGAAACCTCTGGATGAAATACTATGGTAACGCCTTCAAACCCAACCCTGATTTCTGGGGGCCGCCGGGCATCACGCGGCTGACCGTGAAAAATGAAGAGACCAGGGTGGACTATCTCGTCGTGGCTCGGACACATTTTTCAAACCTCCCTTCAGGAGCCCGGCCGGGAGATATTCTTTTCAGCACGATTCTTCCCAGCCCTTCCCCTTCCATTGTCCTGGATAAGACAGAGATCGTTTTTCAAGGGGTGGAAGGGAGGAATCAATTTCCTGATCAGGTCATAAAAGTCAGAAACGGCGGCGGAAGGATTCTCGATTTCAGCGTCAAAACCAAGGCATCGTGGCTCTCCGTATCCCCCCAGAGCGGTAAGTCCTGGGGAAAATGGAAAGACATCACCCTGTCCATTTCCGTCCATAATTTCAGTGCCGGCACCTATGAAGGAACGGTCAGTTTCGAAGACTCTAGAGCCGCGAACAGCCCTCAGATTGTTCGAGTAAAACTGGAGGTTATCGATCCTCCCATTTATCCGCCCGTCAATTTTAAAGGAGAAAGAAAAGAGGTGGTCTTCTATCCCCAGATCAATGTCATTTTTTTGAGCTGGAAAGCCAATCGGCTAAATCGGGACATCCGAAAATATCGAGTGTATATTCTGGACGCGGAAGGGCAGAAAAGCCTTCTCAATGAGGTTCTGGCGGACACGTATAAATATATCTTTGTGAATGCGCTGAAGGGGAAACGCTATCGTTTTGCCCTTACGGCCGTGGATTCCAAAAACAGGGAGGGGGAGGCCGCCTTCACCGCAGTTGACTAAAAGAATGGAGTCCATTACAATTCCTTAAAGTTCCTTATGGCAGAGAAAAAGATTCTCATTGTGGATTACGACTCTCAGAGCCTTCAGGCTCTGTCTTCGCTTTTCAGGCCGCATAATTTCCAGATTCTGACGGCGACAGACGGAGTCTCCGCCTATGAAAAATTCGTGTCCGAAAAGCCGGACTTGGTCCTGATGGAAGCCATCCTTCCCAAGCTCCACGGTTTTGACCTGACCAAAAAGATTACCCAGGAATCAAGGGGGAGCGTTCCTGTAATTATCGTCACCGGCCTCTACAAGGGACCTCAGTATCGACATGAGGCTCTGGCCAATTACGGGGCTTCCGAGTATTTTGAGAAGCCCTATGACCAGGGAAAATTGATCAATTCCGTGCTTTCCCTTCTCAAAGAGAAAGTGGATATCTGGCTGGAGCTTCCTGATCCCGACACTGTCGTTGAACATCTGGCCAGGAGGCTTAAGAGCCCTTCCAGAAAGACTTAGTTCGCCTCAGGCCAATTGACATTCCGCCTGAGAAGCTGATAGACTTTTTTAACGTTCATGAACGAGAGCTTATGGACCCGGTGCAACAATTGTCAGAAAATTCTCTACAAAGAGGATATTATGGAAAACCTGTCGGTCTGCCCGGCCTGCAATTTTCATTTCCGGCTTTCCGCACAGGACCGGCTGGCCATGATCTTCGATGAGGGGAAATACGAGCTCTTCGACCAGGACATTTATCCCGTGGATTCCCTTCAATTTGAAGACAGTCAAAAATATTCCCAGCGCCTGGAGGACAACCAGCAAAAGACTTCCCTGCCTGAAGCGGTCCTTAATTCTCGGGGATTGATTGGAGGGATTGAAGTCATCATTTCCGTTATGGAATTTTCTTTCATGGGCGGAAGCATGGGTTCGGTCGTGGGAGAGAAAATCACCAGGGCTGTGGAAAAGGCCGTTCAAGAGAAACTACCGCTGATCATCATTTCCTGCTCCGGCGGGGCGAGGATGCAGGAGGGAGTGCTTTCTCTGATGCAGCTCATTAAAACAAGCGCGGCTTTAGCCCGGCTCGGACAGGCCCAACTTCCTTTTATCTCCGTTCTGTCCGACCCGACAACAGGCGGAGTCACGGCCAGCTTTGCCATGTTGGGAGACCTGAACATCGCCGAGGCCAATGCGCTCATCGGATTTGCCGGCCCCCGGGTGATCGAGCAGACCATCAAGGAGAAATTGCCCAAGGGATTCCAGCGCGCGGAATTCCTCCTCAAGCACGGCATGCTGGATGATGTGGTGAACCGCAAAAATCTGCGGCCCTACCTGATCAGGGCTCTGCGGCTCTTGCTGAACCGCCCCCAATGAATTATGCCCAGAGTCAGAAGTACCTCCAGGAAATCCAGAGCCTGGGCATTAAATTGGGGCTGGACAATATCCGCGCCCTCCTTTCCTCTTTAAATAATCCCCATCAAGAGTATCCTTCCGTCATCGTGGCGGGCACAAATGGAAAGGGCTCGGTCTGTGCTATGCTCGCCCAGATTTTAGCCGAGCACCGCCTGCGCGTCGGGCTCTATACGTCTCCCCATTTGGTCAGAGCGGAAGAAAGAATCCGGGTGATGGACGAACCTATCCCTCCCAGGGATTTTTGCCGCTGTCTTACGGTCATCAAGGAGAAGGTGGATGTTCTCCTGAATACAGGGAAGCTCAATGCGTCCCTGACATTTTTTGAGGTGCTGACCTCAGTGGCCTTTCTCTACTTTGCCCAGCAGAAAGTGGACATCGCGATCCTCGAGGTGGGAATGGGAGGAAGATTTGATGCGACGAATGTGGGTGGGCCTCTTGTTTCCGTGATTGTTACAGTGAGCAGAGACCACCAGGAATTCCTCGGCGGAAGACTCCGTCAGATTGCTTTTGAAAAGGCTGGGATTATCAAACCGGGCGTTCCTGTGATTTGCGGGGATTGCGGCAGGGAAGCCTTAAGGGTCATTCAGAAAAGGGCGGCGGAGATGGACGCTCCGTTCACAGCCGTTTTTAATCGGCCGGAGTGCTTTCAAGCCGAAAAAACAGCGAAGGCCTATCAGTTTACATATTCTCTCGACGGAAAGAAATATGTCTATACTCCTTTTCTCAAAGGGAAGCATCAGGGGATGAATGCGGCGGTGGCAGTGGCGGTGGCCTCGGAATTGAGCCGGAGTTGGAGGAAACTGGAAAAAAGAAAAATAATCCGGGGAATCGAGAAAGCCAGGTGGGAAGGCCGCTTGGAGACTCTCTCCAGAAAGCCATTGCTTCTTCTGGATGGGGCCCATAATGAGGCGGGCGCAAAGGTTATCAGAAGTTACATTCTGGATTTTATCTCTCCGCCTCTCATCCTGGTTTTTGCCATGATGGAAAATAAAAAAATCCAAAAAGTCGCCCGGATTCTCTTTCCACTGGCTCAAAAAGTCATCTGCACCCATTTTCCTTATTTCCGGGCGGCATCGCCCGAGAAAATCAGGGATCAGACATTGGAGTTCAAGGATCGGATTATCTGCGAACCGGATGTCCAAACAGCGGTTCGAAAAGCGCGGATAGAAGCGGGAATCCGGGGATGCGTCCTTGTCACGGGTTCGCTTTTTCTTGTCGGTGAGGTCAAAAAACTCTTTCGTTGACGGGTTGCTTTTTAAGGGGAAAAGTGATAAATTTCAATTTCCATTTTTCTTCTTGTTGATTGAAAATGCTCTCCATTGACGCCACGCTTATTATTGTTTTTTTAATTGTCTGGATTCTTGTTTTTGTTCTCAACAGAATATTTTTCAGGCCTCTGTTGAGGATTATGGAAGAGAGAAGGATCAAGATCCAGGGAAATAAAAATCGGGCCCAGCAGAGCCTGGAATCCTCTGAACAGAGCCTCCTGGAAGTCGAGAGTGCCTTAAAGGCGGCCCGGGCCGAGGCCGATAAGGTGAAGGAAAAGCTGGAAACTGGGGCTTTAAGGGAGAAAGCCCGACTCCTTGCCGAACTCAATTCAGAATCAAACCGAGATCTGGAGAAGGCCAAGGCGATGCTCAATAAAGAGATAAAAAAACTCAAGGAAGAGCTGAAATCCGAAGCGGAGGATCTCGCGGAGAGAATTGAACAGAGGTTATTGAGTTGATGTCATCCAAAAAACAGGGGCTTTGGATTCTTCTGATGGTGCCTCTCTTCATTTTTATGACTTCTTCGGCGTCCGCTGAGGAAGGATCCGATTATAATCTCAAGGATTTTCTCGGTAAGGTCATCAATTTTATTATTCTCTTCGGAGGTTTGACCTATATTCTTTACAAGCCGCTTCGGAATTTTCTTGAAAAAAGAACGGCCGATGTCGGACAGTCTATTCGTGAATCAGAGACATTAAGGACGGAAGCCGAGAAGAAACTTCAGGAGGCAAGGCAAAGACTGGCCGACCTGGAAAAGGAAATTCACGGGCTCCGGAAGGCTGCGGAAGCAGAAGGAATCAGGGAAAAGGCGAGAATCCAATCTATTACCGAGAAGGAGATGGAAAGAATCCGGCAGTTGACTCGCGAGGAGATAGAGAGGCAGGCCAGAGCCGGCATCAGAGAGCTCAGGGAATTCACGGCTGATCTGGCTGTGACTTTAGCCGAGGCAAGAATAAAAGAGAAAGCGTCTCCCCGGGAACATACTCTTCTGATTGATAAATCCATAGAGAGGCTGGCAGAGCTTTATGAAAAGTCAAATTCTGGTTAAAAGATACACGCGGGGGCTGGTCACGGCTTTACGAAATCAGAAAGAGTATCAGACCGTTAGCCGTGAGCTGGAGGATTTCCAGAGCCTCCTCTCCTCTCATGAAGGCCTTTGGAACCTTCTCTGTCGCCCTTTTTTAACCACGAGCAAGAAAATTCAAATCGTCCGGGAGATCCTGGCTAAGAAGTCGTACCAGGATAAAACCTCCAGGTTCATCATTTTGCTCCTGGAGCACAAACGACTTGAGCTCCTTAAGGAAATTTTATCAGGCTTGCCTGTGGCCTGGAGAGAACAGCAGGGAATTCTGACGCTGGAGGTGAGGTCCGTTGTTCCTTTGAAAGAGGGCCAGAAGAAGAAATTACAGAAGGAGCTTCAGATGCTGGAAAAGAGTCCGGTCCATTTGGAATATATGATCGATCCCGAACTCCTGGGGGGGCTGGCTGTCAGGAAAGGGAATCAGGTCTATGATGCTTCCCTTAAGGGCCATTTAATGAAACTTAAAGAAAGAATGAGTGAGAGGTAGTTGAAGATGGAGATTAAAGCGGATGAAATCAGTAAAATCATTCAGAGGCAAATCGAGGGGTTTGCGGCCGATGTCGACATTAAAGAAATTGGGACTGTCATTTCCGTAGGGGACGGCATTGCCCGCATCTATGGCCTTGACCGTGTGATGTACAATGAGCTTCTGGAATTTCCCCATGATGTGTTTGGCTTGGCCTTGAACCTGGAAGAAGACAGTGTCGGAGCGGTCCTTTTTGGAGAAAGCCATATGATAAAAGAGGGGGACCTGGTCAAGAGGACACACCGGATCACGCAAGTTCCTGCGGGTCCTGCCCTCATCGGAAGGGTGATCGATCCTCTGGGACAGCCGTTGGACGGAAAAGGACCGATCAAGACGGATATTTTCCAGGTCGTGGAACGCCTGGCGCCGGGCGTGGTGGACCGGCTGCCCGTTCGGGAGCCCTTACAAACGGGAATTAAGGCCATCGATGCCATGATTCCCATAGGAAGAGGGCAGAGGGAATTGATCATCGGCGACCGTCAGACGGGGAAATCCATTATTGTTGTCGACACCATACTCAACCAGAAGAACTTCGATGTCGTCTGTATCTATGTGGCCATCGGACAAAAGAATTCCACCGTCGCCCAGACCATTAAGATTCTGGAGGACTATGGAGCCATGGATTACACCATCGTCGTGGTGGCTTCGGCCAGCGAATCCTCGCCGCTCCAATACCTGGCCCCCTACAGTGGCTGCGCCATTGGCGAATATTTCAGGGACAACGGCCGCCATTCCCTTGTCATTTACGATGACCTCTCCAAGCATGCCGCCGCCTATAGGGAAATATCGCTCCTCCTCCGCCGTCCGCCCGGAAGGGAGGCCTATCCAGGGGATGTCTTTTATCTCCACTCACGGCTCCTTGAGCGGGCCGCCAAAATGAACGATGAGCACAGCGGCGGCTCCCTGACCGCCCTGCCCATTATTGAGACTCAGGCGGGAGATGTTTCCGGTTATATTCCGACCAACGTGATATCCATTACAGACGGCCAGATCTATCTGGAATCCGAGCTCTTTAACTCAGGAGTACGACCCGCCATCAACATCGGGATCTCCGTCTCGCGCGTGGGAGGCAATGCCCAGATTAAAGCCATGAAGCAGGTGGCGGGCAAAATGCGCCTCGATTTGGCCCAATACAGAGAACTGGTGACCTTTGCTCAGTTCGGAACAGAGCTGGACAAGACCAGCCAGGCGCAACTGGACCGGGGCATGAGGCTTATAGAAATACTCAAACAGGACCAGTTTAAGCCGGTTCCCGTGGAGAGACAAATCCTGATTATCTATGCCGGAAACCGCGGATTTCTGGATGAGTTCGAAGTCAGTCAGGTTCAAGAGTACGAGAGAAAATTGAACGAGTTTGTGGAAAAGGAGCATCCGGAACTGTTTCTAAAGCTTGCCGAAAAGAAAGAAATTGACAAGGCTCTGGATGAGGCGATCGGCGCGGCCTTGAAAGAATTTAATCAAAGATTCAAAAAGGATCTCGGTTAGGATGCCTACGCTGATCGACATGAGAAGAAGGATCAAAAGTGTGAAGAACACCGAGCAGATCACCAAAGCCATGAAGACCGTGGCCACGGCCAAGTTTAAAAAAGCCAAGCGCATGATTCTCGAAAGACGGCCCTACTGGCACAATGCACCGGACTTGATGGCGCAAATTGCTTTATGGGCGTCCCGGGTGTTCCATCCGCTGCTTATCCAAAGGGAAGAAAGAAAAATCCATGCCGTCTTTATCACTTCGGATAAAGGGCTGTGTGGGGCCTTTAATTCCAATTTATTGGCCCAGGCGTTGTCTTTCCTCGAAGAGAAATCCAGCCGGTCAGAAGTCCGATTGATTCTGATTGGGAAAAAAGCGTTCAATTTTTTTAAAAAATATTCCTTTCCTGTCGAGCAGTCCTATTTCGATAAAGTGGACAAACTCAGGGTCGAAGACCTTCAGGAAATGGCCCGGCATCTGATGCGTCTGTATACCTTCTGCCAAACCGACGCTGTCTATATTGTTTACAATGAGTTTAAATCGGTCCTTGCCCCGCGGATAATCCTCACCAAAATTTTACCGCTTGAGCCTTCTCCGGAAGAAAGCGGCGGAAGCCTCGTGTTTCCGGATTGGGAGCCCCGGGCGGCGGCTTTGCTGGAGACCCTCATTCCCCGTTATGTGGAGAACCAGTTCTGCCATTTTTTCTTTGAGTCCCTGGCCGCCGAGCAGGCGGCACGGATGATGGCGATGGAGAATGCCTCACAGAATGCCGAAGAATTAATATCCCGCCTGGTTCTGGTGATGAATAAAATTCGACAGGCGTCCATCACGAAGGAGCTGCTGGAGATTATGACTGCGGTCGATGCTCTTTCCCAATAACGCGTGGAGAGGAAGAAAAGAATGAAGAAAGAGAAAAAAATGAAGAAAGGGAAGGCCCCGGAAAAAGTGGGCAAGGTCGTTCAGGTCATTGGCCCTGTGGTGGACGTGGCCTTCAAGGGCCTTGAACTTCCGGAGATTTATACCGCCATCCGCATCACAAGCGAGGGATTTGATACTCCCACGCCCGTGGATATTATCGTCGAAGTAGAACAGCACATGGGGGAAGACACGGTCCGCTGTATTTCCATGCATCCGACGGACGGACTGGCCCGAGGAATGAAAGCGATCAACCTCGACGGACCGATTGAAGTCCCTGTGGGAGTGGAAACTCTGGGGCGTATGATGAACGTGATCGGAGAGCCGGTGGACCACCTTGGGCCGATCAAGGCCAAGAAAAAATATCCCATCCACAGGGTTCCTCCTTCGCTGGAAGAGCAGAGCACAAAGCTGGAGATGTTCGAAACAGGGATCAAGGTCATCGATCTCATCCAGCCGTTCTTAAAAGGCGGTAAAATCGGTCTTTTTGGCGGAGCCGGCGTGGGCAAAACCATCATCATTATGGAGCTCATTCACAATGTGGCCATGAAGCACGGAGGCTACTCTGTCTTTGCCGGCATCGGCGAGAGGACGCGCGAGGGAAATGATCTCTGGCTGGAGATGAAAAAGTCAGGGGTTATCGATAAAACGGCCCTCATTTACGGCCAGATGACCGAGCCGCCAGGAGCCAGGCTCCGGGTCGGGCTCTCCGCCCTGTCTGTGGCCGAATATTTTCGGGACGAGATGAACCAGGATATTCTCCTTTTCATTGACAATATCTTCCGTTTTGTCCAGGCGGGCTCAGAGGTTTCTGCGCTGTTGGGAAGAATGCCGTCGGCCGTCGGCTACCAGCCCAATCTGGCGACCGAGCTGGGAGAACTGGAGGAGAGAATCACCTCGACCAAGAAAGGTTCCATCACTTCTGTTCAGGCTATTTATGTTCCGGCCGACGACTTCACCGACCCGGCCCCGGCGACAACCTTTTCTCATCTGGATGCTTCGACCAGTCTGTCGCGGGCCCTGACAGAAATAGGAATCTATCCGGCCGTGGATCCTCTGGCCTCCTATTCGAGAATTCTCGATCCGAGGATTATCGGAGAGGAACACTATACGGTGGCCCGTCAGGTGAAGGAAATTCTTCAGAGACACAAGGACCTTCAGGACATCATCGCCATTCTCGGGGTCGAAGAGTTGTCCGAGGAGGATAAGCTGATCGTGGCCCGCGCTCGCAAAATTCAGCGTTTTCTATCCCAGCCGTTCAAAGTGGCGGAAGAATTTACTGGAAGGCCTGGAAAATACGTCTCTGTGGAGGAGACCGTCCGCGGATTCAAGGAAATCGTTGAGGGCCAGCACGATGACAAGCCTGAGCAGGCCTTCTATATGGTGGGAGGGATTGAGGAAGTCATTGAGCGGGCTGAGGAACTGAAGTCCGCATGAGCCAGAATTTGCCCGTTTCTCTTCATTTGAAAGTCATTACACCGCACAGGCTTCTCTGTGAAGACGATGTGGATGAAGTCACTCTTCCCGGCCTGGAGGGTTATCTCGGCATACTCCCCGGTCACAGGCCTCTGGTATTGGCTCTGGGAAAAGGGAAGATCAAGTATCGGCAGGGAAAAACAGAGGTGAGTCATTCGGTCCAGGGAGGGTATGCGGAGGTCTTGCCTGAGAAAATCCTTGTTTTCACGGAAGTGAGCGATGGGGAAGAGGACGAACCGGCTCAAGGCTGATGATGAGACTCTGGATACCTTTTATAAAGGCCGTATTCTCGTCCTGCAGAAGAAAAAAGGATACCGTTTTTCCGTAGACGCCCCGCTCCTGGCCGATTTCATCCAGACCAAAAGTTCAGATGTCCTTCTCGAACTGGGAACGGGAAACGGCATTATCTCCCTCCTCCTCAGCATCAAGCCCTTCCGCCATATCACGGCCTTGGAAATTCAGGGGCCTCTGGCCGATTTGGCGCGAAGAAATGTCGTTCTCAACAACCTCGAAGAGCGAGTGACTGTGCGTGAGGAAGATTTTCGCACTTTCCATTCCGATCAAAAATTTGAAATTATCTTTGCCAATCCGCCCTATATTCAAAAGCGCGGCGGACATCTGAGCATTTCCCTGGAAAAATCCATTGCAAAACACGAGTTAAAATGCGATATTTTTGATATTATGCGGAAGACAGAGGAATCACTCAAAGAGGAAGGAAAAGCCTTTTTCATCTATCCGGCCAGAAGAAAAGATGACCTTTTTCGGGCGGCAGAAAGCCATCATTTGAAAATCAGAGCGCTCCGTTTTATCTGTCCACGGGAACGCACAGAGGCCAATCTTTTTCTTTCTGAGTGCGGTTTTTCATCAGGTTCCGTCCGGACATATCCTCCTTTAATCCTTTATGATGAAAACGGAGAGCCCACCGAGGAAGCCCGGCAGATATTTACAGGAAGGACCCATGGGCCGGCTTTTTAGAAATTTCAGGGAACTCTACAAATACCGGGTGCTGATTCAGAACCTGGTGAGCCGTGAGCTCAAGGCGCGCTACCGGGGAACAATCCTGGGCTTTCTCTGGTCTTTCATCAATCCTCTGCTTCTCATGATCATCTATACAATCGTCTTCGGATTTATCATCGGTCCCCGCGACCCGGCGTTCAACAACAATCCCATTCTCTATGCGCTGTTCCTCTTCTGCGGTGTTCTTCCCTGGACATGGTTTTCCGCTTCCTCCATCGAGTCGGCCAACATCCTCATGATCCAGGGAAATCTCATCAAGAAGGTCCTCTTTCCGGCTGAGATCCTGCCTGTCGTCGTCGTGACATCCAACTTCATCCATTTCCTCTTCGGGCTGCCCATTCTTCTTTCGGCCAAGGCACTGATCCTTCTGTTCGTTCCCAAGGCCCCGCCCTTCAAGATCTTCCTGGCCTTCCTTCCCGCCGTCATTCTGGTCCAGTTCGTTTTTTCTCTGGGCTTCGGCTTCCTCATCTCCTCCCTCACCGTCCACTTTCGCGATATCAAGGACATTTTGGCCAATCTCCTCACCTTCTGGTTCTTCGCCACTCCAATCATCTATCCGTTGACATTCCACACCATCCAGAACTCTTCCCTCCTTCGGACATTCCTCAACCTCAATCCCATGACCCATATCATGCAGGCGTATCAGAACTGTCTCTTCTACGGGACCCTCATCCGCTGGAAGAGGCTGGGAGTGACGCTGCTTGTTTCAATGGTCTTGTTAGGAATCGGTTATACCATTTTCGACAGGCTGCGGGACTCTTTCCCCGAGGAGGTCTAGGTGCATGCCATAGAAATCGAGAAAGTCACCCGGATTTACCAGAAGTATTCGGCGAAGCACCGCTTCCAGACATTCAAGAGCGCACTGCTCAAGGGGGACTTCTTCCGCTCCCTGCATCCGGATGAACTTGTGACCGCCTTGGACAACGTCGACTTCAAGGTCAGGAAAGGAACCACCTTCGGCATCATCGGAGAAAACGGCTCCGGGAAGAGCACGCTGCTGAAAGTTGTGGCCGGGATCACCAAGCCCAGCTCGGGAAGAGTGGAAGTGGAAGGCAAGATTTCCGCTCTCATCGAGCTCGGCGCCGGATTCCATCCGGAGATATCCGGCCGCGAGAATGTCTATATCAACGGGATCATGCTCGGCCTGTCCAAGAAAGAAATCACGCAGAAGTTTCGCGAAATCGTCCGGTTCGCCGAGCTGGAACAATTTATCGATGCTCCGGTCAAGACCTATTCCTCGGGCATGTACATGCGGCTCGGATTTTCGATTGCCATCAACGTCAATCCCGATGTCCTGCTGATCGATGAGGTGCTGGCCGTGGGGGACGCATCGTTTGTCCCCAAATGCCTGGACAGGATCAACGATTTCCGGCGCCGGAAGAAAACAATTCTCTTTGTCAGCCATGACCTTTCCACGGTTGAGAAAATTTGCGACAGGGTCGCCTGGCTCAAGGGGGGAGTGGTCCAGCTCATCGGCGAGCCCAAAAGAGTGATCGACGCCTACCTCCAGGATATCGCTGAAAAGCAGGAAGAACTTATGGAGAGAGAACATCAGGAACGGACGTTTGACCAGGAATGGGAGGAGGGCCGCCGGGAAAACCGGTGGGGAAAACGGGAGGTGGAAATCCGGAAGGTGACCCTGAAGAACCTGCGGGGAGAAGAGAAGCATGTCTTTTCCCCCGAGGAAGGTCTGGTCATCGAGATGGATTTGGACGCCCGTTCCCGCATAGAGGACTTTGTTTTCGGGATCGGCATCTTCAATTCGCAGGGAATATCCTGCTACGGGATAAATACCTACCTTGACAATTTTACGCCTGTTTCCATTGAGGGCGAGGGGAAGGTCCTGTGCTGCATTGAAAAGCTGGACCTTATCAACGGGACATATTATTTGGATGTGGCCGTGCACAAGCGGGACGGCTACCCGTATGACTTCCACAGGAATTTATATTCTTTTATGGTTTCTTCCACCCGCAAGGACGTGGGGATCGCCCGTCTTCCCCACGCCTGGAGCTTCTCTCCCACAATTAATATTCGGGGACACAAAACCTGATTTTTCAATGGATGGAGCCGCTTCCATGGGGAGTGGATTCATTCCAGAAAGACATCTCGAAATTAGATTTTTTTCATGTTTGTGCTATGATATTTTAAAGGTTGAATAGATGGCTCACAAAAAGACCTGTAGCCTGAGTCAGTTGGAAAAAATCCGAAAGAGGCTTAAAAAACAGGGCCAAAAGGTGGTCTTTACCAACGGGTGCTTTGACCTTATTCACGGCGGACATATCTATCTTTTTAAAAAGGCAAAAAGCCTGGGGGACGTTTTAATTGTGGCCGTGAATGATGACGCATCCCTCCGGAAGATCAAAGGACCGTCGCGGCCAGTTTTTCCGCTCAACGAGAGGCTCGAAGTCCTGGCAGCGATGGAATGCATTGACTATCTGACTGCTTTCTCCGAGGAAACGCCGCAGAAAATTATCTCCGTCCTTCTTCCCGACATCCTGGTCAAGGGCGGCGACTGGAGACCGGATGAGGTGGTCGGCAGGAAAGAGGTCGAAGAGGCCGGAGGCCGGGTGGTCATCCTCCCTTACCTTAAAGGCCGTTCCAGCACATCCGTAATCAGGAAAATATTGAAAAGTATTTCTTAAACCGTTCAAACAAAAATGGCTGTCTTTTTGTATGGCGACGTGATATCTTTTAACCGACAATGATTCGCGTAATCGACAAGAATCAGGTTCTCCGTTTCGCCGCCGGCCTGGCCGTTGTCCTCTTTGCCGTCTGGCTCCTCTCGCCGTTCATTAAGATTAATGCCGCGGACTATGCCCATGCCGGCGAAAATATCTATCGCCTGGCTCTGGGCATCTTGATCCTCCTCTTTTTTCTGGGAAAGCTAGCCTTCGACATTTTCTTTCCTCAAGGGATTGCCAAACGCGTTTCCAACTTCAAGACTTCATTTCTTGTCGTCTACAGTATCCTGGTTATTGGATTCATTCTCTATATCATTGCCCAAGCCGCAATCATCTACATCCAGACCAGCAGCCAGACCGATCAATTGACTTTCTGAGACAGGTTTCCGCTCACAGGCTGTGCAAAGCGTGAGCGATCCGTGTCAGGCCTTCCTCAAGCCGTTTTCTTGGACAACCGATGTTCATTCTTTGAAAACCGCGGCCTTCGACTCCGAATTTTGGGCCGTCGTCCAACCAGACCTTCGCCGTGTTCCTCAGCAGAGTCTTGATTTCTTTGTCCGGAAGACCCAGTCCCCGAAAATCCAGCCAGACAAGGAATGTCCCTTCCAGTGGAAAGGTCTTGATCTTGGGCATGTGCTTTTTGACAAAAGAGACGAGGAAATCGTAATTGTCCTGGACATAATCCAGAAGCTGTTCCAGCCATTCTTCTCCGTGATTGTAGGCCGCCTGGGCGGCCACAATCCCGAAGGTGTTGGCCGTGAGAATTCCCGTGTTGTGGACGGTTGTTTTAAACCGGTCGCACAGCGCCTTGTTGGAGATAATGGTGTGAGCAGTTTCCAGGCCGGCAATATTGAAGGTCTTATTGGGCGCGGTGCAGGTGACTGTGATTTCGGCCATTTCCTCCGAGAGGGTCGCCATCGGCGTGTGGGAGTGTCCTTTCATGATCAGGTCCGCATGAATTTCGTCGGAAACAATAACGATTTTATGGGCCACGCAGATCCGGCCCAGTTGCGCCAGCTCTTCCTTTGTCCAGACTCTCCCCACGGGATTATGGGGGCTGCAGAGGATGAGCATCCGGGTTTTTTCGTCAATGGAATTCTCCAAATGTTCCAGATCCATCACATACCGACCGCCCTCAATTTTCAATGGATTGTTGAGGAGCTGCCTGCCGTTGCTTACGACCGCCTGAGAAAACGGATGATAGACGGGCGGCTGGATGACGACTTTCTCACCGGACCGGGTAAAAGCCTGAACAGCCAGAAACAGGGCCGGAATGACTCCCGGCGTGAAGACAATCCATTGCCTCTGAATGTCCCAGTTGAACCTCTTTTTCATCCAGGCTCCGAAGGCTTCATAGTAGGGATCGGCCATTTCCGTATAGCCGAAAATTCCATGGGCGGCTCTTTTCTGGACAGCCTCAAGAACCGGCGGGGCTGTTTCGAAGTCCATATCGGCAACCCACATGGGCAGAATGTCTTTGACTCCTGTAAATTTTTCCCGGAAATCCCATTTGAGAGAGCTGGTTCCGGTTCTGTCAATCATCCGGTCAAAATTGTATTTCATGCGGATCCGTGCCTTCCCGAAATTTATTGAGACGCCGGTTTTGTGAGATTCAATTGGGCGAATAAAATAATGGCTCACTTATTGAAGAATAAAGTGAGCCGTTCATCCGTATCGGATATGTGGGAGAGCCATTTTACCTCATGCTCAGGAGGTCTGTTGGCATCCGCTCTTGCAGTGAGCGACGCGCGGGACCATATATTTTTTCACGGTCAGCGTCTCCTTTCTGAATTTTTATCTTATTTTAAACAATATTATAACTCAAATTCTCGGTCTCTGACAAGGTTGTGCACAAGCGCCCCGTAAAACCAGCTCCAGATTTTCTTATGGAATTCAAAACTGGGGGGATGGTTTTCCAGGTATGTTTTCAAACAGATCAGCGGGGTGTCCTGGGGAGTGAATTTGTATTTGGCTACAGTCCCCCAGAGGACTGGATATTCGGGATGGAACTGCACGCCCAGAACATTGAGAAATCGCTCATGTTCGATGGCCTCAATGACTTTCCCGTCCAGAGAGGTGGCGGCCACACGAAATCCTTTGCCCAGCCGGCCGGCTCCCTGATGGTGGGAACTGAGCATATAGGGATTATCGCCGGCCTGAAATCCGAGCTCGGTGCAGAATTTACTGCCTTCTAAGAGCGCAACGGGATGCAGCATAAAGGGGGTCAGTGTGCTATCTTCAGGATGAAGACGGGCATAAGGATTTGTGTGCCAGTTGTTCTGGCCAAGCGCGATCACGTCCTCAACGAAGACCTTGCCGTACGTTTCGGACCAGATATCCTGGACAAGCGTTCCGCCTGTCCCGACATTGAGGCTCTGGCTGCCCAAACAGATTCCCAGGATCGGATAGGAGGGCCTGGAATCCAGGAACGCCGGAAAGTCTTCGTCCTGAAAGCCTCCCAGAAGATGAAAGATGAAGGAAAGCTCCAGATTGTGCCGACAGGGATCGGTGATTCGGGTGAGCAGGCTGGTTTTGCTGTTGTAGACGGCTGGCGGGATGTCAGGGCCACCGAAGAAGATCATGCCATCCGACTTTTTAAAAATGTCTTCAAATTCCTGAGAGCAGGAGTTTCTCTGGAAGAGAGCGTTTTCATCGAGCTCCGCAGTGACGCGGTGAAACTTAAACCAGTTGAGATTGTTGTCCTGGACGTAGGACTTGGATGCCTCGTAATCGGTCAACTCTTTCTCATGATAAACTCCAACGACCTCAATCTGGTCCAGGAGGAGGAAATTCTGGCGGAGGAGCTCGACCAGGGCTTTTATCGTTCCTGTGGAGGGATAAAAAACGACTAAACGTGCTTCTTTATGGGCGGTTTCCGCTGTGTCAAAATATCTATCCGGATAAGGAGAGGTCGAGACTGTCTGACAGAAGGAAAAAGCAAAGATAAAAATGAGGCTAATGGTCAGCCGGAAAAATGATTTCATTGGAGTCTCCTTGAGATAATTTCCTGGAATTTATTGTTCAAAAGTCGACCCGGATGAGTTGGAGAGCCTCTTTGGCCATTTCGGTTTCTTCTTTTTGAATTGTTCCATCCAAGCCTCCTCAGGGAAGCCTGATCGCCATCATTAGGACGAGAGAGAGGATCACCGCGGTCGGAGCGATCCAGCGATCGAAAACAAGTCTTCGGATGGAAGATCCGGTCGACTCGAGGGCCTTCACTTTTTCCCCCACCCAGAAGCCGAAAGGCACTGTGATCAAAGAAATGCCCACGGCGACCGGCGCGTAGTAAAGAGAAAGAGGAACGCTTGTTCCCGGGACAACGCAGGCGGGTATTCCGGTGATGAATCTCACAAGGGGAAAGAGATTGACAGCCAGAAGAGCGGCCAAAGCGCCGAGGAGAGCCTGTCCGCCTCTTTTTTGAGTCAGATTTTCTCTGGCGAAAGAGACGATGATGATGAAAGCCAAGACTTCTGTCAGAAAAGCGAAAATGGGATTGGCGACCGCACCGTGTCGGATGGGGAGGGAGAGAAGAAATGCGTCAAACATCTTGAACACAGAAGCGATGACCACGAGAAGGACAGGACCGAGGACCTGTGGATTCCTCTTCCAGACAGCGGAGATGAAAAAAAGAGCAATCCCTGTCATAATGGAGCCTGAGACAAAAGAGGCGCAATTCCGGAGGGCCATTCCCAGGCCGGCTTCCGAAAGGCCCCAGATAGAACCCAGAGCGATAACCAATCCCAGACTTGACGGATTGATTTTTTTTGGCATCCTTTTCTCCTAATGGTAGAATTCTACATCATCTCACTCATTTTGTCTCCTCTCAAAATGGAAAGAAATTAAAGACGGCTTTGGAGGAGAGAATTGGCAAGGTTCATTGTTTGGCGTACAATTAAGATTAAGGGAGCGCGTGCCTTTTGAGAGGACAATTTTCATGACGGATCATTCCGAAAATTCCCCGCCGAAAAAAGTGAAGGTCCTTTTTTATTCCGGCCGTAAAGGGGAAGAGACTCCGCGGGCTGTTTTGATCGAAGACAGGGAGTATCGAATAGAAAAAGTCATTTCTACAGAGAGGATTTTCGATGTGAAGACTCGGAAAGTGAGCGAGACTTTCACCTGTCGGACAGAGGGAAAGCTCATCCAGCTGAGAAGAATTGAAGGAAAAGAATGGACGGCCGCCCTGCTGGAAAAATCCTGACTTTATTTCAGCCGTCTTTCCCGCACAATCTTCTTGTTTGAAAGGCCTGTGACATAGGCGAGGGTCACTTTTTCTTTGGCGACAGCCAAGTGATACTGGCTGCCCATTGGGGGCCATTCGACCCTCACGACAAACCCGTTCTTCAATGTTCTCGCGAGCTTCAGTCCGCAGAATGATCCATAGGCGGTATAGCCCGCCCCATGTGTATTTTCAGAATATCTCGGACGGAAGGGATTGGAGAGCAGGACTGTTCCGGAGGTCACCAAATTGCCCAGGAGATCATGGATGGTCACTTTAATCCTGCAGCTATATCCGCACCCTCCGTTGTTCTTATTAGTGACCAAAAGCTCAAAATTCAGACAGGCCTCTGCGGGATCTGCATGAATGGGCATCCATGTCCATTCCGCGGCCTGCCCGGCATGTTTCAACCAGGTCCAGCCCTGTATCCGTAGGACTCCGCTTGTCCGGAAATCATCCGCATTTTTTATGATTAAGCTGTTTTCACAAATCAGGCCTCCGGGCAGGAAGAATAGAAAAAAGATTGAGAGAACAATCATGCGAAATTCAGATAAATAATTATTTTTTCTCATTTTTTCTCCTTTTTCAGTCCGTATCACCCGATTAAATGTTATGCCATGGCCCTGAGGAAAGTCAATCGCCGGTCATAGGTCAGATTTGCCGGTAGAAAATAAAGAGAGGCGGTCCGGTTTTCTGTGGAAATAGACGGAAGACGCTGAAGGAAGTATAATCATTTCCTGCAGCGATGAGCATTTGTTTTCTGGACGAAGTCAGCGAGTTCAAGGAACTTCTCCAGGCATTCAACAGGAGAGAGAGTCATGTGCGGATTTCAGGGCTGGCCGCTCCGGCCAAACCCTTTTTTTTCAGCTTTTTATCACAAAGGCTCAAACAAAGCATCGTCCTCATTCTCCCCGAAAAGCAGTCTCTCTCCAGATTCGAAGAGCAATGTCAGTTTTTTTTCTCGCAATTCTCTTCTTCTCAGGTCGTTCGTCAGCTCCCTCCTCTGAATGAAAATCCCTATCAGAAGATACTCCCCTCGCTCGAAGCTGTCTCGATGAGGATGAAATTCTTTTACGGTCTCCTCCATAATCCCCCTTCGCTGGTCGTCACCAATTTGTCCGGCCTTCTGATGCCCTTTCCAGACCCTTTCCGCCTTGGACAGATGTTTCTGAGATTGGAAAAAGGCGGCTATTACGAAAGGGACAGGCTTCTCCGGCTTCTGGACGAATACGGTTACGCCAGAGAAGACCTCATCGCCTCCAGAGGAGAATACGCATGGAGAGGAGGAATTGTGGATGTCTTTTCTCCATGGGAGAATCTTCCCTTCCGCATTGAATACACCGGTGATGAGATTGCCTCCATTCGCGAATTTGATCTCTCCACACAACGGTCGATCCGAAAGCTGGAGAGAGTACTTCTCCCTTCTCTCCGCGAGTTTACCGGTTCTCAACCATTTTCTTTTGAGTCCGGGAGTGAAAAGGACATGAGACAGAAGATGCCGTCCGTCCCCTTCACCCACTACCTCGGGGATTCCCTGTTTATCGTCGATCACATGGATGAAGTGGAACGTGAATGGGAGTCCACTCTGAATGAGTACAGGGAACAATCCGATGAGCTGAAGAAGAAGGGGGAGTCCTTCTGGCGTCCTGAAGATGTTTTTTCTCTCCCGATTTGGGAACAGCTCAAGAACCAGGCGGTCGTTTGTCAAGAATGGGATTCCTTCCCCTCCAGAAAAGTGGTTCATTTTCCTTTCCAGTCGGTGCCCCGCTTTAACAACAAAATTCCTTTCTTCATTGAATATATGAAAAAGCTGCAGGAGGAGAGGGATCGCTGTTTGATTTATTTTTCCAGTGCGGTCATCCGCCAGAAATTGGCCGTCCTCCTTTCCGAGCATCAAATACTGGCCGCCGAATCTTCAACACCGCACATCTCGCCCAAGGAAGGCGAAATGGTCCTGCTTGTGGGAGGGCTTGATTCGGGATTTAGTTTCCCAAGAGAAAAAATTACTTTTTTTTCAGAAAGAGATATTTTTACCGAAGAAAAAGTCATCGTCAGCCGGCCTTCGGTGAAACATTTCCTTTCTCATTTTCAGGACCTCAGGGCGGGAGATTATGTCGTCCATACGGATTATGGAATCGGTATCTTTAAAGGCTTGATCAAGATGAAGGTCGATGGAAAAGGAAGAGAGTTTATCGAACTCCTTTACCGGGACGACGACAAACTTTTTGTTCCTGTGGAAAGCCTCAATCTTGTCCAGAAATATTCCCCGGTCAGGGGGACGGTTCCGTCCCTGGATAAATTGGGAAGTCTGACCTGGCAGAAGACCAAGGGGAAGACAAAGAAGGCGGTTGAAGATATCGCCAAGGAGCTGTTGCATCTATATGCGCAGAGAAAGGCTATCAAAGGATTCAGATTCAGCCCCGAAGGAAACTGGCAGGTGGAATTTGATAAAACATTTGAATATGAGGAAACGGAAGACCAGAGCCGGACGATCAAGGAGATCAAGCAGGACATGGAATCCGAATTTCCGATGGACCGTCTTCTTTGCGGGGATGTGGGCTACGGCAAGACGGAAGTGGCCATGAGGGCGGCCTTTAAAGCAGTGATGGACGGGAAACAGGTTGTTGTTCTCTGCCCGACAACCGTCCTGGCCAGCCAGCATTTGAAGACATTTGAGAATAGATTGACTCTTTTCCCCGTCCGGGTGGAAGCTCTGACCCGGCTTCAGTCCAAAAAGAAACAGCACAGAATCATCGAGGGTCTCAAAAAAGGGATGGTGGACACCCTCATCGGCACGCACCGCCTGCTTTCCAAAGATGTGGAGTTCCATGACTTAGGACTGCTTATCATTGATGAAGAACAGCGCTTTGGCGTTAAAGATAAGGAAAAAATTAAACAGATGAAAGCCAATATTGATGTGTTGACGCTCACGGCGACTCCGATTCCGCGCACTTTGAATCTGTCTTTGACAGGGCTCCGCGATATCAGCCTGATCGAGACGCCCCCCAAGGACAGGCTGGCTATCCACACAGTGGTGACGACTTTCAATCCCCGGCTCATAGCTTCGGCGATTAAGCAGGAATTGAACCGGGAGGGGCAAGTCTATTATATCTTCAACCGGATTGAGGATATGGAAGGCATGGCCTCAAAAATTGAAAAATGGGTGCCCGAGGCGAAGGTTGTCACCATTCACGGCCAAATGCCCGCTCTGGCGCTTGAAAAAAGAATGATCGATTTTATCAACAAGAAATACACGGTTCTGGTTTCCACGACGATTATTGAAAACGGGATTGATATTCCTCTGGTCAATACTCTGATTGTGGACCGCGCCGATCAATTTGGGCTGGCCCAGCTCTATCAATTACGAGGGAGAGTCGGGCGTTCCTCACGCCAAGCCTTTGCCTATTTTCTTGTTCCGCTTTTTGCAGAGCTCTCTTCCCAGGCCAGCCAGAGACTGGAAGCCCTTAAAGAATTCAGTGAATTGGGGTCCGGATTTCGATTGGCGGCCAAGGACCTGGAAATCAGGGGCGGCGGGAATCTGTTTGGAGCCAGGCAGCACGGCTGTCTGGAAGCGGTCGGATTTGATTATTTTATCCAGCTCCTTGAGCAAACAATCCGAGAACTGAAAGGCGAACAGGTGGAAGAGGTGAAAAGCGAGATCAATCTCAAAATGGATATCCAGATTCCTGAAGACTATCTGCCTCAGGTCAATCTGCGGTTGAGCCTTTACAAGAGAATCTCTTCCGCAGTTAATTTCACGGAGATCAAGGCGATTGAGGAGGAAATGAACGACCGGTTCGGGCCGCTTCCGCGGAGCGTTCGCAACCTCCTTCGCTACGGCGTGATCAAACTGTTGGCTCAGAAGCTCAAAGTCAAGGCTCTTGACCGGGTGGAGAATAGAATTATCTTTAAATTTTTTCCCGCGACTTCTGTCCATCTGACCCGAATGACCAGACTGCTGAAGACCCATGGGGGCACAATCACACCTCAAGGAGTGCTGACTCTTCGAGTTTCCATGACCTCAGAGGAGGCTTTTCTCGATGAAACGATTGACATCTTGAAGGAGTTGTATGGATGTACTATAATGACTTGAATTTAAAGAAGATGAACGAGTGTAAACAAAAACCGGCCAATTATTTTCTCCTTCCTGGAGTTCTGCTTTCCGTTTTCGCACTCTGGGGGATCCGGCTCGAGGCGAGCGGAGAACATCCTTCTCTGGAGAACGCGATATCCAAGAAAAAAGACAAAGTCATTCTTGAGATCGGCAATTCCTCTTATTCCAGCTCTGACTTTGACAATTATGTCCACAGTATCATCGGTGAAGAGGAAAACGATTTAGCGGCGCCCGCTTTGAGCCGACTTTTCGACAAGTTCGTGGAGGAAAAGCTCCTCTTAAAGCGGGCTCAGGATCAAAAGATCATCCTGACCGAAGAGGAAAAGAAAATCTATCTGTCCAAATTGAAGAGCGAATTTTGGGCCGAGGGAGGAAGGAAAGCTTCCTGGGCATCCAATCCCAAAGCCCTTCATGAAAAGTTGATTGTTGAAAAGTATCTCTATCTTTTGATCAAAGACCTGCGTGTGGAAGAGAGTGAGATTGCGGAGTATTATGAGCGTCATAAAAAAGGCTTTTTTCAGTCGGAAAGAGTTCAGGTCAGTCAGATTTTGTTGGAGTCAAAGGGAAAAGCCATCGAGGTTTTCAACAAGCTGAAAAGCTCTCCAGAGATGGATTTTCGAAAGCTGGCCATGACGGAATCCGTTGGACCGGAGGCCTTCAAGGGCGGTCTGATGGGAGTCTTCAGTTTGGGCCAGCTTCCCTTTGATATAGAAAAAGTGGTGTTTGCCCTTCGGGAAGGTGAGATCAGCCAGGTCGTGAGGTCCTCCTTCGGCTTTCATATTTTTAAATTGGATAAAAGATATGAACCTAAAATGGTCGCTCTGGAAGAAGCCGCTCCGGCCATAAAAACGAAAATCCTGGAACAGAAAATCAGCCGGACTATCTTTGATCGTCTGGAGCAGTTGAAAAAAACCATGCCCTGGAAATCCTACATCCAGAATCTGTCTTTTCCTTATCAGAGGAATAACGCATGAGAAAAACGAAAAAAATTATGCTCCTGGCGCTCATTTTGTGCGGTCTGGGATGCCTGGCCGCCGAAGAGGTAATTGAAGAGATCGTGGCCATTGTGAATGATGAAGTCATCACGCTCTCTGAGTTCAAACAGCACCATGATTCCGTCCTTCAACTCCTGAGGTCCCAGCTCCAGGGTGAGGAGTTTGAAAAGCAGTATGACAGGATGAGAAGTGAACTTCTCGATTCGATGATCACCGACCGTCTCCTTTCTCAGCTGGCCAGAGAAAAGAATTTAGATGTCCGAGAGCAGGTCAAGATGTACGTGGAAAATATAAAGAAGGAAAATAACCTCGAGTCCGACGAGGATTTGAGGCGGGCTCTGCAAAGCCAGGGCATGAAGTATGAGGAATGGCTGAAAGACATGGAGGAATCGCTGCTCAGGCAGGCGGCCGTTTTTTCCGAAGTCGACAGAACCATCGTCATCGACGATTCTGAGACCGTCGGCTATTATAAACTTCACCAGAAGGAGTTTATCGAGCCGGAAGTCTACCGGCTGAGGGCCATATACGTGAAAGAGGAAGACAAAAGCAAGGAGGAAATAGAGGCGACAAAGAAGGAAATCAACGAGAAAATTCGAGCCGGGGAAGATTTCGCCGCCCTGGCCGGTCAATACTCGGAAGGTCCGGAAAAAGAGTCCCAGGGGGATTTGGGGACTTTTAAAAAAGGGGAACTGGAAAAAACCCTCCAACAGGCTGTTGACCGGATTGACCGGGGAGAGATCACCCCCTGGATTCAAGTCCGGGACGGCTGGTATCTGCTTCGGCTTGAGGAAAAGACGGAAAGCCGCTTACTCTCCTTTGAAGAGGCCAAACGATCGATTGAAGAGAAGATATTTACCGAGAAGAAAAAGAGGAAGCTGGAGGAATTCTTAAAGGAGCTCAAGAAAAAGAGCTATATTAAAATATTAAATCCCAATCCTCTCCACTGGTAAGAGAGGGAAGACTCGGCAGAAAAGTTTTGGGCAGTCAGCGCCGGAGACTCATGCACAATATTTTCTGATTCGTAGAATAAGAAATTGACCGACCGACCCAATCGGAAGAAAGGAAAGGACAGGAAATGGGACTTGTGAAAAAAAAGAAAGAACACTGGTTTTTCGAGGAGCTCTATCCGGATATTTCTTATGGGTTTAAAGTGACGCAGGTCATTATCCCGGAAATGGATACGGGATTTCAAAAGCTGATGATCCTGGAATCTGACCGATTGGGTAGAGTTCTCATTTTAGACCGGATTGTCCAGCTCACCGAAGAGGATGAAAAGATCTACCATGAATGGATCGCGCACTGGCCTCTTTTTTCGCTCGCCCGACCGGCCCAACATGTCCTTATTATTGGTGGGGGGGACGGCGGCGTCGCCAGAGAAGTTCTGCGACACAAATCCATTCAGAGTGTGACGATGGTTGAAATTGACAGGATGGTTATCGATCTCTGCCGCAAACACCTGCCGTCGGTTTCCGAAGGCGTCTATGATGACCCGAGGTTTAAGCTGATTATCGGCGACGGAGCGGAAGTCATCCGGTCCGTGAAAGGAAAATATGACGTCATCATCATTGATTCCACTGACCCCATAGGCCCGGCCAAGAGTTTGTTCAATACAAGTTTTTATGAAAGTGTCTATGAGGCTCTTGTCGAAGGCGGGATTGCCATCCACCAGACAGGGGCCTTGATCTTGCAGCCCTTTGAATGTCCGGGAAGCTGGCGCCAGATGGAAGTCACGTTCGATGCGGTCCAGGTGGTCCAGTTTTCCAATGTCAGCTATATGGGAGGTCCATTCAGTTTGACGGCCGGTTCCAAGGGGAAGAAGGTATTTCAGAGGGCCGCGCGGAATGCGGAGAACGCCTATAAGAAGTCCGGACTGAAGACAAGCTGGTATTCGCCGAAAATTCCGGCCCGGCTCTATCCAGAGTTTCAGAAGCGCCTGGAGAAGGATAAATACGGCGAGGAAGTCGTTCTGGACATTCCTCTTCTGAGGAATAAAAAGCCCTCACTTCGACAAGTGGAAAGGTGGAGCCGAGAAACCTGCAGGGCGATCAAGATGAAAGCCTTCGGCACGCCGTTCGTCTCAGACCACCGACTGGATGAAGGCGACACTCTGGTCCAGTATATAGAGACAAGCGCCATTAACTACAGACGGTTCGGAAACATCGCCTGCGCCAATTGTTTCACCTGCGCCCATCTCCCTGTGAATGAGGCGATCAAATTCTCCCTCGGCTTTTTCAAGTCCCCTTCCGCCGTCTGCTGGCATTTGCCGCGCGGATCCTTCACGAATGTCAGGGAAATAAGGAAAAACACCAGAATCTTTGAAGCGGGATCGTCCTCTCCGATCTACAAGCCGAGGATTGTGGAAAGTGCGGAGGTCTTTTCCCCACATTTCAAGCTGCCCATGGAGCGTGGACTCTCATCCGCTTTTGAATTGATTGTGGATATGTATGACTGCGAGTATTCGATGATTTCTTCCTGTGAAGCCGTCGCTCGGTGGGCGGGGGATGAATTCTGTAGAGTGGCGGGGATGAAGCCCATTGGACAGGCCGAGGCGCCGGATTTCGGTCATGCGAAGAAGAAAACGGCCGGCCCATCGGTGACCCAATTGTTCAAGGGAGGGGCCAACATCAGCCATTATTCCGTGAACTGGCTGATGATTGTCGTCAATATTGTCTCTCGGAAGAACTTCCCTCTGAAGAAAGTGCTGGAAAATGCCATGAAATATTTCCAGAGTCAGCACGCCGTCTGCTGGATTTTGCCCCGGGGGATGTTCCGGTATGACATTAAAGAGGCTGCGGAAAACACGTGGCTCTTTACGCTGGGCAATCCCTAAGGCTATTTTTTGGGGGATTCTTTATTTTCTTCTGGATAGGCGGGTTCCGGCTCTTTAAAATCGATTTCCCGCGAGACGACCCATTCGCCGAGAAGGACATGCCGTGATCCACGGTACTGCACATAGACTTTGGCATAAACGGTTTTCCATTGGGGATTATTTTTAAAGCTGCTGAGGTTTTTCCCTTCCACTCCAAAATTGCTTTTTAAGGTGATTTTCTCACTCACGCCTCCCGGAGATACAGGTCCTCCCCGGATGGCGGACAGAAAGTTGTCTCCGAGGTTTTCAACGTCATTTTTGAATTTGAAAATGGCATTGCAGTTGACGAAGCGCAGAGGCGTCTGGGAAAGGTTTTTGATCCGAAAACTGATTGTGGGCACGAGGATCAGTTGCGGTTTCGGCCATGGCCGGTAGGATTTGGAGACCCACTTTGTCTCGATGTCGACAATTTCCATAAGGCTTTTTATTTCTTCATCTGGCGGAGCTTTACATCCTGTCTGGGAAAGGACAGAGACCGCAACCAGAAAGAATGCGGCGGCGAGGCTCAGAAGGCTCATCCTTTTTTTCATCTGAATCCTCCTTCTTGTTGTTTTACTATAAACAATAATTCTCATTTATTCAATCGTTTCTTCTTTCCTCAAAATGGCCGATCAAAAATAAGGAGGAGGCCCGGACGGTCTCCGTGTGTTCGAAGACCTCTCCCGTTGCCTCCGTCCATAAATATCTTTAAAATGAGAAGAGATGTTTCCTGTGTTCCAGAGCCGATGAAAGATAAAATTCTGCATTTCAACCTTTATTTCGGCCTAGGTGTTTTCGCCGTCGCCGTTATTTCCCTTGCCCTTCAATTCCCTTTTATGAAGACATGGTTTTTCTGTTTTGCCTGGTGGTCCCTCATTCTCATTCTCGACAGTGTGAACTTTCGAAGGATGCAGACATCTCTTTTGGCCCGGCCAATCGGATATGTTCTGTCTACGGCTCTTTTCTCTGTTTTTATCTGGCTGATCTTTGAGCTTTTTAACTTGAGGCTGAACAATTGGACGTACCATAGGCTTCCACAAAGCATTCTGGCTCGATGGCTGGGATATCTGGTGGCCTTTGCCTCGGTCATCCCCGCCCTCCAGGAGCTGGCTCAGTTATTCCAGAGTTTCTTCCGGCAAAGTACGGGATTTTTCCGGATTTGCGTAACTTCCGGCCTTCTTCGTGTCAGTCTTTTGTTGGGTGGGGCGTCGATCATTCTGGCTCTACTTTGGCCGGAGATATTTTTCCCCTTAACCTGGCTGTGTTTCATTCTATTGTTCGAACCGCTCAACTTCATCCACAAGAATGCGTCCCTTCTCGACGATCTGGAGCGTCCGGATGCCCGGCGGCTCTACAGTTGGCTGCTGTCCGGTTTTACGGCCGGACTCCTCTGGGAACTCTTTAATTTCTGGGCGGGTTCTCACTGGGAATACCATCTACACTACTTCGATTTTTTAAAAGTGTTCCAGATGCCCCTTTTCGGATATGGAGGCTTTCTCTTTTTTGGCCTTGAATGCTTCGTTGTGTTGAGCGTCTTTGATTCGCTTTCCAGGAAGAGAAAAATTCAAGCGTCCGGCAAAATAATTGTCCTTTTGGGACTTTGCATTTTCTATTCGGCCTGTTTTTTTCTGATCGACACCCTGACCTGGGTGCGCTGAGGCCCATCGGGAAGGGATCGGCGTTTTCCATTACCTGTCATGAATTTGACAAAAGGGATTTTGGGGATTAAAGTTATTCATTCAAGAGAACTGGAGGAGGAGCACAACGAAGAAGGGGTGGATGTCATGTCGGTGGAATTTTTTGGCCATTCTTATATCGGAAAGAAAAGAAGGATGAATGAGGACCAATATCTCTGTCTGGACCTTTCCGGGGAAGCGCGTAAAAAATGGCGTCCCCTCAATCTTTTGGCTGTTGCCGACGGCGTCGGTGGACAGGCCGGAGGAGCCATGGCGAGTTCACTGGCGATTGATTCTCTCCAGGAATTCGTTCGGCATCGACTGAAAGAGAGCGGTCCGTTTCTTCGCTTTCAAGAAATTCTGGAGCAGTCCTTCCTGGAAGCCAACCGGAGAGTGTTTCAAAAGGCCTCCGAGAATGGCATTTTCACCGGAATGGGAACAACCCTGGTGGCCGCATTGATTCATAAAAACAAGGCCATAGTTTCCAATGTTGGAGACAGCCGCATCTATCATGTCCGGGAGGGGACCATGCGGCAGATCAGCCATGACCATTCTTGGGCCGCGGAGCAGATCCGCCTGAAAATTCTTTCTGAAAGAGACATCCGAAATTCTCCTTTTAAAAGCGTCATCACTCGGTCTCTGGGGATTGCCTCTCAGATCCAGACGGATACTTTTCAGGTTCGGCTGAATGAGGAGGATTATCTTTTACTCTGTTCGGACGGCCTCCACAGCGCGCTTTCTGATGGAGAGATGCTGGAGGTATTCAAAAAATATAAAAGGCCGGAAGAGATCTGCCTTCAACTGATTGAATCGGCTGACCATCAAGGGAGCCAGGACAATGTCACAGCCGTGGTGGCTTTCTATCACGGAAATAATTAATATGACCGCAATCACCATAAATTCGAACTCGGGCCAGAAGAGAGAACTCATGCGGAGAAACTGAGCATCAATGATGAGCGAAAGGAAGATCGGCAAGTATACGATCGTCGGAGAAATCGGAAAGGGGGCGATGGGGATTGTCTATAAAGCCATCGATCCTTATATCGGCCGGACAGTGGCCATAAAGACCATCCGTTTTGATGTCGTCGGCCAGCGGTTTGCCATGGAAGAGGCGCAGACTCGTTTTATGAGGGAAGCGCGTTCAGCGGGGAATCTTTCGCATCCCAACATTGTGACCATCTATGAGGTGGGAGAAGACGAGGGCCTGACCTATATTGCCATGGAATATATCGACGGACAGAGCCTTGAAGATTTCATTGCGTCCCGCCGGAAATTTTCCCTTGAAGAAATCATCAATTTAATCCGTTTGATTGGGGATGCCCTGGAGTGTGCCCATCAGAAAGGGATAATCCATAGAGACGTCAAACCCGGCAATATCCTCATTGACAGCGATGGCCGGCCTTATATCGTTGATTTCGGCATAGCCCGCCTGTCCTCTTCGACCATGACTCAAGCCAACATGGTCATGGGGACGCCTTTTTACATGTCGCCCGAGCAGATCTCGGGAAAAACAGTGGACAGCCGTTCGGATATTTTTTCACTCGGAGGGATTCTTTATGAACTGATCACTCGCCACAAACCCTTCCCCGGGGACACAGTGACAACGGTCATTTATAGAATCATCAATGAAGATCCCACCCCGGTTCGGAGTTTTCAGAAGGATTTACCGGAAGGTCTGGAATATGTCGTCCGGAAAGCCTTGGCCAAATCTCCGGAATCTCGGTACCAGAGCTGCCGGGAATTTATTGAAGATTTAAGGAATTATCCACGATTGACACAGAAAGCCAGGGAGGAGATGAAAAAGGCCGCCGCAAAAAAGGAGCCGGCCCGAGAAGCAAAGAAGGTCGAAAAGGAAGAAAAAAAAGCCAAAGAAGCCCGGAGCCGTAGAAAGCACCGGCCGGTCTTCATTTCTCTGGCTTTTCTCGCGGCGGCAGCCGCCGGCGTTTTTCTTTTCATAATTCTCCCTTCACTGAAAAAAGGACCTCCCCCTCGGGTTGCTCTGGCAGAGCCGCAAGCGAGCGCGGCTGTTCCCGCAGAGAAATTCTCTGAGCAGAAAATCGATGAGCGGGAGCCGACAATCCGGAATTCCAGCCAATCCAGACCCCGGACAGAGGAGCCTGTGCCGGACAAGGCCGTTCAGGCCCCTCTGCCTTCAGAGAAAAAAAAGGAGATTCCCAAAAAGCCTGCAACTTCTTCTGCGGCGGTAAAGGAGAAAGAGAGTGTTCGTGTGGGAGAAAGGCTGGAAGAAGGAACGAAGGCCATAGAGCAGGGGGATTATGAACGGGCAATCGGCCTTTTCGAAGACGCATTGAGAATTGACCCGATGAATGAGAGGGCCCAGAAGGAGCTCGCCCGGGCAAAAAAGGAATGGGCTGAAAAGCAGAAATCCAAGGAGATCGAAGACACATTGGCCGCTGCGGTGGGAAAATACGATAAGGGAGACTTCCAGGAGTCTCTGAAACTGCTCCGTAAGATCTTGATCCTCGACCCGGGCCATGAAGAAGCCATGAAGTACATGGAGAGGGCCTCCTTGAAGCTTGTCCCCGGAGAAATCAGGGTTCTCGTGGATGAGTACATCCAGGCTGTGCAAGACAAGCGCGTGACGGCTTTTTACGGTCGATACTGCTCTCCGGACCTTTTCCAGAAGATCAAAACAGATACGGAAAGGTCTTTTGCCCTATATGACCAGATCAAAGCCGCGGCTTCCAATGTGGCTGTTCATTTTAAAGACACAAGTCCCGACCGCTATCAGATTGAGGCGAGTTTTCATCATGTCATCACCGGCCTCTCCTTGAAAAAGAAGACAAGACAGATCCTGTTTGAGGGGATTTATAAATGGAGTCTTGAAAAGATGGGCGGTCAGTGGACCATCACAGAGATCGCCTACGAGACAAAACAGAAAAAGTCAGAGACGTAAAGGAGGACTCATGGCACTTCAGAAATATCAAAAGGAACTTGTCCTTGCGATTGTTTTCTCTCTTTTCCTTTTTTCTCCTGCGGCCCACGCGGCGGGAGTCAAAGTCAAGGTCATAGTGGAAAATGCCTCTCTTCGTTTGCAGCCCACCATGGAGAGTGAAATTATCGAGGAGAATGTGGCGATGGGCACGATTTTCGAGGCCGTGAAAAAAGAGGGGGAATGGTTTGAAATCAAATTCCGGTCCCGGGTGGGAGTTCTCCTTACCGGATACATCCATGAAATGTATGTGGAGGAGGTCAAAAAGAAGCCCAAAAAAGAAGCGGTCAAAGAACCTTCCAAGCCGGTTGTCCCCCTCAAGGCGCCGGTCCGGCCGCCGCAGAAAGCCGTGCCAAAAAGGCTGGAGATCTTTCTGGGGCCCGGCCTTGGTCTCAGCTCTTTTTTGAATGATTCCTCGAGGTATTCGAGAAATTGGAATGAGCCGATCAACTATAACGTAACCCTGTTGAGCAGTGTCAGCGAAAGCGGAACCATCCGTCATCAATTTAAAAATCCCATTGGATTCGGATTCTCATTGAGCTATTTTTTTGCCCGGGGCTTTGGCGCCCAATTGAGGGTCGATCCTCATTTTTCCTCTGTGCCCAGCGCCACCAAGAGCCAGTTTGACATGACCTGGACCTGGATGACCACGGGGAAAACATACAGCGATCAAAAAAATTGGAATACGGAAGGCAGCCTCTCAATCATCCCCATCAGCTTTAACTTGATTCTTCAAATGAGGAGAGGAGGATTTCTTGTTCCCTATTTCAGCGCCGGGATATCGTATTTTCAGGCCAAGGTCAAAGTGAATTCCACGAGGGGATACGGGCTTTCCTGGATGGTCGAAAGATTGCCCAACATTGACCAGTATATCGATTTTATCAATGTTCCAGTGAAGGTGGACAAATCCCTGAGCTCTCTTGGTTTTAATATTGGAGGGGGTTTGGATCTGCGTTTTTCATCGAGTATCGCCTGGAGCATCGGAGCCGTTTATTTCATAGGGAAAAAACATGAGGAATACTGGAACATCCAGGCGGGGGAATATTATCCGGATTATTACCAGGATGTCATTATCACCCTCTATGAGAGCGGCGCGGAAGCCATGAGGAAAGAAGTGACTCGGCTTGAGATCAATCTCTCCTTCTTGAAAATTTTTACGGGGATAAAAATCCTGTTTTAGCGGGGTGCAACGGGAAGCCCTGTTTTCAGGGCCTCTCTTCAGAAGAAGCCTGTTTTTCAGGCCGTTCGACGATCTGGGAAGCAGGGACAAGTTCAACTTCATACTCTTCCGCCAGGGAAGGGCACTTTTTCAAGGCCTGGAGAGTCGCCTCAAAGGGGTGACAGATGCCTACGGCCCGGCCTTTCTTCCGGGCCAGTTGAAAGAGCCGTTCGAGATTCTTCCGGACAGCCGCTCCTGAGTTTTCGGTGTCCAGAAAAATGTGGCGTTGAGCGGAGGGGATTCCCATTTTTTGGGCCGTCGCATAGGCGACGGATTTTTGACTGGTGCGGCTGTCGATGAAGTAGAGATTCTTTTCCTTGAGGACTTCCAGAATGAGGGACATGATCTCTGCATCTTCCGTGAGTTTCGAGCCGGTGTGGTTGTTCACTCCTTGGCTCAAGGGAAGCTGGGCCAGGCTTTGTTTGACTTCCTGCTGGATTTCCTCCTTGCTCATTCCTGAATGAATCCATCCGGCTTCAGAATCATCGGTTTCCTGGTGGTTATAGGACTCCAGGGGGAGATGCAGCATCGTCTCCAGTCCACAGGCATGGGCGTGCTCGGCTGTCTGCTGGGCGTGAGGACTGAAGGGAAGGATAGAGAGGGTGACCGGCAGTCGGAGAGAGCAGACGATTTTAACGGCTTCAAGATTGAACCCCATATCATCGATGATAATGGCCACCTGGCTTTTGGCCGGGATTGAAGGCGGCCGGACAGGTTCTATCGGTTTTGGACAGCTAAAAAGAAGAGAGACCTTTCGACTACCTTTTTTTTCCACTTCCCACATAAAGAGAACCCGGGTGTCTTTCTCTTGTTTCTCTTTAGCGAGGACCGCAGCGGAAAAGTCTTTGATGTCCTGTTCCAAACGGGCTTCCAACCGGAGGTATTTTTGAAGAGGGAGATCGATCTTTAAATGAAGGGCGTTTTGTTTGTCCAGGGAAATGCGGACGGCCGGAGAAGGAATTTCCCCGGATAGATTCTTAAGGATCCATTGGTCCAGGGAATTCTCGGCCGAAGGCCCTTCCTTTTTTGCCGTCTTATGTCCTTCGAGATAAATCAAAAAATGAATAAAGAATAAAGCCAGAAGAGAACCCGCAGCGAGCACGGCGGCATGCTTGAGAATCGAGGGCTTGTCTTTGGGGAGGCGTCTTCCCATAGGTCAGAGGCGAGAGAGGAGATCTGAGGTTTTTTCCCGGTAGGTCTTCTGTGTTTGATGATTCACTTCAATTTTGATGTCTGCACTGACCCCTTGTCCCCAGAGCTCTTCGCCGGAAGGATAGCAAAAAATGCCCGTCGTGAGCAGGAGCGCATCGCCCTTTTCCAGAGGAAATAAATCTTGTTTGGCCGCAAGGCCGGGTGTTTGGATACCGATGACCTTGGCTTTCTTAATTTTTTTCAGAACGCCCGCAACGACTTCGGCCGGCCCGACGGTTGCCTGATTGGTCCAGATGATGAGAGGCAGCTTTTCCAGTTCGGCGTTTTTCGAGCAAGAGAGAGGCTCTTTTTTCTCTTCCTTTTGTTTGAAGTAGCCGATTTTTTCAGCTTTTAGAAAGAGGTTTATGAACAGAGAGGCTTCTTCGTAGCTCCCCTCATGGCAGTCGCGCAAATCCAGAATGAGAGGTCTTATCTGCGGCTTCAGTTGAGAAAGGAGCTTTTGCTGGACGGCTTCTGTGACGGAAGGATAAAAATGATGGATTTTTACAATTCCGGCTGTTCCCTTTTGGGGAACGTAAGAAAAGCTTTTTTTATACAATTCCGCCCGTTCCAGCTTGATTTCCAGAGTTGAGTTCTCTCGGACAATCCGGAACTTGGCTGATTTATTTCCTGTGTCTTTGAGGTAGAGGTTGATTTCGGCCAGGCCCCATAGGAGCGTTGTTTGGTCATCCACGGCGCTGATATAGTCTCCGATTTTAATGCCTCCTCTTTCCGCAGGGGAATTTTCCATGATTCCGATGACAAACGGGAAGACGCCGTACCTTTTGTAGAGAATGAGTCCCACATCTCTGAAGTTCGCTTTCTGCGGTTGCAGGTATTTGGTCACACTCGCCTGATCCAGGTAACTGGAGAGCACATCCAAAGACTGGAGCATGCCTTTGTAGGCCCCTTCCATGGTCGTGGACGGATTGGCCTCATTGATGTAGTCGCTTTTGATCAGACGGATAATGGTTCCGATGAGTTCAGAGTTGGTGCGTGAGGATTCTCTGGGGGAAATTCCTGGAAGGAAACTTTTTTCTGATATGAAAAGCAGACAGACGGCCACCGAAGCGGCGAGGAAAACCAGTCGGATTTTATTGGCCGTCATCATTGGTATCTTTCCAAAGGAGCCCTCATTCTATCACCTTCGGGTGAGCCATTGCAAGGGATCGAGGGGCGTCGTCCTGGAGCGGATTTCAAAATAGAGGGTTGTTCCGTTCAGAGAGCCGGTGTCTCCGGCGATGGCGATCGGCTGGTCCGTTTTGACGAAATCTCCGCTGCTGACCAGGAATTCCGCGCAGTGGCCGTAGAGGGTATAGAAGCTCAATCCGTGGTCGATGATCATGAGGTTTCCGTAACCTGGAAAGTGATCGGCAAAGACAATTTTGCCGGAATGGACGGCATGGATCGAGAGCTTATTCGAGGACGGTGAAATTTCAACCCCATTGTTTTTGGTGATGGTTTTGAATTGAGGATGTTTCTGAAGGCCGAAGGGGATGATGACCTTCCCCTCCATCGGCCAGGGGAGCCTTCCCTTTTTTTCATGGAACGGCACAAGGGGAAACGGAAAGTCAAATTTCTGTTTTTCGATTTTTTCAATCAATAGTTGAAGCTCATAGGCCTGTTTGTTCTTTTCCCTGATCATCTGCTCAAATATCTTTTTATTCTTTTTGATCTGGCTCATGAGAGCTCTGTCTTTTTTTTCCTCCTCATCGAGTTCACTTTTTTTTATCCGTGACTCCTGCATAAGCGCAGAGATTTCACTTTCCTTGGCTTTCAAATCATTTTCCGCCTGGCTCAGCTCCGCCAGATTTTCGGCATAGCTTGAAATAATCGTGTCCTGATATTTGGCCAGGGCCGATAGATTTTTACTCTCTGTCAAAAGGGATTTTAAATCGTTGGCCTGAAAGACAAACTGGGAGAAACTGAATCTGCCGAATTTATAGAGAGTGACCAGAATCTTGGCGATGGCCTGCTTTTCGTGTTCCAGAGTGGCTTTCAGGGCGGGAATGCTTTTTTTGATCCTGGAGAGATCGCGGTTATTTTTTTCCAGCTGCACATTCAGAAGAGCCATTTCTTTCCGAATGAGCCGTTTTTTAAAATTGATCTTATCCAGGCTGGAGAGAATGGTTTTTTCCTTCCGTTCTTCGATATTGAGTTTCCGCTGGAGCTGGAGGATTTCCTCTTTGATTTTGGAGAGGCGTTTCTCATATTCCGAAGTTTCCTGTCCCCGAACGGCAAGAAGCGGAAAAGCCAGGAGGAGCAGGAAGAGCCCGCAAGGACGCCGATATCTTTTTAGGCCGTTCATTTTCTCAAAACATAAATGATTCCGCCGGCGATGCCGATGAGCAGCCCAAAGGAGACCTCAATGAAGGAAAAGGAGATGGCCGTGGGCGGCGCAATCCCGTAGAATTTAAAGACCTCGATATAAGATCCCTCTCTGAGTCCCAGCCCGTTGATGGTTACAGGAATGATCTGGATGAGAAGGACGATCGGAATAAAGATAAAATAATCCAGAAGGCTGACCTTGAGATGGAGCGCCTGGCCGATGAGAAAATAGTAGAGGATGACATTCAACTGGAGGAGGAACGCCCAGAGGGTCGCCCGGAAAAACTCCGGCTTTTTTTCTCTATATCCAAGGATGGTCATGCGGAAGGCGATGACTTTGTGTTTCGCTTTGCCTAAAAATCCTTTTTCCGGGATGTTCTCAATCAGTCGCCCTGCGCCGGGGAGAAAGAAAAAAACGGCGAAGGCCAGGCCGGCCAGCCCGAGGAGGAGAGAGACCCAGATCACGGGGATTTTCTGGGCCATATCCAGGCGGAAGAGCGAGGCCAGAAAGGCGAAGATAAAAAGGATGATAATTCCTGTCAGGCGCTCCACGAGGACAATGGCCGAAGACTTGACCAGCGATCGGGAAAATCGCGATCCGTCCCAGATGCGTACGACATCGCCTCCGAACCGGCTGGGGAGAAAATTATTAAAGAATGTGCCCACGAGATAGGATTTGGCCAGAAAGCCGAGAGGAATATGATCTCCCTGGGCCTGAGCCAGGATCTGCCACCGGTAAGCGCTGATGAGGAGTCCCAGGAAGTGAAGGGAGAACGAAACAGCCAGCCAGAAGAGATTCACTCCTTTGAGGACCTCCGCAATGTCTTTAATGGAGGTCTTGAAGATCAAGAGGAAAGCGAGAATGCCAAAGCTGATCACGCCTTTCAGCAGGAAGGTCAGATATCTTTTTCGGGTCAATTCACGCGCTCCTGATTTTTCGGAATGACTCTCCTTACGCATCGCGTCCAATCCAAATTTGCCGATTGAACATGATTCAGCGCTTTTGTGAGCATTTTTGACTTTCTCTATTGGCCTCTTCTTCGACGTGTATTGTATTACCATAAACATCGCGGATTGTAAAAGAGGCGGGGACAGGTGCTCTTCCGCCGTGTCCCCCTCCTCCGACGAGCGCTCCCATCACAGAACCAGAGCGGTTCCTTTTGAGGCGAGGAAAGTTGATATTTCCATTGTTTTTCACTATAATGCGGCTTTCGATAGGCCCCCTGGAGGGCTAAGGAAGGAGGTCAAATCAATGAAAAAAACTCTCGGCGTAATGGCGCTTGTTTTGGTGGTGGCATTGGCGGTCCATGCCGACATTTATGTCAAGTCCAAAGTCCACACGGACGCCACCTCATTTATGGGCCAGAATCAGCCGGAAAAGAATGAGTTTTCCGAGCAGTGGATCGGAGATAACAAATTTGCCACTCTGGGAGCAGAACAATCATTTCTGATCGATCTGAAAAAGAACATGATTTGGATGATCAGCCATAAAAGTAAGTCCTATATTGAGACGTCTCTGCCTCTGGATTTTGCGAAGTTACTTCCCCCTGAAGCGGCGGCCATGGCTTCAATGATGACGATGAAAGCCACGGTCAACCCAACGACTGAAAAAAAGAAGATCGGCCAGTGGGACTGCCTCGGATATGATGTGACCATGACCGTCATGGGCATGGCCATGAAGATGAGGGTCTGGGCCACGACCGATGTTCCTTTCGACCTGAACAAATATCTGACGCAGATGTATGGCGCCGTGCTCAAAGGCCAGATGAGGCTGGATGACGCTTCCGTGAAGGAAATGATGAAAATCAAGGGATTCCAGATCGCCAGCGAGCTCAACGCCAATATCATGGGGGCGAAGATAAGGACCACGACAGAGGTTCTGGAAATTTCCAAGAAGAACCCTCCGGCCGGCGCCTATGCCGTTCCGGCGGGCTATACGAAAAAAGACAAGCTGGATATGCAGGACCTGCAGAAGCAGTAATTCCGACAATCGTTTTTTAAAGAGCGGTCCGTTGGGGAGCGGACTCTACGATTCATACTCTCCCCAGTGTTTGACCTGGAGATCGGAGAGCGTTTTGCTGGAGAGGGACTGGACCAGAAGCTCTGACACCTGAAGATTCGTAAAGAGTGGAATGGAAAAATCCACGGCCGCCCTCCTCAGAATGTAGTCGCTGTTAAAAGCCGATTTTTTTTCCGGGTCAGGGATGGAGACGACAAAGTCAATTCTTTTTGTCGATGTAGTCTATAAGAGTTCCCTTAGCTCATCCCCTCAGTTCCCTTTTAAACCTTAATCATCCTAAATAAGTCCACTTTCAAACTTTAAATGACAAAGTTTTTAAGGGGACTTGACAAAGAAAAAAAAATGCCCTAATATATTATTGAAAATGATTATCATTATCGTTTTAGGGAGGTTCAATGCCAGGTCCTTATAAATGGCAGCGCCGGATGTGCGGACAGGTAGCCCGCTGGACCGTACCGCGGGACGTCATCCTGGACTTTTTAAGCCAGACTGACAAGCACCTGAGCGCCAAGGACATTTACGGATTTTTATACAAGATGTATCCAGGGATCGGCCTGACCACGGTTTACCGGACACTTGACCTTTTGGCCAGAATGGGCATCGTCACCCGGGTCAGCATCGGTGACGGCCAGAACAGGTATGAACTCAAGGGGGACTCAAAGAAAGACCACCACCATCATCTCATCTGCACCCGGTGTGGCAAAATCATCAATTACCGTGACTTTGTGCAAGAAGAACTGGACCTGGTGAAAAAAACAGAAGAAGCCCTGGCCGAAAGATACAATTTTGCCATTAAGGACCATAACATTGAATTCTTAGGTTTATGTAAAAACTGTCAATCAAAAAATTTTTAAAAAGGAGGTAACAAAAAATGCCAATGGGAGATAGAAAAGGTCCGTGGGGACTGGGCCCGAGAAGCGGGCGTGGCCTGGGGTATTGTTCCGGTTACCCTTATCCAGGATTCATGAATCCTGGGCCCGGCTTCCTTTTCGGTCGCGGAATCGGAAGGGGATTTGGCAGAGGCCTGGGATTTGGCAGGGGCCGCGGCTTCTGGCGGGCTGGTTATGGCTGGGGATACCCTTATCCGCCGGAAATGATGTACGGCTATCCTTTCCCGCTTGCCTATCCCTATGGAATTAGCTCCATGCCCTGGTCTCAACCCGGCGGACCAAAAAGCTAATTAAGAACGAGAATTTTCCGGGGAAAGGAGGTGAGTCAAATGCCGTTTGGAATGGGACATGCAGGATGGTTTTATGGGCCTTATTCAGCACCCTGGATGAGATTGTGGAGTCCGTGGTTCATGGCGCCCTACGGGATGCCTCTTCCGCCTTTCACTCAGGCTGAAGAAGTTGCTTTCCTTGAAGAACAGGCCAAAATCCTGGAGGATCAACTCGGCCAGATCCAAAAAAGGCTCGATGAGCTCAAAAAACAAAAAAAGGAGTCAAAATGAGACATAGATGGATGTATCAGCTTACCGGATTACCCGGTTGGATGAGATTCGGGTTTTCCCCTGGCTGGCTGGGGAGAAGCCCTTCTGGATTGGGACCGGCCGCTCAATACCTGATGACCGGTACCTGGCCTACTCCCCAGATGAATTATGCCTGGCAACAGGGCATGATTCCATTTGCCCCGATGCCTGGCTTTCCTATGCCCGGCTTTCCCACGCCTTATGACCCCTGGGGTGCTGCGGAGATAACTCCTGAGAAAGAGCTCGAATTTCTCAAAGCAGAGGCAGAGAGGATCGAGGATGAACTGGCTATGATCGAAAAGCGGATTAAAGAACTCGAAGGAGAAAGGGCATGAAAATTGCTATTTCTGCCTCAGGCTCAGATTTTGGCGCTTCCGTTGACCCGAGATTTGGAAGATGCCTTTATTTCCTTTTTATTGACACTGAAACCATGGAATTTGAAGCGGTGGAAAATCCCAACGTTTCCTCTGCCAGTGGAGCGGGCATCCAATCGGCCCAGCTTATTGCTAACAAGGGGGCCAAGGCTTTGCTTACAGGAAGTTGTGGGCCCAACGCCTTCCAAACTCTCCAGGCGGCTGGAGTGGAGGTCATTGTCGGGATTATGGGAAGCGTTAAAGAAGCTGTCGAGCAGTATAAGGCGGGAAAATTCCAGCCAATTGCTCAGCCCAATGTCCCCTCTCATTTTGGCATGGGCGGAAGCGGAGCCATGGGGCCTGGTTTCGGCATGGGCAGAGGAATGGGGCGCGGTATGGGCAGAAGCATGGGAAGAGGCTCGGGCAGAAAAATGGGCTACCAATTGCCGTTTGAAAGTCCAATTTCTCCCTCTTTCGAGACAAATAATCCTCCGCTTTCTCCCCCCGAGGAGCTCGAACTATTGAAGCGTCAGTCTGCAGCTCTTCGTCAGCAGATAGGCCATATTTCAAAAAGAATCGAGGAAATAGAGAAGAAAAATAAATGAATTTTTGAAAGAAGATCTCTTCTTCATGGGAAAAAAACAAAAAAAGGAGCAATTCATGAAAGCTGCCATTTCAACAGAGAACGGATACGTCTCGTCTCATTTCGGCCGGTGTCCTTCCTACACCATCGTTGAAATCAGAGAAGGAAAAATCAACAGCAGAGAGGAAATCCCTAACCCAGGCCATCAGCCGGGCTTTCTGCCCCGCTATCTCGCAGAGAGAGGAGTCAATTGCATTATTGCCGGCGGAATGGGTCCTCGGGCTCAAGACCTTTTTGCTCAGAATAATATAGAGACGATTATTGGCGTTCAGGGCCAGGTCGATGACGTCATCGGAAAATTTTTAAAGAATGAACTCGAGGCAGGAGAAGACCTGTGTGACCATGGACAAGGCGGCGAGCAAAGGCTGAGCCATCCTCACTGTGAGGAAGAGAGTCCTATCCTCGCAGGTCAAAAGCTCTGCTTCAGTGCAACCGGAAAGGACCTGGAAGCGGAAATAGACCCAAGATTCGGGAGAGCGCGCTATTTTATAATCGTTGACCCGAAGACTCTGGAATTTGAAGCTCTGGAAAACCCTGCTGCCGAAGAATCTCAGGGAGCAGGAATCCAAACCGCCCAGCTTATTTCGAGTAAAAACGTGGGGACAATCATCACCGGAGATTGCGGTCCTAACGCTCTCCGCGCTCTTCAGGCTTCAGGGATCAAGGTCATCACTGGAGCACGCGGAAACGTCAGAGACGTCCTTCTCAAATATCGGCTTGACTGAGGTGCGCTGATGAACGTTAAAGAAGAAGACATAAGACTCTCCCAGGCTCTAGCCAAAATCAAGAATCGGCTTCTCGTTTTCAGCGGAAAAGGCGGAGTGGGAAAGAGCACGGTGGCCGCCAACCTGGCCCTTGCCCTGGCGATGAAGAATTTTAAGGTGGGGTTGTTGGATGTGGATATCCATGGCCCAAACTTGCCTAAAATGCTTGGCGTCGAGGAAAAGCGGCTTGACGTTTCCTCGAAGGGGATAAAAGCCGTGGAGGTCAACGGCAACCTCAAGCTCGTCTCCATGGCCTTTTTGCTTGAAGACCCAGACCTCCCCGTCATCTGGAGAGGCCCGATGAAGATGAAAGTCATTCAGCAGTTTTTAAGCGATGTGGAGTGGGGGGAGCTTGACTGGCTGGTCGTCGACTCTCCTCCTGGAACGGGCGATGAACCCCTTTCTGTCGCCCAGCTCATTCCCGCCACAGGCGCCATTATCGTCACTACCCCCCAGGAAGTCTCGCTCATGGATTCACGGAAGGCGGTTGTTTTTGCCCGGAAGCTTAACCTGAAAATCTACGGAATCATAGAAAACATGAGCGGCCTCATCTGTCCTCACTGCGGAAAGAAGATAGATCTTTTTAAGGAAGGCGGCGGGTTCAGGACAGCCCTGGAGATGGAAGTCCCCTTCCTGGGCAAAATACCGATCGATCCGGAAATCGTCAATTCTGGAGACGACGGCAAACCTATTGTCCTGAGCCGTCCCGATTCTGAGGCCAGCCGGGCTTTTATGGGAATCGTTGAAAAAATTCAGACTTTAGCATGAAAAAGTGGGTGAAGGGCATGTCTCATGGAGAGGCAAGGTGATGTCAGGTGTAAATGCCTGTAAACGGGTGAGAAATGAAAGCAAAAAGAAAAGCGCCGATCAGGCGCAGTAATTCAAGACTGGATGTGTGTGAGGTCTGGAATGAAAAAAATCGGAATCATCATCTGCGGACGTTATAAAGATTGCGGTGGAGGCAAGTGCTTCCGCGCTCTCAGAGAAAGGGTCGGAGCATTTTCCAAATATCCAAAGGACGAGCCGGTCGAAATTGTCGGCTACTCCTACTGCGGGGATTGCCCGGGAGGGAATATCGAATACGTACCCGCTGAAATGAAGAAAAACGGAGCCGAAGTGATCCACCTGGCAACGGGGCTGGTGGTTGGCTACCCTCCGTGCTCTTACATCCGGCAGTTCAAAGAATTCATCGAAACCCATTATGGTTTGCCTGTGGTCATCGGGACTCATCCGATTCCATTGAAATATCTGAAAGCGCACGCGAAGCTCACATTCTGGAAAGACATGAAGATGGAAGAGCTCGCCGGGGACCTGATGAGGGAAGACAGGGATGTCATGGAATCTTATAATTAATGAGAGGAGGTTGAGATGCCTGGACAAGGAAAAGGATTTGGTCAAGGAGGCCGAGGGAAAGGTTTTGGCGGCGGCCTCGGCCGCATGGGAGGAAGAGGCTTAGAGCCCGGCGGCGAATGTGTTTGCCCGAATTGCGGAACTCGAGTTCCCCATCAAGTCGGCACTCCCTGTTACGAGATCTCTTGCCACAAGTGCGGGACAAAAATGACCCGCTGAGAAGAATATGCCTATCTATGAATACAAATGCCTGAAGTGCGGCAAGGTTATTGAAATTTTCGTCAGGTCCCCCCACGAGACGACAACTGTTGTCTGCCCGGACTGCGGGAGCAAAAATCTTAAAAAAATATTTTCCATACCCGCCGCTGTGACAATCGGGAAGTCATCGGCTCCAGGGACCACCTGCTGCGGCCGAGAAGAGCGATGCTCGGCCCCTCTCCCTGTTCCACGGGCGGGACTTGCCGCCGGGATTAACCTGACGGGCCACTTGGAAGATGAAGAATCATTCCCTGTCAGGGGTGAAGGATGGGCCAAAAAATAATTCTCGCTTCATTTTCAATTTTTAACCAGGAGGAAAAGTCTTGAAAAATAAAATATTTAAAGGCTTGTTCACCAGTGTCATCCATGCCGGGCAAGAACCAGACCCTGCTTTTGGCGGAGTTTCTGTTCCAATCTATCAGTCCTCCACTTTTGCCTTTAAGAGCGCGGAACAGGGAGCTGCCCTGTTTGCCGGCAAAGAAAAAGGATATATCTATACGCGCATCGGTAATCCGACCATAAAAGCCCTGGAAGATTGTGTGGCTTATCTCGAAAACGGCTGCCAAGGCCTGGCCACAGCCTCTGGAATGGCCGCCATTACGACAGTTTATCTGACCTTTCTTGACAAAAATTCCCATCTCATTAGCACAGCGGCTGTTTATGGTCCTTCGCGCACGATCTTGGAGAATGAGTTTTCAAGGTTCGGTGTGGAAGCCGACTTCGCAGATACATCCGATATAAGAAACATTGAAAGATGCCTCAGGCCTAACACGAGACTTCTTTTTATCGAGACACCAGCTAACCCAACCATGACTCTTACAGATATCAAGGCGTGTGCCCGGCTTGCGAAAGAAAAGAACATCCTCCTCGTCGTCGATAATACCTTTTCCAGCCCTGTTTTACAAAAACCTCTGGACCTGGGGGCGGATATCGTGGTCCACAGTCTGACCAAGTTTCTTAACGGGCACAGCGATGTCGTGGGAGGGATGATTGTCAGCAAAGATGAAAACCATCATCGGCGACTTCACAAAGTGCTGACGTTGATGGGCGGAACAATGGACCCTCACCAGGCCTGGCTTGTGTTACGGGGGATCAAGACCCTGGCTTTACGGATGGAAAAAAGCCAGGAAAATGCCATAAAATTGGCCCGCTATCTGCAGAATCATGCCAAGGTCAAGTGGGTCAATTATCCCGGTCTTGAAAGCCATCCCCAGCATGCTCTGGCCAAAGAGCAGATGACGGGTTTTGGCTCCATGCTCTGCTTCGGCTTAAAAGGCGGTTTTGAAGCTTGCCGACGGATGATCAATGCTGTCAAGCTCTGCACTCTGGCCGTCTCTTTGGGCGGGATCGAGAGTCTCATTCAGCATCCGGCCAGCATGACCCATGCTGGCGTTTCTAAAGAGGAGAGAGATAAAGCAGGCATCACCGATGATTTGATTCGCCTTTCCGTCGGCTGCGAGGATTTTGAGGACTTGAAAGCCGACTTCGAGCAGGCACTGGCGCAGACAGGTTGAAACTTCAGGGAATCATTTTTTGAAATTATGAGATGAATGCCCATGAAAAAGGGTTTCGTGATCATGATGATTCTTATTCTTATATCTGCTATCGGAGCTCTTGCCATGCAAATCCACCACCCTATAGAAATCACCATCGTTTATGACAACAATCCTTTCGATAAAAATCTCCAAACGGATTGGGGATTTTCTGGCTTCATCAAAGGGCTGAGCAAAACCCTGCTCTTTGATACAGGAAAAGATAGTGAGATACTCCTCTCCAATATGAAAAAATTGGAGATCCACCCTCGTTCTGTGGAAGTCGTTGTTCTTTCCCACGAACATAAAGACCATACGGGCGGGCTCGAGGGCCTTCTTAAAGAGAAGCCTGGAATTGAGGTCTGGGTGCCTTACTTTTTTGATTCATCTTTCAAAGAAAAGGTCGAAAAAAACGGATGCCATCTTGTAGAAGTCAACGGCTTTCAAAAAATTTGCGATGGCGCCTACACCACAGGCGTCATCCGGGGCTGGATAAAAGAACAGTCCCTCATCCTGGATTCTCTGCAGGGAATCATCCTGATGACAGGATGTACCCATCCAAGAATCGTCAACATCATCGACAAGGTTAAAGCGCTCATGAACAAAGATATCCACCTGGCTTTGGGCGGTTTTCATCTGGCGGGATTTCCTAAGAAGGAAATAAAAGAAATTATCGCCCACTTCAGGGAGGCGGGAGTAAAAGAAGTGGGGCCCTGCCATTGCTCGGGCGATGAGGCGAGACGGCTTTTTGCAGAAGAATATGGAACAGATTTTATAGAGATTGGAGTCGGGAAGAGGATAGAGCTCGAATGATTATCTCTGTGGCCAGCGGTAAAGGAGGAACGGGGAAAACGACCGTCGCTGTGAGCCTGGCCCTTTCTCTTGAGGGAAGCCGCCCCGTGCAATTTCTGGACTGCGATGTCGAAGAGCCTAACGCTCATTTCTTTCTCAAGCCGTCAATCGACAAGACCATTCCTGTTTTTATCCCCGTGCCCGAAGTCGATGAAGCCAAATGTACATTCTGCGGTAAATGTGCAGAGGTATGTACCTATCATGCCATCGCTGTCATAAAAAATACAGTCCTTGTTTTTTCTGAGCTCTGCCATGGATGCGGCGGGTGCAGCCTTCTCTGCCCTGAAAAGGCTATAAAAGAAGTCGGAAAGAAAATCGGCGTTCTGGAGTTTAGTGAAGCAGGCAAACTCCAATTTCTTCGCGGGACGTTGGACGTCGGCGAGCCCATGTCTCCTCCTCTCATCCGAGCTGAAAAAAAATACATCGACCAAACCCGAACGGTCATCATTGACGTCCCACCAGGAACGTCTTGTCCGGTGATTGAAGCGACAAAAGGGAGTGATTTCTGCCTTTTGGTGACCGAGCCCACCCCTTTCGGGCTCCATGACCTTCAGTTAGCAATAGAAACTCTGAGACAACTCAAGATTCCCCTCGGCGTCATCATCAATCGGGCTGGCCTGGGCGACCAGAAGGTCGAGGAATATTGCCAAAAAGAGAGAATTCCGATTCTCATGACTATTCCTTTTGACCGAAAAATCGCGGCCGCGTACTCGGAAGGGGTACCAGTGGTCGAAGCCTTTCCTGCATACCGCCAAAAATTTTTTGAGATTTTTGAGAGGATCGAGAGAACTGCAGGATGAAACAACTGGTTATCATCAGCGGCAAGGGCGGGACGGGCAAAACCGTGCTTTCGGCCTGCTTTGCCACCCTAGCTGGAAGAAAAGTCATGGCCGACTGTGACGTGGACGCCTCCAACCTTTATCTTCTTCTTCAGCCTGAAATCCAGGAAGAACACTTATTCTCCGGAGGGAAAAAGGCCCGTGTTGACCCTGATAAGTGCACGGGATGCTGGAAGTGTTTAGATGTCTGCCGCTTCTCGGCCATATTGGAGGAAGAAGATGGAAAGATCTCCATAGACCCCATATCCTGCGAGGGGTGTGGCGTTTGTTCATATGTCTGCCCGACCAAAGCCATCACAATGGAGAAGAGAGTTTCGGGAAAATGGTTTGTTTCCAGAACCAAATATGGACCTTTTGTGCATGCTCGGCTGGGAATTGGAGAGGAAAATTCCGGAAAGCTGGTGACCGAAGTCCGGAAAAAAGCCAGAGAGATTGTGGAAAACAACGGATTGGACTTCATCATCATTGACGGTCCTCCGGGAATAGGCTGCCCGGTTATTGCGTCCTTTTCAGGAGCCGACATGGCCCTGGTGGTTACAGAACCAACCCTTTCTGGCATTCATGATATGGAGCGGGTGATCCAGACGGCCGCTCATTTCAGGACCAAAACAGCCTGCTGCGTTAATAAATTCGACCTTAACTTCAGACTATCTCGTCATATAGAAGAGTGGTGTCATAAAAATTCTGTCCCCGTTGTGGGGAAAATTCCTTTCGGCGAGGTTGTCCCAAGATCTTTGGCTCAAGGACTGCCGCCCACCGAGTTTTCCGAAAATTCAGTTACCAGAGAGATTATCAAGATTTGGCAGGAGCTTTTAACTTTATTCTCAAAGGAGGACTCCCGCAGATGAAAAAGTCAGATTGGCAATACCTTGTGGACACTCTTCTTTTTGTCTGTATAGTCGGGATCGCTTTTATCGGCATTCTCATGGGGCTGGTGATTCCCCAGGGTCCGCAAGCCTCAGAAAAGGCCAAATATTTCCTCGGGCTTCACCGCCATCAATGGGGAAATATTCATTTTTATCTTTCCATTGCTTTTATTTGCCTAGTCGTCATCCACATCGCTCTCAGTTGGAGTTGGATAAAGGGCAAAGCTCGCCAGCTTTTCAAAAGAGGTTGGAGGACGGTTCTCATTTTGACAGGAGTCATGTCTCTTTTGCTGATCTTCCTTTTCTGGGCTTTTTATCCCAGAATACCCGGAGCTTATGAGGAATTCGGGATCGGAGCCGGAAGAAAAGCAAAGCAAGAAGTCTTTAAAAGTTACTATTCCCCTGAAGAAAGGCTTGAACAGGAAGAAATTCAATCAGGGAAAGAAGAGCCAAGCCAGGCGCAAGCACCAGAAAAAGAGCAAGAACAAAAATTAACCAGTGGGATAATGCATGAAGATACCTCAGGCATCCTTATTACCGGACAGATGACCTTGTCTGACATTGAGAGCAAAACGGGAATTCCTGCCCAAAGAATCGCTGATGAATTAAACCTCCCTTCAGGTACGTCTCTCAACGAAACACTGGGAAGGTTGAGAAAACGCTATCTTTTCACTATGCAGGAAGTGAGAGATGCGGTGGCCTCTTTGATGAAGAAAAATAAGAATTAGAAAGAACATAAAATGAAAAAAGATCAGGACATTGAAAAATTCGCACGCGAGCTCCAGGATCAGATCATGGAACAAATCAAAAAACAATATTCTGAGACAGGTATCGATCACTGGCAAAACCCAAGGAACTTCAGAAAAATCGAAAATCCGGATGGATATGCTAAAGTGACGGGGCCATGCGGAGACACCATGGAGATGTTCTTAAAAATGAAAGATGAAAAAATCATCCAGTGCACATTTCAGACAGATGGTTGCGGCACGACCGTAATCTGCGGCAGCGTCGCCACAGAGCTAGCCATCAATAAATCCTTCACAGAGGCGTTGGGATCTGTGAGCGCCGCCGAGATTTTAAAGACTCTAGGCGGTCTTCCAGAATCCGACGTCCATTGCGCTCAGCTGGCTGCTGAAACGCTTCGCCGGGCTCTGGCTGATTATCTTTATCAGAAGAGCGCTCCCTGGAAAAAGAATTATCGGAAAATATGAAAAACAAAATGGATTGGACCTGGGGTGATGTGAATCCAGAAAAAGGGGATGGTCGTTTTAACGATACGTCTAAGAGGAGGCTTTGATGTCATTACTCATTAAATTCCTGACTGTTTCTTTGGTCGTTTTTGTCTCTGGCGCTTTTTTTGGGGCTGATGAGAGCCATGCTGAAGCAGTGAGCGTAAATCCCTCCAATCAGCCGCTTCGATTCACCGTTCTTTATGATAATTATCTTCACCGCCCTGGGACAAAATCCGACTGGGGATTTTCCTGTTTCATCGAAGTTTCCGGTTTTTAGCTACTTGAGATTTCAAAAGGAGTTATCATGTTTGAGAATACACATTTTCCCAAGGCAAAAAAATTCTGGCACATGGGAAAATTATATGAATGGTCTCAACCCAACATCCATGCTATGTCTCATGCTCTCCATTATGGCACCTCGGTGTTTGAGGGCATTCGTGCTTATAACACAGAAAAGGGTTCTGCGGTTTTTCGTCTTCCTGAGCATATAGACAGGTTTATCCACTCTGCCACAACTTTATATATGGAAGTTCCTTACAGCAAAGAAGAAATGATCAAGGCGATTAAACTCGTTATTAGAGAAAACAACCTGGAGTCTGCTTACATCCGTCCTGTCCTCTTCTATGCTTATGGAAAACTGGGCCTTGTGCCGAAATACTCTCCTGTGGAGCTCACCATTGGCGCATGGGAATGGGGAGCCTATCTTGGAGATAAGACAGAAAAAGGAGTTCGCGTTTGCATTGTTCCCTGGAGACGCATCCACCCCAGCCAACTGGAAATGACAGCCAAACTCGGCGGCATATACGTTCAATCCGCAATCTGCGGCATGCTGGCTCGTTCCAAAGGATTTGACGAGGCCATCTTTCTGAATCTTGAAGGAAACGTGGCTGAAGGTCCAGGGGAAAACATTTTCATCGTCAAGAAAGGAATCATTACAACCAACGATAAGACAGAATCTGTTCTCGAAGGCATAACCCAGTCTTCGCTTCTTGAGGTGGCCAAAGACCTTGGTTATAAAATAAAAATCGGGCCCATCGCCAAGGAAGACTTCTTCAAGGCAGATGAAGCATTTTTTTCGGGGAAAGCAGTGGAGATCGCTCCCATTATCCAAGTTTCTGACTGTTCCTCCCTGAAAGCAGAGAACAAAGAATATACCATCGGCTCTGGAAAAGCCGGCGATATCACGCTTCGCCTGGCAGAAGCTTATAAGGACATCGTCACTGGTAAATATAAAAAATATGAAAAATGGCTGACCCATGTCAACGAACATAGAGTCCCCTCCTTATTTACAAATTGCGATCTGCGACATGGATGATCAGCGGCAAAGGATAAAGGGCACATTATGCGAGATTGACTTTTCATCAATCTCAAAATATAAAAAAATGGATAAAAGGTGCAGAAAATATCTTAATCTAGGATTTCTTTTCCTATTTCTTTTTGCTGTTTTATTCATTAACTTCTTTCATACTGAAAAATCCTTTGAAAGGGACAATACTTGTCCAGCCTGCAATTTTCAAAATTCATCCCTCGCCACTTCCCAAATTAACTTTTTTTGCCTCCCGCCGTTATCTTCATTAATTTCCCCGATGTTAAATCTATCCTTTAATTATATATATTTATCTTCAAGCGATTCTTCCTCTCGATCCCCGCCTCATATTTAAAGCCTATCTTTAGATTTATCAATCAAAGCCCCGATTGCCTGTCGAGAAATTCGAAGATTCCTAGTGAATCTTCAAGATCTCAGGGCAGACGAGAAATCAATGGAGGCGAAAATGAAAAATCGAGCCTTTTGGATAAATGTGATCATTTTGATATTCTTCTCCACCCAACTCAATTTCGCCCAGCAGCCTCAGCAGAAAAGATATCAACACAGTCGGAAAGAAGCTAACTTTTTGACTCTTAAGGGAAAAGTTGAAGATTGGGAGGGGAACTCCATAAGGAAAGCTGTTATTTTAATCCCTGAAATAGAGAAATCCGCCGAATCGGACGAAAACGGCCGATTTGAAATAGCTCAGATTCCGCCCGGGAGGTACCATCTTGAGGTTTTTGCCGAAGGCTATATGGACTACTCTTCCGACATTATCGATATTCAGCATGACAGACTCAATTACAGCATTATTTTGATAAAAAAAATCGCCGAGGAAATCATCGTCACCGCCACCAGGACGCCCAAGCTCTACGCTGAAACTCCCGTGAAGACTAAAATCATAGACACCGGAGATATCGCCAAAAGAGCAGCAGTCACTCTTGCTGATGCTCTTTATCAGACGACAGGCGTCAGAGTTGAAAATGACTGTCAGAATTGCAATTTCACCCAGGTTCGGATCAATGGGATGGAAGGGAAATATACCCAGATCCTCATTGACAGCTCTCCAGTCGTAAGCGCCATGACGGGCGTTTATGGCCTGGAGCAAATTCCAATCGAGATGCTCGATCGGATAGAAATCGTCAAAGGAGGAGGCTCTGCTCTGTATGGTGGAAATGCTGTGGCTGGAGTCATAAACATACTAACAAAGGAGCCCCAGGAAAACAGGACCACCTTAAAGTTGCATCGGGAAGCCATTCGGGGAAAGCCTTTCACGAATTTCGGGGTTCGCTCCGGCCTCGTTTCCAAGGATTTGAACACAAAAGCTTTTCTCTTTGCCAGTTACCAGGGAAGAGACCCCATTGATTTGAACAAAGACAGTTTTTCTGAACTGGGCTCAATATCCAACACTTCCTTTGGCCTCAATTTTTATCACTATTTTTCAGCGATTAAAAGCAAATTGAAATTGGGTTTTTTCAGAATCTTTGAAGAAAGGAGAGGAGGCGACCTCTTTGATAAACCTCCTCACGAAGCGAACACAACGGAATGGATCAAGACAGATCAGATAGGCTTGAGTTCGGAATGGAATCATACTCTCTCTGAGAATATTTATTACAGCCTTTCTTTTTCGCTTGTCGATGCCAAAAGAAACACCTATTATGGCAGCCATAAAGATCCCAATGCCTATGGCTCTACAAAAAACCCTCTCTGGTTTCTCAACGGTCAGTTCAATTATCAGCTTGGGAGTCATGTCTTCTCCCTTGGGATACAGCATCGAAGAGATAAAATCAAAGACGAAGCAATTGGATATGAAAGAATCATTGAAGATATCTACCAGGAAAGCGGAATCTTCCTTCAAGACGATTTTAAAATCGGCAAAACGTTCTCACTCCTGACAGGAGTCAGGTTAAATAGACATTCCGTCCTAAACAGAATCATCGTCACTCCCCGATTGAGTTTCCTTATAAACCTCATGAAAGAACTGAGTTTGAGGACCTCATTCTCCACCGGATTTAGAGCCCCTCAAGTCTTCGATGAGGATTTGCACATCACTCAGGTTGGCGGCGAAGGAATGATAGTGACGAATTCCCCCGATTTGAAAGAAGAAAAATCTTTCAGCCTGAATAGCGGCATCGATTTCGGCAAACAGATCGGGAGAAATCTTATCCAGTTCAGTGTGGAAGCTTTTTATAACAAGTTATTTGACACCTTTATTCTTCATGAGGTCGGGCGAATAGAAAAAGCGAGAATTTTGGAGAGAATAAACGGATCGGGATCGGTGGTTTTTGGCGTCTCTTTTGACTTCGGCCTGGTTTTGGGACCTCGATTTTCCCTGGCTTCAGGGTGGACAATTCAGAGGAGCCGGCTTGATGAACCTGAACCAAATTTCAATTCCCAAGAATTTTTTAGAGTTCCCAGAGTCTATGGATACATGAATATGAGCTATAAAAACAACAAATTAGTGAATGTTGATTTTTCCGCGGAATACACCGGTTCCATGAAGGCTCCTCATTTCGCTGGATATATTGAAGAAGATAGGCTGGAGACTACTCAAGAATTCTGGGTTGTGAACCTGAAGCTTCAAAAGCCAATCGACATCACCGAAAACTATAATGTGTCAGTTTTTCTGGGAGTTTACAACATCCTGAATTCTTATCAGAAGGACTTGGATAAGGGAGTAGACAGAGATTCCGGTTATGTTTACGGACCCGCAAAGCCCAAATCCCTGTACCTGGGATTTGAATTTTCTTTCTAGAATAGTTTGAAAATTATAGCAGTGAGCGCCGGCAAAGTGCTGAGGGCATTAGGAGAACTTCCTGAGCCCGATGTTCATTGTATTCAGCTTGCCATTAAAACATTGCGTCGGGCCATGGCCGACTATCCTAATCAGGAGAGTGCTCTCTGTCAGAAGAATTATCGGAAAATTTAAAACCGGAGGTCGCCCACAATGGTTAAAAAACTGGAGCCAAACCTTCATTTCAGGCTAATGTCTTTCACTTGCAAATTTCGCGATTTTTTCGTGCCCCGGATGAAAATCTTGAAAGAGGTGAAGATGGAAGAAGGGTTTCAGGTGCTCGATTACGGCTGCGGGCCAGGGAGCTATATCGCTCCTCTGGCGGATTTAGTTGGTCCATCCGGAAAAATATACGCCCTGGATGTTCATCCTCTGGCCATCCAAATGGTGAAAAAGCATGCGGCAAGAAGAAAACTGACCAATGTGGAGACCATTCAGTCTGATTGCCAGACGGAGCTGCCCGAGCAGAGTGTCGATGTCGCTCTTTTGTATGATGTCTTTCACGACCTTGATAATCCGAAGGAAGTGGTGAGAGAGGTGCACAGAATATTGAAACCAAACGCAATCCTTTCTTTTAGCGACCATCATCTCCAGGAAGATGATATTGTATCGGGATTAACGGGCGAAGGATTGTTTCGGCTCGCCCACAAAGGCCAGAGGACTTATTCTTTTCAAAAAATAGGGTAGAATAAAGAAATTCTGGAAATTTTTAAAAGCATAGGCCTGGAATTTCAGGAGGCCTGGCAGACTCTGTTTCAACCCCCACCAGACATCAAGCATGAAGAGGAGCCAAAAAGAGGATTCGGACAAGGGGGATTTGTCGCCCTTAAGGCAATAAAAAAATAAGGATAAAAAGCTTTTCTGGCATATCGATTACAGGCCGGACAATTTCAGGGCGGACTCTACGATTCATACTCTCCCCAGTGTTTGACCTGGAGATCGGAGAGCGTTTTGCTGGAGAGGGACTGGACCAGAAGCTCTGACACCTGAAGATTGGTAAAAAGCGGAATGGAAAAGTCCACGGCCGCCCTCCTCAGAATGGAGTCGCTGTTAAAAGCCGATTTTTTTTCCGGGTCAGGGATGGAGACGACAAAGTCGATTTTTCTCTCGGTGATGTAGTCCATGATATTGGGCTTTTTCTTTTCATGGACTTTGTGGAGCATCGTGTTTTCGATTCCCTGATTTTTCAAGAATTCTGAAGTTTGCCGGGTGGCAAAAATCTGAAATCCCATCTCCTTGAGTGTTCGGGCGTGGTCCAGAAATTTGTGCTTATCCGCCCGGCTCCCGATGCTGAGAAGAATATTTTTCTGCGGGAGGGCAAAGCCCGCCGAGATAATGGATTTGAGAAAGGCTTCATGAACGTCGTCTCCCAGGCAGGCCACCTCTCCGGTGGAGGCCATCTCCACGCCGAGCGTGGGGTCTGCCCCTTTCAGGCGGGAAAATGAAAACTGGGGAGCTTTAACGCCCACATAATTCATATCCAGGGTAGATTTTTTGTTGGACACGCTCTTTCCCATCATGGCTTCGATGGCCAGCCGGATCAAATTGATCTTGGAGACTTTGGAGACAAAGGGAAAAGACCGCGAAGCCCTCAGGTTGCATTCGATGACCTTGATGTCATTGTCCTTGGCGATGAATTGAATGTTGAACGGCCCGGTGATGTGAAGGGCTCTGGCGATTTTTTTGCCCGTGTCCTTGATCCGCCGCATGGTTTCGATATAGGTCTTCTGGGGAGGGAGAACCATGGTCGCATCGCCCGAGTGGACGCCTGCGTTCTCCACGTGCTCGACCACGGCCGAGACCACGATTTCCCCGTTTTTAGCCACGGCATCCATTTCGATTTCCTTGGCATTGAGGATGAACTTGCTGATGACGACAGGGTATTTCGGAGAAACCTTCGATGCCTTTTTCAGGTAAATGTCCAGGTCTTTTTCGTCAAAGACAACGCTCATGGCGGCGCCGCTCAGCACATAGGAAGGCCTGACGAGCACAGGATATCCGATGCGTCGGGTGAACACCAGGGCCTCTTCGACGCTCGTCAGCTCTTTCCACACGGGCTGGTCGATATGGAGCTCATCCAGAAGCTTTGAAAATTTATACCGGTTCTCGGCCATGTCGATGAATTCCGGCGAAGTCCCCAGGATTCTCAGGCCCGCCTGGTGGCATTTGAGGGCGATGTTGTTCGGTATCTGCCCTCCCATGGAAAGAATGATTCCCCTGGGTTTCTCTTTATTATAGATATCGAGGACTCGCTCAAAGCTTAATTCTTCGAAATAGAGCCGGTCGCAGATGTCATAGTCCGTCGAGACGGTCTCCGGATTGTAGTTGACCATGATGGTTTCATATCCCATTTGCTTCAGGCTGAGCACGGCGTTGACGCAGCACCAGTCAAATTCCACGGAGGAGCCGATGCTGTAAGAGCCCGACCCGAGGACCATGATCCGGTTCCGGCCGGATCCGAAGGAAATGTCGTCCTGGCTCCCATGGTAGGTCAAATACAGGTAATTGGTCTTTGCCGGATACTCCGCGGCCAGAGTGTCGATCTGTTTGACCGCAGGGGCGATTTTCAGCCGGGATCTTCTTTGCCGGACCTCAAATGCTTTGGATCCGGTCAGAATGGCGATTTGCTTGTCGGAAAAGCCTTTTTGCTTGGCCTCCATCAGGAGCGCTTTGGGAAGCTCCCCGAGTCTGTGGTTCCTGATTTTTCCCTCGAGACCGATGATGTTTTTTATTTTCCATAGAAACCAGCGGTCGATTCGGGTCAGCCTGTGGATTTTTTCGATGGAATAGCCCTTTTTGACGGCCTCGGCGATTCCGAACAGTCTCTCGTCCGTGGGATGGCGAAGCTCTTTTTCCAGATTCTTAAAGGAATAGCTATCATTGCCGACCAGACCGTAAACCCCGATCTGGAGCATGCGGGTGGCTTTCTGAACGGCCTCCTCGAAATTGCGGCCGATGGCCATGACCTCTCCCACGGATTTCATTTCCGAACCGATTTTTTTGGATACCCGCCGGAATTTCTTCAAATCCCAGCGGGGAATTTTGACGACCAGGTAGTCCAGGGCGGGCTCAAAACACGCGGTGGTTTTTTGAGTGATGGAATTCCGGAGATCGGGCAGGGCATATCCCAGGGCCAGCTTGGCGGCGATAAAGGCCAGAGGATAGCCGGTGGCCTTGCTGGCCAGGGCCGAGCTTCGTGAAAGCCGCGCATTGACTTCGATAATCCGGTAATCGCCGTTTTTCGGGTTCAGGGCGAACTGGATATTGCATTCGCCGATGATCCCCAGGTGCCGCACGGTTTTGATCGAGATTTCTCTGAGTTTATGGTATTCCGTATTGGTCAGCGTCTGGGAAGGGGCGATGACAATGCTCTCGCCGGTATGGATTCCCATGGGATCGAAGTTTTCCATGTTGCAGACAGTGATGCAATTGTCCTCTCTGTCCCGGACGACTTCATACTCCACTTCTTTCCAGCCTTCCAGATACTCTTCGATCAAGACCTGCGAGGCGTGGGCAAAAGCCTTTTTGAGAGTCTCCCTCAGGTTTTTCTCGTTCTGAGACAGCCCGCTTCCCCGGCCTCCCAGGGCATAGGCAACCCTGGCCATGACCGGATAGCCGATTTGGCGGGCGATTCGCAGGCCCTCTTCAATGCTCTGGACGGCGATTCCCCTGGGGGTTTTCAGGCCGGCCTCCTTGAGCTTTTTGTTGAACAGCTCTCTGTCTTCAGTATTCTCAATGGATTCCGCGGGAGTTCCCAGGACCGCCGTCTTCCATTGGTCCAGCACGCCTGTTTTCCAGAGAGCGATCCCACAGTTCAGAGCGGTCTGGCCGCCGAAAGAGAGGAGAATTCCGTCCGGACGCTCCCTGGCGATGACTTTTTCCACAAAATAGGGAGTGACGGGGAGGAAATAGACTTTGTGGGCCAGGAATTCAGAGGTCTGGATCGTAGCAATGTTGGGATTGATCAGAACGGTTTCGATCTTTTCTTCTTTGACGGCTTTGATGGCCTGGCTTCCGGAGTAGTCAAATTCTCCGGCCTCTCCGATTTTGAGCGCTCCGCTTCCAAGGATGAGAACTTTCTTCGGCTTATTCATTGGAGTATTCCGGTAAAACGGTCAAATAGAAATTCCGTATCCGTGGGGCCCGGCCGGGCTTCCGGATGAAACTGAATGCTCATGAAGGGCTTCCGGCAATGGATGATTCCTTCATTGGTGTGATCGTTGGCATTTGTAAACCAGGGCTTCCAGCCTCGAGGGAGATTTTGCGCGTCCACGGCAAATCCGTGATTCTGGCTGGTGATGTAGCACTTTTTCGTCCCTTTCTCCAGGCAGGGCTGGTTCTGGCTCCTGTGTCCGAATTTGAGTTTATAGGTGTTTCCGCCGGCGGCCAGAGCCAGTATCTGGTTCCCCAGACAAATCCCGAGCATGGGAACTCCTTCGCCCATGAGGAGCCGGACGGTCCGGATTGTCTCCGTGCACTGCTTGGGATCGCCCGGCCCGTTGGAGATGACGATTCCCGCCGGAGAAAAGCCCATGATATTTTTGAAATTCGTTTGAGCCGGCACCCGGATCACTTTTACTCCTCTTCGGAGGAGGCAGTCCAGGATGCTTTTTTTTACGCCGCAGTCAATCAGCACCACGCTCTTATGGGAATTCGCCCCGTAGACTTTGACTTTATTCGTAGTGACTTCGGAGACGAGATTTCTTTGATAGGGGTCGGGAATATTCCCGGCTTCCTTGAGGAGCGTCCGAAGGTCCACCGCGTTCTGGTAAGTCTCCAGGATTCCCCGCATCACCCCGTGGATCCTGAGTTTTTTGGTGAGCGCCCGAGTGTCGATTCCATAAATGCCGGGGATTCCGCTTTCTTTAAGCCAATCATGGAGGGTTTTAACGGAAGTTGTATGAGAAGGCATGTCGCAGAGTTCGCTGATTATGTAGCCGGAGATTTTAGGATTCTCGGACTCAAAGTTTTTCGGACTGACGCCGTAATTCCCGATCAGCGGATAGGTCTGACATAAAATCTGGCCGCGGTAGGAAGGGTCCGTGATCGATTCGGGATAGCCGACCATTCCGGTGTTGAAAACGACTTCTCCCGAGACTCTAGCCGGGGCGCCGAAGCCTTCTCCCCGCCAGATGCTTCTGTCTTCGAGTGCAAGGATGGCCTTCATTGAGTTCAGGGACGCGGGCTGAAAAGTGCCAACTCTCCTTTAAGTTTCGGTTCATTATATCCATTTCATTTTGGGGACACAATACTTATTTCCAATCCCCGTTTAGTCTCCCCTTCGATTCATTCAAAAGGAATGAGTCTCAAAAATGATGGGCTCCACCTCAATGGATTGAATAAAATCGGTTTTTGGGATAATTTAAATATCAGGCATGGATAGAATCAGCCGCATCAATCCCCTCCTTGAGGCTCTGAATCGTTCGCCCCGCCGCATCAACAAAATTCTCATCCAGAAGGAAGGAGGCCGGCGTCCGGTCGGAAAAATTGTGGCTCTGGCCAAAGCCCGGGATGTGCCCTTTCTATTTGTGCCCCGAAAAGCCCTCGACCGTCTGGCGCCGAATCATCAGGGAGTCGTGGCCCTGCTTTCTTCCAGAGAATTGTCTTCTCTCGAAGAGATTCTGGTCCCATCCGGCCTTCCCTTCCTTGTCCTTCTCGATGAAATCGAGGACCCCCAGAATCTGGGAGCGATTATACGCAGCGCCGAGGGCGCCGGCGCTGATGGAGTGATTCTGCCGGAAAGACGGAGTGCCGGCTTGACGGATGCCGTGACCCAGGTCTCCGCAGGCGCGCTGGAGCACCTCCGAGTTGCCCGAGTGAAGAATCTGGCTCAGACGATGGATGATCTGAAAAACAGGGGAATATGGCTGGTCGGGGCGGAAGGCGGGGAGGACGAATTTTATTATGAGTTCGACTACACCCAGCCCGTCGGCCTGGTCTTCGGCTCCGAAGGCAAAGGCCTTCGCCCGTTGATTCGGAAGAGATGCGACAAGATCCTCTCTATTCCTCTCCGGGGATCCCTGAACTCCCTCAACGTGGCTTCCGCCGCCTCGGTCTTTCTTTTTGAGGTCGTCCGCCAGCGGCTGAGCCTGAAATCCCGGGACGAGCGGTAGGCCGGAGGAAGTCTAAAAGCTTTGCCATACTGATCGATCTGATCGATCATCAAGTTGTTCAACGATATCTAGCGGCATATTTGTAGCTATATGTGGCGGGCTGGAAGCCTGGTCCAGTCACAAACACCATCGCATTCCTGAGCTTGAGATTGTCCCATCGGGCTCCGAACTGGCCTCCTTTCGCCTTCACGATCATTAGGTCTTTCTGCCCTGGCCAGGAAGCTTCGGCACTGTGCAAAACGGTTGTACACAAGCCCACGACTGCCAGGCACGTAAACGCACGTCGGATTCGGTTCCTGTGCGTCCCGTTAAGTCTCTCGTCCATTATGTTTCCTCCCTTGGCGGGGCCGGCCAGTTTGGCGTCATTCCAGTAAATTTGTCGTGGGTCCGCTGGCCGGACGCCACTTTTCCTCATCTTTGAACAGGTCTAACGTCAGCGCTAAGCTGCACAGTGAGTGACGTGCAGGGCCACTGCATGGCAGCATCCTGACCGAAGGCGCACCCGCCGAGCAAGCAGGGCGCCCACCGTGCCAGCTTGAGCGCCTGGTTAGACGCGGGGTTGATCATCATCTGAGTGGCTCGCGACTATATGAAGGGTCGCGGTGTATCGGAGTAGGCAGTGGCGCACCAGTCTGTGGAAGAAATAAGGATAGGGCAACTTCTTCTTGCGAAGGAACCTGCGCTCCCCAAGAAACATGTCGCCACCTGGGTCAGTGTGCCAGCGGTGCTCACCTCTAATCCTCATGCTGATGAACATTGGCTCGCCGGCATGGAGGTAGGCGGAGCGTGCATCATAGATAGCGCTGGCGACCCGTTCGAGGTCTGCCCGTTTTACTCGAGTGTGGGGCGCTTTCCACTCACCACCCTTGAAGAAACCCGTACAGTACTTCATGAGGAAGGTAACAAACTTGCATTTGCTGAAGCGGACCTCGAAGATCCTTCTGGCCTCTTTGCGTTCCTCTGGTGTGAGTTTCTGATTATCGAGGATTTCGTCTAGGTCGCGGCAAGCGAAGAGATCCCGTCGCGCCGGGACCCTCATTCTTCTGGCGACAGCCTCGATCGCTGAGACGAGCCTCACGTATACCAGCTCGTCGTCGATGCCAACCTCGCGTAGCGCTTTCGCATAATGGTTGTAGGCGAAGATCAACTCCTGATGATACGTGGGATCGACCGCCGCAACGCAATCCATGAGGTTCGCCACACCCCTGTGGAATTTTCGGCGATGGGGCGAGAAGAGGATTGGGTCGGTTCCGATCGTGCATGGGCGGTGGACTGGGGAGTAATCGTGGCGCACCTTGATTCCGTTCTCCGAAAGATCTCCCGTGGCGTAGGAAAGGAGGAAAAACCGGCTCTCAAGGGCGATCGATAGAATCGCCAATAGTTCGCCAACGATGCCGTCGCGAAGTACATAGCCACTGGGAGACGCAGTATCGAGGCGAGGTGGCCACTCCAGTTCTGCGAGGCGAAGTCGAAGGAGGTACCGGTAGAGCCCATGCCGATCCGGCTCGAGCGACAATCTCCCACAGAGAACGGCGCCATTCGCATAATTCAGGACGCCTTCGATCTCACTCTCTGACGCGAGTTCATACTCTACAGAAGAAGAACGCGCGTCTCGGGCTAGGCGCTCGAGGTTTCGCACCCAGTACATTCGGTTGTCTGGCGGTTGGCTCATGGACTCCCCTGCCCGCGCCTAACGCTCTGCATCAGCGCCGGAGCGAAACCCCGTCCGCTGCATGCCGTTGTTAGGCGATCATCCCTTTGTACCAACCAAAGCCTTAATTACTACAATCCAGGCCATTGCTACCAATATAGCAAACGCAATGACTACTATAGAAATGCTGCCGAGTTTTTGCTTTCGGACGGGTCCATCTATGCTCTTGTCCTTTGGGAATATTTGTGGAAGTTGTCCAGGGAGCTTGTTGAACTGTTGAACATACCAAGCCTGCCATTTTCGCTCACGCACGACGATCATGGAAAGGAAGATCGCTGATAAAATGCCGAGGGTCGGAAATAAAATCACAACCCACGGATAAAACCATTGCTTTTGCACTCCTCCAAGCTTGATGATGAATCCAAGCCCGACAGCCAGACTTGCCTCTACGGTGATCAGAAATTTCAACCATGCATAAGAAACATGGTCTTGGTTGATAATGAGAGTAATAAGATGTGCTCCGCAGTCGGTAGGGGTTGGCGTTATAAGTGAGTTTTTGTCTTCCATCGGTTCTCCTCCTCTGTCGATTCATATGCTGCCTAACGCTTGAGCTCAGCGGCGGGCCGCGCAGCGGACCGGCCGCTGAAGCGAAGGGTTAGGCGTCGCCTCGGCGCTGGCGACGCTTATAACCCAAACGGGCTGGAGCATCCAATGAGCCGAAGATGAAACACGGTGGCCTCTTCTTTGCATGATCGATTTCAAGCCAATCTGGTCCATAGGATCCTTTCCAAGACAGACAGAATTGCCGTATGAGCTCTTTTACAGAGGTCGCTCCTTCAGTTGCAGACTTGGCATCAAGTTTCAGACGGGTAATGAACTCCTGAACCTCGGAGACGCCCACGACTTTGATTGGCTTTGGATGCACTGCCCTGTTCCGTCTTGCGACCAAGGCAGCAAATTGTTGAAGGGGAGCACTTCCAAACTTGGGGCGCCACTTCAACTTTAGTAGGCGAGGCAAGAAGATCCACTTGCCAACCGGACTAAGAATATCAAACTGATCAAATTCGGATCCCTCCAATTCGTGGCTCGCGACAGCGTTGACATAGGCTTCAGCTGCGGTCACCAGCAGCATATCGGCAATGGCAAAGTCTCGAATGGCACGGCCGAAAAAGGATTCCATGCTCCCGACATACTGGATGACATCGATCCATGCGTCTCCGGCCGCGTCGGCGTTTTTTGTCGCGCGCGCCTGTTGCACGCGTAGCTCGTGCGCTTTCAAGGTTTTATTGAGTTTGTCAATGCATGTCGTTGCCTTCGCCAGCAGTCTAACTCCTTCAACGTACAGAATTCCAGGTGTGTCGACGTAGAGCGGTAGTCTTTGCGCGACTGCCGCAATATCGATCTCTACTGGAACTCTTTGAATAGCAGGTTTAGCTACTTTGGTTGTCATACTTGGAATCTGTGACGCCTAACGCACCGCATAACCAGTCAAAAAGGCCGGGTCGCAAGACATGAAGACCAACAACAATGTTAGCCCCGGCTTTTTTTGGTCTGCGTTCATGCGATTGTTCGCAATCTCTCAATTCTCTTTCTTAAATCTGGCTTACTTTTTGGTTTTTTCCTTAATTCCTTTCTTTCCTCCAGTCATCGGACCTTGACCAGGGCTATTGCCCTTGCCCTTACCTTTACCATGACCGTCTTTCGGTCCCTGACCTTTTGGTCCAGTTCCATCTTTATTTGGCATATTAATCACCTCCTTCCTGCTGGCGAACGTTCGGGGTGAGTGGACGTGAGCCCGCCGCGGGCTCACGATACACTCGACCCCGTGGTTGGGCGCTTAGTCTTCCCTGATCTCCTTGATCAAGTCCTGAGGTTGTCGGTTCAGGACATTCGTGACAATGGAAATGTTCCTTGACCTTGCCAGATGGGTAATCTCTTTCTGGACATCCGCGGCGACTGTGAAGATGTAGGCTCGACTGCAGCCAATGTCTGCCATCTTGCCGGCAAGAACAAACACGTCGTTTGTCTTGATCTCGGCGGTCTTACACTCGCCGAATATGCGGAAGTTGGACGTTTTCGATTCAGCGATGTTGTCGATCTCGTGCATGCAGCCGGAATGCCCGAGGACATGCACACCGCAGAGGGTCTGGAAGTTCTTCCTGCGAAGGAGATAATCAACGCCGTGTTCGAACCAGTAGTTGTTTGCGATGAAACTTCTCAGTCGCACGTCGAAACACGCAATGGGTTCCTTGCGAACGTCCGAAATGCGAGTAATTCTCGTCCCACAAGTACATGTGGCGGTGGTGAACCTGTTCGTTGACACCGTACAGTGACATTTCTTGCAGAGGAACAGGGTGGAGAACGTAAGAATCTCGATTGACTGCTTCTTTGCTTGTTCAAATCTGGAGAGGGAACTTTGAATCTCGCTTGAACGCCTCTTGATTTGTGTGACGAATCCCTTGTATGCACTTGTCTTCAGGTCTAGCATCATCTTCTTGTACTCGGCCTCTTCTCTCTTGTTCCTGAACTTCGGGCTAGGACCATGGCGGAACAAACGGCGGATGTGCATGAATCTTCGTGCGTCAACGGCAGAAATCCGAAATGGCATTCGCGGATGGTGCGCAAAGGGAAAGTCTTCATTGAACATCCCAATGAGTTCCTCTATTTCCTCACTTCGCTTCTGGATTCCCGTGAAGACACGATGGAACTCGGGGTCGAGAAGCAGGTTTGACTTGATGAAGCTGTAAACCGAGGGGCTTTGCTCTATCTCCTTTCTTGCCTGAGTCTTTTCGAGCATCAGGGGTGGCAGATTCAGGTTCGGTGGATTGTGTAGGTACATGACATGTCTCCTCCTTCAGCCCAACATAGAATTCAGCGGCTTTTGGAGCCGCGAAGCGGCGGAAAAAGTCCGCTGGAATGGCTTGTTAGGTTATTGTTTTTTGAAATATACTCATTACGATTTCTTCATTCCATAACTTCTGGTTTCCATTGTGCAATTGGCTTTGTGGCATTCCATCGCGCTTCACCCTTTAATTCAGGTCTATAATCTGGGTTTTCCAATTCATAAGCCCCTTTTGGGCAAATCATCACCCACAGTCTTGGGAAAAAAGCAGAAAAAATTTTGTATAGTTTTTTATAATGTTTTTTAGACCAAATAATTATTACTTCTTCGTCGTTTTTTACCCCCCTTTCTTTAAAAGCCGACCATAAATGGATAAAGTCCATTCTATGACAAATAAATCCTGTTATTTCCTTTGATAACCTTTTGCATTCTAAAGTGACAGATGCATAAGGAATCGTTTTATTAAGAGCTTTGACTTTACCGTCTTTAATTGAACCTAAAGGAGTAAAATTAATAACCCGACAAAGTTCCCCGTCGATTACACTCCATTGATTGTCTTTTAGTAAAATAACTTCTGATTTATTTTTAATATCTTTATGGGTGAAATTATCGTTCATTCTTTATTGCTTATATTTATTAACCTAACTGTTAATATACGTCATGCTGTATTTGATAGAAATCTCCCTTTATTTTATTAGCGCCGTATATGATATGATTCCATCCAATATCCCCTCAAAATTGCATTGTTATCTTAAAATTATCCTTAATAGATTGCAAGCAGTATATTCGACGACTCAAATATCCATCAGAGGAACGATTATTTGCAAGATAGCTGCATAAATTTTACAGCGGGCAAGATTTCTCGGAAGCAATTGCTTAGTCTTTTTACTTACATTTTGTCCAAAGGACTGGAAATGTCGGAATAGCTCTTACGAGCAACATGAGTGTATATCATCGTAGTATTTACATTTTTATGGCCCATGAGTTCCTGGATCGTTCGAATATTATGCCCCGCTTCCAGAAGATGCGTGGCAAAGCTATGCCGCAGGGTATGACAGCTTGCCGGTTTTGAAATCCCCGATTTTCCTAAAGCCTCCTTGATCATCCTTTGAAGGGTACTGGGTTGGATATGATGACGGAGGATCATGCCGCTCACGGGGTGGACTACTAGGTTTTTCGAGGGGAACACCCATTGCCAAGCCCATTCCTTGTTGGCATTCGGATATTTTTTCTCTAGGGCATCGGGAAGAGTTGTGCCCCTGTATCCTTTCATCAAATCCTGGTCATGTACTTTCTTTATTCTCTGCAAAGGTGCTTTCAGAGACTCCTTGATTTTATCCGGCAGAATGGTAGTCCTATCCTTCTCTCCTTTTCCCGCGCGTATGATTATCAAATTCTTGGCGAAATCAATGTCCTTGACTCTCAATCGTATGCATTCCAGAAGGCGGAGGCCGCTTCCATAGAGCAGTTGAGCCATAAGAAGATAGGGGCCCTGGAGAAAGGATAAGAGGCAATGGACCTCCTCACGAGTCAGAACAACCGGAAGTCTCCTCTTTTGTCGTGCCCTTACAGTATCAGACAGGTCGCTTAGGTTTTTCTGAAGAATATTCCGGAAAAGAAATAATAAAGCGTTGAAGGCCTGGTTTTGAGTGGAGGCCGATACTCGATCATGAAGAGCGATATGGCTTAAAAAGATTTTTAAATTCTGTAAGGTTTTTTTGATGGTTATTCAATTGGCGCTCCCAGGCCGGATAATAAAGCCGTTAAACCCAAAATTGCCATTAGGAAATTACCAACAGGGATAAAACCTCATTGAGGGTATAGAAAGCGGTTGTGCAGCATGCTTTTCGACAAAAAGGTACAGCCCGATTTTCACTCTTGACCCACAGTTCA